>CAZOJI010000004.1:0-131828 GCA_964580055.1 uncultured Gemmatimonadaceae bacterium | reverse complement strand
TACCACTTCCAACTTACCACTCCCTACATACCGCTCACTTCGTGCCTACCCCCCTCCGATCGGCGGAAAGATCCCCAACATATCTCCCTCCAACAGCTCACTGTCCATCCCGGCGTGCCTGTTGTTCACGAAAACGATCTTTGCATGCGCCTCGGGAATACCGAGATCGGATAGAACGTGACGAACGGTGGTGGCGGGTTCGTACTCCCTGACTTCCTCCTCGAAGCGCCCCTTTGCAAGTGTCGCAAACAGCTTGACGGTGACCTTCATCCCGCAGTCCTGACGGATAGTGAGACTAGACGAGTTCCAGACAAAGCGTCCCTCGGCAGGAGGCTCTCGTCGACCGGCTCGTTGTCCACCAGCATTTCACCAATCCCTCTGCGCTGCGAATCCGACAGCTCTGCCAGGAAGTCCTTCAGTACGACAGGTTCCAGCAGAATACCCAGGCTAAGGAAGTGAGGGCCAAACTCACTCATCACCGTGTTGAAGAGCTTCAACCGGACCAGCCCCAACTGTTGTTGCTGGTGTTTCATGTTGGTGCTCGTTCCAACACCGTGTGTAATGGACCTCCGAAATGACCGGAGCGGGCTGTCGCTTCGCATCACTGCTCCTACCAGGCCGGGCATGGCGCCTGAAAGAGCCAGTGTCGAGTTGTTCTCTATGATCACGCCATCCAAATCGTCGACGGGCATGCCGTCCAAGAACAGTGTGCGGATACGGTTCTCGATGGAGTTGCGCGCCAACCTGCACCGGTCCTGAAGGAACTCCCTGATGCTGGCGCCTACCCTCGCTTCGAGCATGAACCCATCTTGGAGGAGCGGGAAAAAGAGTGGGAGTGCGCGGGACTCGACCGTCAGCGATAGTTCCCGCACGCTCCCGTGGCTCACGTCACTGCTCCACCTCTTCGTCAGAAGCTGAACACTTCATCCAGCTCCTTCTCTTCGACGTCGAACGTAACGTCGTGAGGCGGCAGCTTCTCCTTCTTGAAATAGCCAGGCAGGCGATCGTGGCTGGCAGTGAATCCGGCCGCCTCGTTAAACTGCCTCTCCATCTTCAGTACAGTCTTGCCGAGCTCCGTGACGCCATCGGCGTCGAGGCTCAAGCCGTAGAATGCGTTCAACATGTCGATCAGTGCCTGGAAGGTTTCCGGCTGATCCAGGACGGCAAAGGCGATGAAGAGGCACATCCCCGTCGAGTCAACCGCCGCCGTCGCGATCTGGAGGTTTCGCGACAGCTCCACCTGGCCCTCGGACTTCAGAGGATCAACGCTGCCTCCAACTCCGAGGATATTGGTGGCGACCGCATAGCCGGCAGTATGATCCGCTCCCATGGGTGAAGTCGCGTAGGTAACGCCGATGCCCTTCACTGCCCTGGGATCGTACGCTGGCATGGCCTGTCCCTTGACCACCGGAGCCCGCTCGATGCCGAAGACCTTCGCGGTTACAGCCGCACCGTTTCCGAGAACCCTACCCAGCGGTGTGCCCTGTCCAACTTCTTTGATCAAGTTGATCGCTGCTTCCGCATCCCCGAACTTGGCCACACCCGCCTCCATTGCCACTGCTATGGTGGCACCCATCTCAATCGTGTCGAGGCCGTAGTTATCATCGAGGAAATCCAGAGTGGCAACGGCGTCGAGATCGTCGATCCCACAGTTGGCCCCGTGCGCCCAGACGGTTTCGTATTCGGGCTGTTTGGTGACGTACTTGCCGTCTTTATCGTTGAAGATGCCGGAGCACTCGATCACGCAACCGCGATGACAGCCGTGCGTGGCGACACCACCTCTTTTGACCTCGAGTTCGGCCTGTGTTTCACCGCTGATTTTGGAAGCCCCGTCGAACTGGCCGCGCTGGAAGTTGTTTGTCGGAAAGGCCCCAGCCTCATTGATGATGTTGGTCAACACATTGGTGCCGTAGGCCGGCAGCGCTTCCCCTGTCACACTGTGACTACGGAGCCCCTGAACGAACGTCTTGTTGGCCGCCTTGAATTTTTGGGCGTCCTTCGGGGAACGCATCTTTACGCTCGATTGATCGAGCACGATCACCTTGACGCCCTTGGCGCCCATGACCGCCCCCACGCCACCGCGGCCGGCATGCCTTGTGGGCCTCAGCTCCATGTCGGTGCAAGCCACCGAGGCGGCGCCCATCTTCATCTCGCCAGCCGGGCCGATGGACATGCACGCGATCTTCTCGCCGTACTCCTGCTTCATCTTCTCAACGAGATCGTAGTTGGGCAGCGACTCGAGGCTGTTGTCCACCTCGACTTCAACGTCGTCCCCGGAAATGAAGATCTTGTGCAAATCTCCGTTGGTTGGTTTGCCCTCCAGCACGATGGCCGCATAGCCAAGCTTGGCCAGCACCTGTGCGGGTTGCCCTCCGGCATTCGCCTCCTTGATGCCACCGGTGAGCGGGCTCTTGCATCCCACCGACAAGCGCCCCGATATCGACGCGGCCGTACCGCTCAACAGCCCAGGCGCCAGTACCAGCTTGTTTTCTGCTGATAAGGGGTGGCACTGCGGTGGCACCTCGGAAGACACCAACTTCGAAGTGAACGCGCGGCCTCCCAAACCGGCATATTCGCCCACAGGTTCCTTGCTGACCGCTGGGCCGCCGTCCGCACCCATGTCGATTCTCAGTATGGTCTCCATTAAGTCCTCCAAAGCTGGATGCCGTGAGCAGATTTTGGAACAACTGTCGAGCACTTGCCAGTTGAGATGTTACGGCTTGATCACGTCTTTGTCAAAAGGCGAGAGGCCGTCGAGAACGGTGAAGATCACCTCCTGGAATATGAAACCGGACACTGCCGCGCATAGCTCCGCATCGGAATTGCAGCAACCTCGGTTGCGATCGCCCAAACCCAATCGAATCGATCACGCAACGAAAACCGTTGCAGCAGCTTGTCCCGGCGATGGATCGGACCGTTGACCCGTTATCTCCTCGCGATTCTGTCCGGCTCGAGATATCGGACAAACCAGTCCATGGCGCGTTGCCTTGCGTCCTGCCAGTGTTCCGGCCGGCGGAATCCATGGCCCTCGCCGGGATACCGTACGAAGACGGACTCAACGCCCAGTTTCTTGAGTGCCACGAACATTTCCTCGGCCTGGGTGATCGGGACGTCGTGGTCGTTCTCACCGTGAATGAACAGTGTCGGCGTGACCACATTCTCCACGTGCTTCATCGGTGACCAATGCCATAACAGATCGTAGTTGTCCCAGAGCTCCCCGGGGAACTCGGTCTCGATGAGCAGCTGGTACAGAGAATTCCCGTAAAAGCTGATGAGGTTGCTCACGCTCGCCATTGTCACCGCCGCTTTGAAGCGGTCGGTCTGCGTGATCACCCAGTTTGTCATATATCCGCCGTAGCTCCCGCCAGTGACGCCGAGTCTGTCTTCGTCGATCCAGTCGTGGTGCTCAATTACGTAGTCGAGGCCGGTCATCAGGTCCCTGTAGTCACCGCCGCCCCAATTATTGATCGTGCCGTCGGCGAACTTCTGCCCGTAGCCGGTGCTGCCGCGCGGGTTTATGTAGAGGACTCCGAATCCCCGCTCGGCAAAGCGCTGATTTGACGCCGAGATGGAATACCCGTACGCCCCGTGCGGTCCACCGTGTATAGTCTGTATGAGCGGATATTCTCGTCCCTCCTCAAACGGGTTGGGTTTCATCAGCCACCCCTGCACCATCGTGCCGTCGAAGCTCTCGAACCAGAACGCCTGCGGCACCGACATCACGACGTTGTTCTTGAAATCGTCCTGGTAGCGGGTGAGTTGCCGGGGGCGGCGTCCGTCCGCCGCCGTTCTCCACAGCTCCCCAGGGTCGGTTTGGCTCGAAAGGGTGTAGACAACCGTGCCGTCTTCCGGGCTGATTGCGAAGCCTCCGACCCGCACGTCGCCGTCGACCAGTTGCTCTATTTCTCTGCTCGAAACCGATACGCGGAACAGATGCGTCGCGCCCTTGTTGTTCGCGGTGAAGTAGATGAAGTCGGAATCGGGCGACCACTCATACGTCCTGATGCGACGGTCGAGTGCCTGGGTGAGGTCCACCGGACCTCCGCCACCCGACGGCACGACGAAGATCTGCGCGTTCTCCGCCTGGCTGTCCTTCGTGTTGATCGGTCTGACTCCGGCGCGATATGCAAGGTACCGGCCGTCGGGCGACCACGCCGGGGCGTACTCCGTTCCCGGAGTTTGGGTTACGGCGCTTATCCGCCCGGTGGCCAACTCAACAGTCCAGATATCGTTGTTGTGGTTGTCATCAGGATCGTCGGTCCTGTTGCTGACGAACGCGATCTTCGACCCCTCGGGATGCCAGACAAGAGAGTGTTCGTCATACTCGCCGTCTGTCAACTGCCTGGCGCTACCGTCGTCTACGTCTACCACGAAGATGTGCGTCTTGAGATTGTCCGTGAAAGACGTGCGCGTCTTGAAGAGAATCCGTGATATGACCTTTATTTCCGGTTCCACCGGTTGCGGCTCTTCTTCAGCCGCGGTGTACGCAATGCTCCTGCTGTCAGGAGACCAGACAAGATTCTCGTTTGCCCGATGCCCGAGAAACGCATCGCTGCGCGGAGCAGGCGCCAGAAATCTGTAGTCGTCCTCCTCGATTTCGTACAGCCACAGCCCGTGCCTACCGGAACGCTCCCCTATGAACGCCGACCACCGCCCGTCAGGCGACATGTTGACCGGGAGCGCCGGCAGGTCCTCATCGAGCACCTCGCCGTTCAGGTCGAAGCGTTTGACCATGCGGCCGGTTCTGCCGTACCCGGGAACGTAGGCATCCACGACAGAATAGAAGGACTCTCCGTCGTGGGACATCAGTGGCGATCCCACACTGCTCAGATACATCTGACCGTCGGAGAAGCTGACTTGTGCCGGAAGCTCAGAGTAAGAGCAGAGAATGAGCAGCACAGTGACAGCAAGAGCGGAAATGAACGAACGGTTTCTCACTTTTACACCCTCGTATTTTGATTTCACCTACACTTACGGTCTGGGGGAGGCATTGTCAAATCAACTCGGCGCACTGACGGGCCGCAAACGCCGGTTGTCTTCTCCAAGCCACGAGCGCCATACTTCAAGTTGTGATGAAGGGTCTGATCACCAAAAAACCGGGGAAGTCAAAATGATTCAGAGGATGATGTCTGGATGCATCTCAATTGCGGCTCTTTCCGTCACCCTACCGGCTACGGCACAAAGCTGCGACGACCACTGCACGTCGATCGCAGTCGGTCGACTGGCCTCTACGGACGGCTCCGTCATCGCGTCGCACGACGGCTGCTGTGCCAACAGCCGCCTGCACGTGGTTCCCGCGAGAGACTGGCCCGAAGGCTCGATGGCGCCGGTGTACTACGGCCTCCAGGATGTGCCCGACGGCAGCAGCTACGAGCACAGGGGAACGGTAATCGGGGAGATCCCTCAAGTTCCGCATACATACGCGTATCTACACACCGGCTATCCGCAGATGAACGAGCACCAGTTGATGATCGCCGAGTCGACGCTCTATCAGAGGTCCGAGCTCGCCGCCTTCGCCAACACGGGCGAGCAGATCATGACGATAGAGATGGCTCAGTTGTTCGCAATGCAACGCTGCTCGACCGCTTACGAGGCGGTGCAGCTGATCGGATCGCTTCTGGAGGAATACGGCTTTCTCACATCCGTCGGCATGGCGAGCGAGGGACTCTTGATAACCGATCCCGAGCAGGTGTGGCTGCTCGAGGTCGCCAGCGTACCGGTACACAACTGGCAACGCGGCAGCGGAACTCCCGGCGCGATATGGGTTGCGCAGCGTATCCCTGACGACCACATGATCGTCTTGACTAACACCCACCTCATTCGCGACGTCGACCTGTCCGATCCGGAGTGGTTTCTGGGTTCATCCAACTACAAGCAGGCGGCCATCGACATGGGGTGGTATGATCCGTCGAGCGGGGAGCCTTTCCGATTCCACGACGCCTACGCCGACTATCCAAGCGACGGTCAGCTATCGCGGATGTGGCACTTCTACCAGACATTTGCGCCGAGCTGGAGGACGCCTTCGGGGCGCGACCTCGACATGGTTCAGACCGATCCTTACGATCCCTACCATACTCGCCGCTTCCCGACCTCGTACCTGCCGTTATCTGCAAAGCCTGACAACCCGGTCACGGTGCAGGACATCATGACGTTCCAGAGGTCAGTGTTCGAGGGAACGGTGTACGACAACACAGCGGACCTGGACTGGTTGGTTCCCGACGGCAACGGCGGTTTCAAAAAGAGCCCGCTCACCACGCCCTTCCCCAGTGCGGACTGGCGCGCGCTACTCGACATTCCGCACAACCGTCAGGTAGCGCGGTCGACCGGCGGTTACGGGTTCGTCGGGCAGGTTCGGGACTGGCTGCCGGACTGGATCGGCGGAAAGTATTGGTTCTACGTCTGCAATCAGTACGTCAGCACCTTCACACCGGTGTACGCCGGAGCGAGCGAGATCTCACCGTTGTACTCGACGTACAACCAAGACGCCTACCAACACAACTCGGCCTATTGGGCGGTGCGCTCGGTCTTCAATGTGATGCACCTCAGGTTCAGGCACTTCACGGAGGAGCTGCGCGCTTGGCGCGACCCACTGGAGCAGCGGTTCTTCGGCGAGGAGGCGGAGGTGGAAGCGAGGGCGTTGGAACTTTACGAACAGAACCCCGAGACAGCACAGCAGTATTTGACCGAATACAGCAAGGCCGCCATGGAAGAGATCGTGGACAGGTATCACGAGTTCTTCTGGCACGTTGTGGAAACGGGGTACTCGCATTAGCAGCCCTCGCGAGCGCGCGTTCCGCCGGGCCATTCTCCCTTTGCGGCGCCCAGTTCGACGCAATATGCTATGCCAAAGCACTCCCCCTGCGCGGCCTGCAGTTTGTCACTCAACCAAGAGGCTCCAATGATAAGTAGCCGGTCCTTCGCCGCCTCCTCCGTCGTTTGTTTTCTCGTGTTGCTGCCCCTTCTGTCTCTCCCGGTATCGACGCGGGCTCAGGGAGAAAACGACAGATATATTCTGCCGGACCCGAGCGTCCAGGAGCTGTTCGACACCGACAGGAACTACGCCACGCTCGATCACATGAGCCCTGACGGCGACCATTTCCTCATCCCATTTCATACCGAGCTATCGACGCTCGAGCGCATGGCGGAGGAGACCTACAGGTTGGCGATGCTGGAGATCCGGCCACGGACCGACCGCCGGTGGCGCCTCGACACCTTCGGCATCTACGGGTTCCGCGTCTACTCTCTGAGCGAGAGGGAGTTTCAGGACTTCGAGCTGCCGGACGGCGCATTCGGGTCCGATTTCATGTGGTCTCCCGATGGGCACCGGCTGGCGTTTCTCGCGCACCTGAGAAGCGGCACCCAGTTGTGGGTGGCCGAGGTGACGACGGGCGAGCTCGGCCCGGTCAGCGACGCCCGCATCATGGCTACCATCGGTACGACGTACCGGGGTCAGGGAAGCGTGCCGTCACGCATGGTGCAGTGGACGCCGGAAGGTTCGATCTTGACGTTGTTGGTTCCGTCTGACCGCGGTGCCGAGCCCGCACGCGACTCCGTTCCTTCGACCCCGATGATCCGGCGGACTCGAGACGAACCGAAGCCCAACCCGACGTATCCTTTTCTGCTTCGCGACGAACACGACGGCGCGCTGTTCGAGTTCTACACCAAGAGCCAGATCGCGGAGCTGGCTCCCGGACAGCCGCCCAGGCTGATCGGCGAACCGGGGATGTACGAGTCGATCGAGCTGAGCCCCGACGGACAACACCTTTTGGCCACCAAGATCGAGCGCCCTTTCTCGTATATAGCCCCCTATTCGGGCTTCCCCCGAACAACCGAGGTGCTCGATCGCGACGGAAACCTCAACTCCACCGTCCATCACCGCCCCCTGCGGGAAACGCGACGGCGAAACGGCGACGACGAGGAGCCGCGGGAGTGGTCATGGCGCCCGCGCCGCGACGGCTCGGCACTGACGTATCTCCTGCGCGAAGAGGAGAGTGAGGACGGCGAGACGCGCGGAGACTTGTTGAAAATGCTGGTCGCGCCGTTCGACACGTCGACTGCCCAGGTGATCGCCGAGAGCGAGGACCCAATGAGCGAGCTCAGGTACTCGCCCGACGGTCGCCACGTATTCGTCACTGTAACCAAGGACGGAGAACGTGGCATTGCCCAATTCGACCTCAGGCGACGGAACCCGACCCGCAATCTGTTCGTGGATTTCTATGACCCGGACGAACTCCTCTCGCTCCCCGGCGAGCTGAAGACCGGCAGGACATCGAATGGAGGGGGCTACGTGCTGCTCTCCAGCAACGGCCAGTCCGTTTACCTCCAGGGTTCCGGGTACAGGGAGGACCTCAGACCGCAGCCCTTCGTGGATCGGGTATCCCTGCGGGACGGATCGACAGAACGTCTGTTCGAGGGCGCCAAGGATTCGTTCGATCGTCCGCTGGTGGCGCTGGATCGGGAAATGAACCGGATGATAGTGAGCCGCGAATCCAAAAACGATTTCCCGGACAGTTACCTCTGGACAGCCGATGGATCGATGGAGAATCTCACGAACAACGTGGACCCCTTCCCTCACGTCACGGCGGCACGCCGCATCGATTTTGAGTACCGGCGGCGGGACGGCATCGAGGTACAGGGGCGAATCTCACTGCCAACGAGCTATCGCGAGGGCCAGCGTGTACCCGCGGTCTTCTGGACCTATCCCCGCGAGTTCGAAACAGCGGAAGAGTACCAGAACTCTGCGCTGCGGTCACGAAACCACAATGAGTTCACACATCTGAGCTGGCTCCGCTGGTCCGACATCTGGCTCACCCAAGGTTACGCGATCGTGTATCCCGACATTCCCGTTGTGGGTGAGAACTACAATGACACCTACATCTCGAACATGGTCGATGCCGTGTACGGATCGGTCCGCGCCGTCGATACACTCGGCTACATCGACATCGACCGCATCGGTCACGGGGGACACAGTTACGGCGCGTTCGCGACCGCGAATTTGCTGGCTCACACCCCCTACTTCAAGGCCGGAATCGCCGGCGACGGCGCCTACAACCGCACACTGACGCCGATGGGGTTTCAGGCGGAGCGAAGAGACATATGGGAAGCGCCGCACATTTATTTCGAGATGTCGCCGTTCTTCAGAGCCGATCAGATCAACACTCCGCTGTTGATGTATCACGGAGCGGACGACAACAATACCGGCACCTTCCCGATTCAATCCGAGCGACTGATGCAAGCGCTCACGGGATTGGGCAAGACGGCGGTGTTGTACATGTATCCGTTCGAGTCACACACTCCACGCGCTATCGAGAACAACCTGGACATGTGGGCGCGCTGGTTGGAGTGGTTCGATCGGTACGTGAAGGGGGAAGACGAGCAGCAATGAGCCTGTCGCAGATCCAGGTGAACGTGGACGTTTACGACTGATCGGAGAGCACAGCCGAAATCCAGGCTATCTCCAAACGGAACGCTCCTTCGACCTCGTCGCCGATCAGAAAGCCGATCTGTCGAATGGACGCCGGGTCGAGGGAGGGCGCGCTCCGCAGAACTCGGCCCCTGAAAGTGGGCTCGAACGAATCGAAGGAGAGGAACATCTCAGTCCACTCGCCCGCTTCGGTGGCGAAATCGGACCGGTACGCGATCCCGTCGTAATCGCCGTCTGTGCGAATTCGCAGCTGATAGCGCCGGCCGTCACCCTTTACCCGAAGCCTGAGGCCCGAAAAGCCGGTAAGGTCCAAGCTCTCAAAGATCGCCCGCGTTGAAGCGAATCCGCCGTTGTTCTCCAACGAGAGGAAACCGCTGAAGACAGCGGTACCCTCATCAGTCAGTTCCATGTCGCTGGCAGATCTTCCGCCCATCACGACATCATTTACCGTGGTCCAATCCGCTGTTTGCGGTTTTCGGAAATCGATGATTTCCTTCATTGAAATCTCCTGGGTCAACGCTGGGCCCGGTGCGCAAAGAGCAGCGGCAAGCCAGACAGTCAGGGTTGAAGCCACGCGGGCCCGCAATGCAGGTGGCGTACCGCTGGAGCGGACGATACTAACGGCCTCTGAACACTGCATTGTACAGCAACTTGTGAGTGGCGTGGGCCTGCGCTCGGTTCGACACGTTGAAACCGAACAACACAACGCGACCTTCACCGACCTCTGCTTCTATCACCGACGCTTTGCCGTGCAGCCTTTCCCCGCCGGCGAGGAAACCGCTCAACAAGAGCGATTCATGGGGGAACCGGCCAACCACGTGGATGCCCGGCGCCATTCCAGTGAGCGCAGCCTCCCCTCCGCCGTCTTCCTCTTCGACTCCATTGTCGTGCGCAACAATCTCGAGTGCGTACTGACCGGATATGTACCCGATACTGCTCGGCTCCATGCCGTAGGCCAGCGGGTGGCTGGCGTCATAGTCCATACGCAGTATCGATCCGGGCACGAAAAACTCGCTCCTCGGCACACCCCGGAGCGTATTCTCGATGGGCAGGTCGAACGACTCGAGTGCCAGTTCGAGCGATGTCTTGTTGCAAACGAGCATGCCGCCATCCTCGACGAACTGCTTAAGGTTGGCCAGACCCACTTCGGTTATGCCGCCCACGTAGTCCGGCGGCATGGTTCCCTTCGCATGACCGTCGACTATTCGCTGCGGACTCATGTCGGGCAACACGATCACGTCGAACCGGTCGCGCAGGCGACCCACGCGTACATCCGCGTCGCGGATGTCCTTGTAGGGAAACTCGTATTCGTCGAACAAGAACTTGATCCAACCCGCGTCCATGTTCGCCATCCAGGATTGGTACAGGCCTATCCTCGGCGTTGGGAGCCTTTCCGATCTGACGTTGGGGGCCCTTCCCCGCATGTCGACATGAGTGGAAGCCGCGATGTCACTCAAGGCTCTCCCCGATATGCTCGAACGATCCACGATGAAAGTACCGGCCGGGTAACGCGTTCCGCCGAGCGTGAACTCCTCGAGCGCTGCACTCACTCTGCCGCCTGCCGCCTGTATGCGGTTAACCGCCTTGTAGCTGTTGTTGTCGGCGCGAGAAACAGCCACACGCGATCCGCCGCCGCTCACGGAGGCTTCCAGAGCGGGAGTCTCGCTCAACAGCCGCATGTTCGTTTCCAGCGGCGTGCTCATCACGTGGCTCTCTATGCCCATCAAGAGCGGCATTGTCCAACCCGCGTTGTCGTAGGGCAAGAGCGGCGGCAGGATCTCCTCGCCTGTCTCCTCGTCGATGTAGCGGCTCGCCCTGGGCTGCCCCTGCCAGAGGTGAGGATGTTTCCGGAGATCAGGGAAGTCCTGTCGCTCGAGCAGGTTCTTCACATAGAGTCCAAACGGCTGGCTGGTCAGAACAATGTAGGACCCGGCTCCATACGACACGCCTTCGTGCTCGAACGGCTCTTCGGCAATGTGGATCTCGAAGCCGTGCAACAAGAAGCGCTCCATCAACATATCGGTCGTGTTAGGGTCGCGCTGATCGGCGGGGAAGATCCAGCCGTATGGCGGCTCGCTCTCGAAGCGCTCGATCACGTCGTTTGCCATCTGCCATTTGGCGAACATGAAGTCGGCCTTGTAATACGACGCCAGCTCGAATATCGACATCGCTACGGTGTGGTTGTAGAGGATCTGATCGGCAAACCGCCACCAGCCACCCATCCATGGGTTGGGGTAGAATTGGCCTGGTACGAGATCCCTGTGCTGCTCGGGGAAATCTGAGAGCGTATAGTGATGTGGCGTGGCGTACCCGTAATTCTGGGTCTCGGTCAAAAGCGACGGGATGTTGTGCCCTTCGGCAATAGCCAACACCGAGCCCGTGTAGTAGTAGTCGTAGTTGCTGCGCGAGATCACGCCGGCCAGCCCCTCTTCCTCCATCGCCTTCGCGCCCACGGTCCCCAGGAGATTCTCGTATCTCCTCACTAGCGGGTGCACGTTGGGGTTCGCGGGCTCCGCCGTCGGAGCGATGAAGATGCGGCATGGAAAGGGACCGGTCTGGTGCTGGTTATAGTAGAAGACGGGGAACCATTCCTGGTTCACCAGCCTGTTGGTGTTCCGGGTCTCCTGCAGGTTCGCGATATGCGATTCGCGGTTATTGTCGTGACCCGCGTACTTCTGATAGAGGAAAGGCGGCCGGCTCATTTCGTACAGCGTGCCGACGTTCCCGTTGTACCAGTCGGCGATCATCGTCATCCCATCGGGATTCGTCCACACCATCACGACGATGACATTGTCGCGGATGCGCTGAGTGGCCGGGTCCTCATTGGTAACCACGTCGTACGCGAGCTGAACCTGCATATTGGATCCCACGACCTCCGAGGCGTGCAGACCTCCGTCGATCCAGACTACGGCAACACCCTCGTCGGCCATCGTGCGCGCCTCAATCTCTGAAACATCTCTGGCGAGGCTCAGCCTCCGCGCCACCTCCTTATGGTGATCGAGGTTGGCCAGATTCTCCGCGGAGCTGATCACGGCGTACTTCTGACGCCTGCCGTACGAGGTCGGGCCCGCGTCGAATACGCTCAGGCGTTGCGTCTGATTCTCGAGCAGCTCGATGTAGCCGGCCACCTGCTCGTAGGTTATCAAGTGGAAGTCGGCGCCCACCTCGAAACCGAGGAACTCCTCGGGGGGAGTAACCTGAGCGGCGCTGAACGAAACGAAGCAAGCTGCGAAGAGAAAGACAATCACGAGCAAGCGAGAGGCGAAACGGCGCGAAAAGTCCATTCTGAGATCCTCCGTCTACTGTAACCGGGCACAAGAGATTCGACGTCACGTGACGACAGGGGACAACATAGTGCTTGGGACAGGGACAATGAATAAGCGGCCGGTGAAGCGGAGACTAAAAGGTAGGCTGCGACCGAGAAACCATTGGCCATCGCGAGCCTCCCGTCACGTTGCAGCTTTCATTCAGTACCCCAGCACCCGCGGAAGGAAGAGTACGATTTCCGGAACGAGCGTGACGAGCAGCGTGAAGGCCAACAACAATATCAGGTAAGGGGTAATTGGCTTTGCAACGGCCGCAGGTGAAACCTGCCCGACGGAACACGTGACGAGCAGACTCACGCCCACCGGCGGCATGAATACCGATATGCCCTGCGTCGCGCAGATCACCACACCATAGTGAACCGGATCGATCCCCAACTGCTTTGCGACCGGCAACAAGATGGGGGTGAGCAAAACGACCGCCGGCACTCCTTCCAGTATCGCTCCCAGTGGCAGGAAGATGATTATGGTGAGCAAGAGGAACCCGATCCTGCCTCCGCCGAGGTCCGCTGCCGCTGCCGCCATGTTCTGCGGGACCTGCTCGACCGCCAGAACCCACGACAAGAGTTGAGCCGCGCCTACTACGAAGAGCACCATGCCCGAGAGCTGGGCGGTCCGCAGCAGCTCTCGCCACAACCGCTCGGCCGTAAGTGAGCCGTAGAACGCGCTGAGCACGAGAGCATAGGCCACGGCCACGGCTGCGGCCTCCGTCGGCGTGAAGATGCCGAACCTGATTCCGCCGAGGATGATCACAACCAAGAGGAGCGGCAGGGCAGCATCCAGGGCCGCACGCGCGGTGGTGCCCCTCGTCGCTCGTTGGCCGCGCGGCCAGGCTTGCTGCCGCGCCTGCAAACCGATCTGCAACATCAAGCCGAATGCCATCAACAGGCCGGGTACCAGACAAGCCACGAAGAGTTCACCTATGGAAACGCTCGCCATGACCCCGTAGATGACCATGACGATCCCCGGCGGGATCAAGATGCCCATGGCGCAAGCAGCTCCCACTATGGCCGTGGCTCGCGGACGCGAATAACCCTTCTCGGTGAGCTGAGGGATCATTATCCCGCCGATCACAGCCGCTTGCGCCGACGTCGATCCCGAGACCCCGGCGAAGAATGTCTCGGCGAGCACGACGACCTGGCCGAGTCCTCCGTGCAGATGCCCGACGAGCGAATAGGCCAGGGTCACCAGGCGCCTGCTGATCCCGCCGAACTCCATGATGAAGCCGGCGAGGATGAACAGCGGCACGGCGAGCATCGGGAATGAGTCCATACCGGCCACGATCTGCTGTGGTGCGATAACGAGAGGCGTGCTCTCACCGATTCCCAGGATCACCGCCGCGGTGCCGATCAGGGCAAAGGCAATCGGCACACTCAGCAGCACGAGCAGAACGAAGACGGCGAACAGGAGTACAGCCATCAGTTCTTGTCTTCCCGTGGGCCTTTCAACACCCAATCGAGTGCCGCGGCTATGTGAAGAAGCATCAGCAGACCGGCCACCGGCACCGAGGCGTAGATCCAGCTTACTGGAAGGTTGAGCGCGGCTGAGCGTTGGGAGTCAGCTAGCAAAACGAGCTGGAGACCGAACACGATTAGGCCGACGGCCATTGCGGCAACGAAGGCAGTTGAGCAAACACGTGCCAGCTTCTGCAGCTTGGGCGTCAAAAGCCCCACGAGCTGGTCGAAGACGAAGTGGGTGCGGAGCTCCACGGCAAGCGCTGCCCCGATCATCGAAACCCAGATGAAGCCGAATCGAGAAAGCTCTTCGGTCCACGGGTTGGGGCGTTGTAAGAGGTAGCGCATGATGACCTGCAACAGCACTACCAAGAAGACCGTCAGGACCAGACTGCCGGCAAGCAGCCGCTCGACGGCTACCGCTCGGCGATTAACGCTCTTCAAGAAGCGTAGCATCAGCTCCCTCTGCCACTGGAGTTCGGTCGATTTCTCGCTCGAGCCACTCGAGCAAAACCCTGCCGCCGGGCAAACGCTCCGCCAAATCCTGCCAAACCGTTGGTCGGACGACGGGGACAAACGGCGCGGCAGGCGGGTAGGTCACCGTAACCCCTGAAGCCTTCATCTGCTCGAGAGCCTCGGCCTCCATCTCCCGAGCCACCATCTTCTGATACCCCAGAGACTCCGTTGCCGCGACCGTCAAGGTCTCCTTGACCTCCTCGGGGAGGCTCTGATAGAAGCGTTCGTTTATGAGAAGAGTGATGGGATTGTAGGTTATCGCCGTGAAGCTGAAGAACCGGCCTACCTCGTTGAGACGACTGGTCATGTAACCGATGACGTTCGCTTCTCCGCCATCGATGACTCCCTGCTGCATAGCCGAGTACACCTCGCCGTAGTTCATCGGTGTAGCCTGAACGCCGAACGCCTCGTACGCCGAGATATAGGTGCGGCTCTGAAGCACGCGCAGCTTGAGTCCGGAGAGATCCGCAGGCTCCGTTACCGGGTGCTTGCGGTTGTAGACGTGCCGAAACCCATAATCGAGGAAGCCCAGAGATCTTATACCGGTCTTCTCCAGCAGAAGCTGTCTCCACCAGTCACCCACGCTTCCGTTGAGTACCCCCAGCCCTTGATCGCGCGTCTGGAACAAGAACGGCAAGTCGAACACCTGGCCCTCGGGAACCCATCCAGATAGGACCGGCGTTCCGCTTATCGCCATCTCTTGAGCACCCGCTTGAAGTTGCTCGAAGGCGACCCGTTCACCGCCCAATTGGCCGGATGGAAAGATCTTTACCTGAAACCGGCCATCGGTTCGATCATACATGAGGTCCCTGAACCGCTCCGCCATGAGCTGATAGTCGGAGTTGGTCTGGTAAACATGAGAGAACCTGGCAACCCACTCGACGTCCGAATCGGTACGGGGAGTGCACGCCGGCTGAATTAGAAGAACGAGCAGCACGCAGCGTGCAGCGTGCAGAGTGCAGCCAAGAGCTTGCAGCGAGCGGCGAGCATCATACAACCGACAGCGTGTAACGAACGGCTTCTTCAATGGTCTCTGTTCACCAAGGTCGAATCAGACCTTCGACACTCGGCGCGAAGGTCCGGGCATTTGCTCCGACGCCCCAAAATAGGGTCGGGTTGTAGAGGAAGATCCAGGGAGCGTCGTCGCGGACAATCCGATAAGCCTGACGATAGAGATCTCGACGCTGCTCTATTTCACAGGTTCCTCGGGCTTTGTCGATCAGAGCATCGAGGCTTGGATTGACGTACCCCTGCCACCATGGACCGGCGACGCCGGAATGGAGCTTCTCGCGAAGTATCCGATAGGTGCTCAGGGGACTCGAATCGAAGCAAGCCGCATCATCCATCTGCTTGTCCCGCACCATCTCGGCGTAGGCTGCACGATCTGAGAATTCTCTTATCTCGGTCACAATGCCGGCTCGAGCGTACTGCTCGGCCATGTGCTGCGCCAGCACCGTTGCTTCGTCGGGCAGCGTCGTGGGAACGTCCAACACGAGCTCAATTCCGTTGGGATGCCCGGCTCCGGCCAGCAGCGTTCTCGCCATATCCGGATCGTGCGGGTAGGGAGGGACAGGATCGTAGCCGAAGTGCAAAGGAGTGAGTGGGCCGTTGAGAGACTGCGCCGCCCCATGCATTACGGTGTTTATGAGGTCTTCAACATCCAGGGCATAGTTGAGCGCCCTGCGTATTCTCTTGTCCGCGCACACTCCCGAGTTGACATTGCAGATGAAGATGGCGCACACGCTGCTCTGCGCCGACACCAATTCGGCTTCAGCAGAGTCCTGGATTGTGGAGCGGCTCTCGGGGAGTACGTCAGAGATGATGTCGGCTTCGTTTGCGAGCAGGAGCACAACGCGTTGCTCTGCGTCCTCAACGCCCTTCCAGTACACCTCAGCCTTTTCCGGACGGCCGGCCCAGTAATCGGCGAAGGTCTCCATGACGACCACGTCTGTGCCGGCCTCCACCAGACGGTAAGGCCCGCTGCCGACTGCCTCGTCGGGGAGTCCTCCCAAGGCACTCCGCGGAACGATTGGCAAGTCTACCAGCAGGTCCAGCAGATCCGCCATCGGCTCCGCCATCTCGACCTCTACCGTGCGTTTGTCGAGAGCCCTGATGACGGCGCCGTCGAGATAGCTGCTGTATACGCCTGAAGTACCGAGCTCGCCTCCCATTCCCGGATCACGCACACGCTCCAGCGTCTCCAATACGTCCCCGCCCTCCAGGGAATCCCCGTTGTGGAACCTCACCCCTTCGCGCAGCACGAACCTCCAGGTCCGCGCATCCTCTTCCACACTCCAGCTTCCGGCCAGAGCCGGGTAATAGGCACCGGTGCGATCCCGGCGAACCAGCGACTCGTACATCGAAAACAGGATACTGAGACGACTCCTGTCATCGCTCATGACGTGGGGATCACCCACGTAGGCACGAGGCTGCAGTACCGTCAGTCTCTTACGTGGCTGTTCAGTCATGTAGTTGTCTCAACGATTCGCGACCTTCGCCCGGCTCGCGCTGTTGGCTTTCCAGTCCCAACAACCGCTCCGGATTGATCTTCACCAGCTTGCGGATGTCGTCCACCGGAATTCCCAGATCCATCAGACACGCAACAAACTCGCGCAGCCCTTCGACCGGTGGCGGCAGAGTGTACACACCGAAGTCAGTGCCGATTATGCAGTGATCCGCTCCCAGCTCTTGAATCTGCTCGGCCACCAGCTTTACGCCGCCGGCAGGCTCTTCGGCCATACCTTCATCCATGGATGAATACTCACGCTCAACGTAGTAATGAGTCTTGGGAATAGGCGTCGTATGGGTGTAAGCCGCGAGCGTGTACTCCAGGAAGGCCCCCTTGTCGGCCATGTATCGCAGCTTCTCCAGGTCGGCGATCTTCGTCACGCTGCTGGAAACCAGCACCTTCTCGATGCCGTACTGCACGGCGAGATCGACCACCCGCACCGCCTCCTCCACGGAAACATGCCCCGTTCCCAGATACGTTTCGGGGTAGCTCGCGATCAACTGCAGGATCTCGTGCAACTCAGGGCTCAACGGCTCATCGATGGGCACACGAATGGCGCGGTCAAGCTCTTCCGTCTTGAATTTGGGATAGGTCTCGCTCAGCGGCACGAACTCTCCTTCGATTACGCGACCTTCTCGGGCGGCCTGGTAGTGAGTCGAGTGCGCACCGAAATCGACGAACTTGGCACCGTCCCCATATTCCAACGCCGTCTTCACTGCGCGCGGATTCACACCCCCGTAGATGGTGTTCATTATGAGCCCGCCGAAGGTCTTGAAATCGGGGACCACGCGGTTGACCAACCAGGCCGTTCCGTTGGTCATCTCGAAAACGTCCATGAACACGATCGCCTGCATCCCGGCGTCCCGTGCCTGAGTCGCCGCCTGAAACGGGTCCACGCTGCGAGGGCTCGAGCGAAGGTGAGGGCCAGCATGTACATGGATGTCGATTGCGCCCTGAAGCAGTTCACGCGACAGTTCCAGGGACCGTCCTTCCGGCAGTAACACGATTCTACTCCTCGAGATCGATTAGTGCGATTTGGGATCGATGAACACGGCAACCAGCCAGCCACCCGTTCATCGACGCGGTAAGTGTTATACAGTAGGGGGCAGTCTTGTCAAATCGAGGCCATTTTCTTCTCGACTCCAGTGTAGGGCAATCAGAAGGTGGGCTCGCCGGTACAGACCACACTTTCGCCTGGTTCGATTTCGGGCGGTCCCCTCTCTGCCGCAAACGAAAGACACGCGCGGATATCTTCTGCTGTCGGATCGGGAAAGCCAGAGAGAATCTCGGCTTCGCTCGATTCAGAGCATCGTGATTGCGAATCAGCAAACTCTGATGGAGGCATGGGATGAGTTCTTCGCCGATTGAGGTCCGCCCGCTTGCACGCTCAGTGGCCGTCACCGACGACGAGCTGACGGTGTGGCTCGCAGATGGCCGAGCGATCACAGTCCCGCTGGTTTGGTTTCCCAGACTTCTTGGTGCCAGCTCAGAGGCTCGGGATCGGTGGGAGATTCTGGGAGACGGTGAGGGCATTCACTGGCCGGAAGCAGATGAGGATTTGAGCGTCGAGGGGCTTCTGTCAGGAAACCGCGCGGCAGGAACCGCGTAAACATAATTCTCTTGGCCACACCTATCCTAACACAGGCGCGGGAGGATACTGAGTGGACTGCGATTGGTTGACGCAACAACAAGCCACTTCAGGCATTCCTTTGATACTCGGCACGCCGAGCATATGTTTTAGTATGGCGGCGACCAAGTTGTCAGGAGACCGCCGATGCCCGTCACTGCCAGGCTCTCGCGCAGATTTTACGAGACCTTGGGCGACGAAATCGCCAACGAACTCGTGGATTGGTTCAACCAAGTGGACGCCACATATCGCGCCGAACTACGTGAGTTGAACGAACTCAACTTTGCTCGGTTCGAAGCCTCGATGAAGCAGCAGATGGCGGAGCTCGCGGCAAGCCTGGAGCAGCGGATCACTCACGTGGCCACGGAATTCGAGAAACGAGTCTCCGCGCTCGAGTCCAAATTCGAAACACGGCTTGCCGCGCTCGAGTCCAAGGTCGAGACACGGCTTGCAGCATTTGAGTCCCAGGTCGAGACACAGCTTGCAGCATTTGAGTCCCAGGTCGAGACACGGCTTGCCACAATCCAGTACACGTTCGAGGCGCGGTTGGACGAACACGCAGCCAAGGGCGAAAAGCAACTGGAGTGTTTGCGGGCCTACGTCGACCAGAGGTTCTCTGAGATAGAATTGAGGCTCGAACGGGTTGCTGTCGAGCTACGCGCGCACGTGATACAGGTCGAGGCAAAGCTCGATCAACGAATCACCGGCCTGCGCGCCGACCTCATCAAGTGGATGTTCGCCTTCTGGATCGGTACGCTCGCCCCCCTTGCGGGGTTGATAGTGATCCTGACGAGATAGCGCTGCCCGATGTGAGTTGTGCGGCGCACCCTTTCAAATTCTTGTCCCAATGCCGACACGTCCCGGAGCGAACCTCAGCGAGCGGTGACTCGGCAAAGAATCTCTCAGCCAGCTTGCGAACGGCATTCGTGTCAGAAGGGCTGTGTCCGTGGGCCATACCACCATGCCCCTCTCGAAGGCTGGTCCGCGGCGGGATCTTGCGGGCGTAGAGCGCATGGCAAGTGTTCGATGCACTGAAATGCCACTCAACGAATTCATCTGACGCTCGCCACGCCGAGCGTACGTTGCACAACGGCGGCGGACAATTTTTTGGAGATCAGCGAGCCGTCGGCTAATCCAGACCCAACAGTTTTGCCGCGTTGCCTGCCGTGAGCATCCGGATCTCTTCAATAGAGAATTCCATGTCCAGCAGGTTTGCGATGAGCTGCCGCATCCCTTCAACCGGCGTTGCCACACCGCGGATGCCGTAGTCTGTCCCCAGAATGAAGTGCTCCACACCAATCTCACGGATCTGCCTGCCGAGGTCTCCGACATTGCGGGGTGCACCGGGCCCCGAGATGCTGAGCTGGTTGATGTACTCTTGCTCCGGGTAATAGTGCGTGCGGCCTATTCCGCCCGGGTAGACGCCGCAGTCGGCATAGGTCCCCTCGAGCCACGCACCCGCCTCGGCAACCTGCTGCTGTTGCTCCATCGTCATGTCATTGCGGGCGACGTGCGCCACCAGAACGCGGTCCAACTCGATGCCGTAGCGGGGCGCCAGCTCGATCAATCTCAACGCTTCCTCTGCCGAAACGTGTCCGGTGTTGAGGTATACGTCAGGGTGTTCGCCGAGCATCTTCAGGATCTCGTCGAGGTCGGCGGGGACGGGATCTTCCAGCGGAATGCGGATAGCGCGGGCCAGCTCCTGCTCGGCAAACTTGGGATAGAGATCTTGTAGCAGCACCGGGTCGCCGTCCACCATCCTGCCCTCTTGACTCGCCAGGTGATAGGTGGAGTGCGCGCCGAAACTCACGAACTTCGCGCCGTCGCCGTAGTACAGGGCCGTGCGCACTGCGCGCGGATTCATTCCCCCGTAGACGGTGTTCAGGATGAGGCCGCCGAAGAGTTCGATGCCGTCCACATGACGGTTCAGCAGCCACGCAATACCGCCGCTGTTTTCCATCACATCCATGTAGACAATGGCGCGCATGCCGACTTCCTTTGCCTGCAAGGCGGCCTCCATCGGATCGACACTGCGGGGGCTGGACGTGAGGTGAGGACCGGCGTGCACGTGAATGTCGATTGTGCCGCGAAGCAACTCCCTCGGCAGATCCATGGAACGGTTGTAGTATGTCTCGTCTGCGAACTGACTCTCTCCCAAGGTCGGAGACTGAGCCATTACAGTGAACAACCCAGCGCTCGCCGCCCCTACGGCAATGGCCATAACGAACACTGCGGCCAAATACGTAACTCGTCTCATCTGATACCTCCGGGAAACCGTATGGGTATTCGGTCTTTCGCCGCAAAAATTGTCGACAGAACTCTCTTAACATAAGCTGGATACCTCTAGACTTCACTCAACCAATCAGCGAGGAACCTGGAGGATAACGGTCACGTTTGCTTAAGTTCACTGATCCGGCACCGCCATTCGCAACCAACTCGAGAGGGCTGTCAAACGATGACTGAGCAATCACAAGCGCACCACCGCATCGGTCTGCCTCCGATCTTCGTTCTGCTATTGACCTTGGGTCTCTTGGCCCTGTTACCGCAGCGAACCGAAGCGCAGACCGACTACTTCTTCCCGGAAGGGGTCATGTTCGATCAGAACATTCCTTCTCCGGAGGAGTTCCTCGGCTACCCGATCGGCACCTTCGCCACCAGGCACGACAGAATCGTGGCTTACATGCAGGAACTGGCCCGTCTGTCGGACCGCGCGACCTACCAGTCCATCGGCATGACGTTCGAGCACCGTCCGATGCCGGTGCTCACCGTGACGTCGCCAGCCAACCACGCCCGCCTGGAAACCATCCGGCAGGAACACCTGGCGTCGCTGGATCCGGGGGCCCCGGAGGGCGGCGATATCCCGGCAATAGCCCACCTGGGTTACAACATCCACGGCAACGAGAACTCGGCGGGTGAGTCATCGCTGCTGATGGCCTACTGGCTCGTGGCCGGCACCGGCGCCGAGCACGAACAGATCCTGAACGAGGGCGTCTTCCACGTAGAGCCAACATTGAATCCGGACGGCCGGGAAAGATTCGTTCAGTGGATCAACATGAACAGGGCGGAACCGTTCGTCGCCGACCCGCTGGACAGAGAGCACAACGAGTGGTGGCCGGGCGGACGCACCAACCACTACTGGTTCGACCTTAACCGCGACTGGTACCTGCTCGTGAATCCGGAGAGTCGCGCTCGTGTCGATTTCCACCACAGTTGGCGCGCCAATGTGGTGACAGACCATCACGAGATGGGCACTAACAGCTCGTACTTCTTCGAGCCGCCGGAGCCTGTTGTCGGATGGAATCCGCTGCTCCCCGAACGGCTGCTCACCGACATCACCCTCATATTCACGGAGTTGTGGGCCGACGCATTGGACGACATCGGCTCGTTCTACTACACCAAGGAGGTTTTCGACAAGTTCTATCCTGGCTACGGGTCTTCGTATCCAGCCTTCCTGGGAGGCATGGCCGTGCTGTTCGAGCAGGCCAGTTCGCGTGGTTTCGTGCAGGAGAGCTCACATCACATTGAGATCACGCTTCCCTTCACGATCAGAAACCAGTTGCACACGGGCATGGCAACCGTCCGAGGCGCGATCGACAATCGCGAGGCATTGCAACAATACCAGCGCGAGTTCTACGAGACCGCGATCGACGAAGCAGACGAATACGAGATAGCTGGTTGGGTGTTCGGCGACCGTTTTGACCCAACGCTCAACCGTGAGTTCATCGAATACCTGCTGAGGCATCGAATCGAGGTGTACGAGCTGAACTCGACTCAGCAGGGCAATGGATTCACGTTCGAGCCAGGACACGGCTGGGTCGTGCCGGCGAGCCAGCCGCTGTACCGCTTGGCGCGCTCGATCTTCGACCGTGTCGGTACTTTCGCGGACAGCGTGTTCTACGACGTGTCCGCGTGGACCATGACACTCGCGTACGGAATGCCAGACCACGCGATCAGGGGTGGAAGACTCCCGATGGGCGATCGAGTCTCCGAGGTCCCCGCCCTCGAGGGTGCCGGACCGGTGGCGCGAAGCTCCATCGCTTACCTCATGGACTGGACCAATTCCGCTGCACCTCGCGCCTTGCATGCGATGCAGGCTGCAGGAGTCAGAGCGGAAGCGGCGTTCGAGCCTTTCACCGCACGAACGACGGACGGAAACGTGTCGTTCCCGCGCGGCTCGATCTCTATACCGGTGAGCAATCAGAATATCAGCCCCGATTCACTCCGTATGGCTGTGACGGCTGCCGCCGAAGAGGCAAACGTCCCGATTCACAGCGCCGTTACCGGATTGGCTGCAGACGGGATTGACCTCGGTAGCGGGAATCTCCGGCCGGTTCGTGACCCGCGTGTCTTGATGCTCATGGGCGAAGGTATCTCGGGCTACGAGGCCGGACAGGTCTGGCATCTGATGGATCAGCGGATCGCGATGCCGATGACCAAGGTGGACGTGAACGACCTGGGACGCGTGGACTGGACGGACTACAATGTGTTCGTGCTCGTGTCCGGTGACTTGAGCGCACTGTCGGACGACCGGCTCGACGACTTGAAAGCCTGGGTCCGAGGCGGCGGAACCTTGATTGCCTCGCGTGGGGCGGCGGTATGGGCAACTCAGAACGGGCTCACTCCGCACGTTTCCGAGCCCGGAATTGGAGAGCCCGCGTCACAGGACGACGATGAAGACGAAGACACCGCAAGGCGTGACTATGGCGATGCGTATGACCACATAGGAGCGCAGCGCATCGGCGGTTCGATCTGGGAGGCCGATCTCGACACGACGCATCCGCTTGGCTTCGGTTACCGGCGCCGGTTCCTGCCGGTGTGGAGAGATCATAATTTCTTCTTCGCGCCGAGCGAGAGCGAGTACAGCACCGTGGCCCAGCTCGTGGAGGACGATCCGTGGTTGGCGGGTTACATCTCCGACCAGAATCGTGAATGGCTCCAGGGCTCGCCTTCGGTGATGGTTGACCGGCTCGGGAGAGGGACAGTCGTACTGCTCGTCGACAACACGAATTTCCGCGGATACTGGAGAGGTACGAATAGGCTGTTCCTGAACGCGGTGTTCTTCGGGGATCAGATTCAGGTGCCGTAGACTACGCGAAGGGCTCCGCCGGTGCATTGCCCCTTCTACCCCTTCGCGGCCTGCAGTTACAAAGCGAACTGACGCCCGCTGCGGGGTAATGCACCGGCTTCGCAAACAATCCGAGGGAGACAAAGACTCGGGCAGTGTAGTACCCCTTAGCGCTCAGGAGCGTGACCGCGCTGCAGCACGTGAAGAGTTGGACAGATCTTGCTCCACCATTGCATTGCCCCTCCGCGGACTGTGGTCACAAGGCAAACTGACGCCGACACCGGAGGCGCCGCTAGCGGCTGACTCTGCCAGAACGGCGCATCTGTGAACGACGATCTAGATAAGGCGAATGCTCACGACGCCGTCGTGAAAATCCACAGCGGTGATGTGAACGTATCGACATCGAGATGAGAATCGACAGCGTCGACATCGACTGTGACTACAATAATGTGGACGTTACAACCCTCCGTGCCTATATCTGTGATACAGTCGGGTTGTTCGGGTTGTTCAGGTTGTCAGGAATAGTGTAGGCAGTGGGGAATCAATCAAGGCGTCATTTTTGGCACACGCAACGCTTCATCCGCGACAGATCACGCGTTATCTGCCGCATTTCACCGTTCATCCGCGGCATTTCACGCGTACTCCGTGACAGATCACGCGTTATCTGTGCCGGTTCCCTCCGTACCGATATGAAGCTTCGCGGTATCGTCGTCAACGGGCACGCGGGGCGGGTTAAAGATCTCTTTGGCACGGGCATGAAGAGCCTCAGGCGATTCTTCTCTGCGGGCAGCCCATCGCGGCAATATCCGAAGCACTTAACAGCCACAAACACGATGCGCGGCCATTAGTAGGCAAACACAAGTCCCAGAAACGCACCGAATGCCTCGCGAGCGCCGACCAACGAATCCCGTGGGTCTGCCAGCGCCTCACTCATGCCGGCGCTTGACCCGTCTCCTCGGTTTGCTCCTCCGCGCGGCCCGCTAGCGCGCAATCCCGCAGCTTCTTCAGGGAGAGGACCAAGAAGACGGAAAGCCCCAGCACCAGGCTGGTGATCTAGCTGGCCCATACGACATTCGTCGCTTTTTAGATCTGAACTACCGCGACGACGACCGTGCCTATAAACGCCGACAAATCGAGCAGCAGTTCTTCGCGAGTGGAGACCGTTTTGGTGTCAAGAACCATCGTCGCCGCCGGGGTTCAGATCTGCCCGCACGGCTCGATCAAATCGACACCCGTGGTATAGACGTCGACGGTATTCCGGAACCACGGATCTCCAGTTTGGATCCTGCCATCGCCATCTGCAGGCTAGAACCCCGTCCAATCTGACTACGCCGTTCCGTCTAACCTCGTTCAACCCTCTGGAGGACTTTCGGGTTTCTTGCATGTCGAAATCCCGAGCGGGACGTAAGCCGGGCACCAGGACACGAAGCTGGTGATCAGGAAAGCGATGGCAACAATGCCGAGGATCAAGGCGAGCGTGCCACTGATGACGCCGGTGAAAAAGAGGACGCCGATGACGATCGCTACGATTGTCCTGAGCGCACGATCCGCTGTACCCATATTCTTTTTCATTTGAACCTCCTGTGTGCGACAACCCAGCTACGAACGGCTGCAAGGCCCTCGTGCGAAAATGCATGCAGGTACTCCAACCCACAAGACTCTCAAGATCATGCCGATGTGAGTTGCTCCGTTGAGTTCGCCCCACTTCCGAACTACTTTGAATGCCTTACAGTACAGGGATCAGGACAGGTGGCCGAGAGGTCGAAGGCGCGCGCCTGGAGAGCGCGTAGACGGTATCCCCGTCTCGTGGGTTCGAATCCCACCCTGTCCGTTTCTCGAAGCGAAGGGAAAGGGCGCCGGTTGATTGCCAGGGTTAGGCAGGATTCCGGTGCCCTTGTTGGGAGGGGAGCAGGGAGCGGGGCAGTTTGAAGTCTCAATGTCCAACAAGGAATGACCGATGTCCAAGTGCTTGGGTATTCTCAATTCCGCGTTGGAAATTGGTCATTCCCCTCCTCACCGCATCGCGTCGAAAAACCCCCTCAAGAGCTCACCGCACTCATCCGCCCAAACCCCACCCCGCACCTCGGGGCGATGATTGAGTCTGGGATGTCGCAACAAATCCTCGACGCTTCCCACCATCCCCGCCTTGGGGTCGTACGCACCGAATATCACACGCCCGACCCTCGCGAGCAGGATCGCGCCCGCACACTGCGCGCACGGCTCTAGAGTGACGTAGAGGGTAGCGTTGTCGAGCCGATCCGTATCGACTGCCGCGAGCGCGCGTTGGATGGCCAGCAGCTCCGCGTGCTGAGTGAGGTCCTTGCGAGCGGCGGTCTCGTTGTGCGCGCGGCTTACGGTTTCGCCCTCCATCACCACCGCGGCACCAACTGGCACTTCACCCAACGCGGAGGCAACTCGTGCTTCCTCGAGGGCGACGCGCATGCCGCGCTCGTCGGCAGCCGACAACTTCGGTGAGCGCGACACCGAGCCCGTCACTGGATTACTCGGCTTCGGCGCTTGCAGTCGAGTCGAACTCCAGACTCTGCCCATCGGATGCGGGCACGACCCGGACCGTGTCGCCACCCACGAACCGACCCTCCAGCACCGCGAGCGCCAGCGGGTTCTGAATGTGAGTTTGTATGGCGCGTTTCAAAGGACGCGCACCGTACGCTGGGTCGTAGCCTTTGCGCACCAGGAACTCGCGCGCTTCCGGCGAGACCTCGAGATCCAACTCTCTGCTTTCCAGCAGTGCTCGGACGTTCGCCAACTGGAGGTCGACGATCTCCGCGAGGTTTTCGCGGCTCAGCCTATGGAACACGATGATGTCGTCGACCCGATTCAGAAACTCGGGCCGAAACGTCTGCCTGAGTGCCGACAGCACCTGGGCTTCAGCCTCTTCCTCCTGCCCTTCCTCGGACTCGAGCAGCCACTGGCTTCCTATGTTGGAGGTCATGATGATCACGGTGTTCTTGAAATCCACCGAGTGACCCTGGCTGTCTGTGAGCCTGCCGTCGTCCAGAATCTGCAACAGCACGTTGAACACGTCCTGGTGCGCTTTCTCTATCTCGTCGAAGAGAATCACGGAGTATGGCCTGCGTCGCACCGACTCGGTGAGCTGACCTCCCTCCTCGTAGCCGATGTAGCCCGGTGGCGCTCCTATCATGCGCGCTACCGCGTGTTTCTCCATGTACTCCGACATGTCGAGTCGTACCATGGCGCGCTCGTCGTCGAACAGGAATTGCGCCAATGCCCGCGCCGTCTCGGTCTTCCCTACCCCGGTTGGACCGAGGAAAATGAAGCTGCCCATCGGGCGGTTGGGATCCTGAAGACCCGCGCGCGAGCGCCGCACGGCATTGGAGACCGCCTGCACCGCTTCATCCTGACCTATGACGCGGCGACTCAGCTCTTCCTCCAGCCTCGTGAGCCTTTCTCGCTCCGACTCCAGCATCTTGCTGACAGGTATGCCGGTCCACCGAGAGACGATCTCGGCGATGTCCTCAGAATCAACGTCCTCCTTCAGGTACTTGGCATTTGCCTGAATCTGCTCGAGCCGTTCCTTCTCGGTTTCTATCTGGCGCTCCAGCTCGGGCACTCGGCCGTAACGTATCTCCGCCGCCTTCTGAAGGTCGCCGCCCCGCGTGGCCCGGTCCGCCTGCACCCGCAGCTCCTCGAGTTCTGCCTTTTTCTCTTGAAGCTGGGTTATCGCGGCCTTCTCAGCCTGCCACTGCGCCTTCATGCTCTGAGAGCGCTCCTCCAGCTCGGACAGGTCTTCGCGCAAAGCTTCGAGGCGCTCCTTGCCAGCGCGATCCTTTTCCTTTGACAAAGCCTGCTCCTCGATGCGAAGCTGCACCATGCGCCGCTCGACCTCGTCGATCTCTTGCGGCAGGCTGTCGATCTCTATCCGCAGCCTGCTCGCCGCTTCGTCGACCAGATCGATCGCCTTGTCGGGCAGCTTGCGTTCGCCAAGGTATCTATCTGAAAGCCGCGCCGCCGCGATGATTGCATCGTCCGTGATGTGGACGCCGTGGTGCACCTCGTAGCGCTCCTTTAGCCCCCTCAGTATGGCCACCGTGTCCTCTACGGTCGGCTCACCCACGAACACTGGCTGGAAACGCCGTTCCAGCGCCTTGTCCTTCTCGACGTGCTTGCGATACTCGTCAAGAGTAGTTGCGCCTACGACGTGCAGCTCGCCACGGGCGAGCGCAGGCTTGAGCATGTTGGACGCGTCCACCGCTCCCTCCGCGGCTCCCGCCCCCACAATGGTGTGCAACTCATCTATGAAAACGACGAACTGACCTTCCTGGCTCGTGATTTCCTTGAGCACGGCCTTGAGACGTTCCTCGAACTCACCTCTGTATTTTGCGCCCGCCAACAGCATGCTGATGTCCAACACGATTATTCGCTTGCCGCGCAACGGCTCGGGCACGTCTCCGTTCACTATGCGCTGTGCCAATCCATCGACTATGGCCGTCTTACCGACCCCAGGCTCACCTATCAACACGGGGTTGTTCTTGGTGCGCCGAGACAGCACCTGCATAACACGCCGGATCTCTTCATCTCTACCGATGACCGGATCGAGCTTGCCCGACCGTGCGAGATCGGTGAGATCCTTTGTGAACCGCTCCAGTGCCTGATACTTGCCCTCGGGCTCCACGTCCGTGACGCGATGGCTGCCACGCACTTCCTCGAGGGCTTGAAGGAGATCGGCCTTGTCGATGCCGCGAGCGCTGAGCAGTTCGCGCGCGGTAGTCCCTTTCGCATCGACCAAACCAACTAGCAAGTGTTCGGTAGAAACGTGGCTGTCGCCCAGCTCCTTCGCGAGGAAGTCCGCATGGTCGAGCGCTTCGCTCAACTCGCGCGATGCCATCGTCTGGCCGGCTGCGCCACTCTGGGTCGGAAACCGCTCGACCTCTCTCTCTACCTCCTGCCTGACCTCTGTAACGTTGACTCCGGATTTTTGAAGCACGGGCACTACTATGCCCTCGTCCTGGTTCAGGAGAACCAAGAACAGATGCGCGTCGTTGACGACAGGGTTGTTCTTCTGGCTCGCCAACACCTGCGCCTCTCGTAGGGCTTCGCCCGCTTTTACCGTTAGTCTTTCAGGTCCTATCATCCGGTTGAACCTCTCATGGCTATCGCTGCGATTTGGGGCGGAAAGCGGCCGGAATGCCCAAGTCTCAACAAGGAATGGTCTGTGTCCAAATAGTTGGAAAGTGAACATTCCTTGTTGGACATTGAGACTTCAGTTGACTCCCTCTCTGCTCCCTGCTCCCTTACTATCACCACGAAACACCGTGTGCACCCTCCATGCCCGAATACCCTGCAACCATGACACCAAAGCATGCCAAAACGACAGGCGCGCCAGCCGGTTGCCAACGCGCCTTGCTGCTGATGCGAACGTAACCGCATACAGCAACCACACCCTCGGGAGGGGACGAGGGTTACTTGATGATTGTCATTCGTTCCGAAAACCTCTGGCTGTCTACGGTGAGTTGATATACATAGACGCCCGATGGAGCCTCCACGTTAGTCCCCATGATCTTCCCGTCCCAGTAGGCAGAGTACTCCCCTGTACCGTTCCAAGAAAGGCGGACATTATCCAGCGGTTCGCCCACCCCCTGTAGGATGGGAATGGCGACGAGTTGCGCCAATACGTTGTAGATCCGCAGGCTCACCGTGGGTTCGTGGCCCTCGGCGAACACCGACTGATCCAGTTCAAACGGGATCGTCGTCTCCGGATTGAACGGATTCGGGTAATTCCTCTTCAACCGCACCGGTTCGGTCGGCGGGTTTTGTTGTGCCTCCGCTTGGGACGGCGCGGCCGACAGGAGCCCGAGCAGAAAGACAGCCCAGGCCAGCCACTTCATTTACTGCTCCTTCTCACAAACAGGTTTCGTTAGAAATCACTCCTTGACACGTCTTGAATTAACCTAATTGCCCATACGGCATGAAGTTACGCAATTTGCGCAACGGATGTCAATACTCCGCCGCAGCCGGCCCGGCTGACCTGTAGTCGCCGTTCCGGAACGTCAACGAACGGCCATCCATCCACTCCAGCAAGGGTATCAGGTATTTGCGGCTAAGTCCTGTAATATCACGGAGTTCGGCCGGCGTTACCTGGCCCTGTCGATCGATCTCGTTCAATACTACGCGTACGAGTTTATCGAGTTCACCGCAATCGTAGTATCGGTCTTTGCCAACCCTTTCCGTAGTCCCCTGCCTTACAAGGTAGCCAATTAGCTCCTGGACGGTTTTCTGCGGCAAGATGTCGCCGAGCTCGGAGGCCGTCCTGCCCTCGAAACCGGCATTTTTGAGCTCCCTCGCGAGCACATCGCGAGCTGCGTTCTGCTGCTCAGACAAAGTCGGCCGGAAACTCGCCAGCCGAATGCTTCTGCCCTCGATTGCTATCCGACCTTCGTCCTCCAGCATCGACTGTACGCGGTCGGCCAGCGAATCGTTCTCCAAGACCTGCCGCGCCAGCTCGCGCGGCATGCCGGGCTCGAGCGGATTCGATTCGTGGTGTTCCTCGATTGCCCGCAAAGTGGCATCACGGGCATCGGCAACAACCTCCGGTGAGAACAACTTGTCAGCCGCACGCAGGATGGCGCCATCGGATTCTATCAAAGGAGTCACGACGCTGGGCGGAATACCCAGCCTGACCGTGAGCTCGTTGACATCCAGGCCGTGGGAGGCAGTTGATTGGACGAATGCCGCCAAGCGACCACCCGGGTCCGCAACGGCCTTCGCTTCCAGTCCAACCGGACGCCGTGGCTTGGGCTCCGGGAAGGGATCGACTATCACGCAGCCCCCTATCGTGGTGACAGGGGAATACGACCGCAGGACTCCATGGTCACCCCAGCGGCAGACTATCGGCGCCTCCAGGCGAAACCGCACCGCCGCCCGTTTCGCACCCGGCGCGACTTCGGATTCCAACGGTGTGAGGCGCGCCATTACTTCCGCCGTACCCAGGTGAAAGCGCACGCGCGAGCGTTGTGAAAGAGACCGGGATTCCGGCAGCAGATTGACGAGTGCGTCCACAGTGGAGGTTGAGCGCCATGCATCGTGCGCGACCACGCTCGTGCCTCGCCCGGCCTCGTCGCGATTCACGCCCGCCAGCGCAAGTGCAGTGCGGCGGCCCGGCAGGGCCGTATCCTTGCTCTCTTCGTGCACCTCGATGCCGCGTACCCGTCCGCGCGCACCGCTGGGAAGCAGTCGAACCTCATCGCCGGTCTTCACAGTGCCGCTCCACGTCGTACCAGTAACGACAGTGCCCGCCCCCGCTATGCTGAATGCGCGATCTACAGGCAGACGAAACAGATCGTCTTCGGATCGAACGCCGGCGGCTTCCGCGCTCTCTCTCAAGCCGACCGCGAGCGCGTCAACGCCTTGCCCGGTGTGAGCCGACACGAAGAAGGGTTCCTGCCGCCACCGGATCGACGAACGCGCGAGCTTTTGACGCACGTCGTCCTCCACGAGTTCCAACCACTCGCCATCAACCAGATCGCATTTCGTTATCGCCACCACTCCCGACTGTACCCCCAGGAAATCGAGAATGGCGAGGTGCTCGTGCGTCTGGGGCATCACTCCCTCGTCGGCTGCAACGACCAGCAGGACCACATCGATTCCAGTTGCACCTGCCACCATGTTCCGCACGAAGTCCTCGTGTCCGGGTACGTCAACTATGCTCGCGGAGTTGCCGTCGCCCAGGTCGAGCTTCGCAAACCCCAAGTCGATGGTGATGCCGCGGCGTTTCTCTTCGGCCCACCGGTCGGCATCCACGCCGGTCAGCGCCTTGACCAGAGCTGTCTTGCCGTGATCGATGTGACCCGCGGTTCCTATTACGACGTGGCGTCCCATGGCAGCGACTCCCAGAAAGACAAAGCCTTGAGGTTGTGGTCCTCCCTCACATGTCTGTCGACGAAGCGCATCAAGAGGCGGCGATGCGCGCTCGCGTGGCGGGAAGACAGCACTCCGACCTCTTCGCAACGGCCGGCGATGAGGTGTTCGAGCGCCGCTCGATCGCTCCCTTGGAGCCGAGCGAATGTACCTCTCACTGAACTGCCCGGCTCACCCCGAGGTCTCCCGTCGTGCGGCACCGTCCCCGCCTCAACTCCCTGAGAACTCTCGGCGCTACCTGCGCAGGCAGAGCAAAGCAACCCGCCGTCGGACACCGAGAACACGGCATTCCCTTCAGGGAGTCTGCGACCGTCGCGCGCGCACGCAACCAAGGCCGGTTCGAACCCGAGCGCACACACAATTCCCCACAGAGTCGAGAGAGAGACCGTCTCCAAATAAGCCTGCTCAACGAAAGCGATCGAATCCAGGTAGGTCACAAAACGTGCGTAGACATCTTCGTTCGGCTCCGCGGGCGAAAAGCGCAGAACCAGCTCCGACAACGCCGCCGCAGACGCGTAGCGGCGCATGTCGGAGGCGAGTTCTTGGCGAATCTTGACGACGTCGAACTCGGCGAGCGTCTGGAGATCGCGGTTGGGCTTGAGATAGAGCTGCGCGACACCTTCGCTCAACAACTGCAGTCGCGCGCCGAACTTCGACTTGGGCCTCTCCGCACCCTTGGCGACCGCACTCACGACTCCCTGCTGCTTCGTCAGCAGCCTAACGACCTTTGACGACTCGCTGTACCTGAAGGCGTGCAGGACGATTGCCGGGGTGGAAACCGGAGGCATGGCAGGGAAGATAGTCGGGAGGGCATCAGTGTCGGGAGAGGAGACAGTCAGACGCCGCGCAGCTCGAGAGCAAAGATGCACGGTGCTCACCGAAGCTGGCAGCTCCTTCAGAATCAAGAACCGGGTGTTTTCTCGAGCGATGCACGGCGAAAAGCGATTTAATGGAGCCAATTACAGGGTGCGCATAAATGAGCCGTCTGGGTGTATGCCTGTCGGAGCCCTTCAATCAACTACATCTCCGGAAAGTATTCAACGTCCAACGCCAACGGCCCATGTTCTGCGCCCGATGCTGGACGCTCGATGCTCTGCGTTGGATCTTGCGCCGTCCATGCTGGATCTTGGACCCTGAACGTTGGCCGTTGGACCTTGGCCTTGGGCCTTGGATCTCAGCCTTGGCCCAGGACCTTGGACATTGGACCTTGGACATTGGACCTTGGCCTCGGCCTTGGACCTTGGCCTTGGCCTTGGCCTTGTGAAAGTCCCCTACTCCCTGATCCAAACCCTCTCGATCGCATACGGACAGACTCCCGTGTCCATGGTACGGACAACATCGTAGCCCGGGGGCTGCAGTGCATTGAGCTTACCCGGCGCCACGCAGTCGGTGCTGTTGAGGGCGTAGACAACGCCTGCGGTATCGGCTCCCACGCCGGAGACACCTGCACCTTCCGGCATAATGCCTTGTGCGCCAGCACGGGTGAGAGTGGGGCCCGTGGGATCCACCTCCAGAATTCCGTCACTGAAAGAGCCGACCACCAGGAGTTCGTCGGACACCCAGACCAGAGATCCGGGGAACTCCCCAATGTCTGCCAAGAAACCCGTTTCGCTCGCAGCAACGGGGTCCACGACCGACAGAGAGCCGTCTGCGGCGCCGAAGTTGCCCGAATTCAAAACGTAGAGATTGCCGTCTTGACCCAGTTCCAAGGCGGCCGCGTTCTGGCCTGAAAGCTCCACCGAGTCAACCACCTGAGAGGTAGCTGGATCGATTACGGTGAGCCATGAAGGGCCAGCCGGTGCCCACATTACCAGGTTCGCGTTCGCGACCCAGACTTTGCCGGCGGTGTAAGCAACAGCCTGCGGATAGACTCCCACCGCTACGCTGGAGGTGTCACCGGAATTCACGTTTACGCGCGTGACTGTGTTCAGACTCGGGTTCGCAATCCAAGCGATCGAATCGTTTTCAAACGCTGCTCCGGTAGCCCCCGAGTTATCCTCGAGAGCGATGGTGCGCTCTACGGTTCGAGTTGCCAGATCTACCACCGAGGCGGCGTGTGCCAAACCCAGCGGGACAACAGCTCGAGTTCCGTGCACGGCGAGACTCACGGGAGATGCGTTCTGGCCCAGCAATCCCACGACGTGTGCCGGCATAGTGTCGTTCACCGGTACCAGACTGAGGCTGTTCTCGGTTGAGTTGACTATTACAAACACTTGCTCGCCGAGCGGCTTCTCCTCCGGGCCGGTGCTGTCACCACATCCGCTGAGGAAGAACGCCGCCCCGACGATCGAGGCAGCGAAGGTATTGATGAACATGCGTGCTCTCATTGAGATGCTCCTATCTTGATTCGAAGTGTTAGACTGCGACCGCGGGACGGATAGCCACCTATGAACTCCGCTCGGGCATCAAACAGATCGCGGAGCAGAAGCTCGATATCGATCGGTGAGTTGCCCAAGCCTCGATCAGTGCTTAGCGAAACGTCCCAGACCGACACCGCTGCGAGGGCGTTGATGCCGCCATGGCTCGGGAACCGCTCGCCCAGTCGCCGCCACGCTATCCTGAGCGCTGCCGGTCCCGGGTGCACATTCAGATGAATGCTTTGGTTGTCTCGCGGCCGATAGATCACCTGCGGGCCGTTCGGCCTGTCGTACGTCACGGCGTTGAAAGAAGACGTCGCGCGCACCGACGCCCTCACAAAGGGAAGACCGAGCTTGCCACTCAGCTCGACACCCGACCGATTCACGTCGTAGTTTCCGGGACTCCACACAAACCGAAAGTCGGGGGACCAGATTATCATCCCCTTCACTTTGCCGGCATATGCTCTTACCCGGAGTGCAGGTTCCACTACCGTCGATTCGGGGTTCCAGCCGAACGCCAATTCCCCCGCGAGCGGAACTCTCTCCGGCTCGAGGTCGGGGTTGATGCGGATGCCGACGCCCTCGCGATACGTGAGGTTTGCCAGGACCGGCGGTGCGGTGCTGCTCCCGAACCCGGCTTCCACTGACCAGGGGCCTTTGTGCAGGGCCCCATCCAGCCTGAGAGAAAATGCCGGCGAGCCTTGGGTGGTCCACAAATCCAAGCGTGCAGTCGGTGCCAGCCACCAATTGAGGCTGCCAAACGTTCCGCTCGCACTGGTTTCTCCGACCAAGTGCGCTCTGAAGACCGAAAAGCTTCGGTCGCGAATCCCACTCCCCCACGTGTGATCGATCCGTGCGCCCGCTCGCAACCCACGCCATCCGCCCTCGACGCCCACAGAACCGGCCCACGTACTGTCGTCGTAGGGGAACGTCATCGGCGGTGAACTATCACGGTACGTCGTCCGCACGAGGTCTCCAAACACCTCCACGCCGAGATTCCCGTGTTCCCAAGACCCGTTGGCGCGGGTCCACAGTGTAGTGCCGCGGGCCGTCGAGCTCGGATTGGAGAGAGTGCCCGGCAATCCGCGGGCTTCCGCTTCGCCGAGAAGCGATAGCGTCAAGTTCCGGGTGCGAGTCCGAAACGCTGCCCTGAGAGATCGGTTGTCGGCATTGGACCGCACCGACTCGCCGCCACCCCGATTTACGGGCAGAGTTACCGGGAATTCAGCCCCGCGGCGCTCTGCTTCGACATGCAGGGAGGTAGTAGGGTCCAGAATGAGTCTACCCGAACCGCCGGCCAGCCCGTACGAGCCTCCCCAGACTTCGAGATGTGACTCGCCCGTCTCCCGAAGCTCCACAACCAACGCTCCCGCCAGAGCGCGCCCGCCGAACCGGGCAGTCTGAGGACCCGTATAGAGCGACACGTCCTCAACCTGGCTCACAGGAATTCTGCTCAAGTCGGCTACGCCCGTGGTTGGGTCGTTGAGCGGGACGCCGTCGACCAGCACGAGCACCTCGTCGGGCGCGGACGCTCGGATGATAGGAGCCGAATCGCCCGAACCGTCCTCGCGAATCACAACGGATTCCCAACCGTCCAGCGCCTCCGCCAGAGTCCTGCCGCGCTTCTTCAAGTCGGCCCGCACGATTGTCGGCACACGAGACGGCTGGCGCCCGACCACCGAGAGCGGCTCCAGTTCCACTGCATAACGTTGCAGCTCCACCCGGACCTCGGACTCCATGCCGTTTCGAACAGACACCAGGGTGTCCCTGCGGGCGTAGCCAACCGCTCTCACCATGATTCGAATCCGCCCCGCCGGGACATTGCCGAGCCAGAACCGCCCGTCCGGACCGGTGACGGTGTGCAGATCACCAACCAACACATCGGCCTTCGGCACAGGAATCCCGGTAACCTCATCAGTCACCGACCCCTGTACCTCACCTGGCCGCTGACCCGCCAAGGAGTGCTGAGGAAGGACCAGGAAGACCGTCAGCCCCGCAATGAGCAGGGGAGCCTCTATGGCTGACCGGTGCAAACTTCCCCCTGCGGTGTTTCGCCACCTCTTTCACCAGCCCTCGAAACTACCAACCGTGGGTCGTGGCTCCGGTCAGTGAGCGCGGCAACTACATATGCAACAACTGAATGTCCGCGAAACAAGAAAGCCGTTCACTCCTATCCCATCGGGATGGTAGTGAGCGGCATGTATGCGATTTCCCATTCACGCCCACCATCCCTCCCGCGAGGGACTCTGCAGTGGTGCGAGTGGGTACGTCTCCTGGCTGTGGACGTCGACTCGCCTTCCCGGTTCCCCAGTGGCAATTGAGTCGACCTGCTTGCCCATTACAGTGGCGGGGCCGCGCCGGATTCTCACCGGCTTCCGTGCACCGCACTCGCAGTAATTGCCGGCCTCTACATCTGCCGACAGTCGCAGAATAAACTATATCGCAAGCGGCTGCTTCGCTAGGGTGCGGAAACCAATCGTTGGCGTCGAATCCACCAGAGGAGCGTCCCGGCCATTCCCAACGCGACAATCAAGACTACGACCAGCTGAAGCCTGTCGATCGAAAAAAACGGCTGACTGATGCGGACATAGACCGTCGTCGATGCCGGTACTTCCAATGCATCGTAGCGCTTGAAGTATGAACCGCCCACGGTCTCGATCCCGTAAAACGCCAAACCGCCACCGTCGACGGTCCCCGTCGTATCCTCGAGAGATACCGTCAGGCGCGGAGTCGCCTGGCCGACCGGCACCTCTAGCACTCCGCCGGCGCGTGGTACGATGTAGCTGATCAGAAATCGCTTGTCTCCCGGAGGGATCGGTGCCGCAACCGCGAGCGCAGAGCCGCGCCGGTAAACTGCACCGCGCCCCACCTCGCTCTCGCCAACCGTCAGCCCAAAGGCGCCGGCCGGCAGGGAACCTTGCCATACCGGGTTGGCAGTGTCGGCGGGAATACGCGTGAGGTGCCCACTGTTGCTGAGCGTAATCAACTCCACGAACTGCCTCGTTCCGTCTTCCTCCGCCGACCGGACGATCACGTGACGTTCTCGAAGCGAGATTCTCGGCGAGGCGTACGAGGTATCGTAGACGACTATAGGGGGTGCCGTGTCGGAACCTACAGCGGCGAGACGCAACACTCTCGAGAAGTAACCGATGTCCGCTTGCTCGACACTCACAAAGTACTCCGCCGTGGTGTCCGGCTCAGCGACGAAGAAGCGGTACCAACCGGCCTGATCGGTGTCGGTGGAGTCGATCGCGGCGCCTCCCGTGTCATCCACCTCATGGAGGACTACGGTTCGCGCGGGCAGCGCGACGGAATCTTGGGAAGTGGCGTGATAGATTCGCCCACTCAACTCGAAACCCTGGGCGGCCACAATTGCGGGGGCCCCCAGGGCTAGCGAGCTCCAGACGAGCAACCTATGGAACGAACTTACCGAAATCTTCGGGATCCAGATCTTCCAGGTAGGACTTCAGGGAGTCGGCGTCGAGAGAAGTAGATTCTCCGGGACCAGGCTCAACCAGATCGATGGAGGTCTTGCCAAGCAGGTCCGGTTGTGTGAAGATCGGCGCCCCGAATCGCAGCGCTACCGCTATACTGTCGGACGGCCGGGCATCGACGCGCACCACATTGTCCTCCTGGTATATCTCCATCTCGGCGTAGTAAGTGTTCTCTTTCACTCTGGTTATCGAAACCCGGCTCAAACGCCCGCCAAGTCCGAGTATCAGCTGCTTCACCAGATCGTGCGTGAGCGGCCTCGAGAACTTGACTCCGGCGAGCTCCATGGCGATTGCGCTCGCCTCGGAAGGTCCGATCCAAATAGGCAAAACGCGCTCCCCATCCTTCTCCTGAAGAATCACGACGGGTGTGTTGCTAGAGCGATCCAGCCCCAGGTGTACGACTTTGACTTCAAGCATTGAGTTATCGCTCATCCTATTGCCTCATACACGGCGCGGCTTCGGCCCCTCGACAAGAAAACCGCAAACACCTATCAGTACCGGTAGTGTTCCGGCTTGTACGGTCCCTCGATTGGAACACCGAGGTACTTCGCCTGTTCCTCGGTGAGGACCGTCATCTTCACTCCGAGTTGATCCAGATGGAGGCGCGCCACCTCCTCGTCTAGCAGCTTCGGAAGCATGTAGACCTTCTTCTCATATTTCTCGGGGTGCTGCCAGAGTTCGATCTGTGCCAACACCTGGTTGGTGAACGATGCCGACATCACGAAGCTCGGATGTCCGGTTGCGCAACCCAGATTCAGCAGCCGGCCTTCCGCCAACACCAGGATGCTGTGGCCGTCGGCAAACACCCATTCGTCATACTGCGGCTTGACGTTGCGCTTTTCAATGCCGGGGATCTTCGCCAAACCCGCCATGTCGATTTCGTTGTCGAAGTGCCCTATGTTGCCAACCACCGCTTTGTCCTTCATGCGGGACATGTGCGCGGCTGTGAGAACGTTGAAGTTGCCGGTAGCGGTCACGAAGAAGTCGGCGATCTCGACAACCTCCTCCAGCCTGCAGACCTGGAATCCCTCCATGGCCGCCTGCAGAGCCACAATCGGGTCTATCTCGGTCACGATGACACGGCAGCCCTGACCACGGAGCGCCTGCGCACAGCCTTTGCCCACTTCGCCGTATCCTAGGACCACCGCCACCTTGCCGCCGATCATCACGTCCGAGGCACGGTTCAGCCCGTCAATCACCGAGTGCCGGCACCCGTAGACATTGTCGAATTTGCTCTTGGTGACAGAGTCATTCACGTTGATTGCGGTGAACAGAAGTGACCCGTCGGTCTCCATCTGGTACAGGCGGTTGACGCCCGTCGTGGTTTCCTCGCTCACGCCACGAATGCCTTCGGCCACCTTGCTCCAACGCCCTGGTGTTTCCTTGATTTCCATCCGCAGCCGCTCGAGGACCACCCCCCACTCCTCCGGTTCGTTCTCCGAATCGAACTCGGGCACCGCGCCGGCTCTTTCGAACTGGGCACCCTTATGTACCATCAGCGTAGCATCGCCGCCATCGTCTACTATCATGTCGGGGCCCGAACCGTCGGGCCAAGTCAACGCGCGCGAAGTGCATCTCCAATATTCCTCGAGCGTCTCGCCCTTCCACGCAAAGACCGGAGTCCCGCGCGGCTCGGTCGGTGTGCCGTCTGGTCCAACCACCACCGCCGCAGCCGCATGATCCTGGGTAGAAAAGATGTTGCAGCTGGCCCAACGGACATCGGCACCCAACGCTCTCAGTGTCTCGATGAGAACTGCCGTCTGCACAGTCATGTGCAGGCTGCCCGTTATCTTGGCTCCGGCAAGAGGCTGTTGCTCCCGGTAGCGCTCACGGACGGCCATGAGACCCGGCATTTCGTGTTCGGCCAACTTGATCTCTCTTCTTCCATGCTCGGCGAGTTCGAGGTCTTTCACATCGTACTCCAAGCCGGTCTCAGTCTTCTGCGTTGATTCTGCAGTAGTTGTGGTCATATATCGATTACTCCGATCAGTACAAATTCCAAATTGATGGGACGAATTGCGTCGTCACATGGATCGCGCCGCATCGGCCAGCGCGGTAGCTCGAATGGGATCTTCCCACGAGAAGAACTTCACCTGTTTTCCGTTCACCTCCACGATGCGAGGCTCACGCCCGAAATGACCGTATGCGGCCGTCTCCCTGAAGATCGGCGTTCGGAGGTTGAGATCGTCGATGATACCGGCGGGTGTCAGGTCGAACACTTGGCGTATCGCCTGGACCAGCTTATCGTCGGAGACTTCACCGGTATCGAACGTATCGACCATTACCGAAACCGGATCCGCAACGCCAATGGCGTACGCCACCTGAACCTCGCAGCGCTTGGCGAGTCCGGCCGCTACCACGTTCTTTGCCACCCAGCGGGAGGCGTACGCAGCCGAACGGTCCACTTTCGTGGGGTCCTTACCGCTGAAACAGCCGCCACCGTGACGTCCTGTGCCACCGTACGTGTCGACGATGATCTTGCGGCCGGTCAACCCGGCGTCGCCCTGCGGGCCACCCACCACGAAGCGTCCCGTAGGATTGATGTGTCGATCCATACCATCAGTGTCCAACCCCGATGCCTCCAGGACCGGCCCGATTATCTTGTTCTCTACCTCCGCACGTACCTCGGCAATGTCCATATCCGGTGAGTGTTGAGTGGAAAGGACAACTGCACTGACAGCCACCGGACGACCATCACCGTAGCGAACTGCCACCTGGCTCTTGCCATCTGGTCCAAGCCACGGAAGCTCTCCCGTCTTTCGAGCATCCGCCAGCCGCTTCGTGAGCCTGTGCGCCAGCATGATCGGCATCGGCATCAACTCCACGGTCTCGTCGCAGGCATAGCCGAACATCATACCCTGGTCACCAGCTCCGCCGGTATCCACTCCCAGGGCTATGTCCAGCGATTGCCCTCCCAAAGCCGTCAGAACGGCACAGGTTTCACTGTCCAAGCCGAGGTTGGCGTCCGTATATCCGATGTCCTTCACGATATCGCGCACGATTTGCGGAGCGTTGTACCGCGAATTCGTGGTGATTTCACCGGCAAGCATAACCATGCCGGTCGTCAGCAGTGTCTCACACGCCACGCGCGCAGTGGGATCGCGATCGATTATTGCGTCCAATATTCCGTCGGAAATCTGATCGGCCATCTTGTCCGGATGACCCTCGGTAACCGACTCTGATGAGAAAATATGTTCGTTTTTGTTCATTGTCTTTGGGTTGTGGGTGAAGTTCTGAACCTAGTGGTACCTCAACCACCGGGCAATGGACCGAGGTCCAACAGGTTCAAATCGACGAGTTCGCTGAGGCGCCATTCCAACACCTCATAGACGTCTTTAGCGGTCGGAACTTCGAGTGCAACCTCCGCTGCACGCTCGGCGGTGCCGATATCGAACTGGCGCACCAACCAGCGCATCAGTGGTAGTGCTACGGGGGAGGCACTGAACACTCTGAAACCCAGGCCGATCAGCAACAGCAACGACAGCGGTTCCGACGCCATCTCACCGCATACACTCGCCTCGATCCGCTCGCGTGCGCTGCTGTCCACGATTCGTTTCAGGAGCCGGACCACTGCCGGGTGCAGGGCTGTGTAACGGTCGGCCAAGCGGGCGTTGCTGCGGTCGATCGCTAGAGTGTACTGTGTGAGATCGTTGGTGCCGACGCTGATGAATGCGCTCTTCTGCGCGAACTGGTCGACCAGCATGGCCGCGGCGGGCGTCTCGACCATCACACCGATCGGCAGGTCTTCACCATACTCTATGCCGGCCCGTTCGAGCGCATAGCATTCCTCGGAGACCAAATCCCTAGATCGCTCTATTTCCTCCACTTGACTGACCAAGGGCAGCATGAGCCGCACATCAGCGAGCGCCCTGGCTCGAAGCACTGCGCGAATCTGGGTACGGAACATATCCGGCTCGTCGAGACACACCCGTATCGCCCGCCATCCGAGGAAGGGATTCGCCTCACGCTGAGCACGGAACGCTGCCGGGAATTTGTCGCCGCCGACATCGTAGCTCCGAATAACGACCGGTTGGTCGGGGAACCACTTCACCAAACGAGTGAAGAACTCGAACTGTTCCTCCTCATTGGGCATCTCTTCGCGTCCGATGAGAAGGAATTCCGTGCGAAGCAGGCCGACCCCCTCCGCTCCGTTCTCCGAAACCACCCCGATCTCCTCCGGCAGGTCGACGTTGCCTCGCAGCACCACGTCGACGCCGTCCGAAGTGATGCTCGGTTGGTTTACGGCGTCCTTGAGCTCTCCCGCCAGCTTCAGGCGCCGTCCCTCCCTTTCGTAGGCCTCGGCGATCTCATCGTCGGTCGGGTCGAGGAGCACCGTACCACGCGTGCCGTCGAGAATGGCCATAGTCCCGCTCTCAACCTGGTCGACTCCACCCATCAAGCCCATAACGCAGGGTATCTCGAGACTGCGCGCAATTATCGCCGCGTGCGCGGCCCTGGTTCCGTACTCGCTCCCCAGGCCTGCCACCGATGACTGTTCGAACTGGATGGTGAGTCCCGGCGTGAGTTCCCGCATCAGGACTATTGCCGGACGATCGCCAGACCCATGCAGAACGTCCTCGAGCGAACCGCCGAGCAGGGTCTGGAGTACGCGAATCTGAATGCCCGTCAGGTCAGCTGTCTTTTGCCGCAGTGTGGCGCTTGGAGATTGCGCCCACTGATCTCGCATCTCCAGCACCTTGAACTCGAACGCTCGTTCCGCACTGAGCTGGTTTTCGCGAATCAGACTCTCGACTTCACCGAGGAAGTACGGGTCCTCCAGCATGAGCATCTGAGCGCTGAAAATCTTGGCTTCTTCCTTACCCGCGTGAATGAGTGTGTGCTGGCGCAACTTGTCTAGCTCGTCGCGAACATTCGCAATCGCCTTGCGCAGCTTGAGCAACTCGCTCTCTACCTCGTCGCTGGCGATCACGCGATGGGTCATCTCGGGCATATCCGTGCTCATCACGTAGACGGGCCCGACCGCAACGCCGTTGGAAACCCCTATACCCTTGAGAATACGGGGATCACTCATAAGTCGCCGAACTCTCTGTCGAGCAGTTCCGCCAGCGCTTCCACGGCCGATTCCGCGTCCTCGCCGTCGGCGCGAACCGTTACCTTGCTCCCGCATTCTGCGGCGAGCGTCATCACGCCCATGATGCTCTTCCCGTTGACCTCGAGTTCCCCCTTGGAGACCGTGACATTCGAATTGAACTTGGATGCGACCTTGACGAACTCTCCAGCCGGCCTAGCGTGGAGTCCGAGACGGTTTCGGATCGTCACGGTGCGGTCTACCTCGCTCATATCCAACCTGCCAAAGCCGCGAGGATTACAACCGTGAGGCCGTACCGTATCCCTCCCAACGTCGGCCACAGCCATCGTGCGAGTACTATCCCTACCGCGGCCACAACAGTCGTGGCCGTCACTGCTGCAGCATCGAATTGAACCACCAGCCAGGCAGTGACGATCGGAAGCATCAGCCCCAGAGTCAGCGCCGTGCACGGCCCGGCGAGCTTGAGGCCCATCCGAAGGAGCGGCGCGCCGAGCCGGTTCGCCACACCCAAACCGGCGCGCCAGCCTGTCAGAAGCGCCCATATTCTGAGACTGAGGTTCACGGCATTGTGCACTAATAGCAAGCCTACTACACCGGCCACCGGAGACACAACCACGGCCAAGATCAAGCCTACAGCGGAAGCTATAGGCAAGGTCCCAGCCCAGACTATCTTGTCACCGACAGATCCCAGTGGCCCAGCCAGCGCCGTGCGGAATCGCGCCATCTGTTCCGGCGGCAGCCCTTGATGTTCGGCCCTACTCAAGGCGCCTACCGCGGCCCCTGAGAAAAACGGGTGCGAGTTGAACTGCGCGCTCGCCCTTCCGAGCGCAGCGCGGTATTCTTCCCCGCCCTTGCCGCCAGGGAGGTTTCTCAATAGCGGTTCGCTCGAAAACGCGATGCCAACACCTATCATGCGCTCGTAGTTCCACGATGCCTGCATGAGCAGTGTTCTCAACCAGCTCCGAGTCATATCGCGGATCATAGCAGAACGACCCCGGCGGTACCTCCAACGAGGCCAAGCACGAACCATCTCATCGTCATTCGCCTCCCCGTGAGCCGAACTGCTCCCGTGACGAGCGCCGAGATGGCGGCTCCCACCGCGACGATGCGAAGATAGACCGCACCTTGAAGCGTGATTGGAGCCGAATGCCTGAACAGTAGCGCGGCTCCGAGACCCAAGGTTACGACGAAAGAAGCGCGAAGCACTTCGCGCAAGAGACCCCGCAGGTGGACTCCAGTGATAGCCTCTTCATTGCCCGAGTCCAAGAGTGCGGTGTTGCGCACCACGTCTACGCCGTTCAGCACTCTGACCACATGAGCACCTACTCCACCTACGTACGCGGTAATCAAACCAACCCCCACACCTAGTCCCGTACCGAGCACGTCAGGAGCGCCAGCGGCAGTCGCTACCGCTACCACGGCACCAAGCCCGTAGTCGGGATAACGAGACGCGCCGACCGGAAGCACATCCAACGCAAACAACTCCATTATGGCTCCAATCACGAGGCCGCTTCCAGGATCACCGACGATAAGGCCTGAGATGGTACCGGCGACTAACGGCCGTGATATCATAATCTGAGCCACGCTCGCCATGTCGAGCCCGACAATGACTCCCCATACGGCCAAGAGCGGGAGGTTGTCTATCATACGATCTCCGACAGCGGAATCGCCTTGGCAGACGGAACGTCTCTCGCGGTCACCTCTACTCCTTTCGCAGCCAGAGATTTCAGGCTTTCGCTCTCCCAGTCCGATAGAAACACGTACGATAGGCGGCGTCGACGTCCTGCCTTTTCGTGCAGTCCGCCGAGATTGACCCGGCGCACCAAATCGGTTGTTTCGCACACGCGAACCAGGGTTTCCACATCGGGGATCACCACTATTCCGGTTTCGTCCGATGCGACCAGATCTTCCAACGCGTCCGAAGCGTCGTCAACCGAAGAGAAACCGACCTCCATGTCGGGCGGCACTCCCAGACGGTAGAGATCTCTTTCCCACTGAGCCGCCGCGACGTGATCGTCTATCACGAGTATCTTCTCGGCACCCAAGGCGTTGCCCCACCCAACCACGACCTGGCCGTGGATCAGTCGATCATCAAGTCGGACCAGCTTCAGGCTCACGCGCCGATCGCCCGTATCGCCCGAGCACCCACTTCTGCCGCCCGTTCCGCCGCTTCAGCCGGCGTAACATCCCTGTTGAACACGAAGTCGAGCAACATCGGCAGATTCACCCCGGTAACCAATGCCACGTCCCCGCAGTCCCGAGCAGCGGCCAACACCGACTGCAGACAGCTGCCACCGGGCAGATCTACGAACACGACGGTCGGTGAGTCCTTTATCAAATCCGTCACCACCTCGCAGAGGCGGTCTCGACCCATTCCGATATTGGTTACCGCGATCAGTGCTTTGTCGTCCCCGGCAATCTCCTGCACAGCGCTCACCAAAGAGCCCGACACGCCGGCATGTGTAAAAACGATACCTCGAAGGCGCTCACTCATAATCTTCAGCCAAATACTCCCTGAGTTCCCGCTGCTCTTTCATTTGGCTCAGCAAGCGGGCGTTGAACGCATTGGCGGGATCTATTCCGCTGTAGCGGAGGAGCAGATTGAGCGCGACCACCTCGGAAATCACCGTGATGTTCTTTCCCGGGTTGAGTGGCACGACAACCAAAGGTAGATCCACCCCGAGGATATTCGTAGTCTCACCATCGAGCCCGGTGCGGTCGAGGTCGATCGACTTGTCCCACTCTTTGAGTTCAACGACCACCTCTATCCGTTTCTGCTGCCGGACCGCGCGGGCGCCGAACAGTGTGAAGACATCCACCAAACCCACGCCGCGAATTTCCATGTACCTGCGGGATAGTTCCGTTGCGCGTCCGATCAGCACGTCCGTGCCCCGCAGGCTGATGTTCACCACATCATCGGCCACTAGGCGGTGGCCGCGTTCCACCAGATCGAGGACGCACTCGCTCTTGCCGATTCCCGAGCGTCCGGTGAACAGGAGCCCCACTCCGAACACGTCGGCCAGAGACGCATGAACGGTCGTCGACGGGGCGAGTACATCGAGGAGGAACGGTGTGATCTTACGATAGAATTCGGCGGTCTTCAGTCCGGACCGCAGCACCGGCAGCCCCCGCTGCAGCGCAAGGCTCTTCAGCACGCGCGGCACAGGGAGTCCCTTGGTCACAAAGATGCAGGGGACCTCCAACCTCAACAGGTTCTCCAACGCCGCCCGTTTCGCGTCCTTGTTCAAGGTGCGGAGGTATGCCACTTCCGTCTCCCCAAGCACCTGAAGTCGGCCGCGCTGAAATCGAGCGGTAAAACCGGCCAGTATGAGGCCGGGGTTGGAAACCCCCGATCCTTTGATGGGCCTGTCCAGCCCGACATCGCCGGTCACGGCTTCGAGTGCGAGGCTGTGTTTCTTCTGGTCGAGTATGTCTCGAACTGTAAGGCCCATGCGATCAGCCACCCGCCGGTCGGCGGGTCTCTTTCTTAAGCTGGTTGCGTATCTTGCTGCCAGCGCGATCCAGGGAAGTACGGAAGTCGTCCGACTCCGCCTTGGCTACCTTCGTCTGCCCCCTGGGCAGCGATAAGACAATTTCCACCATCTTGGCGCCATGGTCCTCATCGAATATCACTTCGGCGCTCTGTGGTCTGTTGGCGATCTTCGCCAGTTTATCCAACACCTTCGTGGCGCGGGATTTGAGTTCTTCGGAGATCTCGCAATGGCGTTTTGTTATTGTTACTCGCATCAGTGCTCCCTCTCCTTCCGCCGTTCGCCGGCTCGGTGATATGTTTCCAACAAATGTGCTTCGGTCATCTCTGCCGCGCTGTCCCAGGACAACGTTTCGGCGAATCGCCTCGCGTTGTTCCCCAGCCGCTCCACCAGCTTCGGGTCGTTGACAAACCTCATCAGTGCTTCAGCGAGTTTCTCGTGATCACCGTGGGAAACCAGAATTCCGGTTTCGCCGTCCCGCACCGACTCTCTGAGACCAGGACTGTTGGACGCTACCGCAGGTGTACCGCAAGCGGCAGCCTCGACGTTCACGATTCCCCAACCCTCCTTTGCCGATGGGAAAACAACAGCCCAGGCTTGGCGCAACAGCCTGCGTTTTTCCTCCTCAGAGACAAAGCCAAGGAACTCGACGGTCTCACGCAACCCGAAGCTCTCAACCATCTTCTGCAATCGTGTTTGGTCGTCTCCCCGACCCACTATCTCGAGTCGTGCGCGCACGCCCGAATCGCGCATCGAGGCCATGGCTCTCAGCACGGTATCGATCCCTTTGTAACGCCTCAAACGTCCCACATACAGAAATGTAGGGCTTTGTGTCCGCGGAGTGCTCGCGTCCGGTCTGAGCCATTCAGTGTCGACTCCCGGGAAGATCACTCTCACGTCCGAGACCGGTATGCCCCGCCGTACCAGATCGTCCCGTGTGCTCTCGCTGATAGCATGGAACGCCGCACCCCTATACAAACGCGGAATCCACCGCTCCGCAAACCATACCATGCTCGCCACCGGAAAGGACGCTTCTTTGAAGGCGGTCGTACCAAAGAGATGAGGCACAACCACGTATACCGGCAGCTGGGTGAGCGACTTCACGAATAACGGTAGCTTGTTGATATCCTCAACCACGATGTCGAAGTCACACTCTTCGAGTGCAGCCTTCACTGCGCCGGGCCCATGGACCGCGAAAGAGTACCTGCCGCCAAAACGACGCACCTCTATTCCGGAAACGCTGGCTTGGCGCGCCGCCCCCCGCCACCCGGAGGTTAGGAGCATCACGTCGTGCCCACGCTCCACCAAGCGCCCGAACACCTCGAAAAAGTGGATTTCGGCGCCCCCTGCCTGAGGGTTCTCGAGATCGAGCCAGTTGACTGCCAGAATCTTCACAGGTATCGACGTTCGCGAGCCAGCCTGTCCAGCACGCCGTTCACGAACGCAGGCGCCTGTGCCGCAGCAAACCACTGCGCCAGCCGTACGGCCTCGCTGATGGCCACTCTCGGCGGCACTTCCGCCGCCTCGAGCTCATGCAGCGCAAGCCGAAGAATGTTGCGCTCGTTTACTCCTATCCGCTCCAACCGCCAATTGTCAGCGGCACGTCCAATCTCAGCGTCGAGTCGCTCCGCGACTAGTGACACGGCCAATGCCTTTTGCTCAGCATCTTCGTGTTCGCGCGCGAGTCCCGGGTCCCAGCTTCGGATATCGTGTATGACTCGTTCGATTGGCGGTTTCCCTCGCACTTCCCAGGCATATAACAATTGCAGTGCGCGAGCGCGAGCCTTTGTCTCAGGTCTCAGCACTACCGCTCAAGCTCATCAAGGCCCTCACCGTCTCGATCGCAGCCTGCGCGGCATCGGCTCCCTTGTTGCCCGCCTCCCCACCGCTACGAGCCAACGCCTGCTCCATCGTGTCGCAGGTTAGCAAGCCGAATCCTACGGGCGTGGAATAGCGAATTGCCGCCTCTCCGATGCCGCGAGCGGCTTCGGTAGCGATGTATTCGTTGTGAGTAGTCTCCCCGCGGATAACAGCGCCAAGTGCCAATGCGAGGGTGTATTTGCCAGTCGCCAACCCCTTGTGTACGACGACCGGGATCTCGAATGCTCCCGGGACCCATATCACGTCCACGTTGTCCCTGTCGAGCCCGACAGACTTCAGGGTGTCGAGCGCTCCCGCGAGTAGACGACGCGTCACCACCTCATTGAAGCGACTAGCCACTATCAGTGTGCGCCAGTCGCTACTGTAGGTCACGTCTGTTCCGTTCGGCATCGTCAATGTGCGAAGAGATGACCGAGCTTGGATTTCTTCACTTCCAGATAGCTACGGTTGTTGTCGTTCGGATCGGCGACGATCGGCACTCTCTCGACAATTTCCAGGCCGTAACCGTCCAATCCCACCAGCTTGTGCGGGTTGTTGGTGAGAACCCGGATCGACGTCAGTCCGAGATCCATCAGGATCTGCGCACCTATCCCGTAGTCCCGCAGATCCGGAGCGAACCCCAACTGTTCGTTTGCCTCCACAGTATCTTGTCCGCAATCCTGGAGCTCGTACGCCTTGAGCTTGTTGAGGAGACCGATGCCTCTGCCCTCCTGGTCCAAATAGACGATCACCCCGGCTCCCTCATCAGCGATGATGCGCATCGCGCTGCGCAACTGCCATCCGCAATCACAACGCTGAGAGTCGAACACATCGCCGGTCAGACACTTGGAGTGCATGCGTACGAGCGTACCACTGGTACCGTTCACGTCACCGAACACGAGAGCAAGGTGTTCGGCATTATCTACATCGTTCTCATAACCGATGACTCGGAAATCACCATGTTCGGTCGGGAGCCGAGCCTCCGCCACGCGGTGCACCAGACGTTCATTCTGAAGCCGATAGCCCACGAGCTGCGCTACGGTCACGAAGGTCAACCCGTGTTCCCGAGCGAAAACCTCCAATTGAGGGCGACGCATCATGGTACCGTCGTCCGAGATTATCTCGCACAACACGCCAGCCGGCGCCAAACCCGCTAGTCTGGCTAGATCCACGCTCGCCTCGGTATGCCCCACTCGGCGCAGCACACCCCCAGGGCGAGCTCGCAGGGGGAATACGTGTCCCGGTCTTCTCAAGTCGGACGGTTTGGTATCCGGGTCGACTACCACCTGGATTGTTTTCGCCCGATCCGCAGCGGAGATACCAGTGGTGACCCCGAACCGCCGAGCGGCGTCGACGCTCACGGTGAACGCGGTTTCGTGGGCCTCGTTGTTATCATCAGTCATCTGCGGGAGATTCAACGCCTCACAGCGTTCCGGCATTATCGGCATGCAAATGAGACCGCGCCCTCGGGTCGCCATGAAGTTGATCATCTCCGGCGTCACCCTCTCGGCGGCCCCAATGAGATCGCCTTCGGATTCTCTGTCTTCGTCGTCGGCAACGATGACGAGCCGCCCTTGGCGGATGTCGTCGAGTGCCTGCTCTATCGTTCCAAACGTCATCTTGCTTTGTCTTAGTTGGGGTCTTCGCTCTGGCGCTCGCGCAGCAGTTGGCGCACGTACTTCCCGATCATGTCCCCTTCGAGGTGGACTCTGTCGCCCGGCTCGAGTTTGCCCAGAGTGGTATGCTCCAGCGTGTACGGGATCAGCGCAACCTGGACAACCTTGGGTTCCGGCGTCGCGTTTACGGTAAGGCTCACACCGTCAATCGAGATGGACCCGTGTGGGACCGTCAACTCATCTATCTCGTCGGGTACCAAAACGTCCAACAGCAACGCGTCAGCCTCGGTCTTGGTGCGGCGCACCTCACCGACCGCGTCCACATGACCTTGCACGAAGTGCCCACCGAGACGGTCACCGACCTTCAGCGCCCGCTCGAGGTTCACCTCGTCCCCGACCTGAAGATCCCCGAACCACGTGCGACTCCGTGTGGTAACGATGGCTTCGACCTCAAACCAGGAATCTCCGCAAGACACCACCGTGAGACATGCACCGCCGACCGCGATGCTCTCGCCTTCTATGAGGTCGTCGTAGTCCGACTCGACGCGGAACGCCAGGCGATCAGCTTCGCGACGCACGTCAACGACCTTACCGACTTCTGTCACTATTCCCGTAAACATAGTTCCTTATCCACAACAAGTAAGTTACTATCGCCAAGACTCTTACGCTCGGTTGGCACCCATCGGGCCGCCCTCGCGAGTGGAGTCGCGGCTCTGGCTCCAAAGGCCTGCGTTCCCTGGCCGAGTAGGATAGGCGCCTGAATCCAGTAGATGCGATCTACCAACCCGGCTTGCAGCAGTGAACCGGCCAGCCGGGATCCTCCTTCGACCAGAAGCGACTGGATGCCTCTTCTCCTGAGCGCCGACACACCCGACTCGAGGTTCTCAGCGGCCACCAGTTCCACCGCGGATCCCTTCAGTTCTTTCGCAGTCTGCTCCACTGCAGCGGGACTCGCGATGTAGACCGTTGGCACTTCGTCGGCAGTTCGTACCAGTTGCAGGCTTCTATTCAGACGCCCTGTTCGACCGAACACCACGCGCGTCGGAGCGACCCTCGGCGCGACGCTGCCCCTGGCCGTCAACTGCGGGTCATCTGCTTTCGCCGTTCCCCGTCCCACTGCTATTGCGTCGAAGCCGGCACGAAGCCAATGAACGTAATCGCGTGCTTCCGAGCTGGAGATCCACTGTGACCTTCCGGTGCTGTCGGCCGTGTAGCCATCGAGAGACGCTGCCAGCTTCAGGGCCACAAAGGGACGATCTTTGCGAACTTTGCTCCAGAGAAACGGCGCTATCAGAGCCGCCACCGCACTCGCTTCCAAGCCCGCTTCAACTTCGATACCGACCGACCGCAGCAGTTCACTACCGCCCCCAGCATCCTCACTCGGATCGGGCACGGCATATACCACGCGACGAACACCGGCCTCCAGCAGCTTCTGCGTGCACGGAGGCGTCTTCCCGTAGTGGCAACAGGGCTCGAGCGTTACAACGCATGTGGTCCCGGTTGGATCGTTGCAAGCGGACAGGGCCTGCACCTCAGCGTGTTCGCTGCCAAACTCGCAGTGGCACCCCTCTCCGACCACTTCGCCGTCCTGCAGCAGGATCGCGCCGACCATTGGATTTGGCGACACTCGGCCCCACCCGCGCTCAGCGAGCTGCAGCGCTCGTTTCATTGCCTCCTGCTCGGTCACGCTATCTCAACACCCTCGCCTGCGACTACCTCGCCAATCACCCATGTGTCAATGCCGGCTCTCGCGGCCGCTTCTCGCACAGAGTCTACGCTGTCTTCGGGGGAAGCAGCAATCAGGCCGACGCCCATGTTGAAGACGCGAAACATCTCCGTCTCCTCGACCTTTCCGGCACGTTGGATGATCCCGAAGACGGGAGGGATCGACCATGATCCCTTTTCGATCCTTGCCCCACACCCCTCCGGCAGCGAGCGCGGCAAATTGCCTGGAATACCGCCCCCCGTAATGTGCGCCAGCGAATGCAACCGGCTCAGTATCGGCTCGACGGCGGCAAAGTAGCTGGTGTGAACGGCGAGTAACATGTCGCCGGCTGTCTCACCTGCCTCAGCCACAAGGCTGTCGACCTGAAGGCCCAAATCCCGGAAGAATACCTGCCTCGCGAGCGTATAGCCGTTCGTATGCAGACCGTTGGATGCGTATCCAATGAGCACGTCACCCACTTCTACGTTGTCACCAAACAACGCTCGATCCTCCGAGACGACACCTACTATCGTACCCGCCAGATCGTAGTGCCCGGAATCATAGAGGTCCGGCATCTGCGCCGTTTCGCCTCCAGCCAACGACATGTTGTGGTTCCTGCATCCACGTGCCACGCCGTCGACGAGTGCCGCCAGGGTCTCCGTATCCAACTCCGCGCCGGCTATGTAGTCTAGAAACGCCAGGGGCCTGGCTCCCTGCACCAATATATCGTTCACGGAATGGTTCACGAGGTCTTCACCGACCGTGTCGTGACGCCCGGCAATCACCGCAACGAGAACCTTCGTGCCAACTCCGTCCGTGCTCATCACCAAAACCGGTTTTTCGACATCTCGAGGCAATCGCACCATTCCACCAAACGATCCAAACTCGCCAACCGTGAGCGGCGTGTGAGTGGACGTCACGGCAGCCGCGATTCGGCGTTTCGCCGAATCCGCAGCATCCAGGTCGACGCCGGCGTCTTTGTATCTACCTGCCGTACTCAAGATATCGGTCTCCTCACCAGTGAGCTTCTCAACCTACCTCGAACATCACCAGGTCGGCGAATCTTTGAACACGTTCCGCAACCTCGCCGAGTGATATTCCGTCGAACCGTTCGATAGAAAAGCGCTCCACGGCAAACGCTCCCATGGCAGCTCCATAAACCATCGCCTGCCTGAGCGTCGCGTGAGAGAAATCGTCGGTCCGCGCGACGTGCCCCATGAACCCGCCCGCGAATGAGTCTCCGGCGCCCGTCGGATCTACAACATCCTCGAGCGGCAACGCAGGCACATAGAAGACGCGTCCTTCATCGAGTAGGAAGGCACCGTATCCCCCTTGTTTTATCACCGCCGTGCGGGGGCCGTGCCGTAGAATCCAACTCGCCGCTCTGTATACGTTGTGTTGTTCCGAAAGCTGGAGCGCTTCGCTGTCGTTCACCATCAAAACATCCGTGCGTTTCAGCAACTCCAGCAGGGCATCCCGTTTGCCATCTATCCAGAAGTTCATAGTATCGCACACGACGAAAGCGGGATTCTTGATCTGATCCAATACGTTCAACTGCAGTTCGGGGTCTATGTTGCCCAGAAAGACGTAGCGGGCGTCGCGGAAGGCGTCCGGTATGTTCGGTCTGAACTCCGCAAAGACGCCAAGCTTGGTGTCGAGCGTCTCTCGGTCAATCAAGTTCGCCGCATACTTGCCCTTCCAACGGAAGCTCTCTCCATCCTTTCGCTCGATCCCCGATACGTCCACTCCCCTCTTTGCCAGCTCATCCAACGCTTCCATCGGATAGTCGTTGCCCACAACTCCGACCGCTTGAACTGGATGCAGCAGGGCTGCAGCCCTGCTGAAATATAGAGCTGAGCCGCCGAGCGCATCGGTTCTGGAACCGGCCGGCGTATCTACCGAATCGAGTGCTACGCTTCCAACGATAAGTAATGACAATTTTACATTCTCTCCGGGGCGCTTACGCCCAATAGGTTGAGTCCGTTCGCAAGCACGATCTGGCTCGCACGCACCAGGACCAACCGCGCCGCCTCGAGGCCGCTCTTGGCTCCGACCACGCGGTGACGGTGATACCATCCGTTGACCAGACGCGCCAATTCATCAACATATGCTACAATCCGGTGTGGTTCGAGAGTCTCCGCGGCCTTGCTCACCACGCCGGGAAATTCCGCGAGGTGCTTCATCAACTCCTGTTCGTCTTCCTCCTCCAGCAGCGAGAGTTCTACGCCGGTGGTGGACACTGCGCTCGGCTCTAGCTCCGCCTTGCGGAAGATGCCGGCCATTCTCGTATGCGCGTACTGGACGTAGTAGACCGGGTTTTCCTCCGACTGCTTCGTGGCGAGATCCAGGTCGAACACGAACTGCGCGTCTCCTTTGCGCATCAAGAAGAAATATCTGGCGGCGTCCACTCCGGCGGCATCTACCAGATCCCGGAGTGTCACGAAGGTACCGGCCCGTTTCGAGAACTTGATCTCCTTGCCGCCGCGCATGACACGAACCAGCTGTATCAGCGGCGCCTCGAAGAAATCTTCTCCGAGCCCCAACGCTTTCATGGCTGCCGCCATGCGGGGAACGTAACCGTGATGATCTGAGCCCCAAACGTCTATGGCGCGCTGAAAGCCGCGTGCGGCCTTGTCACGGTGGTAGGCGACATCGGGCATGAAGTAGGTGAATGTCCCGTCGCTCTTTCTGAGCACGCGGTCCTTTTCGTCACCGAACCGCTTCGTCTCGAGCCAAAGAGCACCATCCTTCTCGTACGTGAGACCGCGGCCAAGCAGTTCGTCGAGGGTTTCGTCGAGGAGCTTCCGCTCATAGACCTCGGTTTCCCGAAACACTACATCGAAACGAACGCCGAATTCTTCTAAATCGCGGTCCTGCTCCGACCGTTGGCTTTGCACCGCTATCTCTCCGCAGCGCCCGACACCTTCAGATGACTCGAGGTCGGCGAAATCTCCGCCTTCTTGCTCTAGAATCGCATTTGCCAGTTCGGTAACGTATTCGCCGTGGTAGCCACCTTCCGGGATCGCAGCAGTACGACCTCTGGCAAGCTGAATCCTCGCCCAGACCGATTCCGCAAACTTGTCGACCTGAACGCCAGCATCGTTTACATAGAATTCGCGAGTGACATCGTGGCCGGTGGCTTCGAGTAGCGCCGCGATCGCGTCGCCAAACGCCGCGCCGCGACCATGACCTACGTGAAGCGGCCCTGTGGGATTGGCGGACACGAATTCCACATTCACACGCTTACCCGCGCCCGTGTCGGATCGACCGTAGTCATCACCTCCCGCAAGGATCGTTTCGAGGGTTTCGGTGAGTACCGCCGAGGGCAACCGAAAGTTTATGAATCCCGGTCCAGCCACTTCTATAGCGAACTCTTCCCCGAGAATCGGTTGCAGGCTCTTGCAGATTTCCTCGGCTATGTCGCGGGGCTTTCGCTTCAGCAGTCCTGCGAGCTGCAAAGCGACGTTAGTCGCGACATCGCCGTGACTGGGATCGCGAGGCCGCTCGATGGCTATATAGGTCTCAGGCGCGCCAAGCCTCGACACGACCTCTCGCAAGGCCGTGCGCAGCCGATCGGCCCCGGCGGTCAGGATTTCTCCTCGGTCTTCGGCTTCTCCGTGCCCTTCGGCTCCTTGGTGGACGAACTGTCGACCGTCGTGGTTTCCTTCTTTTCGGGCTTGTCGGTCTCGTGCTTGGTATGTGTTTGGCCTGCGCGCTTGTAATCGGTTTCGTAGAACCCAGAGCCTTTGAACACGAAACCGACACCGGCGGAAATGAGCCTTTCACCGGGAGTGCCACAATCGGGGCATTCGATGAGCGTTGAATCGCTCATCTTTTGTAATCTGTCATACTCGCGGCCACACGCGGGGCAGCGATACGAATACGTCGGCATGCAAGTATCCTAATGCTGAGATTAATGAACAACCAGCGAAGCTACCCGGACCCGGAAATGAGGTCAACCCGATGCCCGGTAAGTCCCCCAAACCGCGCGCAGAGCGTCACTGATCTCACCGGCGGTGGCTCTTGCCCTGACCGCGTCGATTATCAGCGGCATCAGCACCTCATTGGTTTCATCACCTGCGCCCTCGGAAAGGGCCTCGAGCGCAACTCGGTGAGCCGCTCCATCCCTCCGTTCTCGCGCCTCCCTCAAACGGGCGCATTGGCCTGCCGCGAGAGCGCTGTAGTCCGGTGAGGGTGGTGTGGTCATCGTCTCATCGGAGAGGAACTGGTTCACTCCAACTATAGTCAGATCTCCCGACTCCATTGCTCGTTGATACGCATACGCCGATTTGGCGATAGCGTCTTGAAAGAAGCCGCCGTCGATCGCCTTCGACGCCCCGCCCAACTCCAGCACTTCATCCAGAAGTGCACCCGCTTCTTTCTCAATACGCTCGGTCAGGGCCTCGACGTAATAGGATCCGCCCAGCGGGTCCACCGTTTGTGCCGCACCGGACTCGTGAGCCAACAACTGCTGAGTCCTGAGTGCCAGGCGCGCCGACTCTTCGGCCGGGAGCGCAAGGGCCTCATCGTATGAGTTGGTATGCAGCGACTGCGTGCCGCCGAGCACGGCGGAGAGGGCTTGGACGGTAACTCTGACGACGTTGTTCAGTGGCTGTTGCGCCGTCAGGGTGCAACCGCCGGTTTGCGTGTGGAACCGCAGGAAACAGCTGCGGTCGTTGCCACCGTACCTCCGGCGTACCAATTCGGCCCACATCCTGCGCGCAGCACGAAACTTCGCCGCTTCCTCGAACAGGTCGTTGTGCGCCGCGAAGAAGAATGAGAGGCGCGGAGCGATTCTGTCGATGTGAAGACTGGATGCCACCGCCCGATCGACATACTCGATAGCGTTGGCGAAGGTAAAGGCAATCTCTTGGACCGCAGTCGCCCCCGCTTCGCGCATGTGGTATCCGCTGATGGATATGGGATTGAAGTTCATCCCCTCATCGGATACAAACCGGAAAACGTCGATAGTGAGCCTCAATGAGGGTTCGACAGGGAAGATGTACGTACCGCGAGCGACGTACTCCTTGAGAACATCGTTCTGGATCGTGCCGCGCAGCGCGCTTCGCTCTACTCCCTGTTCTTCGGCAACGACGACGTACATCGCCAGCAGCACTGCAGCGGTCGCGTTGATCGTCATCGACGTGGAAACCTGGTCGAGCGGTATCTCGTCGAACAAACGGGCTAGGTCGTCGACCGTGTCAATCGCTACCCCTACGCGGCCGACCTCTCCCTCCGCCAGGGGTGAATCGGAATCGATCCCCATTTGCGTCGGCAGGTCGAAGGCCACCGAGAGACCCGTCTGGCCAGCCTCGAGAAGGTTGCGAAAGCGCACGTTGGTTTCCTGGGCGGTGCCAAATCCGGCGTACTGCCGCATCGTCCAGAGTCGTCCCCTGTACATCGACGGGAAGATGCCCCGCGTGAACGGGAACTCGCCCGGCTTCTCACGCAGCGGCTCGGATTCCTCCGGCCCATATACTTCGCTTACGGGAATGCCGGAGGGAGAGACTCTCTCATCACTCATGAATCGTCAAACCTGGCTAGCGTTTCCTGGACATACGCCACGTCGTCCTTACTGCCGATGACCAGCGGCGTCCTCTCATGCAGTTCCTCCGGCACTATATCCAGGATCGGCCGGTGGCCATCCGTGGCTGCACCTCCGGCCTGTTCCGCAATGAAGGCGAGCGGCGCGGCTTCGTATAGCAACCGCAGCTTTCCTCGAGGAAACTTCGAATCGGCCGGATATAGAAACACTCCTCCCTCGAGGAGGTTGCGGTGGAAATCGGCCACCAGCGAACCAATGTAGCGGCTGTTTTTTGGTTGCACTGCATCATTTCCGCTCGACTTCTTGAACCCGTCCACCACCTCCCTGAAACCGTCGCTCCAGCGATAGTTGTAGCTTTCGTTCACACTGTAGTACTTGCCGACGTTTGGAGTCTTGATGTCCTGGCTGATCAAACGAAACTCACCAATCGTCGGATCAAGTGTGAACATGTGAACGCCGGCACCCGTGGTGTACACCAGTACAGTGCCGGAGCCATGCATGACATAGCCCGCCGCAACCTGTTTGCGCCCGATCTGTAGACAGTCTTCCAGGGTACCGGGCCCTGGTGGTGACACCCTCTGGTGAATCGAGAATATCGTGCCAATAGACACGTTGACGTCGATGTTGGTCGAGCCGTCCAGAGGATCGTACAACAGGACGTACTTGCCCGGCTTCATCTCCGCTGGTATCGGAACCGGCTCCTCATCCTCTTCCGACGCCATCACACACAGCAATTTCGTCCACTTCAGCATGTGGTAAACGATCTCGTTCGCGATAACGTCGAGCTTCTGCTGCTGTTCTCCCGAGGGGTTCTCGCCACCGGCTGCGCCGATGATGTCGACTAGGCCGGCACGCCTCACACTCCCGGCGACCAACTTCCCAGTGAGAGCTATGTCGACGAGCAGGCGGGTAAGGTCACCCGTAGCCTTCGGGTGTTCCTTTTGTCTTTCGAGAAAGAACCTCTCGATCGTAACCACGGTTGTATGGTCCACAACAGACTCTCCAGAAAGCTGTTCGCTTCACCCTGCACCGATTCAAGATAGCGCCCATCCGACCGGATCGTCACCGTACCCCCTTGATCTGTACGAAAAACGGGGATTTCAGCCTCGGTAAGGCGCCGCAGAACTTCGGGAGCAGGATGACCGAAACTGTTGCGCCCCACGGAGATAGCGGCCATTCGCGGTCTAACCGAATCCAGCCAAAGCTGGTCCGTTGAGCCTCCCGATCCATGGTGCGCAACCTTCAGGAAGTCAGCGACCCCGACGGTCGGAGCGAGCAGCTTCTCGACCGGGTGGCCGATATCTCCGGCAAGGATCGCCCTGAAGCAGCGATGCGTTACGCGCATGACAACGGAGTTTTCATTCGGCTGCAGTTGTTCCGACATCCATTCGGACGAGGGGTGCAGCACTTCGAACAGCACTGAATCTATTACGAAAGAATCCCCTGCCCTGGCCGGTCTCCATGTAGCGCCGGCCACATCCAGTGCCCGCAGGTAGTCTAGGTAGAGATCTGTACCAATAGGCTGGCCAGGATCCAATACAAACTCGGGCTCCAGTTCCTCCACCACGGCGGGGATGCCACCCAAATGGTCCGAATCCCCGTGAGTCACCACTACCGCAGCGAGCCGGGCAACACCCAGACGCCGGAAGAACGGCAGCACGATCCGGCGACCGGCATCGAAGCTGGGAGTTCTTGGGCCACCATCAATCAAAGCCCAGGAACCGCGCGGAGTGCGTATCGCAATCGCATCGCCTTGACCCACTGAGATCAGATAGAACAAGAGATCGTCAGAGGAGTCACTCCTGCTCGTGACCGACAGAGCCGCAGCACTCCACGAAGCCAACGCCGCTGCACCAATGGCTCGGCGGCGCAGCATCGCCCAATCCGGCCTCGTCTTGTGGAGCCAGGTCGCCAAACAGAGGATTCCGAACCAGGGAATCGCGAAAGCGATACCCGGCGTTCCTACCAGGTTACCGCCGGGGACGCTAGCACCGATGCTCGCGATCCGCTCGATGAGTGCGAACACCACCCCGGTGCCCCCGGCGACGATTCCGCCGGCGGCGAGGCTCAAGAAGAGTCCCGGGACGGCCAAGCTCGCCAACGGTACGGCCGCCAGGTTGGCGAGGATCCCGATAGGCGCTACGGCACCGAACGCGAACGCCGTAATCGGGGCCGTGGCGAGTGTAGCTCCCAGCGATGCGCCCAGCAGACGGAACCTGCCCAATGCCTCGACACCTGTTCGAGTACCCCACACCGCCGTAGCCGACAGCCAGGCCCCTACCGAGGTCGCGGCAGCGGGATCCACCGCTAACACTATCAAGAGAGCCAATGCCAGCACCGCCCCCGGCGGCGGATGCCGCTGCCGTGCACGGGAAATCCCAATTATCGACATGTAGCCTGCGGCGCGTGTGGCAGGGGCCGGAAAACCCAGCGACGCGACGTAGACCCAAACCACAGCGGTGCCCCACAGCCAACCTCTGCGGCGCGCCCCCAGGGCACGGGCCAATATCACGCACCAGCCGGCGAGCACGCCAACATGAAGCCCTGATATGGCAAGCAGGTGCGCGAGGCCCGCGCGAGTGAAGTTCTCCCTTAGGGCTCTGTCGATACCGTCACGGCGGCCAAGCACCACCGCCTCGACCAGCCCGGCACGGGCGCCGTAGAGATCGTGTACTCGCCTCGCCACCGCATCTCTCACAGCGTACCTCAGCGACCTGCCGCCAGTCAGAACTCTGAGGTGGCTGACATTGAAAACACCACGCCCACGATACACGCCCACGGCCACAACACGTGTGCCTCCAGGTACCTGTGCCGATGAATCCACTCGCAATCTGAGCGTACCGTCACATCCCTCGGGGGCAGAGATGACTTTGCCCCTGGTTCTGCCCGCGTCCCCAGGTCTGTCACCGATTCGGAGAAGCACGGACTTCGGGCCTGGGCGCCAAACCGAACTACAATGCCGCGCCTCACGATTCGAAACAGCGCAGCCGGTGGCAATCCCCAGCGCCACAGCAAGAGCCAGAATGCCTCCCCACAGCCTCTTCAGGCTATTGAGAGCGGAGATTCCGAACAGCAACCACACAAGCATCTGCGGCAACGCCAAAACCAGTCCGGTCCAGAGTCCGGCGCCGAACGCCAGGGCGATTCCTATGATGGCAGGCACCCGGATTGCCTCAGAGTCTCAAGACAAGACCCGGAGACCGGGATTCGATTGCTTGGGATCGTTACAACTGGCGCACGGGTACCCCCGTGAATGTGGCTCCTGTGGTTGTCGTGAGACGTACGTGGAGATAGCTGCCGACCCAGCTCGGTGGGCCTTCCACCAAGACGACTCTGTGAGTGCGGGTCCTTCCCTGAAGCTGGTTGTCTCGCCGCGCAGTGCCTTCAAACAACAGCTCTGCCGTGGTGCCGACGAGGGCACGGTTCTTCCTGCCTGCGATGTCCCTGACCGTGGCGATAGTCTGCTCGAGTCGCTCGCCCTTGACCTCTTCAGGTAAGGGCTCAGCGAGTCGCAACGCCGCGGTACCAACGCGCGGAGAGAACTTGAAGGTGAACGCGTCGTCGAAGCCGACCTCGCGCAGCAGACCGAGCGTCTGCTCGAAATCGCCTTCGGTCTCACCGGGAAACCCTACTATAACGTCGGTCGTAATTGCGATCTCGGGTACAGATTCTCGGAGACGCTCTACACAATGCAGGAAACCCTCACGGTCGTAGCGGCGGCCCATACGCTTGAGGATGCGGGAAGAACCGCTCTGCACCGGCAGGTGAACGTGTTCACAGACTTCGGGTACTTCGGCAATCGCCGCCACCACACGATCGGTGAAATCGTTTGGATATGGACTCGTGAACCGTACCCGACCGATGCCCTGCACTCGCGCAACCGCGCGCAGCAGATCTGCAAAATCGTACTCTCCCTCGCGGTAGCTGTTGACCGTCTGCCCCAACAGTGTTACCTCGGTGACACCCCGTTCCGCGAGCGACTCTACCTCGCGGACCACATCCGCGAATCTACGGCTCCTCTCACGACCACGCGTCATCGGAACTACGCAGAACGTGCACCGATAATCGCAACCTCTTTGCACCGTCACGAAAGCCCTAACGAGGTCATCTCGGTGCTGCGGAATTCCCTCGTAATGCTCCCAATCCCGCAATGCGACGTCGGAGACGCGATCACCAGATCTTCCCTGGGTCAATAGTTCAGGTAGCTGACGATACCCGTCAGGACCGACGACGAGGTCGACATGCTTCTCTCGATCCAGCAGCAATCCGCCTAGCCGTTGGGCCATACAGCCCAAAACTCCCAAGACTACCCCTGGGCGCTTGTACCGCTTGAGTTCTCCCAGACGCCCAAATACGCGCTGTTCTGCATTTTCTCGCACCGCACAGGTGTTTACGAGTATGACGTCGGCATCGCCGGGATCTTGCGCGCGCTCGAATTCCTCGCGGCTCAGGAGTCCAATCACAGTCTCAGAATCGGCGACGTTCATCTGGCATCCGTACGTCTCTATGTAGACTTTCTTCATTTCAATCAACACCGGGTAGCGCCCAAAGAGATCCGTCGCGTAGTTGGAGCGTAGCGTTGAATCTCGAGGGGAGCGTTTCAGCGGCTGCTGCCGACACCGAGAGATAGTCCTCGGTGATGCCGCGGTAGTGACCGCCTGTCCGGTCGAGGAGAACCACATCACAGTCTTGACCGTTTCTATCGTTCAGGTACCGCTCACGCTTCTGTGCCACCATGGCTCGTAGCTCCTTGGAGCGGCACCTAACGACGTCGGGGGTCACTCGAGGCCCCATCCTCAATGCTGCAGTATTGGGCCTGGGTGAGTAGGGGAAAACGTGCAAGTATGTGAAAGGCAGCGACTCGACAAGTGAACGCGTCGCCGAGAAGTCCTCCTCCGTTTCACCGGGAAAGCCAACGATCACGTCGGCTCCCAGACCCAGAGCGGGAACCCTAGACGAAAGGCGTGCGATGCCCGCACAATAATCGGTGGCGGCGTACCAGCGGCGCCCCATCAGCTTGAGGATCCGATCACTTCCGGACTGGAAGGGCGCGTGGATGTGAGGAGCCAACCGAGCCGGGTCCGAAACCATCAATTCTACCAGTGTGTCGTCGATCTGAGTGGACTCCACCGAGGACAGCCGAAATCTCACGCTCGGGATGCGCTCCACCAGCAATACCACCAAATCAGACAGAGAGCGGATTCCTCCAACGTCGTGTCCGTAGCTGCCTATGTTGACACCCGTCAGGACGATCTCGCTGTGCGCGTCCGCCAGCTGCTCGGCCTCATATGCAACCTCGTCCGGCACACGGGACTCACCTCCACCTCTCGCAAATCGCGTCGCACAGTACGTGCAGTGCTCATCGCACCCATCCTGGATCTTGAGCCAGGCACGACTCCCGCGACTGAATTTGCGCAGTACGGGATCGATCTGCTCGGTTGAGAGTCCCAACGCTTCGAGCACGACTTGGGGGTTTGTGCCGCCAATCACGGATGTGACGCCGGGCATCTCGCGAATTGTCCCGTCGTCGAGGGTTGCGGCACAGCCAATAACGAGGATCGACGAGCAACCGGGGTGTTCGCGACCGATACGTCGTACCAGTCCCCTCATCTTCGCCACACTCACATGGGTAACCGCGCAGGAATTGACGACTGCGGAATCCGCAAGTGCGGGCGTATCGACGGGGGTCGCGCCTGCCGTCTCGAGAGCCTGCCTTATTACTTCGGTATCGTACTGGTTCGCTTTGCAGCCGAAAGTGTGGAGGTAGACTCGTTTCACGGCATGACGGTCAATGCGAACATCAGATACCAGCCCCGTTCTTCAGCCCCCGCACCGTCTCGCGCGATCCGTTCCGCCGAGGCGTCGATGGACGCGCGACCACCGGCAAAGGTCAAGGCGGTGCCGGCCGAGAAAACGAGTTCGGATGCTTGTTCAGCTACTGGGCTGAATGGCAACTGAGCGTACCTGGCGCCCACCCGCAAGGGAGTGCCGGAGCTGCTGCCCAATTCGAACCCGGAGCCCACTGCCCAAGTGTCAAATGCGTTCGCACTGTTCGGGGCGTCGAGATCGTCTTCGACAGACGACCACTGTTTTCTCTCGGCCGTCGCCGACCATCCGATGGATGGATTCAACTGCAGGTAGACGCCCGCTGCATAAGATAGAGGGAGGTCCACAGCATCCACCTCGGTCGACTCCAGCGAGGATTTGAGCTTGGAATCTGACCGGACGGATGCTCCGAGACTGAAGGACGATGTTGGATTGACCAATACACCCGCGGACAATCCGAATCCCGAGAAACCGATGCGGTTGAGATCCGAAACGGGGTAGTAGAGACTGCTATCAAACGCCCGGTTCAGCTGGAGCTGCTGAGACCCGCTCAGTACATGCACTGCAGCACCCACGTTCACGCGCGGCATCAATCGCCATCCCAGCGCACCCCTAATGTCGGTGACCGCGCCATTCGAGGTAATTTGGTCAACGACTGCAATGTCCTCGCCGCGCACCGTTATCGAGTCGAAGGTGATCTGATCGTATGACCGCTCGGCATAGTTGGAGTAACTCAACGCGAGCGACACCGGCGTGCCCCGGAGGCTCGCTCCGAGCAGGGCGTACGGAAACCTGGTTTCCTGGAGACCTTCCACCACGGTGTCCAGCGCAGTGAACCTCCGCAGCGATGTGCCTGAACTGGCGGAGACCGTGAGCTGTACCAAACCCGTCACCGACGCAGGGTTGAGCGCCGACTTCGCGTCGAACAATGCCGGACCACCACCAAGGGCACGCACTCTTGCACTCACCGGTCGACCTGGGAAACCGATACCGTGCACGCCAAATATCGAATTCTGCGCCAGAGTCGGGGTCGGCGCCAAAAGGCAGACTGTCAGTAGAACCAGGCTTGCATGGCGCACAATCAATTCCCAATCTCCGCCGGGGGGACGTAGGTGACGTGCAGCGCCGGACCACCAAGAGCGCTTACGCTCGAGTTAAACCGAAACTCGGCCAGGGCGCCTGCTTCCCTGACAGCCCTCAACAGGAAGGAACGCGTCGCATCAGCGTCATCTTTCCAACGCGTAATGATGTGGGTGACGTCGATGTGCAGTGTATCCGACGTTCCAACGGTTGCCAGTCCGCTGTAAGCCTCGACCGAATCGGACGGTATCTGTCTGATCGGAGATTTGGGCCCGATGTCGGCCAACAGTGCTTGTGCCAGTACGCGGATCGAGTCACCGGGCGCTCCAACGACAGGTTCCGTCGGCACCAGCATGAGTGTCGCACGGACGACACTCGAGGAATCGACGATGCGCGAGGGGAGAACCACGTGCAAGAACGTTCTGGTTGAAGGCGTGCCACCCACCACCAGTGCAGTGGGCTGCGGTGCCTGAATCTCGGAGTGCACAAAGGTGTCGAACGCAGCGAACGCGGTGTCGGACCTGGCAGCCGGTTGGCCGTCCGCGGAGTCCACTTGGACGAATCGCGTGATCGATACGGCGTTAACGGACTGGTTACTGGTTTTGATGTCAACAAAAGCCGGCTCTACCGACTGCAACGAGACACCGACAGCGGCCACGAGGCTGTCCTCTTCGAGCGTCGGGAAAGCGTCTCCCGGAAGCACAACCGCAACAGAGTCCGTGGTGTCTGCTGGTGTTAACGTCTTCGAGGCAAGCTCGACACTATCGCCGAATATCGATCGCAGATCCTGGTATGCCGTAGTCGAATCCACCGAGATCGGCAGGCGGTGAACGAGGAGCTCCAGTTCGCCGGCATCTGCTGAGCGGGCACTGAGAACGAAATTCACGCTGAACGAGTCAATAGCTATTATGGGGCGCAGGTCCGCTGACGAGGTGTCCACGAGCATGCTGTCGGTGAAGGGAGTAAAACGCAATACTCCGTGACTCTCGGCCACGCCTCCCGTCGTGATTTGCATTGTGACGGCCCTGTGTGTATCCACGTATCCCGAGAACGAGCTATCCTGTTCGATACCTGCAGCAATCACAGTATCGACTACTTGTATCTGCGCGGGAGGGCAGAAATCGGGACACGGCCCCGGCGAGGTTATTTCTTCAGTGCAAGCGGCAGCCGCCAACAACAACAGGCTAAGCCAGGCGAGTCGTCTCACCATTCACCTCTAAGGAATCCAGAATCGCCATGATCACGGCATCTGCCGGTCGATCAATCGTCCTTTCGGTTTGACGCGCAGAAGAGCCCGATGCGTACAAAACGGCTTCGTTCGCACCCGCAACAACCGCGTTCACTGCGACGACGCAGCCTCCTTCCGCCTCCAGGTTGACGCCGAGATTCTGGACCACCACAAGCTTGACGCCCTCCAGCGAAGGATCCTCACGGGTCGCAACGGCCGTCCCCATCACCCTCCCCAATTTCATACGTTCAAATCCTCTCTTCCAAACGCGTACGGCAACAGTTCCGCAAGCCTCCATTGTTGCGAGCCAGACTTACCGACCGCAGTCACAAGCAGGTTCATACCAAACTCTGCGAGCACCTGACGGCAAGCACCGCATGGAATGGCCGGCGAAGCACCGCTAGTTACGATAACCAATTCCCGAAACTCACGAACACCGGCCACCACCGCCGCGGCGACCGCAACGCGTTCAGCACACAGCGTGAGTCCATACGAGGCATTTTCGACATTGGCTCCGGAAAACACTCCGCCGTCCGCTGTCTGCAGAGCTGCACCGACCGCATATCCGCTGTATGGAGCATATGCGTTGCTCAGTGCTGTTCGCGCGGCCGTAACAAGCTCATCGTTCAAGATACCCATTCCCAGAAGAGTAAACCTGCTGCAGTCGAATTCCGCGGGTGCCGACCGCGGCTCTTCAGAGTGTAAAACCCCGAAACGCCCAATCGGTGCCCCTCGGAAGTCAAAAGGAGTACTCACGATGCAGGCGCGATCCCAGCCCGGTCAGGATCTCGTATGAAATGGTGCCTGCCCATTCGGCAAATTCGTCAACCGTGATCTCCGCACCGCCATCCTCGCCAATTATGGTGGCCATGTCTCCCACGCGAACCCGTGTCTGAGCCGAGCCCAGATCAACCATGATGAAGTCCATGGTGACTCTACCGACTATCGGATAGCGCAGACCGTTTATCAGAACCGAGGCCCGCCCTTTAACGGAGCGTTTCACTCCGTCACCATACCCGATTCCGAGCGTGGCCACGGCCGTCTCGCGATGGGCACACCACTCTCCACCGTAACTCACAGACTCGCCAGGCGGCAGCGTCCGGATGCTCGCGACTCTCGAGCGCACCTGTGCGACTACTCTTGGTTTGGGCAGGTCGGCCCCACATCTCCCTCCGTACAAGAAGATTCCCGGCCGCGCAAGATCAAACACCTGGTCCAATCGCCAGGACCCGGCGCTGTTCTGCGCGTGCACGAAACGCGGCTCGCATCCCAGCATTTCCAAAGCACTCAAAAAACGGACATGCTGCAGCGCCACCGTGTCCGGACGCTCGTCGGCGGCGAATAAATGAGTAAAAGCACCCTCCAGATACGGCGACGAAATCGCTGCAAGACCAGTATCGTCGAACCGCACGCCACACCGGCCCATCCCGGTATCGATTTCCAGGTGAAACGGTAGATCCCAACCGCCGATCATGTCGGGATCATCGAGCACCGCGCGTAGATCCAACTCGCGGTAGAGGTCCAACTGGTCACGGGCGGCAGGGGTAAAAACGACGAGCGGCCGGCTTATACCGACCTCCCTCAGCTCCACCGCCTCCAAGGGGGTGGCCACTCCAAACCCCCATGGTTCTAAGGAATCGAGTGCCCGTGCAACCTCAACCGCCCCCAGCCCATAGGCGTTTGCCTTGACCATCGGCAGAAGACCCGCACCGCCCGCAGCACTCTGCACGGTACGTGCATTCTCCTGCAAATTGGCCAGGTCTACTTCGACCCAGGCCCGCTCCCGACGCATTTGCGTTGACACTTTCTCTACCGACCGCGTATTGTACCGGCGCGAGTATGCAAATGCAAGAACCGTCAGCGCTTGGAAGAATCGTCGAGTTGGTGAGAGATCTGCGCAAGAGGTGTCCCTGGGATGCCGCGCAGACTCGTCAAAGCTTGCGCCCATATTTTGTCGAGGAATCGCTGGAACTCGACCAGGCGCTCGCATCCAACAGCGACGCTCGCATCAAGGCGGAAATGGGCGACGTGTTGCTGCATCTCGCCTTTCAGATCGTGCTGGCGGAAGAGCAAAGCGCATTTGGTTCCGAAGACGTCACTTCGGCCATCGAGAAAAAGATGTGGAGGCGCCATCCGCACCTGTTCGACTTGGGGGATGCGCCGGAAACCTGGGAACGATCCAAATGTGCTGAAGCCTCAGTCGAGAAACGCAGCATACTGGACGGTCTGCCTGAGACGCTTCCCACTATCGTTGCCGCCATGCGGCTTCAGGAACGGGCAGCGGGCGTGGGGTTCGATTGGGACGATGCGACCGGTCCTAGAGAGAAGATCCGCGAAGAAACCGCAGAACTCGACGAGGAACTCACGGGTGAATCAGACCCAGAGCGCATCGAACATGAGATCGGCGACTTGCTGTTTGCCGTCGTGAACCTAGCGCGAAAGCTGAACTGCGATGCTCGCGCCGCCCTCGAGAAGGCTAACAGACGTTTTCTCGAAAGATTCCGGATTGTGGAGAAGCTGGCAGGTGAACGGAACATCGATATGGCGACCGTCGACCTGGGCACCCTGGACGCATTATGGGATGAGGCAAAGCGCACCGAAGTCTAGGGATACAACCTCGTCATGAGCCTCGGGAATGCAATGGCCTCTCGGATGTGAGGTATACCGCAGATCCAAGCCACCGTCCTCTCCAGTCCCAATCCGTAACCCGAATGCACAAAGGTCCCGTAACGCCTCAGGTCCAAATACCACTCGTAAGCCTCTTGGGGAAGGTTCTCCTCGTGAATGCGCGATAGCAACTTGTCGAGATCGTCCTCGCGCTGACTGCCGCCGATGATTTCCCCGTACCCTTCAGGCGCGAGACAGTCGTCGCACAGCACCGTTCGTGGGTCAGCCGGATTCTCCTTCATGTAGAAGGCTTTGGCTTCTTTGGGATAGTTGAACACGAATAGCGGCCGATCCAATCCTTCTGCGAGGAGAGTCTCGTCCTCGGCGCCTAGATCGTCTCCCCACTTCACGCTGGAACCGAGAGCCTGCAGTTTCTCGACCGCGTTGCCGTATTCGATTCTATGAAACGGTACGGCAACCGATTCCAGACGAGCGGTGTCTCGCTCGAGAACCTGTAGGTCTTCCCCACACCGCTCCAAAGAGCGCTCGACGATGTACGTCACCATCTCTTCCTGTAGACGCATATTGTCTTCCGAATCGTACCACGCCATCTCGGGTTCAATCATCCAGAATTCCGTGAGGTGCCGCCTCGTCTTCGACTTCTCAGCACGAAAGGTGGGGCCGAAGGTGTAAACGCGGCCGAGTGCTGCCGCACCGGCTTCGGCATAAAGTTGCCCAGTTTGGGCTAGGTAGGCCTTGCCGAGATCGAAGTAGTCGGTCTCGAACAGAGTTCCGGCCTCTTCTCCGATTGCCGCCGTGAGTATGGGCGTGTCCATGTGAATGAAATCACGCTCGTAGAAGAAGTCGTGAATCGACTGGATGATCTCGTGGCGAATGCGCATGATGGCTACTTGTCGTCTCGACCGCAGCCAAAGGTGACGTTGATCGTGGAGGAAGGCAGTGCCGTGTTCTTTCTTGGTTATCGGGTATTCGGCGCTCTCTCCCAGAATATCGAGGCTCTCAACACCCAGCTCCACCCCCCCCGGAGAACGATCGTCAGCCCGGATCTCGCCCCTCAAGACCACTGAAGTCTCCAGGGTGAGCTGATTGAGCTTCTCCCATTCGGTTTCGTCCATTTCCTTCTTGACGAAAACGCATTGCAGGCGACCGGTTCCGTCGCGCAGTTCCGCGAAGCCTATCTTGCCACTCGACCGGGTTGTCGTCACCCAACCTCGCACTGTTGCCGTCTGGCCAATGAGTCCCGGGAGTTCTTTGATGAGCGCAGAGTCAGTCATTGGAAGGGTATCGTAGTCGGATCTCATCTCGATTGTCAACTTGGCGGAATTTGTGAGTGGTGGATGGCGAGTGGTGAGTGGTGAGTGGGTTGGTGCCCCCTACTGACTACCTACAACTCACCACTCATTGAACCGTGATCAGGGGCTGAGAGGCGGGATTTGGAATTGACATGGTCCGAAGTACGAACGGAGAGCTGATGGCTTGGCATTTCTGTTGGTGTTTTTATCGTTGTCAACCTACCCTGAACAACTCCATTCCTCGTTCGTACCGGCGCTCTATTCGTGTCCGCAAAGCTTCGTGCCGGCTCTGGGAGAGACTCGGGTCGGAATCGATGATAGACATAGCGGCTCGGCGAGCAGAGTCGACCAGGTCGCCGTCCACCGAGAGATCGGCAAACCGCAACGCAAATCCACCTGATTGCCGCACGCCTGCCAGATCCCCCAGTCCTCGTTCTTCGAGATCCAACTCCGCAATCCGAAAACCGTCGGACGTTCGCGCAAACTTTTTCAACCTGTTCGTTGCCGGCCGTTCATCTGATATCAGAATGCAGTGACTCTCCTCGGTCCCGCGACCCACCCTGCCCCGAAGCTGGTGGAGTTGTGCGAGGCCAAAACGCTCTGGATGCTCGATCACCATCACGGTGGCATTCGGAACATCGATGCCGACCTCGATGACCGTGGTCGCGACCAATACGTCGAGCCCTCCATCTCGAAAGGTGCGCATCACACCGTTTCGGTCGTCGCTCTTCATCTTGCCATGCACCAAACCGACTCTCAGCGGCGAGAGTTGGCTCTCGAGTTCTGCGGCCATGGTAGTGGCAGCCTTGAGATCGACACGCTCAGACTCTTCGATAACCGGGTAGACAACGTACGCCTGTCGCCCAGCCTTGCATTGCTGCGAGAGAAAGGCATAAATCCCAGCACGGTTCCCGCTCGAGCGCACGGCGGTCCTCACAGGAGTGCGACTCAAGGTTTTCTCTCTCAGTGTTGAGATGTCCAGGTCGCCGTAGAGAGTGAGAGCCAGCGTTCTCGGAATCGGCGTGGCGGAGAGCAGAAGCACGTCCGGCGCCTCTCCCTTTTCGATGAGCGCCGCTCGCTGTTCTACGCCAAACCTGTGTTGCTCATCGATCACTACCAATCCCAGGTTGTGGAATCCGGTCTCTTCCTGAATCAGAGCGTGGGTCCCAACGACAATCCGTCCTAGTCCCGAGACTATTCGCCCCCTGACCGCCGATTTTTCACTGGACGAAAGGCGCCCGAGCAGCAGTTCGGGAACGATGCCCAGCGGCGCGAGCAGGTCAGACAGTGTGGCATGGTGTTGTTCGGCGAGCAGTTCGGTCGGTGCCATGAACACGGCCTGGTGGTCGTTCTCTAGGACGAGCAGCATGGCAAACAAGGCCACGACGGTCTTTCCGGTGCCCACGTCGCCCATGAGCAAGCGGTGCATTCTACTGTCCGAAACCATGTCTTCACTAATCTCACGAATCGAGCGCTTCTGACCGGACGTCAAGTCGTAGGGTAACGATTCCTTCAGCGCCGTCGTCAGCTCCTTCCTGATCTGGAATCGTTTGCCCGATGCAGCGCTCACTGCGAGATATCGCGCCCGGGCAACCACCAGCTGTAAGTCGAACAATTCATCGAATGCGAGACGACGACGCCCGCGCTCAACATCGATCAGCGCCGAGGGTCGGTGCACCGCTAGCAGAGCGTCCTGGAGAGGCTGCAACTCCGCGGTCTCTCGCACCTGACGAGGCAGAGTGTCGTGTACGCATCCTACGATATCGTCCAGGTGATCGGCGACGATCTTTCTGATGAGCCGGTGGCTCAATCCTTCGGTCGCCGGATAGACGGGAAGCACTAATCCGATGCTCAGATCGTCGCCGCCGACCTCATCTCCGGATTCGGCAAGCACCACCTGCTCGCGGGGAGTGACCTGACGGCCGTGATAGTGCTTGACCGGTCCGGATACGAGGAGCAGCTGTCCCTGTTTGATGACCCGGTCTAGATACGCCTGCCCGGGCCATGCACATTCGATGATCCCCGACGAATCCTTGATCACCGCGCGAAAGATCCGCAATCCCTTTCGCGTCGGCACGACCGCCTTCGATACCACTCGACCAACCAGGGTGACTTCTCGATTCACTTCCGCCCGCGCGATTGAAGTCACCGTGGTGGCATCGAGGTAACGGTGTGGGGCGTGGTAGAGGAGATCCTCAATCGTTTCGACACCCATCCGGCGGAACGCATCAGCCCTGTGCGGCCCGACGCCTTTCAAGAACTGGACTGGAGTGTCTATCGTGAGGGGCATCAGTCGGAGAGCAAGCGTTCCACGAACCTGTCGGAGTCAAACACCTCCAGGTCCTCCAGCTTCTCCCCCACACCTAGAAAACGGATTGGAATGTCCAGTTCTCTCCGCAGGGTCAGAACTGATCCGCCTTTCGCCGTTCCATCAAGTTTGGTGATTATCAGTCCCGTTACCGGAACCGATTCGGCAAACGTTCTGCCTTGTTGGAGGGCATTTTGGCCGACGGTGCCATCCAGAACCAGAAGGCTCTCTTGCGGCGCGCCCTCGCGTTTACGCGAAACCACTCGAACTATCTTCGTGAGTTCTTCCATCAGGTCACCGTGCGTATGAAGCCGGCCTGCAGTATCGATAAGGACGATCTCTGCTCCCCGCGATGCCGCCGCGTCGACGGCATCATATGCGACTGCCGCAGGATCACCGCCCCTAGCTCCCACGATACAAGGCACATCCAGCCGTCGCGCCCATTCGCTCAACTGCTCAGTAGCACCCGCCCGAAACGTATCCGCCGCGGAAATGAGGACGCTGCGACCCTCGCGCTGGAGTCGATATGTCAGCTTCGCGATTTGCGTGGTTTTCCCAACGCCGTTGACCCCCAGCACCAGTATGACCGCCGGTCCATTTCCGTCACCGAGATCGAGCCTACCGGGCTCGACCGGCCCCTCCAATTGTCTCACTATCTGGCCTTTGAGCCAGGATCGCACCGCATCTTGTGTCTTGAGTGCCCCTCTTCTCAGCTCATCCTCCAGCCTGTCGGCAATCTCGAACGCCGCAGGTCCGAAATCCGCCTCTGCGAGTATGCGCTCCACATCGTCCAAAGAGTCGCGATCAATTCCCTTGACGAGCACCGAGACGTCGGTTAGAGCAACCCGCTTGATCTTCGTCCACAACCCACCTTTCATGGAAGCCCCCTCTGATGGCGCCATGCCCACTCAGCCGTGAGCACAATCACCACAATCAAAAACAACCACCATCTATCGCGCGCATATCTCTCAACGAGAGTTTCACCCTCCGCGGCTCCCCCGAAGAGCCCCGCAACGTGGCGCGGATGATACTCGTCAGAGTACTCCTCTACGACCGTGATCCCCCGAGCATCACCGGCGTCGACAGCATGCCACCGGTATACTCCCGGATACAAAGAGAGCTGTGCCATCCCGTCGGGCCCGAATCGAGCAACACGTGTTTCGACGGAATCAGTGCCATCTCGAGCCAGGGATACAGTCATAGAATCCGGCACCGAACTGCCAACCCAACGGAAGAGCAGCGGTTCGCCGCGCTCGACAACATCGCTCGAAACCAGAGTGGCAGCATCGCCGCGCGGAACCGCGGATAGCAGCCAGTCGACACCTGCGGCGAGAACCGAGCGATAGGCTTCGCGCGCCGCACCACCTTTGAGGCGCCATCGCCACCACCCGGTACCGAGGGTCATCAGCGAACGGGCGCCCGCGGAATCGTTGCCCAGCAGTACCGGGCGTTGTGCGCCTCTGCGCCCTCGCTGCGCGGTCAAGCCTATCCAGCCGCGGCTTTCCACACCTTGTGTCCCCAACCCAACCACCGGCGGCACCGAGTCCCATTGTACCGAGGTCAGCCGTCCGCCCAAAGGGGACGCGGGCACTCTCCTGGACAAGTACCACTCACCTTCGCCCTCGGCCGATGATGCACTCGGTACGGTGGGCCAATTCCAGGAAGCCCTCAGGCGCGACGATCCCGCGGCTATGCTTGGTGCGCCACGAGATAACAGCAATTCCGCCCCTTCCGCAGCCTCTACAACGGTCTCGCGGGACGCTGGATATCCAGTCGCAACATCGATCCACCGATTTGAGCCGACGTGAGCGTAAGCGAGAACGGTGGTGTTGGTTATGGAATTCAGCTCTCCCACCAGAAAGCGACCTTCCCAATCGAGAGGATCCAGTAACGCGATGACCGCGGGACCATCGGCAACAGTGATGAGAAGTATGCGTTCATCGTCACCCGGGACGAGATCGTTGCGGGCGCGTAGCCTGCACTGCAGCACATTAGTTCCGTTGGGAAGCATTCCGGCTGGCAGTGTCAACCTGCGTCTGGCAACTCCCGGAGCAACTGGCAGATCGACCTGACTAGATATGAGCCGTCGATCGCCAATCCATATCTCGATATCAACCGAAGGCAGGTAATCTCTACCCCAGACACCCACGGTATAGGTTATCGGGACGGAGTCATTTCTCAGAATTCGATCGGGTGCCTCCACCGCCAAGAGCGCAACGTCGTTCACGGTATCACGAGGCAAAGTCACAAATGTCACATCGTTCAGTAGCTGCTGGTGCAGAACGCCTGCGTCGTCCAGCTCACCGTCAGTGACCACATAGATGGGGCCGCTGTGTCCAACTGCAGTGCGCAAAGCCTCGAAAAGCCTACTGGCACCACAGGACGGTGGCCCATCGTCGAAGGGACTCACGGCATCACCGAAGCGAAGTATGGTTCCCCGAGCACCTGCCAGCACCGTGGCGGTATCGAGCGCACCCTCCCACTTCCCTCCCGGTACCGCCATCGAGAGCGAAGCATCCAGGAGCACCACGGGTGAACCGCCAGGTTGCAGCCGCGAGCTGACTGGGTTGACCAAGAGCAGAACCAGAGCGGCGAGCGCGACTGTTCGAAGCGTCGCGAGCGCGGCCCCCTCGAGTCCCATTTGCTCGCGGCTCAGGTAGATGAATCCGGACAGGCCCAAGACGGCAAGTGCGGCGACTACGACCGTCAGCATTCAGGAAACCTCATTCGGGCGCACGCGCACAGCACGGGCTTGGCGCGGCTGCACGGAAAACCAACAGGTTTGCGGAGAGCCTTGTCAGCGATCTCGGTCGGCAACCGGGATGCTGGCCGTACCTTTTGAGAGCAGCAGATCATATTGAGCCTTGACAGCCTCGAACTCCGCGTGCCTCTCTACGGGCAACGGCTCTCCGCTGTCCTGTTGCAGCCGCAGCGGATCGACTTGCCGCCCATTCCTGATGAGTTCGTAGTGCACGTGCGGGCCATTGGCCAACCCTGTTGCGCCGGAGTACCCAATGAGCTGGCCCTGTTCCACACGATTACCGACCTGGAGTCCTGGGGCGAAGCGGCTCATGTGCGCATAACGCGTTTCGAACCCACGCGGATGGCGTATCGAAACCATATTGCCGTAACCGCCCCACCACCGCATCCGCGTCACCACACCCGCCCCGGTGGCCATTATCCGCGATCCGGGCGCAGCTCCATAGTCGACCCCAGGGTGAGGCCTTCGAATCTTCAGCACTGGGTGCATTCGGCTGCGCGAGAACCGGGATGTGATACGCGTGATGTCCACCGGCGAAAGCTTGAAGGCTCTCTTGAGCGACCGTTTCCGATCGTCGTAGTAGATATTGCGGCCTCGCTCGTCGCTGATCACGTATGCGCTGTGTTCCCTGCGATTCACTTCCACCCTGGCAGCCAGGATACGGCCGAAGCGCACATCTCCGAGCGCCGAAGTGAGGCGCTCGTACAAAACGTTGAATCGATCGCCGGGGCGGCTCTCTCGATTGAAATCGATTACGTAGCCGAACACGCCATCCGCGAGATCGCTGGTGAGGTGCGCGCGGCTACCCGCGTCGAGCACCGAATCAGGGATAAGTTCGTTGATGGCCAGCCAGAGTGATGACTCTACAGTTCCGTACAAATGCTCGGTGTGGACCGTCCAAACGATCTCTTCCGTGCCACCAGTCCACGCACCGGTGGTGTCCCTGTCGAGAGTGAGGATGTGATCGTCCCCCAAACGAACCACCGCGCGGTTCGGGACGGGCTCCTCTGGCACATAACGGAACGTAAAAACCTGTCCCGGTCTTATGCGCATGGGGTCGAGGCCTTCTGCGACTGCAAGAATATCCACCAACTCACTGCCGGTGATATTGTGGCGCGCAAACAGGTGTGAAAGCGTTTCATTGCGCCCCACCGTGTCTGCGCGTTCCACATAGGCTGCGGACACGACTATCGGCGGTGCCACGGGGATTCGTTTCGCTGCAAGGGCTGTCCCGGCGGTCCACGCACCAACCACCACTATGGCGGTTCCAACGAAAAACGGTCGGAGCCTCTCGCGCCGCATCAGTCCATCTGTCTCCTTATGAAGGTCGGTATCTCCATCTCAGGCATCTCGCTGCCGGATTCGGGTGCGGCCTCCACCGGTTTGGAGCTTCTCGCCTCCGCGTTGGATACGGGACGAGGCGGCCTCGACGGACGCTGCGGGAAAGGCAACACTCCTGGTGCTGCGCTACGTGCAAATGGGCTTTCCGTCTGGCCGAGAGCCTGATCGAAGCCGGTGGCGATAACGGTGACGCGAATCTCACCCTCCATGACAGGATCGGTCACGGCACCAAAGATTATCTCCGCCTGGTCGCCTGAGGCGTCGTGGATCACGTCGCTGATCTGGCTCACTTCGCCGAGCGTCAGGTCTTCTCCACCGGTGATATTGACGAGCACGCCCGTCGAGCCGTTGATGGAAATGTCGTCCAGCAATGGACTCGAGATAGCCTGCTGCCCTGCTTCGATAGCGCGATCCTCGCCGCGCGCTGATCCCATGCCCATAAGGGCGGAACCACCGTTTTGCATAACCGTGCGCACATCGGCGAAGTCCACATTGACTATCCCGGTAACACTGATGAGTGTCGATATTCCCTGAGTAGCGTGCAATAGGACCTCGTCCGCCTTCTTCAATGCTTCTTGAAACGGAACGTTCTTGCCCACGACGGCGAGCAATCTCTCGTTGGGAACGACGATCATCGTGTCAACGTGCTTCGCCATCTCGGAGGCGCCCATCTCTGCCTGCCTCATGCGCTTGCGGCCCTCGAACAGGAAAGGCTTGGTGATAATGCCGACCGTCAGCGCTCCCACGTCTCGCGCGATCTGTGAAATGATCGGCGATGCGCCCGTGCCGGTTCCACCGCCCATGCCGCAAGTCACGAACACCAAGTCGGCGCCCTCTAGAACGCTCAACACATCGTCCCGGTTCTCCTCGATCGCCTGACGGCCTATTTCCGGGCGTGCACCGGCACCGAGTCCCCGCGTGAGCTTCTTACCGATCTGCACTTTCATGTCGGCACTGTTCAGAAGCAGGGCCTGCGAATCGGTGTTGATCGAGATGAACTCCACGCCCATCAGGTGCTCCTCGATCATCCTGTTCACGGCGTTCCCGCCACCACCGCCGACACCGACCACCTTCATGCGGGCATTCTGTGCAACCGTCTCTTCGAGTTCAAAAACCATGAGAGTGCCTCGTTTACCCTACGTTCGTTAGAAGAATTCCTGCAACCAACGTTTCACGGGCTGAATCAGTCTATCTACCCCACCACCGCCCCCCACCCTTCCGCGCATGAGTTGTGACGAACCGTACAGAGCGAGCCCCACCGGGACCGCATACCGAGGAGCATCCACGTTGTCCGTCAAGCCGCTGATGCCGTGTTGTGGCACCCCTTTTCTGACGGGCATGGCAAACACATCGCGAGCCAACTCGATCGCCCCAGGCAGGTGAGCGCCGCCGCCGGTCAAAATTACTCCGGCCGGCAAGCTTCCGTCGTACCGAGCTCCCTCTAGTTGTGTCAGCACCAGACCGAATATCTCGTCGAGTCTTTGGTGAATGATGTGAGCCAACAGCTCTCGTTTCACCTGTCTCGCACCCTGACCGGGCGTACCGGGCAAATCTATAGACTCTTCCGGATCGACGAGCGGAGTATACGCCACCCCCCACCTCTCCTTGAGGCGTTCCGCATCACTTTGTGTAACTCCGAGTCCCTGAACAATGTCTCCGGTAACGTGTACTCCCGCAAACGGAAGAGAGCCGAGATGCCGGAGCTTGCCGTCATGAAAGATCGAGACCAAAGTCGACCCGGCTCCCAGATCGACGAGTGCACAACCGATCTCCATTTCGTCTTGGGAGAGCACCGCCCGCGAGGCGCCGAGGGGCTCGAGCACAAGCTCCGTGACGCGGTATCCAGCACGCTCCACCGACTTACGCAGGTTTTGTGCTGCTTTCTTCTGGACCAGTACTAGACAGGTATCCACCTCGAGCCTGAGCCCCGTCATCCCGACCGGATCGGCGATCCCCTCCTGGTCGTCGACCTTGTATTCCTGGGGAATGTAGTGAAGCAACTCGAAGCTGTCGGGAAGAGTAACCGCCTTCGCAACATCATTCACCCGCTGGACGTCGGCACGTGATATCTCCTCACTCGATACTGAAACGAGTCCAGGAGTGAGCCTCGTCTGAACATGGTCCCCTGCGATACCGCAGTAGACCCACGGCGCCTGCACGCCGGCCATACGTTCCGCATCGCGCATTGCGAGTTTGATGGAACGCGTAGTTTCCTCGATGTCCCTCACGACCCCCTTCCGCACCCCGGTGGTTCGGGCCAGACCCACGCCGAGCACCTTGGCTCCTGGGTGGCGTTTGTCTCCCGACGCATCGGCAATCACGACACATGTCTTCGAGCTGCCAAGGTCCAATCCTGCAACCAAGCCTTCGGCCTTCACACGCCGCTTCCTCGCACTAGGACTCTTCCCTCGAACCGTGCGTCCAATTCATCGTAACTGTGCCCCACCGTGGCCAAATGACGCCTAACCAGCGCAACGGCTCGAATGTCATCGATAGTCGGTTCCTTCGGTAGTATCACGCTCTTCCGACCCAGCTCTAGCACCACCATGTCTCCCTCGCCGAATCGTGCTCCGTTCACCCGCTCGTACAGCGTTGAGTCCTCCGTACTCACTGCAGCCAGAACGCGAACCAACGCGGAATCGGCCTGGGGCACGATCGGCAAGTCGAGGCCGGTTGCAGTTGGATCGTATGCCAGCGCATTGGCCGCCGCGTCGAGGGCAAGCAAACCCGTCGAAGTCGGCACAAAAGCTACAGGCACGGCCTCTCCCACTTCAATTGTAAGCGTTCCGGGCATTCGGCGCTTGGCTTTCGCGAACAAGACCCCGGGAAGTTCGAGTGCACGTTCCTCAACTTCTCCCAGTGGATCGAACAGATTGCGATCCGGTTCCAGCTCGAGCGCCTCGAGCAGGCGTTCGGGGGAATGATAACGGACTCCGATCAACTCGACCTGTCTGACGGTGAAGAAACCGATATGACTGAGCATCCACGGCAGCAACGCGATGCCCGATGCCGCCGCCAACAAGCAGGCCGCACCGCCAATCACGCGCGCTTTCATGCCGCATTCTCCGTTATCGACCGGAGCAAACGCGGTCCGACCTTGGTGATGTCGCCCGCGCCCAAGGTCAGAACTACGTCACCTGAAAGCACCACGTCGTCAAGCACTCTCGTTAGGTCACCAATTTCGGGCAGCCACTCGACACGTGCGCCGGCACCACGAGCAGCTCTGACCACCAGCTCACTCGTCACTCCTGGAATCGGCTCTTCGCGGGCGGCGTAAACCGGCGTAACGACGACCAGATCAGCAGCAGCGAGCACTATGCCCAGTGCTTCTCCGTGGGCTTCTGTCCTGGAGTATAGGTGCGGCTGGAAAACGGCTACGAGACGCCGCCCGGGGAATCGCTGCCGCGCAGCCGCAAGCGTCGCCGCGACCTCCGTGGGATGATGGGCGTAATCATCCACCACCGTAATACCCCGCGCTGTACCAAGTACTTCGAAGCGGCGCGAAACACCGGAGAACTCGCTCAGCCCTCTCGCCGCGCTCTCCATGTCGCCTTCCAGAGCGAGCGTGGCTCCCAACGCCATTGCCGCATTGCGGACGTTGTGCAAACCCGGCACCGCCAGCCTGAGCTCCACTCTAGTTCCGTTGGGCATCTCGACGCTTGCTCCAGTGCCTTCGCTGTTGCGCTCGACAGAAGATATGCTGATGTCGGCATCGGGCCTCATTCCCACACTCCAAAACTCCACGTCGAGACGCTTTGCCAGCCGCGCCGCACCGCGATCATCCGTTCCAACCAGAACTCGACGCGCCCGACCGGCGAAGTCGAGGAACGCAGATTCCAGTCCCTCCATAGTGCCGAAACACTCAATGTGATCGGCTTCGATATTATTCACTGCGGCAACCGTGGGTTGCAGCGCCAAAAACGACCGATCGTATTCGTCCGCCTCAACGACAAAACAATCGCTGCTGCCGACTCGGACATTGCCTTGCCAGTCGGCGACACGTCCTCCTGCTATTCCCGTAGGGTCCAGCCCGGCCGCCGTCAGCGCAACCGTAGTCATTACCGTTGTCGTCGTTTTGCCGTGTGTGCCTGCCATCGCGACGACGGTTCCATTATTCACCACCTGGCCCAGTGCCTCTGCGCGACGAACCACGGGTATTCCCGCTTTCAGCGCAGCCTTCAGTTCCGGATGATCACGAGGAACCGCAGACGTGTAAACCAGCGCGCGCGCTCCCTCTATGTGTTCAACATCATGTCCCTCCAGAACCTCGACGCCGAATTCGGCAATGTCGGCCGCACCGTCGGGACTCACGTCGCAACCGGAGACCTTGACACCCCGGCGCCTGGCGATGAGCGCAAGTGCACTCATTCCCGCACCGCCTATCCCCATGAAATGGATGGGTCGGGGATCATCGGGGGTGAACAGTTGCATTTGTGGTGGCAAGTATAAGAAAAACCTGGAAGTTGCGAAAGCCCTTGAACTTAGCTCACCATCCGAAGCATCTCCACCGCAATATTTCGGGCCGCGTCAGGTCTGCCGCGAGCCAGCGCTGCCGCTCCGATGCGTGCAAGCGTTTCATCGTCCTTGATGAGTTCGTTCAGTGCTGTCTCGAGACGACCGGGTGAAAGCTCTTTTTCGGACAGATGGATTGCGGCACCAGCCTCGGCTAGTGCAATCGCATTTCGGCTTTGATGATCAGCGGCGGATTCAGGCAGAGGAACGAGGATCGAGGGCAGCCCCCACGCACAAAGCTCCGCGGTGGTCATCGCCCCCGCGCGAGCGATAACCAGATCGGCCACCGCATAAGCTTCGTCAATCGGATCCCAGAACGGCCTGACGATTCTCCTAGGAGGCATATTGTACTTCTCGTAATTCTCCCACGTCCTCGCTCCCGTGCTCCACAACAGCGCCACATGGCTCAGCGCATCCGACTCGAGCAAAGTCGCTACAGCTTCATTGATGGCTCTGGCCCCCTGACTGCCTCCCATTACCAGAAGGACCGGAATTCGGGATGGTATACCCATTTCCGATCGGAGCACGGTGCTCGGAGTACGCGACTCCGGAGGCCTCCTAATGGGATTGCCGTAACTGAAGATGTCGGTGTTTTCGCCCTGTCGTATCTGGGATGCGGCCTCGGGAAAGCCGAGATGAACTTGCATAGCCCAACGTGCCAGCCATCTCGTTGTGAGCCCCGGCATCGCATTCTGCTCCTGGATGCCGAGCGGTATTCCTCTGCGATGCGCCCAGAACAACACGGGTCCCGAAACATAGCCGCCCGTGCCTACAGCGAAGGATGGTGTCTCCTGTTCCAGAACCCGACCGCATTCCGTCATGGTCTCGAGGGCAAGAAACGGCAAACGCCAGTTCTTCCACCATTCATTGCGATAGATCGGCTGCAACGGGAGCAAGTAGAAGCGATACGATCGTAAAGGAAGTATGGATGCCTCAACACCTCTCCTGGCGCCAACCAGGACTGGCTCCACCGCGGGATTCGCCTCGACGAACGCTTCGGCAAGAGCTAGGGCCGGCATCAAGTGCCCCCCAGTGCCTCCTCCGGCCAAGAGCACCTTCATCTTCGTGCTTCCCGCAGGCTTGCACCGCCGATATTGATCAAAACGCCGGTGGCGAAGAGGGCAACAAGCAGGCTCGAGCGCCCGTGCGACACGAACGGGAGCGGCAAGCCAGTTGTCGGAACGAGCGAGAGACTCACGGCAATGTGCAAGAATGCGGTCAGCCCGATGAGCGAGGTTAGTCCCGTGGCCAGCAGCATTCCGAACCGGTCCGGCGCGAAACGTGCGATTCTGAATCCCACAGCGATGTACGTTGCATACAGCAACACGACCAGCGTCACTCCCAAGAACCCCCACTCTTCACCGATGGTTGAGAACACAAAATCGGAGTATGCCAGCGGGAGATAGCCCAACTTCTGGAGTCCTTGACCGAAACCGACGCCGAGGAGCTGCCCCGCTCCAATCGCGATCAACGACTGTCGAATTTGCCAACTCGCCTCAACGAGCTCCGTGCCCGGACTCACGAACGAAGCAACCCGCTGAAGGCGGTAGGGCGCGCTCGCGATCGATTGCCAAAGGACTGGCAAAGATATCAGTCCGAGAATCAGAAAGTGTCCGACTTTGGCTCCAGCGGTGAACACGACGATTGCCGCCAGCATCACTATCAGGCCGGCCGTGGAAAGGTCGGGTTCCAGGAAGATCAGTCCCGAAACAGGCACAACTACCACCATGAACGGAAGCAGGCCTCGCTTGAACTCGCGTACGGTTTCGCCCTTCTTCGTTGCCAGCATGGCCGTCCAAGCGATTACCGAGAACTTAGCGACCTCCGAGGGTTGCAAGGTCACTATACCAAGATTCAGCCAACGTCTCGCACCGTTGCGAGTGATCACGATCTCCTGCGTGAAAGGAAGAACCGCGATGAGTAGGAGCAGAACGGACAGACCCAGCAACGCCCAAGCGTTTCGTTGCCACACTCGGTAATCCACCCGAGACACGACGAGTAGCAAGGCAATGCCGAGCAATGCACCGAGAAACTGTCGCCTCGCAAACCAGCTACCATCTTTGAATTCCTGCATCGCGTAGACACTCGACGCACTGTACACGGCTGCAACACCGAAAATCACCAGACACACCGTCACGATGCCCAGCAGCCGCGGCTCCCACGCCGTTACAGGGGCGTTGGAGTCCAGGGTCCTCACAGCGACTCGACCGCCTTTCGAAATACATCGCCCCTTTCCTCGAAGTTGGTAAACTGATCGAAACTCGCACACGCTGGCGACAGCAAGACGACGTCACCACTGCGGCAAAACGATCCAGCTACCGATATCGCATGGCTGAGAGAGGGCTGCAGTTGGACCGGGACGGCATCTCCCAACTCACGAGCGATCCTTTCCTTGTCTTCTCCGAACGCGACAATGCTCTTACAGTTACTCGCAAGCAAGGTCGCGAGCCTCGAATACGCCTCGCCTTTTCCCCGCCCGCCCATGAGCAGCGCAAATGGGCGTGTCATGGCTCTAACCGCGACTGCGGTAGATGCTACATTCGTGGCTTTCGAATCGTTGATCCACAACACTCCGTCCACCTCGCGAATCGGCTCCAAACGATGTCTGAGTGGCTCGAATGATTGCAGCCCTCGTGCGATCGATGCAGCGTGCGCCCCGACGGACGTGGCCGCCAAAGCCGCCGCCAAGGCATTGGATACGTTGTGATCCCCCAGCAAGGGTAGACTATCTCTCGCGATCAGATCTTGGCCTTGCAGAACCAAGATGCCGGCGGACTTTTCGTACCACGCGTCTGCTTCACCCTCGAGACTCCATATGCTGCGCGAGCCGGCCGCACCCTCCGCCAACCCCAGTACCGTCGAGTCGTCGCCGTTCAGGATCCACTCAGATGCGGCGGTTGCGTTGGCGAAAACCCTGCGCTTGTCCGCATAGTACGCTTCGACGGTTCCGTGCCAGTCCAAATGATCCGGTGATACGTTCGTGAGGACTCCCACGTCTGGGACCAGATGCGATGAGAAGTGCAACTGGTACGAAGATGCCTCGATCACGAGCCAGTCCGGTTTTTGCGAAGACGCAACGACTTCGATCAACGGATATCCGATGTTTCCGGCGGCGATGGCGTGGACCCCGGATTCGTTCAACAGATGCGCAATGAGCGCAGTTGTGGTGCTCTTGCCATTTGTGCCCGAGACCACCACTAACGGCAGGCCGCCCAGGAACATCACCGCAACGTCTATTTCAGGCAGAATCGTAACTTCAGCTTCTGCTGCTGCTTGCAGAGGAGCCGCTCGGGGTGGTATTCCGGGTGACGTGACCACAACCGCGGATCTTGCTATGCGATCGAGATCATGGGCCCCAACCTCGGTGGCGACACCGCAGTCCGATAGCGCGTGTCCCACCCTTCGCAATGCTTCTGAGTCCGCACCATCCGAGGCATAGACGCGGTACCCTCTGCTGGAGAGAAACTTCGCCACGGCACACCCAGTCCGACCCAGCCCGACGACCGCGATCTCACCGTGTCGCCATTCTGATGGTATCATCGCACCTTCAGAGTCGCCAATGCGACCAAGCCGCAGATTATGCCGATTATGTAGAAGCGACTGACGATCTTGGGTTCCGTCCAGCCGAGCTGTTCCAAGTGGTGGTGGAGCGGTGCCATTCTGAAGACTCTGTGCTGCTCGGCGAATTGCCGTCCGTGCCGCTTCTTGCGCCAGCGGAACACCCCGGTCTGGATGATCACAGATGCCGTTTCGGCAACGAAGACGCCACCAACCAGAAGTAGCAGGAACTCCGACTTAAGCAAGATAGCAACTGTGCCGAACGCTCCTCCTATTGCCAAGCTGCCCGTGTCTCCCATGAACACCTGGGCCGGATGCGAATTGAACCACAGGAAGCCTAGCGCCGCACCCATGAGGGCAGCACAAAACACAGCTAACTCACCCGCTCCCAGAAGGAAATAGACGTGTAGGTAGTCGGCGGCGATTGCGTGACCGAAAATGTAGGAAAACACCGCGAACGCACCGGCACCGATCACGGTCAAACCAGCGGCGAGCCCGTCCAGGCCGTCGGTGAGGTTCACGGCATTGCTGAAGCCGGTCAGTATGAACGTCACAAAAGCAATGTAGACGACCGGCGTAAGTGGCACCAAAACATACTTGAAAAAAGGCAGGGTCGTTGCGTCAGCGGGCAGGTCCTCAACCGGCCAGACGGGCCACATCAGAAGTATCAAACCCAAGGCGATGCCGAAAGTGATCTGCCCCACGAGCTTGTATCGAGCTATCAATCCCCGCGGCTTGCCCACCACGACCTTCAGATAGTCATCGACAAACCCGATGCCCCCCATCCATAGCGTCGCTAGAGCAGCGTAGAGAACGTATTGGGTGTCGAGGCGCGCCCAGAGAAAGGTCGGCACGATAGTGCATAAGAGCACTATCAGACCACCCATTGTTGGAGTGCCCTGTTTCGGTTGGTGGGATGCCGGCCCGTGACCCCGTATTACCTCACCGACCCCTCTGGAAGACAGAAGGCGTATGATACCGGGACCAAACACGAATGCCAGCAGGATGGCTGTCGAAGCCGCCCCTGCTGCGCGAAACGTGATGTAGTTGAACATGTTGAACGCTGAGAACGAATCAACCAGCGGAGTCAGGAGGTGATAGAACACGGCGTCTCTTCAGGTGGAAGCAGGAAAGGAATTGCTCGTTCGAGATGAACTCCGTGCGAGCCCTTCAATAGGACCAGATCTCCGCCCGTCAAACGTGCGGCGACGGAACGGCCCAGAGCTTCTGCGTCGTCGGCTGTAATCAGCCTGTTACCCAACGACTCGGAGAACCTTTCGAATGCCGGAACGAATTCTCCGAGAACAGCCACGATATCGGGTCTCGCCGCCATCACGTCGGCGGCCGATTCCAAATGAAGGGCCGCGCTTTCGGCGCCAAGTTCGAGCATCGTACCGAGCACGACTACCAGCCGCCTTTCCCCACGCATGGCGGAAGCCGCCCGTAGAAGCGCCCGCAGCGATCCGGGATTGGAGTTGTATGAATCATTCAGTATGATCCGCTCGCCCGCAGTCAATACTTCACACCGTCCCGGCGGTAACTGTATATCATTGATCTTTGCGGCGACGGACGCAAGGTCGAGTCCCAGTTCCCGCGCAACCGCCGTTACGAGAGTGAGGTTTTCCAGCTGATGGTAGCCGACCAACGGCAGGCGGACCCTAACGTCGCCCACGAGCAAGACACCTCGGACGTTCTCGTCCAACTCCCATCCTTGTGGCTCCATCGGGCCCCGTTGCTGCAGGCCCGCCACCACTACACGGTCGGCAAGCTGCTCCGCGCGCAACGCCAGTTCTGGAGGTTCCAAACCCACCACCGCCAGCGGCACGCCTTCCAGCAGCGAGGTCTTCTCCGCCAACACGCCCTCGAATGACCCGAAACCCTCGAGATGCCCATGACTCACGTTAGTGACTACGCCGATAGAAGGCTCGACAATGTCGCGGAGGCGAGCGATTTCACCTACCTCGTTTGCGCCGACCTCCACCACCAGTGCTTCGCACTCGATGGGAGAATCGAGGATTGTGAGCGGTACACCAACGAGGTTGTTGAGGTTTTCACGGGTTGCATGAACGGCCCAACGCGTTTTCAGCGCACACGCGAGCATCTCTTTCGTCGACGTCTTTCCGTTGGTCCCGGTAACCGCAATCACGGGTCCCGCGATCTCCCGGCGCCGCTCGCGGGCCAGTTGTCCGAGAGCGGTCAGGGTGTCTTCGACCTCGAACTGGAGCAGTCCCGGTGTTTGGGGCGTGCCGCGGCGAACCACCGCTCCAGCGGCCCCGTGCCGCGCCGCTTGCACGAGGTATTCGTGCCCGTCAAACCGCTCTCCCACCAACGCCACGAAGATTGCGCCTCTCTGTAGAGTGCGCGTATCCGTGCTAACGGAGGTGAATGTCGCAGCAAAACCTGAATCAGCCGTTCCGAGCACGGCCGCCACCCGGGAAGCCGGCCAGGATATCAATTCAACGCCTCAATAGCCGATGTGACTATGGCGCGCTCATCGAACGGTAGCTTGTCCGTGCCGATGATTTGGTATGTCTCGTGACCTTTACCCAACAACAACAAGCAGTCACCTTCCCTCAACAGTGAAATCGCGTTACGGATTCCCACTTCACGATCCCGAATCCGCAGGTGTTCCACACCTTCCATGCCGGCCTCGACGTCATCAATCGTCCGCTCGGGGTCCTCTGTTCGAGGATTGTCTTCCGTCAGAATCACGAGGTCCGCTGCTGCTGCAGCGATGCTCCCCATCAAAGGCCGCTTTTCCCGGTCGCGGTCTCCGCCCGCTCCGAAAAGCACGAACAATCTTCCCCGTGTGATCGACTTGATCGTCGCGATTGAGCGCTGGAAGCCGTCGGGAGTGTGAGCGTAGTCGCGCAATACCGTAAACTCACGCGAGGCGAGCACCTCCATCCTGCCAGGCACGGGAGGCACATGAGAGAGTCTCTGCACGATGCTCTCTGGGGTTTCTCCGATGCCCCAGGCCGTCGCCGCAGCCGCAAGAGCGTTGGACACGTTGAATTCGCCCAGCAAGGGGAGACTCACATCGTACTCGGAGTCACCGAAGCGGAACCGACTCCGGGACCCGGTGGCCGTTAATTCCTCGGAAATGGCGGCAACGTCCAACCCAACGCTTCTGCCATAACGCAAACGCCGAATGTTCTCGCGCTCAGGCAAACAGTTCCAAGCTTCCGTATCCGCGTTGACCACTTCGACACCGTTTTTGTCCAATAGACCCGAGAGCTTCATCTTCGCGGTTGCATATTGTTCGAGACTCGGGTGATAGTCTAGGTGCTCGTGGGTCAGATTCGTGTAGACGGCGGCCAGGAAGCGCACAGCATCCAATCGACCCTGATCGAGCCCGTGAGACGAAGCCTCCATCACGACAGTTGAAACCCCACGGCTCTCCAGCTCGGCGAGCACGGCGTGAAACTCGAGCGGGCCCGGAGTGGTTAGAGAGGCGTAGCCTAAGAGTCGTTCGTTACTACCATCGAATGCACCCAGGGTCCCAATTCGGCCCGCGTTCTCCTGCGTGTTCAAGAGGTGCCAGAGAATGGACACAGTGGTCGTTTTTCCATTCGTACCGGTGACGCCGATCAGTGACATACGTGCAGCCGGATTCCCGTACCACTCGCGTGCCACGACCCCCGCTGCCCTTCGCCCATCTCTTACGACGACTTGCGGAATCGAAATATCCAACTGACGGCTCACGATCACGGCCGTCGCTCCACGGTCGCACGCATCTGGAACGAAGCTATGACCGTCCATAACAGTACCATCTACGGCACAGAAGACAGATCCCTCGACCACTCGGCGGGAATCGTCTGCTACGGAACCTATGGAAGCGTCGGAATCCGTTCCCGCGACAAGCAGGCCCTCACGTTCTAAAGCCAGTTGAATCTCGCTCAGTCTCATCTCTATCCACCGGAGTCCCGATCAGCAAAAACGTTCACGATCGAACCTTTGGGCAGCAATGCTCCCGGTTCGGGATCAGTGCTTGTAACGGTTCCCCAACCCGACAGCTGCATTCTGAGGCCGTTTTCGTGCAAGATCTTGGCGACCGCCCTGAGATGCAGTCCAACCACGTCGGGGACAGCAACTTCGGTGACCGAGTCAAATGACGTTTGTGGCGGCCAATCGGTCACATAGGTTGTGGGTTTTCGAACCGTGGTGATTTTGCTCTCGTTGGGTGGAGGATGCCGTGAGAGCCGAGTGTGGTCCAGAGCTTCGGTCCGTGCTGCAAGCACCTGTTCCAACACGAGCCTCGTGAGTGGTGCAGCGGTCGTTTGGGCATAGATATCCTTCGGGTCGTCGAGCTTCACGACCATAACGAGTTGCGGATCTCCGGCCGGAAACAGGGATGCGAAACTGACGGTATATGATCCTTCGATGTACGTCCCACCTCCTGCTCGCCTCGCAGTACCTGTCTTGCCAGCCACCTCATAAGTTTGTAGAGCCGCCGTTACTCCGGTACCTCCCCGATACACGACGCCACTGAGCGCACCACGCAGACCGGCCGCGACCTCCGCGTCGATTGCCTGCCGCACTGGTTCTGGTACCGATTTTAACACGGTTTTTCCCCTGTGATCGCGGATTTCACGGATCAAGGTAGGACGCATTAGGACCCCATCGTTGGCAATCGCGGCATATGCTGCAGCAAGTTGCAGCGGAGTAACAGCTACCTCGTAGCCCATGTTGAGGCTGGCATGGGTGGTACCGCTCCACCGCTGCGGCCGATTCAAAATTCCGGCCGATTCGACAGGATACTCAACGCCCGTCGGGGCACCAATTCCGAACCGGCGCAATGTCTCGTAAAGCGCCCGCGGCGGCAGCAGCACCCCGAATTTGACGATTCCTATGTTGCTAGAAAGCTCTATCACCTCACGCAGAGTGAGCCATCCGCTCTCATGAACGTCATGGATCGTGCGGTGCTCGGTCTGGTACTCTCCCTTTTCGCACCATACCGAATCCGTCAATGAAGCCAAGCCTTCTTCCAGCAATGCCGCGGCGGTGAACACTTTCGCTGTAGAGCCCGGCTCGAACACGCCGGTCAGTACGTTCGTAGCGCTTCGTCCATCGATAGTGCGTGAGGTTGCCGCCAGGATCTCACCGTTCCCGGGGTGCACCACTACCACATCGCCGCTGCTCGCGTCAAACCGCTGCAAGGCTTCGTGGAGTGCGCTCTCGACGATTTCCTGTAACGACGCATCGATGGTCAAATAGACGTCATGTCCGGGAACGGGGAACGCCCTCAGACGGGAGGGAGACTCGTATCTTCTGCCTTGCCGGTCCCTGAGTACTACCGCATGTCCAGGCTTGCCATTGAGCCACTTGTTCAAGACGCGCTCGACACCGCCAGCGGAACGGCCTTCGCTCGCTGGTCGGCCCAACACGGGGCGGGCGAGTTCCGGATCGGGATAGAACCTGTCGAGTTCCGGCCCCTCCAAATGTACCCCTCTCATACTGCGCAGCGGCTGTACCTGCGAAGACGAAAATGGCCCGTGGAAATGTGCCCACGACTGACGCAGTCTCCTGCGAACCTCGTGGCGGGGAAGGTTCAAGTGACGGGCGAGCTCTACGGCATCACGTTCGAGGTCTTCGAGTTCGTTGGGAGCAACCCCAACCCTGTAATTCTCGATGGTGAGCGCCAGCGCCTCGCCATTACGATCGTAGATAGCCCCTCTCCGAGCCGGCAACACCACCCGTTCTGTCTGTTGCTGTGCGGCTTCGCTTGCGTAGCGAGCACCCGAGAACAACTGCACTTGGGCCGCCCGAGCGATCAGAATCGCAATCCCTACGGTGAAAGCCATCTGCACTGCCTGAAGTCGAACAGCGGGCTTAGCCACTTTTCTCAATACCTCGCTCGCGGTGCTGCCTGGAGAATTACGATCTCGCTATCTGCGGGCAAGCGGAGACCAAGTGATTCGGCTCTCGGTATCAATACCGCCCTACTTTCCGCACATCTGATTCGGCGCAGCAATTCCGCCTTGTCCGACTGCATCACAGACCTTTGGCCCCTGAGTTCCCGCAATTCGCCGGCGGCCTCGAAACCTGCCGTGTCCCTCGCAATCACCCACGCGAGAACTACGAGCGCGAACGCCAGCCAGAGTGCTATCCAAATCCGCCCCTTAAGACGCATCAGATTTCCGAAATGCTCGGAGCTTGGCGCTCCTGGCACGGGGGTTTCCCTCGATCTCACCTTCCCTGGGACGCAGCGGCTTGTGCGTCACTTCGGTGCCCATGGCTCGTCCTCGGCAGCGGCATATGGGAGAGCCCGTGGGACATACGCAGTCCCGAGCCCATTCACGGAATTGCCGCTTCACCACTCTGTCCTCGGCCGAGTGATAGCTTATCACTGCAAGCGTCCCGGACGCGACCAAAGCGTCGAACACCTCGGGTAGGGTTTGCTCGAGTGCACGAATCTCTCCGTTTACCTCGATCCTCACAGCCTGGAACAGACGAGCGAAGTCTGCCGGCCCCGAGCGTGATCCCAGGGCAGCGCGCGCCGCATTCACCAGATCGTCACTCATCGCGAACGGACTCGTCTTACGTCGGCTGACGATTACGTTGGCAAGGTGTTTCGCTTTGGGCTCGTCAGCGAACTCTCTGAAAACTCTTGCGAGGGCAGGGGTATCCAGTCCATTCAACAACTCGGCTGCCGACGGACCCGATCCTGCACTCATGCGCATGTCCAAAGGTACATTGCGGCGGAACGAGAACCCACGTTCATCGATGTCGAGCTGGCGGCTGGAAACACCTAGATCCATGAGAACGAAATCGGGACCGAACCGTCGGATCGTTTCCAACGCCTCAACATCGGAAAAGCTGCAATTCAGCCAAGTGACGTTACATTCGCGAAGTCTCTTCTTCGCTACCGAGATTGCATCAGGGTCGCGGTCTATGGCGACTAGCTCTCCACCATTCCGCAGCAACAGCTCTGAGTGCCCCCCGTCACCAACGGTACAATCGACGAATCGCTTGTATCCCTCGGCAAGCCGTCGGACCTCGTCTGCTAGGACTGGTACGTGCTTTTCCGACATTCCTAACACGAGGGTAAGTAGAAGGCCCCGCGTGTTGAGCACGCGGGGCCGAGTTTCCTAAAACTCTGAGACAGCGTCACGGGGCTGACGAGACTCGAACTCGCGGCCTCCGGTGTGACAGACCGGCACTCTAACCAACTGAGCTACAGCCCCTCCAAATTGCAATCGTCAAATTTAGATAGAGCATAGCCCAGTTGCAAGCTCAGCCACTATCCACCGCAGAACGAAGCGCGGAATTGCTCCGGCCGCTCCCACAACTGCTGTAGATACTGGAGTAGATTGTCGGCCGCATCCGGAGCTACGCCTCTTCCTGCTTCCAGCGCGGTTCTGGCTCTCCTGAGATTTCTCTCATATACATCGATTGCCGGACAGGACTGCGACTCCATTATCTGCTGGTCCATCGGCACGGTTACCTGGAACAGGCCATAACCAAGCCAGAAGTTCCCCGCTTCTTGCAGCACACCATTGGGATCGTGGTCCATGGCTTTCTCTGCATACTCGACGACCATGCTCCAATTGGTCTGCGCCTGTCCGAATTTCTGAGCGAGTTTCAGGTACTCCCCCCCGACCGTCGTTGCTATACCTGGATTGTCACTCAGCGACAACAGATTTTGGAGTTCTTCTTCAATCTCCGCAAGCGCGGCCGTATCCAGCGGCGTCGTCGAATCCACCGTAAACTGCTCGACGTGAGCCTGCACCACGGACATTACGCTGTTCAGGTTCGACGGATCCAACTCGGCTATCTTCTCGTGAACGGCTATGGCCGAATCGTTGAATCCAAGTTGTTGTAACAGAACCGCGCGCGCTTGCAGAAAGCGCATCTCCTCAGGTTGGTACTCCAGCGCCAAAGTAGCCCACCGCAGCATAGCGGTAGTATCACCGACTGTGGTTGCCATTGCAAACATCGCAGGGTAGAACTGAGTGTCACCCACCAATGACGAGTCTACGCTGTATAGCCGCGTGCGTGCAGCCAGGACACAGTCCCACCGTTCAGCTTGATCGCACACTTGAGCCTTCAACCGGAGGAAGCGCCTGCTTTCCGGATACAGCTCGAGGCCTTCTTCGAGTACCGAAAGAGCGCGGTCTATTTCTCCTGACACCTGAAGTCCGGCCGCCAGCTGTGCTCTCAAGACGGTATCTCTCGGATTGGCCTCGAGCCGCGTCTCAATGGCGGTAACGGCGCTCACGGTATCGCCGGCTCGCATGTATGCACGAGACAGGTCTTCCCAAGCGCGGATATTGAGCGAATCTCCTTGGGTGGCCTTCTCGTAGACCCAAATCAAGCTGTCATTGGGAACATCCGTGCCTTGGAAAACGTAAGACAGGCATCGCGCCGCCGAGGGGTGATTCGGGTATATCTCGAATGCACGCTCAGCAGCTATGCGCGCGCGCCTGTACTCGGAGCGGTCGCGGCGCATGTTGCATTCCTTGGCCCTATCTGCGGCTCTCACCTGGTTCTCGAGCGAATCTACCACTTTGGCCGCGAAAGCACGTGGTTCGTCGCCAGCCTGTCCCCTTACGGTCATCCAGCCGGAAAGCCCGCTCCGGCTGACGTCCACCATTCGGAACCTGCCTACAGGGGTCGCCCCATTCCTTTCGACCTGACCGTATACATAGGCGTGTGCCTGCAAGGGGCGGGCAAACTGCTCTACCATCTCTGGCCCAACGATCGTGAGTGTATCAAACCCCGAATTGACGAGCAGTTCCTTGATCACGTCCGTCCCGATCACCTGCCATTTGTGGCGGAACTTGCCCTGGGCTCGTCTACGGAGTTCGTCCGTCATCTCGTGGACCCAAAGAGAATCTTGTTCCTCGATTGGAACAGGCACCAGGAACAGAATACGATCGTGCTCTCGGTCCTGGGCTTCAGCACTCGATGTGAATACCGCTAAACCCGCGAGTGCGAGCAAACTGGCGAACGTGGCGCGAAGCATGGCGTTTTTGGACAGCACCGGTATTCCACCTCCATTTGTGACCCGAAGTTGAGTCAGCGTGATCATCACCCTTTCATCCCATGGGCGAAGAGGGATTCGAACCCCCGACTTCCTGCTTGTAAGGCAGGCGCTCTGAACCAACTGAGCTATTCGCCCTCGAGCCCCGCTGCTACAGTGCCAGACCAAGCGGAAACAGCACGCAATATCCCAGCACCAGGAGGATCGGAGCAATGGTCGTGTCGCCGCCCGCCAGCAGCAAGTAACCCACGCCGACCGCTGCCAACGCACCGCCCAACAGGAGATAGTTCCTGCCGCGGAAATGTAACCGCGCGGGCGAAGTGCCTTTAGACATAGACACTTAGGCTAATCCTATGTTCCATATGCGTCAAGAAAGAGCATTCCATTCGTCTGTAGAAACTGTCCAGCCTTCGTCGAGGGCGGCCTTTCTTGCGGCGTCGCGCCGGCGACGTGAGGCCCACAAGGAAAGCAGCACAATAGCCAGTATCGTCCAGAACACAGTTAGTGAGCCAAAAAATAACACCCATCCGTATCGCTTGCGAAGGTCTCGCTGCCACAACACCTCGAATTGCCCCAAAGTAATGCTGTGCGTGACCCTGAGAGCACGGTCGAAATCATCGAGTTCGGTGAGGTTTTTTACCAACGGATCCAAACCACGCTCCCCACCCAATCGCTCCAGCATCAACACTGCTGTCGTGGACAGAGCATAAGCGGTCTGGGCGTGCGCTTCTCCGCTGCGGATGTCCCTGGTGATTTGGCTAAAGGTCGGCACCGCGCCAGCCATCAAAGCCCAATTTACGCGCAGCGCGGCCAGTCGACCCCACTCTCCGGCGGCGCGGGACGCGTACCCCTCGTCGAACCACACCGGAACTCGTTCCACCGCGCTGTGCAGAGCCAGGTGAGCCATCTCGTGCAGCAGTGTCCTGCGGACGTCGCCGGTCAACTTGAGGACGATTGTGTTCGAGGCCGGAATGGCCACTCCGATACCCCAATCGGGAATCCGGCCACCTATCAAGGAATCGAATCTTCTCTCGTCCGGAGCGATTACAAGGCGCACCGACTCATCCCATCCGCCAGCAATCCCCGGATACGGCCCAGCCGCATCTGCCACCTCCGCTAGGGTGCGTGCCGCCTCGGCTTGGCCCGGCCAATGGACCGCAGATACTCGCCCCACACGCACCACAGACGGATCCTGAACCAGCATCACGAGGAACAAGAGAGCTATTCGCGTGGTGGATCCTGCCCTTGCTCGACCAGTTCGAGCGTTTCCTTGCAGCGCTTACCCCAAGGATTGAACTTGTTGGCACGATAGCCTTCAGCCCAGGTGTTCTTGGCTTCCTCGTTCTCGCCCGAAAACCACAGGGCCCGCCCCAATTCATAGTAGGCCTCGATCAGGTTGGGCCCCAGCTTCAGAGTCTTCTCGAAGAAGGTCTGAGCGTCTTCGAACATCTCCCTTTCGAGATAAACCAGTCCGAGATAGAAGTGAGCGTACAGGGTAGCCTTCTTATCGTTGTCCAGGCGAATCGCCTTGGACAGGTGTTCTATGGCCTCCCCGAAGATCCTCTTCTTGAGACAGATGTATCCCACGTTGATCCTAGCCAGGGAGTTCGACGGTTCCTTTACCAGCACTTGCTGGAAGCTGTTGAGCGCTTCATCGTAATTCTCGTTCAACATCTGCGCCCAACCGAGTAGCGATTGCGCCTGCACATCTCCGGGCGCCAGCCTGAGCGCCTTTTCCAAGGCTTGGATTGCGCCCGTATAATCGCCCAGCGAGATGAGACTCCATCCCTTCTCGATAAACGTCGATGCACCAATATGGTCCGACCGAGTGGCCGGAACTGCGCCCGTGAACTGCGGCACTTTTTCACCGCGCTCACCCTGTGACATCCGCTTGTACTTCTCAACGAGAGTGCGGATTTCCTCCTTCAGTTGCGTCAGATCCGCGATCCCCTGATCGACGGTCTTGAATAACGAGATGATCTCACGTTTGATAGTCTCCCGATCCGCGTCTGGAGGCGCATTGTCGAGGCGCTCTGTGAGTTCTTGATACGTGGCGCGCAATGGCGCGACAATGGGTTCACTCATCATTAAACTCCGAACTCAAGGCAGCCAGGTCGAGGACCTCATCCGATCTCAACAGATCCCCCGCTGCCAACATCACGAGTGTTCGCTCTCCCAGCGATACAATCCCTTTGATATATGACGCCGTCATTCCCTGAATCACCGGAGAGGTCGGCTCGACACGATCCGCTGGCACGCTCATCACTTCCAACACGGCATCGACAACCAACCCGACCCGCCCCCGGTTCAACTCCAATATTACGATCCTAGTCTCATCTCCAACTCCCGCAGGCACCTGAAAACGTGTTCTCAAATCGACCACTGGCACCGTCTCGTCGCCGAATTGCACCGTGCCTTCGAGGAAGTCGGGAGATTCGGGAAGCGGGACCGGTTGTTCATACCTGAGCACGCGCTCCACATCGAACACGTTGAATCCGAATTCTTGCCCGCCCACATTGAACGTAACCATCTTGATCTCATCTCCGGTGCTCATCGGCCACCCACTTCGCCAGCAGCCACCAAACGCTCTCCCAGCACGTCGAGATCGATGACCGGCACCCTTGACCCACCCGTCTTCATGACACCGCACACCCAGGGAGGTCGCCAAGTATCCGGTGCAGCAGTCGCTTCGTCGCTTGCAACAGAGTCGGCATCGTCAATCTCGAAGGCCACAAACGACCCCTGACATCGCGCCAACACCGCCGTATCCCTCATCTCAGCAGGTGCAGCAGAGTTGGTCATGAGAGATGCAAGATGCACCAGGGGCACTGAAGCATTTCTGATGCGGGCGATTCCCCTTACCGAAGCGTGGATGCATGGCGCCGGGGCTACCTCGAAGCCGTCTATCACCTCTCGGACCTGTTCCACCCGGAGTCCGAATTGTCTCCCACCCGCTCGAACCAAAAGGCAAGCCTCCATTGAATGTCCCTTTTCGACGATCCCACTTTCCCGTATTCGCAATGCTCGTGAAGCCAAATCAGTCTAGAGCCTCCATAGTCTCCAGGTTTGTGCGCGCGAGCTCGTGTCCGGGATTGATTTCCACTGCCTGTTTCCAATACTTCGTGGCGTCTTCGCGGCGAAGCTTCTTGTAAGCGATATTTCCCAGTTTGAAGTAGACGTCATCACCGAGAACCGGCTGCAGGTTGATCACGCGCTGGTAAGCTTCCCATGCGTCGTCATAGTTGCCTCTTCGATAGTGCAGGTCGCCCAGGTTCTTGGACAGCTGCGGCATCGATGGCTCTTCCACCAACGCGTTCAACAGCAGATCCTCCGCCTCCTCGAGATTGCCCAGGAGATCGAGTGTCGCGGCGAGATTGTTGCTCAACACGGCGTTGTCCGGATACAACTCGATTCCCTCACGAAGAACCTCGACCGCATCGTCAAACCTGTCCAGCGCAGCCGCGGCCAGAGAACGAGCCCAATACCAGACGGCGCTCAGTGGACGATCGCCCGCAGAGCCCCGAGCCAGATCCAGCCTCCTGCATGCCTCGTGTTGATCGCCGCGACGAAGCGCCAGGATTCCCCAATTGGTCAACACTCGCGCGTCATTTCCTGCCCGCTCTACCGCATCTGCTAGAATGGCCTCGGCTTCTTCAAACTGCCCGGCCTTCTCGTAACTGACGGCGAGATTGTGCAGCACTGCCGGAGGAGCCCCGCCGAGATCCGAAGCAGCCCGAAAAGACTCGACAGCCTGTTTCCACTGCCCCTGCCTATAGTGAATGAGACCCAGGTGAAAGAATGCACTGCCATCTGAGGGCCTCAGCGCCACGACGCGCCTGAATTCCCGCACTGATTCGTCCAGCATCCCAGTCTTGTAGAATGCGATTCCTAGATTCCTGTGCTCATCAACGCGGGCACTGCGAGGCTCCGGCTTTTCGCCTCCTTCACTGCGGCCAGCCCTGTGAACGAATCCAGCGGTAATGAGACCGTATAGCGCCTTGCCAACATCAAACTCGACCAATCCCGTTGCCTCAATGATCGCCTTGACGTCACGGGACCCGTCAAGCAGCGGGATAATTCGCTCTTGCTCGTTAGTCAGATCCACTTTGGCGCTTTCGAGACGATCTCTATCCAGACGAAACAGTAGATCGAACGAAGGGATCTTTTTTTCAATCAGGCTCCATTCATCGATACGTCTGGCACCTTCGAGCAGCAGTCCCTCGGGATCGATGGAAACGAGAAAATCCTGCTTGTGCGGTCTAATGTCGCTCTCGAAGGTGAAGTTTCCTCTTCGCCATGTGAACAGGAAGTAGACCGCATCTTCGATTTGCAAACGCATGAACTTGTCGAGTTCGGAACGAGACAAGGCTCCCGTCTCAACCAGTATCTCACCCAGCCTTTTGTCGCGGTTGTCCGTCTGCTTTCGAATCGCATCATCCAGCTGCACCTGAGATATCTTCCCGCTCTTCACCAAAATATCGCCAAGTCTGTCGCGCCGGTTTACAACGGTTGCATGGCAAATACGGCCACCTTCGAAGTAGATGTAGCCCATACTGGACTGATCGGTGATTGAAAGGCGACCGGTCTTTTGCCCCAGTGAAAGCAGCTGCAGCACATCGGGCAGCGACGCTTCTTTGAGACTCCCTTTGATCGCCACTAGGACAGCTCCTCGATCAATCTTTCGCTTGGGTTCGGCCAGACCCAGATTATCTTCTCCACGCTTCTCACACTACTCGAAGGCGTCACCATGACACCGCTCGTCCTCACTCCAGGAGTGGGCCGAACCGATTCAGAGGCGGATCCTTCGATTAGCTCCCGCGCCAGAGCTGCACTCGGGGGAACACCGCGCGATTCAGCTACTTGGAGGAGGCGAGCCAACGCGCCTGTCACGGCACGCACGGAATCTGCCGGCCTGTCGGCGAGGTAGTCGGCAAGAACAGAATCCACTTTTCCAACGGTAGACTGAAGCATGCTCACCAGTAGGCCGTGTCTCAGCTCGCGATCCGGCACCGCCAGAGTCGCGACAAAGCCACTCGAAAGAAGGTCCACAAATCTCTGATCCAACCCCTTTGCGTGTTGCGGATCGGTGTCCGTGGTGCACACGAGCTGACGCTGAGAGCTGCGTATGCTTTCGAACAATGCTATGAGTTCGCGCTGCAGTCGCTCGTTTCCGGCAACCAGGTGCAGGTCATCGACCAGAAGGGCCTTGGCATTCGCCAAAACCTCTCGCCATTCAGCGATGTTCCCCGAATTTTCGGCCTCAGCGAGTTCCTCACCGAGGTCCTTCGCATTGACGCACACTACGGACGTTCCCACGCTCTCGGCGATCGCGTTGCCAGTAGCATGTAGTAGATGTGTCTTACCTACGCCAGTCGACCCCACGAACACCAACGGATTGCGCTCGTAACCGGGATATGAGGCGACAGCTTTCGCCGCCTCGACAGCCACAGCGTTGGCCCAACTTCCCACGAAACTCGCGAGGTTCCATGAGGGCGATGGCCCGGGTAGGGCGCGGGGCTGCGCGGCGGTTTTCTCTACCAGCCCCCTCGCTTCAACCAGTCGATCGGGATCGAAAAAAGCCGGGTCGTCCGCAATGGATGCGTCGAGATCTGAAACGGAGGCCCTGAGCGTTTGCAGCTCTTCGACATCACGCTCGAAATCGTTGAGGACGTCATCCACCGACATGTCTCCGCCACTACTTGTGAAACTCGCGAGGCGGTCTGTGCAGTACCCCTTCTCTCCCCAGCGCTTCGCCACTTCGTTGAGTCGCGACTCCCAGAGATCGACCTGCCGTTTCACCGTGTCCGTTACGCCGGTGAGGAAATCATCGAACTCGTCTTCCTCATGGCGGGTCTGGGCTGGCGTTTCACCAAATTGCTCTACCCCGAACGGTCCGGTTACCTCGCCTTCGTATAGCGCCCTTGCCGCATCTGCATTCAGCGGTGTTTCGCTAACGGCCTGCAGCGCAACCAGACGGTTCAGAATACCGATCAATTCACGAACGTCGTCGATCTCGTAGGATGCTACCGCTTCGAGCAGCCTTGGTTCGAAACGCGACCCCCGTTCTTCGCTCCTCCGCTCGAGTATGGCTAGGCGGGTATCATAGTCCGGAGGTCCTACACTGACCACCAGGCCATCCGCAATACGGTTCGCGAACTCGCGGTCGAGGCCTTCAAGGGATCGCGGTGGGCTATGCGAGGCCACGACCACCTGTTTGCCGAGATCGAGCAGTTCGGCGGTGGCGCGTTGCAACTCGGACTGGACAACTCCCTGGTGAACGAGCGCGTGGATATCGTCGATGAGCAAAACGTCGGTTTCTGAAAGCCGATTGCGGAATGCGTCGCCCTGCCCTGCGGACACTGCCGCATGGTAAGCCTCTGAGAGACCGTCGGGTGTGAAGTACTCTACCGAGAGCCTGTTGTCTGCCTGCTCTATGGAGTGGGCAATGGCCATGAGGAGATGCGTTTTCCCCAAGCCCGCCCCCCCTGTGATGCACAAGGGGTTGTACACGTTGCCAGGGGAATCGGCCACGGCTCGGGCGGCGGATGCCGCGAGCCCGTTTTCCCGACCGATCACCAAGTTATCGAACGTAGAACGCGGATTCAGATCAGCGATCATTCGGGTGTCTCCTCGCTCAGTTTCTTCAGCACCGACCCTGACACCCCCTTCAATGTCTCGAAGACGCCTTCACCCTTGAGCGCGTTTGCCGAGTAACTCCGCAGTTCGCGGAAGTTCAGCGCTTCATCGAGTTCCTGCCGCGTGAGGATGAGATCCGACGGCAAATCCTGTTTGTTGTACTGCAGCACCAGGGGCAGCGTTCTTATATCGACACCTTGGTCGACGAGATTCGCCTGCAAGTTCTGCAAACTCTCGATGTTCTCCTCCAGCTGTCTGGCCTGGCTATCCGCAACAAAGACGACACCGTCTGCACCTTGGAGGACGAGTTTTCGCGTCGCGTTGTAGTACACCTGTCCCGGAACGGTGTACAGCTGGAATCTCGTAACGAATCCGGATATGGTACCGAGTTCCAGTGGGAGGAAGTCGAAAAAGAGGGTGCGTTCCGCTTCGGTGGCGAGTGAAACCATCTTGCCTCGCCGCTCCTCAGGCACGCGCCCGAATATGTACCTGAGATTGCAGGTCTTGCCTGAGCGACCTGGCCCGTAGTAGACGATCTTACAGGTTATTTCGCGGGTAGTGAAATTCACTAGCGACATGACTCACCGTCCAAACAGTGAGGCGAGGCTATCGTTCAGCTCGCGTTCGAAATCTGCAGAAAGAACGGTTTGGGTCGGCTCCTGCTGTGGGCACGCCTGAGCCAGATCCCTTGCGAGGTCTTCGAAAAACAGCTGCACCAACCCTGCCAGGGTTTCCGGTCCGTAAACGACCAAACCCAACAACCGGCCGCGCGGGTTCTCCATTTCCGCAAGGAAGATACCGTGCCGACTCCCTTGATGATTGAGCGCCTTGAACTTCTCCTCCCCCAAAAAACCGGCGATCTCCTGAGTGGAGGATGCAATCGCCGCACCGAGAGCGGCGGCGGCCATGACATCGACTGCCCGAGTGAACCCGTATTGGGCGAGCACTTGTCCCGCAGGTGTCATGATCAGTGTCAGTCGTGCGTCCGCCTCGGAGACAAAACGTTGCAGCGGATCCATCATCCAGGGTTCCAGCGCTCGCGTGATCGTCACCGCACCACCTCGGCAACCCGTAGCATCTCCAATCGTACGAGTCCTACATTGAGGTCGCGGTCGCCGACGACTACGATCAGTATGCCAGTCGCCCCTGGAACGACGACCAACGTCCCGTCCGATGCCTGGAGGTGATAGAAGTGCGGCCGCCCAATTCCGGTTTTCAGTGCTGCATCACCCAGCCGAAGCGCGATGCCTGCTGCAAGTGCCGCAACGGCGTTCCCACGGATCCCCTCCATTAACGCGTCGGCTACGACCATACCATCGTCACCGGTAACCACGAGTGCTCCCCGAACGCCGCGCACCCGGGTCACGTTGTCCAACGCTCGCCGCAGTTCCACGGTCACAGGCGCTGCTCCTCCAGCCAGTCGCGCGCCACCGATTTTGCCTTTTCTGCAAGCATCGAGAGACGCCCGACCGGAACACTGCGGTCTCTGGCAACCGCTAACAGGCTTTCAGGAGTGGGCCTGCTCAAGTGCAGATTTCCGCCCGGCCCCTCGATCGCCACCCATTCCCAAGTACCCATCTCGAGCATGCGCGCGGCCCTCTCTACTTCCAAGGCTCCTGCGGAAACGTGAGCGGCTACACCCTCCGACACGTCGCCGCCGCCGACCTCATTCATTCCGCCGCCCAGAACGCGGCCGCGCTTGTCAAACAGAAGCAATCCGCGGCGCGCTCCCTCCAATCCATCAAAGACCGTCGGCGCAACATCCTCCACCGCGGTGACCGCAGCATTCTCGGCCGCATCACGGACCATTCGCAACGCCTGCACGACGCTCCGGTCCATGGGGTCGACCGCCAGAGCGAGCTCCAGGTGTTCGAGCGCCCCATCGAGATCACCCCAACGAAAACACAGGAACCCCAAACCCTTGCGCGCACCCACGTGACGCGGATCGGATTCGATCGCTGCCGTCCATTCCTCATAGCCATGCCTCAAGTGCCCCATATCGACGAGGACTCGCGCATAGAGATCGTGAGCGTCCGCCAGGTCAGGATGCCTCGTCAACCCTGCCACCAGCACCTTCGCGGCACCGTGCAGCTGGCCGCGGGCACGCAGCGATTCGGCCAGTTCCAGAAACACCAGACTATCCGGGTTCCTGGCCAGTTCACTGGTGAGAGCCTTGATGTCACTGGCCACCAGTCGTCTCCAGTAGCAGATCAAGCTTCTCCACTGTCCTCAGTGCTTCCTTGACACGCTCGACCTCGCGCTCCTCTTGTTCCTCAAGCTCACTCAAAGTGAGCCAACGCCGCCACCATTCAACCGCCTCGGAATAACGCCCCGTCATTGCGAGCGCATCTCCGAGAAGACGGTGCGCCTCTGCCAGCATCGGATCGATACGGAGCGCGCGGCGGAGATCTTCCTCTGCGTTCGCGAGCTGCTTTTCCGCAAGGTCTATCTTTCCCAGGAGGAGGTGTACGATTGCATCGTGAGGGTGTGCTCTCCTCGCCTCCTCGACCAACTCTCGCGCTTCGATCAGATTGCCCCGCTTCAATTGCTCGTCAGCGCGTTCGATTGTACGCGGTGAGACGCCCGTGTCCTCAACCGCCACAGGTTCAGGCTCAGAGGCGGGCTCACAAAGTGTCAGCATCCCAGTGGCCTCCAATCCGAACACCGACTTCGCAATGTCGAATTCAGATTTTCCCAAAAAGGCTGCTATTTCCCGTACGCTTCGCTCCGAGTCCACGGCAGTGAGGACCTCCCACTCGGGAGGCAGCAGATCCAGGTAATCGCCGGACTCCTCGGGATCCTGCGCGGCGAAATCCGGAATCATGCCTACATGGGCGATTCTACGCTCTATGCGGGACCACTCATCGATGCGGCGGGCCCCCTCCATCAGCAGCGATCCGGTTGGAATCGATACTGTCGCTTCCGCAGGTACCGTGACCGACTCACCCTCCTCAAAGGAGAAGTATCCCTCTTCCCAACCCACTAGCTCGAACACCACTTCCTCGATCTGTGACTCAACCTCTCGAGCCAGCTCTCGCTCTGAAACCGCACCCAGCTCCACGAGGATCTCTCCGAGCCGTCGCTCGTCACCCTTCACCTGCAATTCTCGCGCTCGCTCGACGTCGGCTGAAGAGATTCTACCGGTGCGCACGAGGAGTCCGCCAAGAGGGTGTGGGTTGCTTTCGATCTCTGCATATACGACGGCGCCGTCCTTGAAGTAGACGCTGCCACGGTTGTGTCTCACTTTCGATGTGACTGTCAGTTTGCCGGTCTTCCTGGAGAGATCCAGCAACTGGAAAACATCGTGAATGCCGAGTTCCTTGAGCGGTCCCTCGATGGCCATTTTCAGGCGTTCCTCTTCTGAAATATGTGGTCGAGATCTCGTGCCGAGCGCACACGTCTTCTCGCCTCTCGGGCGTGTGGACCGTCGGGTTGCAGGGCAATGACCCCTTCCCATGCCGCGATCGCGGAGCGGTAGCGACGCATGCGGGCTAGTGCGGCGCCCGTGAAGAAACGAGCAGCCACGTTTTCGTGATCGAATGCCAGAACCCGCTCGAAGGCCTTCAGAGCCTCGCCTGCCCTTTGGTCGTCGAGAAGGCATTGGCCAAGTGCAAGAATGGCGTCCAGGTCGGTAGGGTCGTTGGAAAGCATCTCCGCCAGCAGGTTCACAGCTATCCTCGGTTTTTTCGCATTTCTGTACACGCGCGCCAACGCTAGACCGGCATCCGAGAAAGTCGGTAATGAGTCGAGTGCAGCTCGGTAAGCGGACTCGGCCGCTTCCAGGTCATTTCTCGCTTCATGGATCTTTCCGAGATCTACTTGCACCTGCGCGAACCGCGGATCCAGCTCCAGTGCTCCAGCGTACGCCTTTCGCGCAGACTCGAGGTCGCCCATATCCACAGCGACGTCACCCTCGAGTTTCAGTATGTCGGCGCGTTGCGGCGCTCGTCCGCGAGCCAACCGTATCGATTCGAGCGCCATTGCGGGATCACCCGCCGCAAGTCGCACCTCGGCGAGAGCAACCAGAACATCGACATCGTTCGGTCTCTCCTCCGCCAACATCGTCACGTCTGCGACCGCTTCACTACCCCTGCCCAAGGCCAGTAGCTGGCGGATCTCTCCCAGTCCGGCTTCCACTCGACTCGGATCCAAGGTGCGGGCAGACCTGTACCGTTCCAGCGCTTCTCCGTGCAGCCCTCGGCGTTCATGAACCTGCGCAGCCAGTATCTTGACTTCGACCGAATCAACCCCGCGACGCTCCAACCTGTCGAGTTCTGCAGTGGCAAGGTCCAGCATGCCCTTGCTCAAGTAGTCCCGCACGAGGCCCAGTTGATCTCTGTGCCCCCCCGACGGGCGGTCCGGGACCGGACGATCCAATTCTGCGAACAAGCCGTCGATGATTCCCTGATCGAAATCGATCGGATGCGACGCATCGGTCTTCACGTCCGATGAAAGCTCCGGTATCACGGCAATGGTGGGGTCCTCGTACTGAAGATCTATCGCCAACCTGAACTTCTGAGGCACATAATACGGATCCAAGGTCTGCGCCCTCGTAACCGCGTGGAGCGCGCCGTCATAGTCGTCTAGGCCCGAAAGCGCAAAGCTCAAATTGTAGTGTGCTTCGGCCAACTTGGGATCCGCCTCGACCGCCCGAGCGAAGGCGTTGCGCGCATCTGTCTTGCGGCCGAGCTCGTTGAGAATCAACCCAACACCGTTCCACGCCACTGCCGCGTCCTGCTCGCCCTCCAGCACCACTCGATACGCCTCCATCGCATTCTGGTATCGACGGAGCTTGAACAACAGCAGGCCAAGATTGAGGCGAGCTATCACCAACGATGCGTCGGATCGCAGGGCCTCTCCGAAGGTGCGTACCGCTTCTTTGGACCTCCCTAACTGGGCCAGCGCCACCGCCTTGTTGTTGGATGCCAGCGCATAACCAGATTGCCTCTCCAACGCCTTATCGAACGAATCGATGGCGTCAACCGGGTATCCGAGTTGGTGTAGCGACACTCCTCGCTCGTTCCAGAGTTTTGCCGAGTACGGGGTTTCTTCTACGAGTTCGTCGTAGATATCTACTGCCTTTGCCGGATCGCCAAGCACCAGGTAGACCTCGGCGATGGCGTTGCGAAGCAAAACTCTGCTTTCGCCTTCCTCGAGGCCGATACGATACTCGCGAAGAGCTTCCTGGTAGTAGCCCTGTTGTCTGAAAGCAAGCCCGAGATTGTAGTGTGCCAGAGCCCCCTCGCCATCAGTTACGACTGTTTCATCGAGCGATTCATGAGCTGCGCTCTCACGACGGCCAGCGAGACGTTCGAGCGAGAGATTGGTCTGTGCTTGACCGTAGGCGGGATTAAGGCCCATGGCCCGCTTGGAAGCCTCGTTGGCCTCTCTGTGCCTACCCAGATCACCGAGGACGAACGACATGAGATGGTGCGCCTCGGGATAGTCAGGACTCAGTTCGATGGCCTTTTGTAGAGCGGCGAGCGCTTCCGTGTTCAACCCCCTGTTGTAAAGCATCTCACCCATGTGGAAGCGCACCACGCTGCTGTTTTCATCCACCTCACTGGCTTTTTCAAGCCACTCGGTCGCTGCCGTCACTTGTCCTCTGGCCTTCTCGACGTTGGCGAGTTGAATCATCGCCGCCACATCTCCGGGGTCCCTGGTTATCAGGGCCTCGAATTCGCTCGCAGCTGCTTCATATTGATTCAGTGACGAATACGCGCGACCCAGTCTCCAGCGAGCTTCACGATCGTCGGGATCGGAGCGCAGTCGTTCGCGCAATTCCGTTGCTCTGCGCTCGAAGTGGCCCGAGCTTCGTTGAGCAATTTCCAGGTTCCGCTGGGCAACCTGCATTCTGGGATCCAACTCCAGAGCGCGAGAGAGCTGCTCAACCGCCTCGTCAATCATCCCCTGACTGAAATACAACACGCCGAGGTTGTTGTGGGCACCTGCATCCGAGGGATTGATCCGACGGGCGTAGGACTTGAGGATCTCTCGGTTCCGCTCGCTGGCCACCATCAAATCAGTCCAATCTGAACGCCTCGAGCATCGCCTTGAGCGAGCTCTCATCGGGGAAGAGAAGGAAATGTCCCTTCAGCTTTCGCTCCGCTTGCTCGAAGTCGAATTCCGTCTCAACGCAGAATACGAAGTCGTTTCCTCGACCAAAACCCATTTGACTGGTTGTGAGCACAGCACCCGCCCGATCCACAACCAGGGTCGGCACCGAGGGCAAGAGCATCATACCCAAGAATTCGGAGAGAGCACCCATGTGCGCACCCGCGAGAATGTTGCCCGCTTCCTTCAGAGCCGACCTCTGGAGCTCCTCGAAGGTTTGCGTCTCACCCGGCTCCCGACGCATGAGCAAGTCGCACAACAGCATCGCGTTCTCGATCGTGAGCAGGAGGAGCGTTCTCCCGGTCAGATCACCGAGCATGTGCATGAGCACTGCCGCAACATCATCGTTGGGATCGCCGTGAAGATTGGGCAGTTGATCCACCGATGCAACGGTGATCCTCGGAACGCTGATCATTACTCTGCACTCAGTCATCTGCGAAAGAGCAGTAGCTGCGTGCCCAGCACCTATGTTGGCCACTTCCCGCAACGCATCGAGTTCTCGTTCCCCAAGGTCGCGAACGTCAACCATAGCGTAATCCTCTCAGACAAGTCCTCCTGCATCCAAAATCAACGCCGGTTCACCATCACCAAGCACCGTTGCACCACTGAATACTGGCAGTGTACCTCTCGGTGGATCAAACGACTTCACTACGATCTCCTGTTGGCCGACGAGTGCGTCAACCACCAGTCCCGAACGCCGCTCGCCAATCTGCAGTACAATCACGGGACGGGAGCGAGGCGGTTCCCCAGATGCATTCACGAGATCGCGAAGCTCCACCAAGGGTATGATGTCGTCCCTGAAATTCATACCGTCTCGCCCCTCCAGTCTGGTGATCGCCGCTGTGTCGAGACCGAGGGTCTCCGCTACGTGCGTCACCGGCATAACGTACCGTTCTTCGCCTACCCTCGCCGTGAGCGCTCGCACAATTGCCAAAGTTACGGGCAACCGCAGTGTGAAAGTCGTTCCCTTTCCGTGCTCGCTGCCGACCTCGAGCCCTCCCCCCAGGGTTCGCAGTTGAGTCGCCACGACGTCGATGCCCACACCTCGACCGGACACATCGGTTACCGCACGAGCCGTGGAGAAACCGGGGCGAGACAACACGCGCATGAGCATTTCGTCAGGGAGCACCTCTGAGTTATCGTCTGCCAAACCGTTCTCCTTGGCGGCTCTCAGCATCTTCCGGCGGTCTATCCCACGTCCGTCATCGCTCACTCGGATGGCAACCGTGGCGCGTTCAGCATAAGCAGAGAGCACTATGCGCGCTCTGGTTGGTTTTCCGGCCTTCTCGCGCTCTTCAGGCGGCTCAACGCCGTGGTCGACCGCGTTCCGAAGCAGATGAACTAGGGGATCGCCAATCTCATCCAAGATCGCTCGGTCCAACTCAATGTCCTTGCCCTCGAGCACGAAGTCCACCTGCTTTCCCAACTGCATGGCAAGATCCCTCACAATCCTCGGGAAACGATCGAACACCTGCCAAACCGGCGTCATCCGTGCCTCAACGATCTCGGACTGGAGAATACCGGTCAGCGAGGAGACCTTCGCCGCAATATCGTCGAGACCTTGATCGGAGCGTGAGCGAGCGAGCCTCGAAAGTCGGTCCCGAGCGGTCACCAGTTCCCCTATGTTGTCCATCAGCGCATCCAGCCTGCGCAGATCCACACGAATGTGCCGGGTGGGCGCCCCTACAGCGGCCCGCGATATCGGGCCCTCAGCTAGAGCGCCAAAGGTCACGTCGGCGACATGTCCGGCAGCCCGGACCTCTGACTCGATCGCCTCCTCGCCCAACGCCGTTTCTATTCGAAAGCCGAACTCACCGTCGAATCCGTCGGCCTCCAGCATGGCAAGCGCAGGTTGCACCGCATGGATCTCCCCCAGTGCCCGGACCCTTTTGAGGATCAGCATGGCTCGCGCGCCCTTGAGAGCACAGTCTGGATCGAGAGTCACTTCAACCCAACAGCCGGGAGCCGTCGAACTAGACAAAGCCGCGTGAGAGTCCCGGGGTGCATCAGATCGTCCTTTTGTCTCCGGTGCCAAGTCACCGGTGGCCTCGTCCAGAGCCGTGCCAAGGCCTTGCAAGTCCACGCCAGCATCCCGCCCCGAAACTGACGCATCGATCATTTTTTCCAGCGCGTCCGCAACAGAAAAGAACAGCTCCAGGGTATCGTCGTCCGGTGGTTGGCCGGCACCGCGAATCGCATCTAGCAGGTTTTCGGTGCGGTGACTGAGTTCGGCGATCGACTGGTATCCCATCGTCGCCGCCATACCTTTCAGGGTGTGGACTGCCCGGAAAATGGCGTCGATCGGTTCGGTAGCTTCTCGGTCCAATTCCCATTCGAGCAGGCGCCCATTGACGGCCCCAACGTATTCCCTGCCCTCGGCGAGGAACATCTCCGAGTACTGCGAGAGGTTCATGCTAGTCGAGCGCTCTCTGCACCGCCTCCAATACGCGGGACGGCTGGAACGGCTTCACCACGAAGTCCTTGGCGCCGGCTTGAATTGCCTCTACCACCAGCGCCTGCTGGCCCATCGCGCTGCACATGAGTATACGAGCGCCAGGATCATTCTCGATTATTTCCCGAACCGCGTCTATGCCACCCATATCCGGCATCACGATGTCCATGGTTACCAGATCCGGCCTGAGTTCCTTGTACTTCTCAACAGCCTGCGATCCCGTTTCCGCCTCGCCTACCACGTCATATCCCGCCTGGGATAGGATGTCCCTGATCATCGTCCTCATGAAGATCGCATCATCGCATACGAGTACTGTATGGCTCACGCTTCCTCCCTAAACGCACAGAATTGGTTCAAGTAACGATTCAACATCGAGAAGAACAAAAGACAGGCCTTCTTGGCGACCCACTGCGCGGACCAGGCGAGGATCGATCCCAGGGAGGTTGTTGCGCCCGGAGAGGGCGTCCTTGTCAACCGAGAGTAGGTCGAGCACATCGTCCACCGCGAATCCCGCTGTCCGGTCAACAATATCGAGTAGCATGATCTTCCCTTCGGAATCGCGCGGCGGATAGTCGAGCGCGCGCCTTGCGTCTACGAGTGTCAGCAGCCGCCCACGCACATTGATGAGGCCCTCGACCGAACCATCGGCCCCGGGGATTCGGGTCGCTTTTTGCTTCGGTAGGATTTCCTTGACTTTCGCCGCCTCGACCGCAAAGACCAGATCGGCCACTCTGAAGATCACGAGCCGAACGCCCTTCAAACCTATTACCCTACCCTGGGAAGCCAAGATACTCCAGCAGATTATCGCGAGCAAGCAAGTCTTCGTCCTCTGCGGCCACACCTATCGCGTCTCTGAGGTCCCCCGGCCAATCGGCACAATACTCCACGAGATCTCTCGTCTCGGGATGCTGGAATCCGAGCAGGGCCGCGTGCAGCGCCTGCCTGGGCGTCGCAACTTCCAGAGAACGAGAGCGAGCCCGCTGGGATCCTGTCATGCGTCGATACCCTCCCCCTCCGTAAACCGGATCTCCCACAACGGGATGGCCGACGTGACTGAGGTGGACCCTGATCTGATGGGTGCGTCCAGTGGCGAGTCGGATCGCTACCAGATCACACACATCGAATCTGGCGACCGGCTCTACAAAGGTTCTGGCAATGCGTCCAGTGGCGAGTACTGCCATGCGTTTTCGGTCTGCGGGATGGCGAGCGATGGGTGCCTCAATATCCATCTCAGCGTCAATGTGCCCCCAGACGAGTGCAGCGTACGTGCGCCTCACGCGCCTCTGAGCGAGCTGACGAGCAAGCTTCCGATGAGCAGTATCGGACTTCGCGAGAACCATCAAACCGGAGGTGTCCTTGTCCAGGCGGTGTACGATGCCCGGACGGCCGGTCTGTTGCTCGCCAACGTCGGCCAAACGAGTCCCCCTAGCGACCAGTGCGTTGAGAAGCGTGTCTTCCCAATGTCCCGGCGCGGGGTGGACGACGAGCCCGGCCGGCTTGTTGATGACGAGCAACGCCGCGTCCTCGTGCACGATGTCCAGCGGCAGCGGGTTGGCCTTCAAGATTCGGACGGAAGATTCCGTTCCTTCGGCCATCTCGACGCTCACTGCGTCACCGCGCGAGAGAGTGCGCGATGCCCGGGCAGGTCCTTCGTTCACGGAGACTCTTCCCGCCGCAACGAGACGTGCCACTTGGGTTCGAGACATTGCGAGTTGGTCAGCGAGGAACCTATCGAGCCGCTCGGTCGAGCGGGCGGATACGTGAAGAGTTATCCGCTCCACCGGATAACCACCCTAAGAGGTAGCGTCGGCAGAACTGGCCGCGTCTTCCACAACCTCCTCTTGCTGTTGCTTGCCCTCCGACCAGAGTATCGCCGCGAGCGCAATGGCTCCACAACTCACGGCCATATCCGCCACATTGAAAGTCGGCCAATGGAATCGGCCGATCCAAACGTCTATGAAATCGACCACTCCACGCGCGCTGCGGATTCGGTCGATGAGGTTCCCCACCGCCCCGCCACACACCAGCCCCAGCGTGAGCAAGCGAAACCGCTGTGCCGGCGAAGTCTGATAGGCCATGATGCCCAGCACAACGAGAGCAACCAATGCCAGAATCATGAATACCCACCGCGAGTGTTCTCCCACGTTGATGCCGAAGGCGGCACCGGGGTTGTAGACCAGCCTGAAGCTCAGCCAATCTCCCAAGACCGGTACGGGAACTCTGGACAACTGCGAAACTGCCAAATGCTTCGTATATAGATCCAGGACCACCACGCCCGCGGCCACGGCCCAGAACATCAGACGCCCGCTACGCCTTCCCATCTTCTTCCTTAGCCTTGCATCTTATGCACAGTCTCGCGTGCGGTAGAGCGTCAAGACGATCGAAACCGACATCTTCGCCACACTCGTGGCATTTCCCGAACTTCTCAGGATCCCTGTAGAGTCTACGCAACGCTTCGTTGACATGCCAAAGGTAACGGCCCTCTTTCGATGCAAAGAGGAACTGCTTCTCCCGTTCCATCGCATCGGTTCCCTGGTCCGCCATGTGAAAGGAATAAGCCGAAAGGTCTCCGTTGGAGCTTTGCAGCGTTCTCTGGAACTGTTCGCCGTAATAGCCCAGTTCCTTCATCACTCGGGCGCGCTCTTCCTGAAGGCGCTTCTCGATATGTGCCAACTGTTTCTTGTTCATTTCCAAATCCGGCCGCTACTGCAGGCTCTAGAGTTGCGGTGAATCGTCACAACACCTCAGGGAGATGACGATCTTCTTGCCGTCTATGTCAACCTCTTCCGACAAATCCGCGTCGGAAAGGTTCCGTTCTATCTCGAGTTCCTTCGCCAACGTCTCCCCAGAAATATAGGCGCGATGATCGGCTGCCGCCGTCAACACGTCAGGATCACCCGAGACACTCATCCGAATGCGGGTGTCGTATTCGTAGCCGGCTTCCTTGCGCAGACGCTGGATGCGATTGACCAACTCACGGGAGATACCCTCCGACTTCAGTTCTGTTGTCACAACGGGATCCAAAGCGGCAACGTACGGGCCTTCGCTTTGTACCAGCCAGTCAGTCTTTACCTCTCTTTGAACGATGACATCTTCCGGCCGATAGACGAAGACCTTTCCGTCCACCTCGACTTCCTGACTCGTGCCTGTTTCCAACTCCCGGAGTTGATTCGGTGTCATCTGTGCCGCGGCTTTCGCTGCAAGCGGAGTATCCTTACCGTATACCTTGCCGAGTTTCCTAAAGTTCGGCTTCGCCTGCAACCGAACCAGGCTCTCGTCCGACTCCACCACGGCTACTTCTCGGACATTCACTTCTGCGGCGAGCATCGGCAGCAGTGTATCGAAGGCTTCGCCCCGAACCGAAGCCGGTACCGCGACCCTCATTCTGGCAAGGGGCTGACGCACCCTGTGTCCCCCTTGGTCTCGAGCCGACCTCGCCAGCCATGCCAGCTTGCGCACGCCCTCCATAGCACTGTCCAGCTCCGGCGAGAAACGCTCTTGGCTCACCGGAAACCGTGCCATATGCGCCGAAGTGCCCTCGAGAGCGCGATGAATAGCATCGCTCAGAAACGGAGCCGCCGGCGCAAGAGTCCTGCTCACAGTCGACAAAGCTTCATGAAGCGTTGCGAGCGCTGCCGGATCCGCCTTGGAATCGGGCGCCCAGAACCGGGCGCGGTTCACTCTCACGTACCAGTTGGAGAGGTCGGAGTCGCAGAAATCCATCACAGCGCGGATGCCGCCCGTTACATCGTATGAGTGCCATGCGCTATTCACTGATTCCGTCATACGATCCAGCCGGCCCAAGAGCCAGCGATCAACAACCGGGCGTTCTTCAACAGGAGGTGAGTCCTCCGTATCCCAGTCTTCGGCATATAGCGCGAAGAAGCCGTAGATATTACGCAGTTGGTTCAAGAAACCCAGCGACACTTCCGGAATGGCCTTCTCGTCGAACCGCTTGGGCAACCACACTTGACTGCCTGCCAACAGGTATATCCTCACCGCGTCTGCGCCGAAGCGCTCAACGGTAGCGAAAGGATCGACGACATTGCCTATCCGCTTTGACATCTTCCGTCCATGCGCATCCAACACCAGCCCGTTCACGATCACATTGCGGTAGGCCATCTCGTTGCGCGCACCAACCGCAATAGCCAACAACGAGTAGAACCACCCGCGAGTCTGATCGAGTGCCTCGCAAATGAAGTGTGCGGGGAAATGACGCTCGAATTCCTCTTGGTTCTCGAACGGATAGTGCCATTGCGCAAACGGCATTGCCCCCGAGTCGAACCACGCGTCGATTACTTCGGGCACCCTGCGCATGGTCCCGCCACATCTCCTGCAGGGGAAGGTGAGTTCGTCAATGTGAGGTTTGTGTGGATCGAATTCAGCGGGCAGATCGGCCCCCATCAGCTCAGCCAAATCGGCAAAAGACCCCACTACATCTCGGTGCTCGCTGTCTTCTTCACAAATCCAAACCGGCAGCGGTGTGCCCCAGAACCGGTCCCGACTCAACGCCCAGTCGATGTTATTCTCGAGCCACTCGCCAAATCGCCCAGACCCGACTTCAGGCGGGTGCCATTCGACCTGATTGTTGCGATCTATCATGCGTTCCTTGAAGGCCGTGGTACGAACGAACCACGATTTGCGCGCATAGTAGATCAGTGGTGAATCGCAGCGCCAGCAGAATGGGTACGTGTGTTCGTAGCCTTTGGGCTGGTAGCGGCCGAACATCTTGCCTTCGTCCTCGAGGCGCTGAGCGATTATGGGGTTCGCCTCGAACACGGTCTTACCGTTAATGGCATCGAATCTCGTGCCGATGAAACGTCCGGCCGTGTCGACCGGATTCACGAACGTCATGTTCTCTCGCTGGATGGTAGCGTAGTCATCAGCACCAAACGCAGGCGCTATGTGTACCATCCCCGTACCTTCTTCGCTGGTAACGAAATCGCCTGCTACTACCCGGAAGGCACCTGGCTCACCGTTCTCTCCGACCGCCGAGTCGTCTACGGACACGGCATCGAGCAACTGTTCATACCTCCATCCAACCATCTCGGAGCCAGTGTACTCTGCTACGGTCGGGAACTTGCCGAGCTCCTTTCCATGTGTCGCACCGGGTACCACGCAATACTGCGCGATCGACTTCTCCACGATTATCCTGCGTCCATCTATATCCAGCTCTACGTAGGTAAACCGCGGATTCACGGCTATTGCCAGATTCGACGGCAGTGTCCAGGGTGTGGTGGTCCAAACCAGCAGGTACCTGTCCTGCTTTCCATCGTTGATCAACCGGAACAATGAATAGATGGACGGACTCTTGTGAGTCGCGTACCCCAGCGCGAGCTCATGACTGGAGAGAGTCGTTCCACACCGTATGCAGTAAGGAAGCACCTTGTGTCCCTGGTAGAGCAAGCCCTTGTCGGCCAAGGTCTTCAGCAACCACCATACGCTCTCGATATAGTCGTCTTCGTACGTGACATACGGATGTTCGTAATCCAGCCAGAAACCGATCCTCTCAGAAAGCGTCTGCCAGTCAGCGAGGTATCTAAACACACTATCCCTGCAGCGACGATTGAACTCCGCTACCCCGAAAGCCTCGATATCGGGCTTTCCGTTGATCTTCAGTTCCTTCTCCACTTCGATTTCCACGGGCAGACCGTGGGTATCCCATCCTGCGATTCGCGTTACGGATTCACCTTGCATTGCGTGAAAGCGGCAAATTAGATCCTTGATCGTGCGCGAGAAAACATGATGAATACCCGGACGACCGTTCGCAGTCGGTGGCCCTTCGTAGAACACAAATGGCGTTCCTTCTCTAGTCGCTTCCAGAGTCTTTCGAAACAGGTCCTCCTGGCGCCACGTGCTCAGGAGCTCGTTCTCGATCTCGGGAAGAGATGCAGAGGAAAGTGGCTTGAATCCCATCAGTCCATCCGTTCGAGCACGCCGGCCACCAGGCGTGTGAGATCGGGCTCGGCCTGTTCTGCAGTAGCTATGATTTTCTCGACTATTGCCGGCTCCAACGCGTCCGGGAGGCACTCGTCCGTGATTATGCTGACCCCCAGGATCCGCATACCAGAGTGCACGGCCACTATCACCTCTGGAACCGTCGACATGCCGACAACGTCTGCTCCGATGGCCCGAAGAAACCGGTATTCCGCTGGCGTTTCGAGATTCGGTCCGGTAACGGCGACATAGATCCCCTCTCGCAGAGTGATCTTCAGCTCTCGCGCCACACTGCGAGCGACCTCGCGCAACTCAGGAGTGTAAGGTGCCGACATGTCTGGAAAACGCGGCCCCAGCACATCGTCATTTGCTCCGATCAGCGGGTTATCGCCCAAGAGATTGATGTGATCGGCAATGAGCATGAGATCACCCGCTGACCAAAGCGGGTTCATCCCCCCGCAGGCATTCGACACCAGCAGGCTACCCGCTCCCAAAGCGTGCATCACGCGAACGGGGAATGTTATCTGCTGCATCGAATAACCTTCATAGCGATGAAATCGTCCCTGCATCGCGACCACGTTCTTTCCACCCAAAGTACCGAGCAGCAGTCGTCCGGCATGGCTCTCCACCGTCGAAACGGGGAAGCCCGGAATCTGGTCGTAGGGAATTTGATCGGGCCTTTCTATCTCCCTGGCAAGACCGCCCAAACCCGTTCCCAGTATCAGGGCCACGTTCGGTACGAGATCACTCTTCTCACGAACCGCATCTACGGCTCGATCTATGGATTCCCTCGAATGCAGTGCGGTCATTCAACCTCCGGCGGGCTACCATCCCGCTCATGCGCCTCCAAAGCATCAACCTCCGCCAGATGCCTATCGAGCAAACGGCGAAACGCCGTAAGGTAGGTCGTGAGTTGATGCTGTGCGTCTTCGATGTCCCTTCGCAACGCCGCTTCGGTAGTACGCGACTCCTGGATGATGTTCTCGGCCTTGGCGTGCGCCTCGCGGATTATCAGCTCCGCCTCCTGCTCCGCCGCCTTTTTGGTACCTTCGCGGAGTTCCTGGGCCATCATGACCGCGTCGTTGATGGCCTTTTCGCGCTCGCGCAGAGATTTGAGTTGCTCCCGGAAATTGTGCAGTCTTTCTTCGAGCGCGACCCGCTCTCGCGCAAGTCTTTCCATCTCTTCAGCCACACGGTCTCGAAAATCCTCGACAGCCGCCGTACTGTACCCCCATGCCGCTCGGCCGAACACCTGAGCGCGCACGTCAACCGGTGTAAGGCGAAATCCCTCATCAGTCATTAAGCACGCTCCCCAAAAAGCACGGTCCCGAGCCGTATGATCGTCGCCCCCTCGGCGACTGCCGCCCGGAAATCACTTGACATTCCCATAGATAGTTCTGGGAGATAATAGCCCTCCGTTTCGAGACGATCACGCAATTGTCTCAATGAACCAAAGACCCTTCGCTGCTCACTTTCATCTATGCCGAACGGTGCCATGGTCATGAGGCCTCGGAGTTCGAGCGCAGGGTTTTCCACAATGGCCGACGCAATCTCGCCCGCCCCTTCGGGCGTGCACCCACTCTTCCGGGGCTCTTCCGCCACATTCACCTGAAGCAGAACAGCGAGCGGGTCATCCACTCGTCCTTTGCGCACCACCGTTCGAGCGAGAGCTTCCGCCACCTTTACCGAGTCAACCGATTGCACCATGGAGAAACGGCCTGCCACATGCTTTGCTTTGTTGGTTTGCAGATGTCCGATGAGGTGCCATGAAACTCGCAGATTCGTCGCCGCATCTTGTTTTGATAACGCCTCTTGAACTCGGTTTTCGCCGACCTCCGTGATTCCACAAGCAGCGGCGGCCTCCACAGCAGCCAGAGGATGCCCCTTGGTCACCGCAACGATTCGCACGTCGGAACGCACACCCGCGCGCTCCTGCACGCGAGTGATCTCCTCTCTCACGTGGGCGAGATTGCTCGGCAACTCCGCAAAATTCATAACCTAGGAAATTAGCCGGACTCGCACATCCCTACAAGCGATTCAGCTACTGTAGCCAAATATCCGCGATGACGTTTCTCGTTGTGCGGAAGGACCTTTGCACAGACGCCTGGATCGTGTGAGCTTTGACAATCGGCTACTGATCGTTCCCAACGGTATCTCCGGAGACCGAGTCTCCGAAAATCGCAGTATCCTGCATGATTGCCTGACCCGCATCCTCCATACTTCTTATGATCGACTCGGCTTGAGCCGAAGGAGAAAGATGGTTTGCCCGCCGCAGGTTCATGAGGCTCTTTTCCTGGTCGCCCGCAAGCATGTAAGCCTGTCCCAATGAAAAGATCGCATAGCTCAGATTGGTCGCGATATTGCGATTGGTGGGATCGAGGTCGAGTTCATCGGCCTCCAGAAGCCCGGCATAGCGATAGATACCCCATATGAGCGAATCAGAGCGCGGAATGTCGACAGGGACTCCCATGATGCCCGGTTGCAATCGTGAACTGTCGGGTGCTTCGGCGACGTTGAGACGAAACAGAATGGCCTGTTGTGTGAAATAGTCCTCGAGACTCACGTAGTTTCCGGCTCCCGCCGTCAACGAGAAGTAGATGGGACGATGCCTCCAGTTCTCGGTAATCAACCTCAGCACGAGCATGTCCTTGACATATAGCGGCGTGCCCGATTCATAAATCTTGGAGATCAGGCCTGGCTGGTAGTCGATCGATGTACGCAGGAGCTGCGCCTGAAGACCTGAGACCTGAGCGTCCGTCAGAGAGTGCAACCGAGGCGGTAAGCTGTCAGGCACAAGATGTGCAAACCATGGAGCCTGTTCGGGATCGAACTCGCGAACAGGGTTGTCGCGCAGCTGCCGTATGTACCAGTCTGTGTTCCCAAGCGAGAGGTTCACGACCGACACGTCCTGGCGGATTCCTTCGACCTCTTGCAGGTACCACAACGGGAACGTGTCGTTATCACCGTTGGTGAAGACTATGCCGTACGGTTCCGCAGATTGAAGCACGTTGTAAGAGAAATCCCGTGCCAGGTAGGCTTCGGGACCATGGCGCCGGCTGGCGGCATTGAAGTTCAGCACGAACGGGAGTAATGCAATTCCAAGCACGGCGGCGGCGAGGCGTCCCACGACTCCAGGTTCGCCCGATTGGCTGAGCCAGTCCCGTATGCGCCTGTAGAAACCAACTAATCCCACTCCCGCCAGGATACCCCAGGCCTGGAATGACACGGTGAAGAAGTAGTCGCGTTCGCGCACTTCGTGCATGTCGATTTCAGGAAACCTGTCCCAGGCCAGCGAGTGACCGGGCTTGAAGTTCATGTATCCCATCAGTGCGGGACCCGTCGTCAAGAAGATCAGCAGCAGCAGCCAGAACATCGAGCGATCACGTTCCCTCACGACGGATAGACCGTACAATCCGAGCGCAGTGAACAGCAGTGTGAAAGGGAGGCGAATACGCGCGAAGACGGGCGTCGTTTTTGCAAGACCGTTGGACCACTGCCAATCGAAGTATTGCAGGTAGTTCTGTATCTGCAGCCCAATGAGCGTTAGGGACCTACCAGGGTTGTCCGGTCCGGACGGGAATATGGGATTGTCGATCGGCGACCGCGGCGGGTATTGCTTCCGCTGAATCACATCCCAAAGATTGCTCCAGGTCGAAGGATCTGCCTCGTTGATGAAAGGCCCCACATTGGAACGTAAGTAGAGGAACAGGTATGTGGACGCACCTACCAAGGCAATGCAAAGGAGTGCGAGGGCAAATCTGACGCCACCGACCGCCGCAGCATAGGCCGCCGCGAGCAAGAACACGATGCCGCCAAGAGCCAGCAGGCTGGTGTTCCCAAGACCGGTGCCAATCAGGAGCGCCCATGCGCCGACGAGCACAGCCCACTGGCCCCACTCGACCCGCCGGTCCTCTTCACGTTCCAGGGGCTGCGTCTTTATGACATGTGCCATGAAGACTATGAGGGGAGGTCCGACCAGCAGTGCGAGAAGATGGTTGCCCAGTGATATGGCTGCCAGAAAAAACGCCAGCAACAACAGGTGCGGCGCTCTCGGTTTGCCACGCGATTCCCTCCAAAGCCATGCCAGCCACGCCGTTGCGGCAATGGAGAAAGCAGCGACCATGTAGACTTCTGTTTCATTGGAATTCTGCCACACTGTGAAGGCAAATGCCGACAAGAGCGCGGCTGCCACCGCCCCTCCCATTGTGAACACGCGATCGCGCTTCCCTGTCTTGTCTTCGACGATCCTGAGTGTTTGTACGACTAGCAGGAACCAGAACCCGGCCGCCGCCGAGCTGAACACGGCAGTCATGAGATTGGAACGATACGCGTACTCTCCAATTGGAATCAGCAGGGCCCACACCTTGATCATCAGTATGAACAATGGTGTTCCCGGCGGATGTGGGATCCCTAGGATCTTCGACGTTGCAATGAACTCGCCGGCGTCCCAGAAAGTCACTGTCGGGGCCAGAGTCCACACGTACCCGGCGAGCACAACGAGAGATACCACCAGCGCCGCGACGTAGGGCGGTCGTTCGGGCGTCGGTAGCTCGCTCGTCGTCGAGGGGGGCGCTGCGTTCTTGGAATCGGTCATTTCGGTAGTGAATCAGGGTATTAGGCTGGAGAAGCCTCACTAGAAGCGTCTGAGAGTGCAAGGGCCAGTTCTGAACGCCCCGAGAGAGCATCGCGCAGTTGCTCGGAGTTCACCCCTCTGCGCAGCATGCCTCGTGAAGCAATCGATATCTTCGAGGTCTCTTCGGACACGACTATCACCAAGGAATCCGTCTCCTCGGACAAACCCAACGCAGCTCTGTGGCGCGTGCCGAGTGACTTGTCTGTGACCGGGAACTGGGTGAGCGGCAACACGGCACCGGCCGCCAGTATCTGATCTCCCCTTATTATCACCGCACCATCGTGCAGTGGCGAATACGGCGTGAAGATCGTTGCCAGAAGGGCAGAGGTAACGTCTGCCTTCATCTCGGTGCCGGATTCGATGTAGTCGTTGAGTGGCACCTCTCCTTCAACTGCGATTATGGCTCCAGTACCCGTGCGCGCCAGCTTGCCGACCGCCGCCACAATTTCGTCGCCCACTGCCCGGTCCTTCGTCTGAGTTAGCAGCCGTATCGCACGAGACCTGCCCATTCTGGAAAATCCCTGCCGGAGTTCCGGCTGGAAAACCACCACCGCAGCAAATGCGCCATAGGTAAACACGAACCCGAGCAATGCCGTGATGAGATCCAGTTTCAGCATAACGGCCAGAAAATAGACCAACACCAGGAATATCAAACCCAACAGAATCTGGAGAGCCCTCGTCCCGGCTAGAAACAGGAGCAGCCTATATATCAGAAATGCGACGATCAGGATCTCGACGACATCTCGAAAACCGGGGGTGACGAACGGCAGCGGTTCGAAGAACACTACGCGCTCCTAACCTTCTCGGCCACGGCGAGCGCCTCCTTCACCTGCCGCACGTTGTGCACGCGAAACAAATGTGCGCCCCTCAAGAATGCCGCAACACAAGCGGCGGCGGTGGCTGTATCTCGTTCAGCAACATCTCTTCCCGTTATCGTCCCCAAGAACCGTTTGCGCGAGGGCCCCACCATAACTGGAAGGCCGAACGATACCAAATATGGCAACTCTCGCAGCAGTTCGAAGCTCTGTTCCGGTGTTTTTGCAAAACCCAGTCCTGGATCTAGTACGATCTGCTCTCTCGTCATGCCGCGATCCACCGCCACCTCTACTGCAGCCAGTAACTCACCCGCAGTTTCCGCGGTCACGTCGTGGTAATCGGCCTCCTCATACCCAGCCATGTCAGAGAAAGAACCCCTGGAATGGTTAAGCACAAGCCCGGCCTCGTATTCCGCACACACCTCAGCAATGGCCGGATCCAGACGCAGTGTGGAGACGTCGTTCACTACCCACGCGCCAGCGTCGAGAGCACGCCGGGCAATCTCCGACTTGACCGTGTCAACGCTCACCGGAAGTGTTGGATGATCGCGCGCGAGAGCCCCGATGACTTCTCGCATCCTATTCCATTCCTCTTCTACGGAGATCCCCCCGGGGTTCCCAGGACGGGTAGATTCGCCTCCGACATCGATCATGTCAGCACCGGCCTCGACCAGTTCTCCCGCATGCGATATCGCGTCGACGGGATCGAGAAACATGCCGCCATCACTGAAGGAATCGGGCGTGACATTCAGAATTCCTACGACTCTTGGACCGCCGAAACCAACCGTTCCCCGCGCTGTGCGCCATAAGCCACGCCAGGTCTCGATACTCCGCAAATAATCGAAGATCTCTTCCATCAAAGACTGCGGCAGATCGTTGGCTCCCGAACGAGTCAGCGCACCGATCCTGGTCGCAGAGCCCGAGATCAGCGCCCAATCGTCGCCCGACACCACGTCAAGTCCGCAGAAGAGAGCGATGCGCGAAACGCGCTCCGAGGTTGCGGCTGAGATTTCCTCGAACACAAGTGTGACGGGCCGCAGCCCTTCCGCTGCTGATATGGCCCGGTTCTTGGGGAAGCCCCGTCGCACCAGCGCTTCCCGAACGGCCCCGGGCTCACGCGATGCGAGGGGGCGTATCATCACGCCCCGGCCGGTTCTGCCGGTGGCGTCCCCAGAACGCCGCCGTCGGCGCCAGGTTTTTCCTTGCTGGGGGATTTTGGAAGCAGTTCATCGATGCCCGCACCCAAGTCTTGATGCGGCTCCGGCAATTCCTTACCCTCCACGAGAAGCCGCACTTCGCTGCGGTCGAGTGTCTCCCGCTCCAAGAGAGCTTGGGCCATCCGGTGCAGCAAGTCTAGGTCATTCTGGAGGATATCGCGGGCACGATCATAGGATTCCTCCAGAACCCTCTTGACCTCCGTGTCCACCAACTCGGCCGTCTTGTCGGAAACCTCCCTGTGCTGAGCGAACTCTCTGCCGAGGAACACCTGGTGTTCTTGGTCTCCGACCGCCACGGGGCCGATGGCGTCACTCATCCCGAAGCGCATCACCATGTTGCGAGCCAGTTCCGTGGCGTGTTGAATATCCTGAGCCGCCCCGGTCGTGACTTTTTCACGACCAAATACGAGCTCCTCCGCTACTCGGCCTCCATACGCGGTGGCCAGCTTGCCGACAATGTACTCCTTGGTGTGGTTGTGGCGGTCTTCTTCAGGCAGTGAAAATGTCAGTCCCAGGGCCCTTCCCCTGGGAACGATCGTCACTTTGTGCACCGGATCCTGACCTGGCACCTGGACGGCAACGAGAGCATGCCCAGCCTCGTGATATGCCGTCAGTTTTCGCTCTTCGTCGGTGATGACCATGCTCTTCCGCTCTACTCCGAGCATGACCTTGTCCTTCGCGCCCTCCAGGTCCACCATGTCGACCGCGGGTTTGTCACGCCGCGCCGCCAGCAGCGCAGCTTCGTTGACAATGTTTGCGAGATCCGCTCCCGCGAGGCCTGGGGTCGCCTTGGCAATCGTATCCAGCTTCACTGAACCGGCCAGAGGTATCTTACGCACGTGTACTTTGAGAATCATCTCGCGACCGCGCACGTCCGGCATGTCGACCACGACCTGACGATCGAAGCGCCCTGGCCGCAACAAGGCGGGGTCCAGAACATCCGGGCGGTTCGTAGCGGCCAGCAGGATCACGCCTTCGTTGGACTCGAACCCGTCCATCTCGACCAGGAGTTGATTCAGCGTCTGTTCACGCTCGTCGTGACCTCCTCCGAGTCCGGCACCGCGGTGACGCCCCACGGCATCGATTTCGTCAATGAAGATGATACACGGGGCGTGCGCTTTACCTTGTTCGAACAGATCGCGAACGCGGGATGCTCCAACACCCACGAACATCTCCACGAAGTCGGAACCCGACATCTGGAAGAACGGCCGCCCGGCCTCTCCAGCGACAGCGCGGGCGAGCAGGGTTTTGCCCGTGCCCGGCGAGCCGAGCAGGAGCACACCTTTCGGGAGGCGTCCACCCAAACGCTGGAATTTCTGCGGGTCCTTCAGGAACTCGATCACTTCTTCCAGTTCCACTTTCGCCTCGTCTGCCCCGGCAACGTCCTGGAAGGTCACTTTCGGAGTGTCGCCCGTGAGTAGCTTCGCCTTGGACTTGCCGAACGAGAACGCCCGGTTTCCACCCTGTTGCACCTGCCGGAAGAAGAATATCCAGAGGCCGATGAGTATGACCCAGGGAAGCAACCCGAAAAGCAACGTGCCGAACGACTCCTTGGGTTCTTTCGCCGATATGGGGATGTTCTGCTGCTCTATCCTCTGGAAAAGGGTTTCCGAATCCTGGATAGGCAGAATCGTCGTGAATTGCACGACATCCCCGCCTTCGTAGGAAATCCCCTGTTTGAAGTCCCCTTCGACCAGCTTCCCATTCGTTATCTCGACCTGGGCAACGTTGTTTCGCTCCAGCTCTGCGGCGAACAGGGAATAAGGAACCTCAGTGCGTTCCTGAGACCGGTTCCCCAACGTATTCCATAGAAACAGACCGACCAGGAAGATGAGCGGCCAGAACATCAAGTTCTTGCTCATTCCCCCAAAGCCAGGTTTCTTGGGCGGCAAACGCTCAGCCATTTTGTCCCTTCAGTGTCGCAACAAACGGTAAATGACGATATCTCTCGTCGTGATCCAAACCGTACCCAACCAGGAAATCCGTTGGGGCATCGAAGCCCACGAACCGCGGCTCCGGTCGCATCGTTTCCGAAACGCGTTTGTGTAACAACGCAACGATTTCGATACTCTTTGGGCCGCGCTCCGCGAACGCTTCGGCCAGTTGATTGAGCGTATTCCCCGTCTCGATCACGTCCTCAACCAAGAGAACGTGCTGCCCCTCCATATCGATCTCCGGGTCGTAATGCAGCGTTAGCCGCCCACTCGACTCGGTTCCCGATCCGTACGACGAAACCACACAGAAATCTACCTTGTGCGGCCGTGATATACTGCGCACCAGATCTGCAAGGAAAATAAAACTCCCTTTGAGCAGACCGATCAGGAGTAAATCCCCTGACTCATAATATTCACTTATTTCGCGTCCAAGTTCCCGGACCCGCCGCTGAATCGTATCCTGATCGAGTATCAGCGTCCCCAGCGACTCCAGTGCTCTGCCCCCACCCGCTTCAACCGGCACGGGCCTCCAATCTCATTGCCGGCTCTCCGAACTCGGGTACTGCTCTGTTGGAGCGGCAGATGCCCGGCAGCCAGAGAACGTCCGGACCGCGCGCAACGACCGGGAATCGGTCTCTGTCGTGCGCCGGGACCCGAGCTTCCCCCAAAACCCTGCGCACTTTCCTCGATCCAACGCCACCCAAAGGCATGATCTTGTCGCCAGCTTCGGGTGCCCTGAACTCAACAGGACCGTACGTAATCCATGTGGGATTTGAGTCACGCTTGGTAGCCCCAGCATTTTCGCTTTGCCAAATGAACTCCCAGGCATCCCAAACCAACATGCCCTCCCCACGGTCCACGAAGTCGACACGCCGAAATCTCGGCGCCTTCAACTCCAGCGTCTTGTGCACCACGATCCTGTCGAATACGATCACTGCCTCCCAACCCGCCCCCAACTCCATTCGGCGGCCGCTCGAACCCGTGATCGCAAACTGTAGCAGTCGAGTAGCCTGATTACGGGCAAGCCGACAGCCGACCTCCCGCCCGGCAGCACGCAAGATCCTTTCTGACAACAGTTTATCATACCGCGCCAACGGTGCGCGGGCAACCTCGAACGACCAGGAATCACGGCGGAATGCAAGCTCCGACAGGTTATTCAGCAGCGCCGTCCAGGCAGCGTTTTCCATAACAGCATGGGTGCCCACATCGGCGATTCGCGAATCCAGACTTGGGCCAAAGCGCTCCCGGAGCACGGGCAATAGCTCGTGACGCAGCCACGAACGATCATGTCTGGGATCAGCATTGGCGGGATCGTCGAAGATGGTGGGCCCCACATCGGGATCTGGGAAACGGTATTCCAACCATCCCTCGAGGTCCAACCTCCGGAATCGCAGCAGAGGGCGCACGAGACCATCGGGTCCCGACGCCGGTATCCCTGCGAGCCCGCTGATCCCCGTGCCGCGCAGGAATCGGTACAACACCGTTTCTATCTGATCATCACCGTGGTGCGCCGTGACTAGATAAGGAGCGCCCAGTGCTGTTTGAATCGAGCGCAGCGCCCGGTACCGTTCACGCCGCGCCAGCGTCTCCGATGCACGCGGACCCAGCTGCAACTCCTCAATGTATAGGGGAAGCCCATATGCGTTGGATAAAGCCTCGATATTGGTGACGAAATCCGTGGCCTCCTTGGAGATCCCGTGAACGATGTGCGCAGTGGCGAGCGTCAAACCGACATCTTCCCTCACACGACTCATCAAATCAAGCAGTGCCACGGAGTCCGGACCTCCGCTTATGGCCAATAGTGCCAGACCAGGCGGATCGAATATCCCGGTGGCAACGAGGTGACTGAGCAGTCTCTCGTCCAACGGCCTTCGCATATCTTTCAGGTGGCTTCTCCCGTAGCTCTCTTCCTCGCCTGGGACAGGAAGCCAGGCTGCAGATCGAGCAGGCTCGAGATCTTCCGCATCAAATAGCTCTCGTGTCTTGCCAGTTCGCCGTCCGCATAAACCACGCGCCACATCACCTCGGCGAGAACCATTTTCTGCCCGACGTCGTAATTCTCCGCAACCAGCCTGGTAAACTGATAGAGATCAACGGATCGTGTCCGCTCCGACTCGGCGAGCGCCATCACCTCCTTGACCATTGATTCGGGGAGATTGAAGTGGTGACCCATTGCGGCTTCGATATGCTCCCGTTCGTCGCTGGAGAATTCATCGTCCGCATATGCGAGTTCGAGAAGCAGAGCGCATGCAGCAATCGCAATCGGATCGTGTGCCGCACCTTCGGCATCTGCTTCCGATTCTTCAGTACTGACCGGTTCCAAGTTCTTTGAAAAGAACTCTTTGATCCCGTTGAGCAATTTCTTCCTCCTTACAGATAGGGACTGAACAGCCTCGCGACACCATCCCTCAACCTCACTGGCAGTTTTCGACTGTCCACCTCGGCTTTGTCCACCTCGTGCGCGGTTCGCAACTTATCTGCAACCAGGCCGGCCATGCGTTCACAGAGCCCGCTGTCATAGCACTCGAGGTTGAACTCGAAATTCAGTCGCAAGCTCCTGGGATCCCAGTTGGCCGATCCAAGAAACGTCCATGTCCCATCCACCAACATGAGTTTGGTATGGTCGAATGGTGGCGACGTGAGGAAGACTCGACAACCGCGTTCCAGGACCTGCCAAAGGAGTGCCGTAGATGCCCATTTCACCAGAAAGTGGTTGTTGACTCGAGGAATCAATATGCGAACCGCGATTCCCTTCATTGCGGCAACATTCAATGCGCTGATCAACTCCCGGTCGGGCAGAAAATACGGAGTAACGACCGTCACTTCCCGATGAGCTGTAGCGAGCGCCCCCAGGATTGTGATTGCGGCCTTTTCGTAGTCATCACCGGGACCATCTGCAACGCCTCTCACAATGACGGGGCCAACCTCTTCCAGCTCCGGGAACCAGGATTCGCCTCGCAATACTTCCTCGGTGCTGAATGCCCAATCCTCCACGAAGACGTGCATAATGTCGCCAACGATCGGCCCCTCCACCCTGAAGTGAAGATCCTGAACGGGCCGCTTGGGGTCGTCCCCCAAAACGTGACCATCTCGGATGTTCATGCCGCCGGCATAGCCCACTCTTCCGTCCACCACCAAGAGTTTGCGGTGGTTCCGTAAGTTAAGGAACGGAAGTCGCCACGGAACAACAGTCTCCATGAAGCGCGCATAGGTGATCCCATGCCGTCTGAGTTCTCGCGTGACAGGGGGCCAGGAATACCTCGAACCCATGGCGTCGACGAGTACTCGAACCTCGACTCCACGACTCACGGCGCGACTCAGAGCAGCGACGAAACTGCGGCCCACATTGTCGTTGTCGAATATGAAGGTGCTCAGTGCGATGGAACGGGACGCTCCGTCGATTTCGGCCAGCATGTCGGGGTAGGCGTTGTCACCGTTGACCAAAGCCTTTACATCGTTTCCCGCCAGCAACGGTCTCGCAGTTATGCGACCCACCAGTCTCGCGAGCGCAGCCATGTATCCTTTTGGCTCAGGGAGGACGTGAGCCACGACCTTCCAGTCGGTGCGCGAATCGCGTGTTGTCGGGCGGAGATCGAGCCCATACTGGCGCAGCATCCGGCCGCGACGGCGAATTCGGTTTACGCCCAACAACGCGTAGAGGACCACCCCCAGAACGGGCAGAAACCACACTACTGCTACCCAGGCTGCCGCCGCGCGCGTGTCTCGCTTTGTGAGCACAATGTGCCCGGAGACAACGGTGGCGAGCAAAACCGACAGCACACCTATGACTATCGGTCTGAGGTCGCGCAACAACTCCAGCATCGACAACCTATTGAGGATCAGACACTATTGAGGTACGTCTTCCGACCGCAAAGGCGGCCCAACGGGTTCGACGCACTGGGGCACATCGTTACCTGGACTGTTGACCAGTGTGCTGACTGGATAAGCGTTCATGTTGCCGGGTGGCAGCGGATGTAGTAAGGACCGAAGCGTCTCGTCGTGTTCTGCCGTACTGAAATCCTGGCGAAGCCAAGTGCCCCAAGTCTCACGCCGAATGATGACCGGCATCCGTTCGTGCACCGGTTTCGCAAAATCGTTGGCCCTTGTGGTAATGATGGCGCACGACTCCAATGAACGATCGCCTCCGCGCGCCCACCGTTCCCAGATGCCGGCGAAGCCGAAAAGCTCGCCGTCGTTGACCTGGAAGTAGAAAGGCTGTTTGCGATCCGCCAGTCTTTGCCACTCGTAATATCCGTCGGCCAGAACAACACACCTACGGTTCTCGTATGCCTTTCGAAAGGACGGTTTCTCGGCAACCGTTTCCGCGCGGGCATTGATCAACGAGGGGCCAGAATCGATCTCCTTTGCCCACCTGGGAACGAGCCCCCAACGCAAGCTCACCAACTCGCGACCTCCTTCCTGTTCTGATCCCCTCAATGCTGCGACACGCGTCGTAGGGACGATGTTGTACCTGGGGACGTTACCTACAACACGAGCCACTACATCCGGCGGTACAGCGACAATCCGAGCGATCTCATCGGGTGGTGCATGAAGGCTGAATCTACCGCACATCGTCTACGCTGAGCCTCCCCTTGCGTCAGTGCCGAATGCGCTTCTCACTCCCTTAACAATTTAGCTGGAATGAAGACAGAAACCCTCACGCGTCCGCTAACATCGGTCCCTGAACCTGCTTGACCTCTTGGCGGTGAGCACTTTAGCCTTCATCGTTCGCGTTCCCAACGTAGTTGCGTACCGGACAGGTCCGGTACTGCCAGAACCGAGAACCTGATTCACCCACGGTTTGAGAACTTCTTTAGTCATGCCTCCGAGAACGTATGTCGTCTGATCTGACAGGTGTAGCTTCAGCGGACCAAACCCAGCGATCTGCTGGTGAAGTCGACTGTGTGAGCTTATCGCGCCACCGTTACGTTGTCAGTTTTTCTCGTCAGTCGACTCCCATTATCAGGAGTCGAAGATGACGGAGAGGTCCGGTCGAACCACGCTTCCCGGCAATCGTCCGCTCCATGCGCGGCGGCGACTGCTCCTGGCCGCGGTCGCACCGTTGAGCTACTTGGTCTTTTTGTTGATGCGCCAAGTTACTCTCTTGGCCGAGTTCTACCACAATTCGATCAGTCCAATCGTAATTGGGGTGCTTTCCGCGATCACCGGGATCTTCCCTTTTGCGGTGGGTGAACTCCTGGTTGCCGCGATTCTGGGATTCTACGTCGCGATGGCAATTGCGGCGTTGGCGAGAGTGCGACGCGGAGCCCAACAGTTGAAGAACGCACTCGCCGATGCTGGGCTGAGGCTCGCTCGCGATGCCGGGCTGCTGGTTGGTCTCTTCTATTTGCTTTGGGGATTCAACTACGCACTGCCGCCGCTGACTGAACGTCTCGATTGGCCGGCGCTCGGTGAGGTCACGCGTGATGAACTGACACAGCTCGCCGAGGAAACGACACACGCCGCAAACGCTGCCTACGTGCGAATCCATGGTGTGGCAGATGCAGGATCTCCCACGACACTGCCGGAGGATCGAGAGGCTCTTGAAGACGCTCTGCTAACGGGGTGGAGCAGGGCTAGAGAGCGGCTTCAGATGCCAACCCGTTCACATCGCCTCAGCTCCATTAAAACTCCATTGCTCACCGCTCTTTACGAGTGGATAGGTGTAGCCGGTTTCTACTTCCCATACACTGCCGAGGCAAATGTTCGGGCCGGACTACCCGCTATCGACTATCCCAAAATCCTCGCGCACGAAATGACGCACCAACGCGGTGTGGCGCAGGAATCGGAAGCAAACTTCTGGGCATACCTGGCTGCTGTCCATTCCGATGAACTCCTCGCCCAATACTCGGCCATGAGGTTCGCCTACCGGCAGATGGTATCGGAACTGGCTCGCCTCGATGTGAGCAGCGCGCTACAAATGGCTCGATACCGTCTACCCGGAGTGCAACGCGACATCGATCATTCACGACGGTATTGGCGCCGGTTCCAAGGGCGTGGAACCGCACTCGGATCGGCTGTGAACAACGCTTTCTTGCGATCGAATCGCGTTGAAGGGGGCATACGTAGTTACTCCATGAGCGTTCGCCTCTTTTTATCGTACGCGCGAGCTAACCATGGCGAGTTGGTCCCGGAATTGAAGAGCGGGAGGACCGCGGATCGATGATTCAGCGTCCCTCCCGGGGGCAAGCACTCATTGTCTTGCAGTGGCGCACACGCATGGCAGGTAGTATTCTGTGAGTCTTCAACCCATCCGCGAGGAAACGCTATGGACCCGACTGACGTATCAGACCGCTCGAGAGGAGTGGCACTCGCCCTTTCCGGTTTTCTCGGCATGTTCGGTTGCCATCGATTCTACGCGGGAAAGTTCGGTTCCGGGTTGTTCCAACTATTCACGCTTGGTGGCATGGGCATATGGTATCTTTACGACGTGATCCTGGTTGCCAGCGGCTCGTTCAGAGACGCAGATGGCAGGCGCATCGTAAACTGGGGTGAATCCGTTACCGCCGGTTCCACGCGTCAACTAACCGACGAGCGAGTGGAAATGCTCCTTGACGAGATAGACCAAATGCGTGCTGAGATGGGAGAATTCGTTGAACGAGTTGATTTCATGGAGCGGATCTTGGCCCGTGAGAGAGATCGTGAGGGGCTCCCTCGCGGTTCGACATAGGTGCCCGGGAATTCATGGCGGGAGGTGCCCGCTTCCCGCCATGCTCGGTGCATCAACCGGTAGCCTTTGAAGTCAGTTCCAGAACGAGCGCCTTGATATCGAAGAGACTGAATGGCTTCCGGAGCACCCGATCGACACCCAGTTGAGCCGCGTTTTCCAGGCAGTTATCTGCGTCGATCAGGCGCCCTCCACCGGAGATCGCGACTATCAGGACTCCCGGAGCTTTCGCCCTGAGTTGTGCAATGACGTCCAGGCCATCCAGGCCAGGCATGACCATGTCCGTGATCACCAATTCAGCAGCTTGATCCTCGAACATCTTCAATCCGGTCTCACCATCGGGAGCGACACGTACCTCCATATCCATTCTCCGAAGGGCTTCTAGCAGTGTCTCCCGTGCCAGATCGTCGTCTTCTATCACAAGTACTCGCGTCATTGTCGTGTCAACTCGGCTTTCGTCTCCTGTCGAGGCCGGATCTGCGGTCTAGTCCGCTCCTTCGATCCAGCGAACGCCTGTCAACTCCGGAGCGGCGGTCCACCGAGACTGGAACGTCCCTGCACCTCCTGTCCTCACCCCTGATGCTGGCCGCCCGTCTGTCGGCCAACTTGCGTCGAGACTCGCGTCTGCGACTTCGCTTGTCGGTCATACCAGTCATCCTTCCTGCGGACTTCCACGAAGAAAACGTGCGCCAGATTCCGTCGTGTGCTCCGATTGCCTCAATAAGTATGGTTCCACAGAAACGTAGTCAAGACACGTGCCACGCTTACCTGGACCTTGGGTTCACATTAGTTTCACGTTGCACAATTGCACTGGACAGAGCCACATGAAAGCGCGAAGACAGCTAACACGCCAACGCCACCATACCATGATCTTGCCGGTTCTCACCGCGATACTGCTTGTAGGAACCGGCCCAACTGCAACTGCGCTTCACACCCTCTCTCCGCACCCGACACCTTTCCGGGCCCCTATTTCGGGAGGCACTGTCCGCGCTCCCTCGGGAATGGTCGTATCGGCCAAAGCTCTAGCCAGCGAGATCGGAATCGACGTCCTCAAGGCGGGCGGCAATGCTATAGACGCGGCAATTGCTACCGGTTTCGCGTTGGCGGTAACTCACCCTGCGGCGGGGAACATCGGCGGCGGTGGCTTCATGGTGATTCGCTTCCCGGATGGATCGGTTACCGCTCTGGACTTTCGCGAGAAAGCCCCGCTTGCCGCTCACTCGCACATGTTCCTCGACGAGAACGGCGAGTATTCGGCGCAGCGCCATCACTCGAGTCACCTTGCGGTAGGGGTGCCCGGCACGGTGGCTGGTTTCTCTACTGCGCACGAGAAATACGGAGAACTCGAGTGGAGTCGGTTGGTCGAACCCTCTGTGGTTCTTGCACGTGAAGGATTCGCAGTGATGCCGGGTTTGTCGGAGTCTCTCGAGAGAGCGCTGCGACGCTTCGAGCCATACCCCGCGAGTATCGCGGCGTACTCCAAAGACGGGCAGCCGTACCAGACAGGCGAGACATTGAGGCTGCCTGACCTGGCACGCACGCTCGAGCGAATTCGGAATCAGGGTCGTGACGGATTCTACAAGGGGGAAACCGCGAGGTTGATCGCACAAGAAATGGATAGGGGGGGCGGCCTGATCACCGAGGAAGACCTCGCCCGCTACCAACCCAAGGAACGCACCCCGATTCACGGTTCATACCGCGGATACGAAGTCGTCAGTATGCCACCCCCGAGCAGCGGCGGTACCGTCCTGGTCGAGATGCTGAACGTCTTGGAGGCCTACGATCTTGCTGCAATGGGACACAACTCTGCGGCATACATACATCACCTTGCGGAAGCAATGCGGCTGGCCTACCGCGACAGAGCACGGTTTCTAGCTGATCCCGATTTCGCTCATGTGCCCGTCGAGAGACTCACGAGCAAGGAATATGCGGCGGAACTACGTCGTCAAATAGACCCAAACCGGGCCACCCCATCGAGCGCCGCGGACATTGCCCTTCCCTACGAGAGCCCCGAGACCACTCATTACTCCGTCGTAGACGCCGACGGTACAGCGGTATCCGTGACCTACACCCTCGAGTACGGTTACGGCTCCGGTATATTGGTTCCAGGAGCCGGGTTTCTCTTGAACAATGAGATGGGTGACTTCAATGCAGGCCCCGGAATAACGAACGAGAGGGGCTTGATCGGGACCGAAGCAAACCTCGCTAGACCGGAACAGCGCATGCTCTCGAGTATGACACCATCCATACTCACCAAGGACGGTGAGCTGGTTGCAGTTGTCGGCAGCCCAGGTGGGCGCACCATAATCAACAGTGTGCTACAGGTCATTATCAACATAGTGGACTTCGAAATGGGAATTCGGGAGGCGGTGGCATCCCCGCGCCTTCACCACCAATGGCTTCCCGACCGGATTCGAATAGAAACCCGCGGCACTACCCTGGACACGAAGAGGCTGCTCGAACAGATGGGGCACGAGATCCAAATGCGCGGCCATCAGGGAGTCACCCACTGCATAATGATCGACCCGGAGAACGGAATGCGTATCGGCGCTGCAGATCCGCGTGACACGGATGGCGCCGCGGTGGGATACTGAATGGTAAGTTGTGAGTGGGCCCCACAACTCCACTCACCACTTACAACGCACCACTCACATCAACCTATACTTCTCCAACCACTGCAGGTCGACTCCGTCGAAACGCGTGAGGTAGACTGCGCCCTCCCCATCGTATCGACGGCGCCGGTCAAACGATCCCACCGCAGGATGAAGGACGAATCCGGAAGTGGGGGCCCTGGCCGCATCGGCATCCCTCCCTGTAGATACACGCGCCCGCGGGAGTCCACTGCTCGAGGAATGCGCATCGTCATCGAGCCGCCTCCCATGCGCATACCTCCGGGGGCAATCGGCCCGGTCTCGCCGGACCCTAAGTCCGGACCTATGGGGGTGAGGCGAGCGTTGCCAAGGTCTACTAG
>CAZOJI010000003.1:110037-168943 GCA_964580055.1 uncultured Gemmatimonadaceae bacterium | reverse complement strand
TTCAACCACTGGATAAGATCGCGGCTACGCGCGATCTATCCTTATTCGTTAGACGTCGCATTTCCGGATGCATTCAAGAATGTGCCTCACCTTTGGTTCCATCACCCTGTAGTGGACATGAATCCCGTCGCGCCGAGCGGCCACAATCTTCAGACCGCGCAGTTTCGCAAGGTGTTGGGAGACAATGGCTTGGGGCAGGTCGAGTTCGGCCTGAATCTCCGAGACCGTTGCGCCGCCTGCTTCGAGGATCTCGACGATCTTCAGACGATCTGGATGCCCAAGCATTTTGATCGTTTCTGCAGCTCGCGAGAGCTGCGCCGGGTCGATACCTCTTAGAAGAGGCGTTGGCTTGATCTCATTCATTTGGCATATAGTAATAGCGATAAAGATATGTGTCAACGCGGCTTACCAGCTTCGTGGCGACATTGGTGGTGTCCCAAGACTTGGTTTCGAAACTCCAGCACCCGGAAGATCCGGGAGAACAGGAGGGATGGGCCGGAGAGCGGAACGTCTTGACGAAAACCGTCCCAGTTGGCTTTCAAGCAAGCTGACTATACCGGAGATCTTGCTGGTACCGCGCTGTTTGGGATCAGTTGTAGTGAAGCCGCCTTCGATTTCAAACGTCCAGATTCTTCACATACTTCGCGTGCTTCCTGATGAACTCACGACGCGGGTCCACATCGTCACCCATCAGGTCCTCGAACAGTTTGGAGGCCATGGAGGCGTCCTCCAATTCTACCTTGTGGATTGTTCTCACCGACGGATTCATAGTGGTGTGCCACAACTGCGTGGGGTTCATTTCGCCGAGCCCCTTGTAGCGTTGTACCGAAACGTTGCCCTTCGAGCCATTCTGGAGACGCTTGACGAAAGCGGCTCGTTCCGACTCTTCATAGGCATAGTGTTCTTCCTTCCCCTTCGAGATGCGATACAGCGGTGGCTGAGCGATGTACACGTACCCCGCCTCGATGAGTTGGCGCATCTGGGCATAGAAGAAAGTGAGCAAAAGAGTCCTTATGTGCGCGCCGTCCACGTCCGCGTCAGTCATAATTATGATCTTGTGATAGCGCGCATCCCCCAACTTGAAGTCGTCCTGCCCTACACCGGTACCTATCGCAGTGACCATTGACCGAATCTCTTCGTTGGAGAGGATCTTGTCGATACGCGCCTTTTGAACATTCAAGATCTTCCCTCTGAGTGGCAGGATAGCCTGGAACGAGCGATCGCGTCCTTGCTTAGCGGATCCCCCGGCGCTATCACCTTCGACGAGGTAAAGCTCGCACATTGAGGGATCACTTAGCGAGCAGTCCGCCAGTTTGCCCGGCAGTACGCCGCCTTCGAGAGCACTCTTCTTGCGCACGAGTTCTCTCGCCTTTCGAGCGGCTTCCCTCGCGCGGGCGGCCCCGAATGCCTTTTCGATGATCACTCTCGTGGCTGAGGGAGTCTCCATGAAGAAGTTGCACAGGTGCTCGTAAACGACGGTCTTGAAGATGCCCTCGACTTCGGAGTTGCCCAACTTGGTTTTGGTCTGACCCTCGAACTGCGGTTCCTTGACCTTGGCGTGGATGATGGCGATGAGTCCTTCCCGGACGTCGTCTCCGCTCAATGAGTAGTCGACCTTCTTGAGAAGGCCTTTGGTCTTGGCGATCTCGTTAACGGCACGGGTGAGTGCGGACTTGAACCCAGTCAGATGGGTGCCGCCTTCATGCGTGTTGATGTTATTGACAAACGAGAAGACGTTCTGAGCATAGCCATCGCAGTATTGCATCGCGATGTCGATCTCCACGTCCTCCTTTACTGTAGTGATATTGATGAGTTTCGGGTAAAGCGGCTTGCGGCTGCCTCTCAAGAACTGAACGAACTCCGCCAGTCCCTTTTTGTGATAGAACAGTTCTTGTTTCGGGGGGGCTTCCCGGCGATCGTTGATCGTGAGTGTAATGCCCGAGTTCAGGAATGCGAGTTCCCGTAGCCTATTTGCTATCGTGTCGTAGTCGTAATCGCGCTCGGTGAATATCTCCGGATCGGGCAGAAACGTCACCTTCGTGCCAGTGCGCCTGGAATCACGCGTGACCCTGAGTTCCTCGGTCGTGAGTCCGCGCTCGAACCCCATGTGGTACTCCTTGCCGCTACGGCACACCCACACGTCGAGCTTGGCCGAGAGGGCATTCACTACCGAAACGCCTACGCCGTGAAGTCCGCCCGATACCTTGTAAGAACTCTTGTCGAATTTGCCACCCGCGTGCAACATCGTCATTGCAACTTCGACGCCGGGTTTCTTTTCGGTCTTGTGAAGATCTACCGGAATGCCGCGTCCGTTGTCGGTTACCGTGACTGAGTTGTCCGGGTTGATGGTGACACCAATTTGGTTGCAGAAGCCCGCCATTGCCTCGTCTATCGAGTTGTCCACCACTTCGTATACGAGGTGATGGAGCCCACGGGCGGCGGTCGAGCCGATGTACATTCCAGGTCGCTTCCGGACAGCTTCGAGTCCTTTCAGGACCTGGATAGAGTCGGAGCTATAGGCCTTTTTTGCGTTCATTGTCCTCGGAATTCCCACGAAAAAAGGGGCCGTTTCGACCCCGGAAGAGGTCTGTTCAATATAGCTATTTCTAAGGGCATAATCAATGCCTTGATGACCGTGTAACTGTTTGTGGAACAACGGCTTAAATACGGTTGGAAATGCCTTTGGTGCTTGGGTGACCAGCAGTGTGGAGCGGCCTGCTTGGACACTATCCTCATATCCTACTCAGCTTTCCACAGAATCCTCCTTATCCTTTTGCCGTTCTTGAGCAATTGCTGCCGTATCGTCGGTTCCATCAGCTGCAATTCTTGCATCCAAGCCGCCGATTTCACGCTGACAACCAGAGTCCCGTCGCGGCGAACTTCACGGGGGGTCGCCACCTCGGCGATCCGGGCGCCGACGAGGTGAGGCCATTCCGGTACTACACTGGCCTGCTGTATGCGGCGCTTCATTCCGTGTTTAGCAAGGTACTTGTCAATGGCTTCACCAAGCGGGGTCCCATGCTTACTGCTCAAGGTGACCTCCGTTCATGCGCCATCGAGGTCGCTCCAATAGCTCCCGGGGTACCTCCGCGTCGCGCGGAGCAGTAATGATTGCCTGACCGGCAAGTGATTCTCCAATCAAAGTGAGCAGCCTTTCCTGGCGATCCTGATCCAACTCGGCAAAAGCGTCATCGAAGAGAGCAATCGGAGCCGTGTCGCGTGAATCGGCGAGTGCTTGTGCCTCCAGCAACCTGAGTGCGATGGCTGCGGTGCGCTGCTGGCCGGCGGATCCGAATCGTCTCGTTTCGTTGCCGTTTAGCGTCAACGTGAGATCGTCACGGTGTGGGCCAACTGTTGTCGTCCCTCTTCTCAGGTCTCGCTCGATCCTTTCTCGCAAAGTGGCCGCTACTCCCGCAGCGCCACCCTCTGGTGTCCAGTGCCGCGAGTTGTATTCCAGAAAAGGTTGACCTTTCTCACCCAGGGCTTTGCAAAGTTTGACGAACTGGGGTCGGACCCGCTCGGCCCACTGATAGCGAGTGGAGGCCACAAAGGCGGATGCCTCGGCAATGTGGCTGTCGAAAGCCTGTGCCTCCGTTCGCCTGCCGAGCTTTAGAGCGGCGTTACGCTGTCTCAAGGCTCCGCGAAGCCGTGCGAGTCGTTCCAGGTATCCCTCCTCGCAAAGTGAGAGTAACACGTCCAGATAACGTCTTCTACCCGACGGTCCAGAGTCCACGAGCTTGCGGTCCGCGGGAGCAATTGAAACAGCGGTAATGAGACCCACTGCATCCGATAGCTTCTTGGTCTCTTTGCCGTCCACGGTGACCTTTTTGCGCTTCACCGAGATATCGAAGCCCGCGGTCACCCTGTTATGAGCGGCTCCCGCCACGAAGAAGCCAGCTTCGCCGAAGCGAACCAGTTCGCGATCCATAGATCCACGCAACGAACGGAACAACACGAGGTAGTAAACGGCCTCCAGGAGATTGGTCTTGCCATGACCGTTGTCTCCAATTACTACCACACCCTCCGGCGGCAACTCAACGTCGACGGATGCGAGGTTCCGGAAGTTGCGGACGGTGAGCAGGCTCAGGTGCACTGTGCTCCTATCAGGAGAAAAAAACGTGGTTGTACGCAGTTAAGCGGACCCGATGGTGTGTCGAAACGACTGTGATCCCGCCGGGAGAGTAGCTGCTTTGCCGGCACTACCCGTGCTCGACGCTCCACGGCTAATTGCAGCGGCCACCAGATGCACCACGCGGGCTGGGGGTGGCCGCTGTTTCCACTTCTCAGGTTCAGCACTGATAACAGAGTCGTTTCTCGTCACGGTCGATTCAGTGGCGCGTGACTCAAAGCAGAACGACATGCCCGAAGATTTCATTTTCCAGTGAAGTTCGGCTCGCGCTTCTCCATGAAAGCCTTCGTTCCCTCGGTCTTGTCTTCGCTGGCGGCGACCAGCCCAAAGAGGTTGGCCTCGAGCTCGAAGCCATCTTCGAGTGCCATATCGCAGCCTTGATCCACTGCCTCGATCGCCAGACGGACGGCTATCGGCCCCATGCCCAAGATTCCGCGCAGCGTTTTCTCGGCTTCTTCGAGAACCTGTTCGGGCGCGACGACCTTGGAAACCAGACCCATGCTCAGCGCTTCGTCCGCAGCAACCAACCGGCCGGAGAGTATGATTTCCATGGCGCGTCCCTTTCCGACAAGACGCGGAAGACGCTGTGTGCCGCCGTAGCCCGGTATCAGGCCCAGTTTCACTTCAGGCTGTCCGAATCGTGCCTTTTCACTCGCCACACGGACGTGGCACGCCATAGCCAGCTCGCAGCCTCCTCCGAGTGCGAATCCGTTTACCGCCGCAATAACGGGTTTGCCACACGTCTCGATCTTTCGAAAGACCTCCTGTCCCTTCTGAGCCACTGCCTTGGCTTCGAAAGGGGCTAAAGGCGCAAGCTCTGCTATGTCTGCACCGGCCACGAAAGCTTTGGATCCAGCTCCAGTGATGATCGCACCGGCAATTTCTTCGCGTGATGCGATCTCATCTGCGGCCGCGCCGAGATCGGCGATGACATCCGCATTCAGGGCGTTCATCTTGTCGGGCCGATTGACGGTAAGGAACGCGACGGAGTCGCGGACTTCTAGTGTGATGGTGTCGTAAGGCATTTTCTGGTCTTTGTGAATGTCAGTAGGGGTTGCGAACAGTGGAAAGATAGTAGGTGGGAAGGGCGGGCGCAGAGGGTAGAGGATGGTGCGAGCCAAGTGTACGATACGTACACGAAGCTCTCCTTTGACAGCGAATAGACCGTCCACAGGAGAACGCCTTATCACGATCCAGCAATGACAGGGGGCAAACCGAAAGGGTTCTGTGGATTGGTTTTTGCGGCGCCCATGGTATGCGGTACGCGTTGCCCTACCGTGAGTTACGGGCGGTCGAGATGCCCTCGCCACAATCAATTACTCTGAGATTCCTTGACCGGCGGGTGACAATAAGCGGTTGCAACCTCGCTCCCGTATACGAGGATCTGATCAGAGAACGTGTCGTGCGACTTCAGGAGGACGATGTAGATTGGGCGCCCGAGTCGGAGACCTTCATCTCCAACTGACCATCGTACGCTGCCAGGAATACGAGTGAATAAGTGAATAAAAGAGATGCCCCGGTGCAGCCGCCGGGACCGGCGACGGAGAAAGGAGCTCGCGACATATGAGTACCCAGAAGACTGTGGCCACCGTTCTAGGCGTCGCGTCCATGTTATTGGCATGTAGCGGCGGTGCTGGTGATCGGTACGCTTCGGAATGGTCGATCGACCAGCGCTCATACACTCTGGGTGGGATAGGTGCCTTTTCGGAAATGGTTGGTGCCGGCGTCAAGAGGTTGGCATTGAGCGCGCCGTTGGAGCCGGCGGAAATGGATGCCGTTTACGATGAGGCCGAACGAATTGCTGCGGACCATGGGGTGCAAGCGTTTCGCGAAGCCGACTTCCTTGTGACTGAACTGTTTCCTGCCAGTCTGACTGAGGGAAAACACGTTCTCGTCATTTGTCATGAATCCACGCTTCGGGAATACTTGGAATTGAAGTCTTTGAAGCAGAAACTCGAAACGACGGGTCAATACGACGCAACCGCTCGGATCGATATAGCCCGAAGATTTGGTCAGCTGCTCAGTTATCCTGAGGAGAAGATAAGCTCGTTGCTTGCGTCCAGGGGTGAGCATTCCACTCCATGAGCGACTCGCTCAGTGGATCGAGGGGAGATAGCATTCTGAGGAATGCCAGCACGGGCGAAATGAGGATGGGTTCAGGAGCCTGATGGCGCAACTCGATCCCGACCGTCACCGGCGCGAATGTCCAGAGAGCACTTTCACCGCGGTTGGGACCATCGTACGGTATATGGTGGGAGTGGACCCTCGTGCCTCAGAAGCATTGATCGAAACCGTGCCCAGTTTGACCGGAGCGGTTTCGTGTGTGCGTGTCGAACACTTGCCGGTGATCGAGAAAACGTTATCTCGGTTTACCGCCAGGGCTGGAGGAGACATCTTTCGAAAAGGAATCGGGACTTGCAGTGTTATGGCGAGCCGTGTTTCCTCGTGAGTACTCGACATTGGTGGTGGGTGGGGGAGCCGTTGCCGTCGAGAATTCGCCGAACCGCGAACGACGAGATCGAGAGCTTCGTCGAGGTGGAAGTGAAGACGGGACGAGTCAAGACGGTAAGAATCGTGGAACGATGAGAAGGACCATGGGAACTGGAATCATCCCGGTCTTACTCCTTAGCAGTGAGCGCGAGAAAACCGGTGCGGTGACTCGCAATGGTGAATTGTTCAGAATCCGAAGGTGGGATCCATGGAATGGGTAATCGTCGGTCTGGTCGCCGTATCGCTGATCATGTGGCGCGTGTGGCGGTATCTGTGGGCGCGTTCGGAGCCACCCGGAAGACACGAAATGACGGACGTGCGTGGGGCGCTCGCGGACCGACTGCAGCAACTAGCTTCAGAAGCGCGTGAGGAAGGACGCCATCACGGAGCCCAGCGACTGGCATTTCAAGCAAGGTGGCTCAGAACGAGACCGGATGTCGGAGGCGATGAACCGCCGGACGTGCTTTTGCCCACGAACGAGCGACACGTTCGGTTTGCAGGGGCAGTTTGGGATAGGTACAGGTCGTTTTTGGACGAAGAGCGAGACCCTGGAAAACCCCGGCTCGAGTCCGATCTGCCATATCCGAAGGATGGTATCGCCGCCGCACTAAAGTTGCTGCTGGATATTGGTGAGCGTCGCGTTTCCTGTGAGTTCATCGATGCCCGCTCCATACAATCCGACGCACTCGAGGCAATGAAGCGGGCGTTGTCGGAATTGGACGAATACGAAGACGTTCCAGAGTGAGGCGTGAGCGTCTCCTGTCGTTGTGCGTCGCGCTGATTCTTTGCGGAGTGTTGATGATGTTTGTTGAGGCTCACGCGTCTGCTCGGGACGCAGGATCGTTCTGCATCATCGGCTGAGTATGATCAAGACTAGGGAACCTTCAACAGATCTCGATACAGCAATCGGACTGGCCACGGCCGGTGAAGGCCCTTTGGTATCCTGGTCGGCAACCCTTGGCTTGTTACGCGAATGGACTGCGAGATTACGACAGAAGTGGTTTCTCCTTTGAGCAGGATTGAGATAAGGCAGGCGGATATCACCACTCTCGCCGTGGATGCAATAGTCAACGCAGCGAACGAGCGGCTTCTCGGTGGAGGCGGTGTCGATGGCGCGATCCATAGGGCCGCCGGAAGCAAATTGGTGGAGGAATGCAAGGCGATATCTGAAGTGAGGCCCGGAGTGCGTTGTCCCACCGGTGACGCGAGATTGACACGAGGCTACGAGTTGCCTGCTGACTACGTTATTCACACGGTTGGACCAGTTTGGCGCGGTGGGAATGAGGGAGAGTCTGATCTCCTCGCTTCGTGCTATCGCACCTCGCTCCAACTAGCCGCTGAAAATGGGTTACGAACGATCGCGTTTTCGGCCATTAGTTGTGGCGTGTTCGGCTATCCACTAGAGGAGGCCGCAGCGGTGGCCATACACGAGGTCGCAACCTTCCTCCGCGGCAAGGACAGCATTGCGAAGGTTGTGTTCGCGGCTTTCGACTCTGCAGTTCAAGCCGCACTCGAGAAGGCTCGGTTGGCAGAGTCAGCGCACTCCGATTCGTAGAGCGGTGCCAGGAAAAGATCGATGCAGGGGGGAAACGGAATGAATGATCGTGCAGATCCGAGCAGTGTAGAAGGTGATTCAGAGTCCGGATTGGGATCAGCCAGACCTGCGCTTTCTCCGGAGGACAAACGGACGCTACTGGACCTTGCGCGCCAGTCTCTCGAGGCTCACCTGAGACACCGTGACTTCCTGAATCTGGAGGTGGATTCGCCGGCGCTACTCGAACACAGGGCGGCCTTTGTCACCTGGAGAAGGCGTAGCACTGGCGAGCTCCGGGGCTGCATTGGTGAGGTGATTGCACAGAGGCCGCTGGCCGAGTCGGTCGCGAAGATGGCTGTCCATGCCGGAACAAAGGACCCTCGTTTCCCCCCCATCGGGCTGGACGAGCTTTCACATCTGGTCGTGGAAATCAGCGCACTCACGCCTATGACACCGATTGAGCCGGATAGGGTCGAGGTCGGTAGGCATGGCTTGATGGTTTCCAAAGGCGGCTTGTCGGGGCTGCTGCTACCGCAGGTCCCCGTCGAGCAAGGATGGAATCGAGAGGAGTTCTTGGGAGGGCTCTGCCTGAAGGCGGGATTGCCCGAAAGTGCCTGGCGGGAAGGGGATGTTGAGCTGCGCTCGTTCGAGGCTGAGGTTTGGGGGGAGGAGTCCACCGAATGAGCGAGTGCCTCAACAGGTCCGTCTTTCTCGTGAAGGAGCACGTCGGTGCATTCAAGGCGGCCAATGAATATGACATCTTTGACCCCGAAACTGGTGCCGTTATCCTGCACTGTCGCGAGCCTGGGCTCGGGTTCGTCACCCGCATGCTGCGGTTCAGCGAGTATAAGCGGTACACACCGTTCGACATCAGGCTCTCAACTGTTGACGGTCGCCAAATCGTGCGTGTCACGCGAGGCGTTGCGTTTTTCCGGTCGCACGTAGCGGTTTCTGACGGAGCTGGCGCCAGACTAGGCGGATTCGAGCAAAGACTCCTGTCGGTCGGAGGTAAGTTCCAGGTCTTGGACGAGCATGGTAGACCGTTGTGCAAATTGGTGGGAAACTGGACGGGATGGGACTTTCGGTTCGAGGCAGGTGAGAGAGAGTTGGCACGCGTTACGAAGAAGTGGTCTGGGTTGGGGAAGGAGTTCTTCACGAGTGCTGACAACTACGTGTTGCAGATATCTGGTGACGTGCCCCCGGATAGTAAGCTCCGCCAGCTCATACTGGCGGCGGTGATGTGCATCGATATGGTGTTGAAGGAGTGACCGACGGCGGGAATCTGTGTGGCTGAGCCAACCCCTCTCCCAAAAATCTTTCGGTTGGAGGAATCATGGCTGACCTGGACGTGAAGATCGTTCGCTTGGAGCCGATGCGTGTCGCGAGCGTCCGAGCGATCAAAGGGGAAGTAGTCGATGAGTGAAGTGAAATTGGCCGATGGAAGTGCGCCCGCGGCACCTGAGGATCTGTTTCGGAGATTCGAAGCTCTTGGCATAGAGGTGTCTACGTTGGAGCACCCCCCTGTGTTCACGGTGGAGGAGGCCAAGGCTCTCCGCGGTGAAATACCCGGTTGCCACACCAAGAACCTGTTTCTTCGCAATAAGAAAGGGAAGATGTGGCTGCTAGTCTGTCTCGAAGACCGTGCTATAGACTTGAAGGAGTTGGCGGGGCGTCTGAAGGCAGGCCGCCTTTCGTTCGGGAGCGCGGAACGCCTCGCGCAATATCTCGGAGTGATTCCAGGTGCGGTCACGCCATTCGGGATCATCAACGACAAGTCCGGTGCGGTCCGGGTCGCGATCGACAGGGCGATTGTCGAAGAGGATCCGCTGAACTTCCACCCTCTCGACAACGCTCGCACTACGTCCATAAAGGCCGGAGATCTTCTGAAGTTCCTTGAGGCTGAAGGGCATACGGCACAACTACTCGACCTCGATCGTCCGCGGGCACCCGATGATCCGAGGATTGCCTAAGCAACAGTGAGCTTTGGAATTCTAGCGCGCATCAGAATCCGGTACGCAACCTGTTGTTGCGTCGATTTTGTGTTGATTAACTTTTGTGGATCCACGATTGGCGATGCCCTTTCCGGAGCTTAGTTGGAGCGGGCTGTTTAGGGTCTATACGGGTGTGTCGAGTCTGGTGACAGCGGCCATCGCGCAGGGGTCACTGACAACGCTATGATGCTACTGAACAACGGTCCCATCATACGGGGCAAGGAAGACACTTGCGACGTTATTGGGGGGAGTTGCACATAGACATCTGGAACAGCAGCACGTTTTGAGAAAGGCCTTTTTGATGAATCAGAGATGCTGGGCGTTTGCGTTATGCATTTTTTGTGTTGCCTGCGTCGGAGCGCTATCGGTCGGTTGTGGCCAAGAAGAGGCCAACCCCGCTCCCACTCCGACACGCGTCACCACAAGCGTTTCCCCTCAGCAATTGAAGCAGCTGTTGGATAGTGATGCCGAGATCCTCGTACTCGACGTGCGAAGCAGAGAAGAGCACGCGACCGGACACATTGCTGAAGCTGTCAACATACCTCACTCGGAGATCCCCAGCAGGTTGGATGAGCTTGCGGCCTACCGCGACGAGCACGTGATCGTGTGTTGTTGGGCGGGTGGCCGAGCGGCTGCCGTCAAGGATGTTTTGCGGAACGCCGGATTCGCGAGCCTGTTGGACTTGCAGGGCCATATGGCGGCATGGGAGCAGCTGGGATATCCGGTGGAAAGGGGTGCTACGCAGTAACTCAGGGTTTCAGGCGTCTTCGTTTGGCTGAGCGCCAAGGCGAACTCCTCAGATCCATCGGTTGCGGAGCAGCAAAAAGGCTCAAGTCCGCCTGACCGAAAGAGCTTGACGCAGGTCGAGTGCCATTTGTTGCTCGGGGCTCACAACCTCGAGTTCGAGGTAGAACTCTATCCGGTCGATCAATTCGCCTATCAGAATTGCAACGATCACTACAGAATGGGCTCGGCTCTCCCAAGAAGCCCAGGTCACTGTAGGTGCGACGAAGCCGCTGAGTAGCCTAAGTGCGGACATCAAAGGCCGCACTGCGTTATCGGTCTTCCTGAAGATTTCCTTGCGGCGCAGGTATAGGACCAGCTTGGCCGTCGCGGCAGCCCCCGCCAACAGAGGGTTTGAGAGCAACGCACCGAAGAGGAAAAATCCGGTCAAGACGGCGCCAGAACTGTGGAAGCGCGATGGGCTGATGAGTGGGAGTTTCGCGTATACCCGGTCAATTGAGACAAGGGTTGCCAGGCCGAACACTGTTGCTATCGCACCGACGATTTGGCTACCAGGATCGAAAGCCAGGTATCCGGCTCCAAGGAGGAAGAACAGTGTGAAGGATAGAATCTCGCGCGACAGCCAGGAGCTCGCAGGATTCATCACTGCGCGCCATGCGCGAGACTTTCTTCCCAGATGGACAGTGCCGATTACGGCAGCAGATGCGGCCACTGCGGCGAGGGGGAGCGGTGAATGCAATCGGCCACCCACAACCACAGATGCAAAGAGGGCAATCAACAACGTGGTCAGGTACGAGAACGCAACCAGGGGCCACTCCGACGAGAGAGCCTGCCACGGATCACGTTCTAAGTTGGTCGCACTATTCGTTTTGTGGGGACTTGGAATTGATGAGTCTGGCGCTGACCTCTCGCTAGCAGCGGACGCGATGGTGATGGCCGGGCCGAGGTCCGACTCCGGAAATCCCGCCACACGGTCGTGGTCCTTCCTATTGGTGCGACCAGCGATGTAGAGAGCGCCCGTTGGGCATGATACAACACAAGCGGGAGGCTTTCCTTCCGCCTGCCGGACATCACAGAAAGTGCACTTCTCAATGACACCGCTCTTCGGGTTGAACTGCGGCGCGCCGAACGGACATGCCCATGCGCAGTACTTGCAGCCGATGCACTTGTCCGCTTCCAAGACGACAAAGCCGGTGGAATCGTCCCTAGAGTATGCATTCGCCGGGCACGCAAGGAGACAGGCCGGTGTTTCACAGTGATTGCACGCGAGTGACAAGTGCTGCACTGGAAGGTTGGGGATGTTGCGCTCGTTGAACGTGTGCACCCTCCGCCAGCTGCGGGCGTAATCGAGTTTGTTCTCGATCGTGCAAGCGAGAACACAGGCCTGACACCCCGTGCACTTTGCCTGGTCGAATGTGAACTCAATGGGCATGTCAGTACGGCTCGACCTCAACGAGGTTGTCATGGAACGCCGCACCGTAGCCCATGTCAGTCTCTCTGCCGAGCGAGCAGAAATTGACAGCTCCGCCGGTATCGTGCCACCAACCGTTTGTGACGTAGACGCAGCCTGGCCTTATGCCGTGATCGAACCGGGCCTCCACCAGAATGGAACCGCGTTCGTTGTGGACCTTCACCTTCTGACCGTCCGCGATAGTCCTGGCCGCTGCATCGTCCGGATTGATCAGTACGTAGGGCTTCTCACTGAACTGCCGGATCATATCCAGATTGTTGAACTGTGAGTGGATCCTGTTCTTGGTGTTGGGAGTCAGCAAGTGCAGTGAGTGCTTTTCGGCCTCCGGAATCGTGTGGCGTGCCGATTCCACGGGCTCATGATAGGACGGGAGACGGTCTGTCCCCCACCTCTCGACGGCCTCTACTGAAGACAGCTCGATCTTGCCGCTGGGAGTGGGGAACACCATGTCGGCAAAGGCGACTTCCTCGTGGCCAGACGGGAGTACCGGACCTCTCGATAGCCTTTCGAGTGTTATTCCTGGGAATGGCTGGAGCTTGGCTCTGAGGTACTCCTCGACACCCTCATCCGTCGGTTTCGGGATCCGGCCAACCAGGTCGGCTTCGGAGAACCCGAGTCGCTGTGCAAGGAGATAGTAAACCTCCGACTCGGGCTTCACCTCGCCAGGCGGTTCGACCACCTTCTGTTTGATCTGGAGGTAGGGATGCCAGTACGCGCCTATCACGTCAGACTGCTCGAACATCGTTTTGGCGGGTAGGATCAGATCGGCCTCGCGAGCCGTGTCGGTCATAAACTGCTCGACTACAACGCGGAACTCGAGGGCGCGGAATGCCTTCAGTACCGTGTTGGTGTCGGGATTCTGCGATACCGGGTTGCCGCGTTCCACCCAGGCCATCCTGAGAGGCGGATCCCGTGTGTCAAGCATGTGCCGGCCAAGCAGGGCGGTGGATATCGAGACTCTGATCGGTCCGTCCGAACTCTCCGGTGGGTAGAAGGCAATGGGATCTTTGACCGCGTCGAAGATGTGGCTTTGCAGGTTGGCGTACACCCAACCTGCGCCTGGCTTGCCGACGTTCGCGGTGATCGCAAGCAGGGCCAGCATAGCCCGCATCGTTTGCCCGCTGTTGGTGTACCGCTGCATTCCGAACCCAGGGCAGATTGTGAGCGGTGCGATCGTTCCCAGATCAGCCGCGAAACGACGAATGTATTCTTCGGGAACCCCGGAAATTAGGGATGCCTTTTCGGGAGTGAAGTCCTCAACCGATTCCGCGAACTCCGGGTAGCCGTGCACGTGCGCACTTATGAAGCCGCGATCGATCTGGTCGTTGGCGATCAGCAAGTGAGCTGCGGCGAGAGAGAGCGACCCATCGGTGCCGGGTCGTGGCTGAATCAAATACTCGGCTCGTTCCGAAGTCTCTGTCCTCCTGGGATCCACCACGACCAGCTTTGCACCGTTTCGTAGTGCTTCGTCGACGAACGTCATCTGATGAATGTTGGTCTCCGCTGCATTCTTGCCCCAGATCACTATCAGTTTGGCATTCGCGATGTCCCACGGAACGCTGTGCTTGTTTTCGCCAAGCGTGAGGCGAGTGGCTTCTAGACCGGCAGGCCAGCAGAGATCGCCGTACGTGGCAGTACAGCCGCCGAATAGGCGCCAGAACTCCATGCCGACTGAGTTGAGCAGCCCCTTGGTGCCGCTTCCCGAGTAGAAGAGCACACTTTGCGGTCCGCTCTCGCGCTTTACGCGTTCGAGGTTGCTCACGATGAGGTCGAGCGCGTCAGTCCACGACAGGCGCTCGAACTGGGACGTGCCCGGTTTGCGGAGGAGGGGAAAGAGAATCCTGTCAGGAGAGTAGATCCTCTCGTAGTAGCTGAGTCCCTTTAGGCAGGCACCGCCACTCGTCGCTCTGTTATCCGGATGCGGCTCTATTCGCCGGACTCGACCATCCTCCACCTGTACCAACAACCCACAGGTGCTGTAGCAGTTCCTCGGACAGGTGGTGGTGAAGGTAGGCATTACTGAGATGTCTCCGATATGAATACGGTGTTGCGTTGAAAAGGAGGCGACAAGGCATCGTGGCACAAGCCGGCTGGAAATTCAAGACCGCGAATAGGGACGATGGTGCTTACCGAGGTGCAGCGACGCTAACTTATTGCGTTCCCGGTGGTCTGTCTGGCACAAAACCCAGAAATCAAGGAGTATCTAATGCAGGGGGTCTTGGTGTTCGAGAAAAGCGCGACGGCGAGAGTGCTGAGCTTCCTTTGCGGAATCGGCATGGCGGTGTTTTCGGCAATCACGATTCAGCACTTCTTTGCCGCCAACTACCCGCTTTCGATCTATGAAGGTAGCATCTGCGACATCAACGCCTTCTTCAACTGCGACGGCTCGGCGCATTCGATCCTCTCACAGGTGGCGGGGGTACCTCTGGGCTATTTCGGTCTGGTCGTAGGGGTGCTTGTCTCAATGGGGGCGCTCTTCCACTCGATCGATTTCGAGCGCACCAACCGGAGTATCGCGGTTCTGAATGTTCTCGGAGTCGTGGCGTTGTTTCTCGTTTCCGTGTTCGTGCTGAGGAGCCTGTGCCTCTACTGCACCGGGTTCTATCTCTTCTCCATCTTGAGCCTGGCGGTCTTCTGGAGGTATCCTGCGAGCAACGGCGCCGCGGGTTTCGCCGCCATCTATCTACGCCCTTCATTGAAACACCTAGCTACATTCGGGGCGTTGACCTTGGTAGGGGCATACGGTTTCGCCCTGTATCACGATGCCAGACGGGATGCTCAGACGGGGGGTGTGGCAACGCGGATAGCGAGGGAGTACTACAGCCTGGACACGGTCGAGTGGCCAAGCTTCATCTCACCGCTTTGGACGGCCAAAGCGACCGAGAGCTTCGAAGACGCTCCGATCAGAGTCGTCGAGTATGCGGATTTGCTGTGTCCCGACTGCAGGTTCCTCGCGGAACAGGTGGAGCTGCTCAAAGAGGAGTTTGCTGGCAAGATGAACATAGCTTTCCAGATGTTCCCGCTCGAGGAACAGTGCAACAGCGTGGTCGAGAAAGATCTGCATCCGGGAGCTTGTGAGGTTTCGTACATGGCGGCGCACGACCCGAGCAAGTTCCAGGCGATCCATGACGAGGTCTTCGCCAATATCCGAGCCGCCCGCGATCCGGATTGGCGGTTGGAACTGGCCCGGCGTCACGGAGTGGAAGCCGCACTACAGGACTCGACGACGCGCGAGCTCGTTCACCGCATGATAGAGACCGGCACGGAATACGAGCGCACGTCGGAGCAGTACGCCCACGGCATCAGATCGACCCCCACCATGATCATCAATAACCGCATGATCATCGGAACCCTGCCGTACGATCAGCTCAGGGCGATCTTCCAGGCCCTAATCGACGAGCACGAGCGAGGCGGCGGTAGTCGCTTTATTGAGAATTGGGAGCCGAATCAGTGAGCAACGGTAGCTGCAGAACATAGCTGCGAATGAGGGGTGTTGAGATTCCGAAGGAGACCGTATTGATCAGCATTTGCAGTCAGCTCATACCGGGAGTAGCCACGATGTCGACTGGATTGTTGTCGGTCCCCCTCATCGCAGCAGTTCTGCTTGGTGATGAACTTGCGCTCAACGACAGTAGTTCGTATCCCGTCTCGGGCAGGAGAGCAACGGCTGTTGCTGAGTCAGAGACCGGCGCTGACACTAATGCACAGCAGGAGCTCGCCGACGGGGAAGCGCTGATTTGGTACCTTGGACACGCTGGCTGGGCCGTCAGAACCCGGTCACGCCTGTTGATCTTCGACTACTGGGAGCAGCGGGACGTGCCAGGCGAGTTCGCTGAACGATACCGAACTACAAATCGAGAACGACGTGGCCTGGGAATTCGATGCGAACACGCGAGTCGTGGATGTCGACCGATGGTATCAGAGGGCGGTCAAGCGGTTCGGCGCGACACGTGTAGCGTTGTTCGGAGAGGCCGCGATGTTCACTGCGCAGTCCGCGGGTCCGGTCGGGCAGTGGCTTGGTTTGGGATCGCCTGGAGCAGAGCAAAACCAGCATTTTCTTCTCAAGGTCGCGCACTGGCTTTCCGGCATCTTGCCTGGCTCACCGTAGATGTATTCTGATGGTAGCGACAAAGTGGACTGGATCGACCAGGGAGATTTTGCCATGGGATTGTCCTGGGACTCGATCCGCCGGAACCAGATTTCCGGACAGCAGGACCGGGCATTGGCCTTGGAAGACCGTGACGCTCGTTTCGAGCGTGAGATCAAGCGGGCTCCTGCGATCGCTGAAGACACGAAAGCGCAGCCAGAACGAGGAGTCTTCCGTCTGTTCACTTGGCGGAACGCGCTGCTCGGCCCAGCCATCGCTCTCAGCGGACTAATAATGCTGACGGCATGCTTCATGGTCATGCGTGGGGAAGGGATCGGCCCACAGGGTACCCTGATCGCATCCGGCGAACTGAAGAGAGGGGGACGCGTCCTAGTGGTCGATTTCACGGACCGCACCGGCGATCCAGGTCTATCCGCAGCAGTGACTGAGGCCTTGCGAGCCGATCTCGCCCAATCGCCGATTGTCTCGGTGGTGAATCAGGCCGCGGTCAGAGACGCACTGGCCCGCATGGGTCTGGACTCCTCGATGCCTGTTGATCGGAGCGTTGCCCTCGAGATAGCATAGAGAGATGGGATTCCGGTCGTTGTCGCCGGCGACGTGATGTCGCTGGGTCAGGGATACGTCCTGTCCGTACATGTTCTCAGTTCGGCGGATGAGGCAGCCCTCTTGGCACTCCCAGAAACGGCGTCCGACGTTTCGGATGTGATCAGTGCAGTGGAACGTCTGTCACGCCGCCTCCGGGAGAGACTAGGTGAGCCGCTCGAGGCCAAGCGAAACATTTCTGCGCTCAGCTCGGTCACGACGGCTTCGCTGCCGGTGTTGAGACGGTATCCCATGGGAGTGAAGTTGATTGGTGAGGGTGGATTGGGCGATGCGAACCGATTGCTGCGGGATGCCATGCGCCTCGCCTCGACTCTTGTCAAATTTCGTGTCCGCCTCGCGCACAATCTCGCAGCTCAAGCCGGCCCACGGCCTGACCTGGTCGATGCGATCTTGGCTGCTTTCCGGCATCGCGCAATGCTGATAGAGGTTTGTCGGGCAGCTTCAGAGGGCGCCTTCTATGCCATGGTGGGTGATCCCGCAAAATCGGTGGAAGCTTGTGAATCCAGACTTGAAACGGGTGGATCTGGTGTCTTGAAAAACCTGGCGCTGCAACACCTGTCGTTGCGCGGGCCGCGTTCAATGTGAATGGAATTGATGACGACCTGTTTGCCACGACGATCGCAGGTCGTCATGGAGCATTCCTGAACGCGGCGCATGGTCGTGTTGCCGAGGTGCGGGAGAGAATGTTCGCGCTCGCGCGCCGTCCCTCCTGGAGCAACGGGATTTCCCCTCAGCAGTCACATTCAAATAGCTTACAAAATGTCCATGGATGCAATCGATCCCAGCAGTTGAGACTGGGAATCTTGTATTGAGCACTTACACATTCGAGGCGGAATATGTCGAAATGCACGTTACTCGGCGTTTGCTTGCTCGTCACCTGTTCGTATGCAACCTCTGCACACGCTCAACCCCCTGGAGCCTATCTGGGTGAGCTCTCCTGGACCGAGGCGGAAGTCCGCCTTCGAGAAACTCCGATAGTGGTGATTCCCTTTGGTGGTGGTGCAAAAGAGCATGGACCCCATCTGCCGATGAACGCCGACCAAAAGGTTATGGAGTATCTCTGTCATCAGGCGATCGACGCGTTGGATGTCTTGGTTGCCCCGCCAATCCTACATGGTTGGTTTCCCGCCTTCCGCGGGTTCCCCGGCACCGAGGTTGCCGACCCCGAGGTGTTCGAGAAATACGTGTTCGAGGTTGCGATGTCGCTGGTGCATCATGATGTGCAACGAATCGTCTTCTTGAATACGGGAATCTCCAAGGCCACTGGTCTTCCGATTTCGATTGCTGCAAGAGAGATCCGCACGCAGACCGGAACGCCCACACTCGTCGTATCGTGGGATGACCTGGAGACGGCGGAGGTGGCCGCTCTCGGTAGCGGAGCAGCTGACGGACACGCGGGGGAAATGGAAACCTCGATAAACCTGTATATCCAACCCGAACTGGTGCATTTGGAACGAGCGGAGGCGGATTTTGGGCACCGTACCCCACAAGATTACCCTGGGTATCGACCGGGGAGGTTGGCACGTGATCCGGCCGATCCGGGTTTCACGGAGACCGGCCTGGTTGGCGATCCGACCTTAGCCAGCCCCGAGAAGGGCCGCGGAGCATTGGAGATCATGACGAGGGAATGGATCAAAGCTCTGCAGGGATTCTCACGAGTCGCAACGGGTGATCCGGCTCGCTAGCGATTCTCGGCAGAGTTCGCGCTCGGTTAGAGGCATCGAACAACCCACTATCTTTCGGTCGAGTCAAACCGAAAGCCGCTGGTGCTGGCCGCATCCCTGAGAGACATTGTCAATGAGCCTATTACATCTGTACAGAACTCCGGGCCTCTCTTCCAGACAGACTGAGGCTCTCCTGCAAACGACCCGACAGCGAGTATCTCCTGATGTTCGTCGCATTTCCACCGAGTTCTGTTTCTATGTCGACACCGTTTCGGATCTTACCGGGGGAGATCTCTCCACACTCGCGTGGCTGTTGCGGGAGACCTTCGAGCCCGACCTGTTCGGTCGCGAAAGCTTCCTTGGTGACGGCTTGGTGCTCGAAGTTGGGCCGCGGTTGAATTTCACTACCGCTTGGTCGACGAACGCCGTTTCTGTTTGCCACGCATGCGGTCTGGGCGGAGTGAAGCGAATCGAAAGGTCCAGGCGTTACTTGATCGATTCCGCAATGCCGTTGACTGAGGAACAGATATCGGGTTTTCTGGAATTGGTCCATGATCGGATGACGGAGTGTCGCTACAACGAGCCTCTGGAAACGTTTGCGACCGGAATCCAGCCGGAAGGAACGTTCGAAGTGCCGCTCTTCGCGGAAGGCAGGGTGGCCCTTGAACGCATCAACCGCGACCTGGGGCTGGCATTTGACGATTGGGATCTCGATTACTACAGCGATCTCTTTCTGAACTCGATAGAGAGAAACCCATCCAACGTAGAGTGTTTCGACATCGCTCAATCAAATAGCGAGCACTCTAGACATTGGTTCTTCAAGGGAAGGCTGGTGATAGACGGCGAAGAACAGTCGAAACACCTGATCGCCTTGATCCAAGACACACTTGAAGCCAACCCTTCCAACAGTATCATCGCTTTTTGCGACAACTCCAGCGCCATCCGCGGGTACCGCATGAGGACGATAGTCCCGTCCATCCCGGGGTGGCCGAGCCCGTTTGAGCTGGAAGCTCTGGAATACCACGTCATCTTCACTGCCGAGACACACAACTTCCCCTCCGGGGTTGCCCCTTTCCCAGGCGCGGAGACGGGAACGGGCGGTCGCATCAGGGACGTACATGCCACGGGTAAGGGGGCTCTGGTAGTCGCAGGAACGGCGGCTTACTGCGTTGGCAATCTTCGTATTCCGGGTTACGAGCTTCCTTGGGAGGATCCGGGATTCGAGTACCCGGACAACCTCGCTCCACCTCTCCAGATAGAGATCGAAGCCAGCAATGGAGCTTCCGACTACGGCAATAAATTTGGCGAACCGCTGATCCAAGGCTTCACGCGCTCGTTTGGGCAGCGTCTGCTGAACGGGGAACGACGAGAATGGATCAAGCCGATCATGTTCAGTGGAGGAATCGGGCAAATCGACGCCAGGCACATTTCGAAAGGCGTGCCGGAGAAGGAGATGCTGGTCGTGAAGATCGGCGGTCCTGCGTACCGCATTGGTATGGGAGGCGGAGCCGCGTCGAGCATGGTCCAGGGTGAGAATGTCGCCGAACTCGACTTCAACGCGGTACAGCGCGGTGACGCCGAGATGGAGCAGAAGGTGAACCGAGTCATCAGAGCGTGCGTGGAACTCGGCGATTCCAATCCTATAGTGAGTATTCACGATCAAGGTGCCGGCGGCAACTGCAATGTTTTGAAGGAAATCGTGAGTCCCGCCGGGGCTCGGATAGAGGTCCGTGAGATACCGGTCGGAGACGACACTTTGTCGGTGCTCGAGATCTGGGGGGCGGAGTACCAGGAGCAGGACGCGCTGCTGATTCGACCCGAGCACACTGGGATGTTTAGGGAGCTCTGTGACAGGGAGAACGTGACCGCCGCGTTCGTTGGCAGAATAACTGGAGACGGCCGAATCGTGTTACACGATTCACTGGACGGTTCAACGCCAGTGGACCTGGATCTGGAAGCTGTCCTCGGTGACATGCCTCGCAAGGTTTTCACGCTGGAGCGCGCCCATCCCGAGGTGGTACCGCTGACATTCCCAAATGGACTGACGGTTCGCGACGCACTCGATCGAGTATTGCGGCTCTTGTCGGTGGGGTCCAAGCGCTTTCTGACAACCAAGGTGGACCGCAGCGTCTCAGGGCTGATTGCCCGGCAACAGTGCGCTGGGCCGTTGCAGTTGACCGTGGCCGATGTGGCAGTGATCGCTCAGAGTCATTTCGGAGTGACCGGTGCCGCCACTGCTATAGGAGAGCGGCCGATTGTAGGGTTGATAAACCCCGCTGCCATGGCGCGCGTTAGTGTTGGTGAAGCCCTCACCAATCTGATATGGGCGCGAGTCAGCGGGTTGCAGGATGTGAAATGCTCGGGGAATTGGATGTGGGCGGCGAAACTGCCGGGTGAGGGGGCGGCGCTTCACGACGCTGCAGTTGCCATGCGGGACATCATGATATCTCTGGGAGTCGCTGTCGACGGCGGCAAGGACAGCCTTTCGATGGCGGCGCTCGCGCCCGACCTATCTGGTGGAGAGGAGACGGTCAAGGCACCGGGTGAATTGACGGTCTCTGCCTACGTATCATGCCCGGACATAACCGGGACGGTGACTCCGGATCTGAAGCTGCCTGGAACCGGCGTACTCCTGTACGTGGATCTAGGGGGCGGAAACTACAGGCTAGGCGGTTCGGCTCTTGCGCAGGTTTACGGACAATTGGGCGATGTGGCTCCGGACGTCGACGACGCAGGTCTTCTCAAACGTGTCTTCACCGCGGTACAGGAGTTGATTGAGGAAGGTGGCATCTCTGCGGGACATGACCGCAGCGACGGCGGTTTGATCACAACACTCCTGGAGATGGCGTTTGCGGGTAACGTGGGCTTCGATGTCGAACTCGAGGTCGATAGTGTAGATCCGCTCAATCTCCTGTTCGCAGAGGAGCTGGGACTGGTTCTCGAAGTTGATGGTGCTGTCGAGGCCGAGGTGCTCAGCCGGTTTTCGGCCGCCAACATTCCGTGCCTGCGCATCGGGAGTACCAGGTCGGACGCAGCCGTTGAGGTTCGTTGTTCGGGAGTGATGGTGCTGGAGGATGATGTGAGGGATCTTCGCGACCTCTGGGAAGAAACGAGCTTCCAGTTGGACAAACTGCAAGCCAACCCCGACTGTGTAGAAGAGGAACGGTTAGGTCTGAAAGAGCTCAATGGGCCGAAGTTATCCGTGCCGTTCGTTATTGAAGCAACACCGCCGGCGATTCTCGGGTCTGCAGAAAAGCCCAAGGTGGCCATCATACGGGAGGAAGGTAGCAACGGGGATCGCGAAATGACGTCAGCATTCTTCATGGCGGGTTTCGATGTGTGGGACGTGCAGATGTCGGACCTGCTCAACGACGGCGTCACACTTGATCGTTTCCGTGGCGTGGCCTTCGTCGGCGGGTTCAGTTTCGCGGATGTGTTGGGCTCAGCGAAGGGTTGGGCCGGGGTAATCCGGTTCAATGAGAATCTCTGGAGACAGTTCCAACACTTCTACGCGCGTCCGGACACCTTCAGCCTCGGTGTGTGCAACGGATGCCAGTTGCTTGCCCTATTGGGATGGGTGCCTCGGCCCGGAGCACCCGACGACTCTCAGCCACGTTTTATTGGAAACAAGTCCGGCAGATTCGAATCTCGCTTCGCGACTGTGCGCATACTGCGAAGTCCGGCGATCATGCTCACCGCAATGGAGGACGCGACACTCGGGATCTGGGTCGCTCATGGGGAAGGTCGTGCGTACTTCCCCGAACCGAACTCGCTCGAACGCGTCGAACAGGACGAGCTAGCGCCGGTTCGGTTCGTGGACGAAGACAGCGAGATCACCGAGAGGTATCCCTTCAATCCGAACGGGTCGCCGCGGGGAATCGCTGCCCTCTGCTCTCCGAACGGCCGGCACCTGGCCATGATGCCGCATCCGGAACGCACATTCCTGAAATGGCAATGGGGTTGGACTCCGCCCGAATGGAACGACCAAACCGTCGTGTCACCCTGGCTGAAGATGTTTCAAAATGCGAGGGAGTGGTGCGAACGGAACCACTAGCCGGTGCCCGGCAACCAACTGAAGGTCGATTGGGACAGTGACCGGTCCACAATTCGTCTTGTTCGACTGGGGCGACACGGTCATGCGCGCTTTTCCAGACGTTCCCGGTCCGATGGAGTTCTGGCTCCAAGTGGAAGCAATCCCGGGAGTCCGCGATGCCATAATTGCGATCCGTCACAACGCCGCCGTATGTCTGGCGACCAACGCTGCCGACTCGGGCGAGCATGCGATCAGGCGAGCATTGGCACGAGTAGACATGGACGGATTGTTCGACCGCGTGTTCTGTAACGACGTAGTGGGATACCGTAAGCCATCGCAGGCCTTCTTCACAACCATTCTGGTTGAGTTGAACACAGATTCGGAAAACGTATTTATGGTGGGCGACGAATTCGAGACTGACGTGCTTGGAGCCGTTGCTGCGGGCATCAGGGCGGTATGGGTCAATCTCGCGAGCACCCAGATCATCAGTGGAGCAGGATACACGACCGTCAACTCCTATGCGTCGTTGCTCGGTGCGCTGGAGTCCCTGGGGTTTCGTACCAATAGATCCATATCAGGTTTTCGCGGGTGACATCGGCATGGTATCTTGGATCGATCTCACCGTTGCAACGTTCGCGGTACTGGAAGAGGACGGTTCCCGCCGTGCCACCGAATCGAAGGATCGGCCGTGGCTGACGGTAAAGGTCATCTCGAACGGTAACCGCTCCCAATTGACGTTGAACAAACTCGGACCCGGGGAAGAAACCATGGCGATAGAAGAAGGAAAAGCGGCGCCTGCTTTCACTCTCGAAGATCGAGATGGCGAGAAGGTGTCGCTCAAGGATTTCCGCGGCAAGAACGTAATCGTCTATTTCTATCCGAAGGACAACACATCAGGCTGCACCAAGGAAGCGATCGGTTTTCGCGACCTCTGGAAGGATTTCGAGAAGACCGATGCCGTTGTGATTGGAATATCTCCGGATAGCATTGCATCGCACGAGAAGTTCGCAGCGAAGCATGACCTGCCCTTCATCCTGCTGTCCGATCCCGAGAAGAAAGTCATGAGTCGGTATGATGCGTTTGGCGAAAAGACTATGTATGGCAAGAAAGTGCAGGGGGTGATCAGATCGACTGTATGGGTCGGACCAGATGGGAAGGTGAAAAAACACTGGCGCCGAGTGCCAAAGGCGGCTGATCATCCGGCGAAAGTGTTGGAAGCGCTGAGCGGCCAGGTGTGAAAAGGATAGGTTGGCTGGCTGGCGTTGATGGTTTATGATTTCTTTTGACTACGCCAGGAAGTCAGGAGCCAAGATATGGATTTCCAGCGTTTCACGACAATTGCTGGACCGGGTTTGCTCGTAGGTTTGGTCGTTACTGTCGCGTTTGCCCAGACAATGAAGCCCAGGCCAGTGTTGCATGATCTAGCTGGGCGGGACAACTGCCTGATGTGCCACGAGGCAGGTGTGATGGAGCCCGTCACCGACGTACCGTCGGACCATGCCGGCTGGGAGAGTGTGACCTGTCTGTGGTGTCATGCGCCGGACTCGCCGGTGCTGACCACTGAACCCAATTACATTCCGCACGACCTCGCCGGGCGGGATGACTGCCTCATGTGTCACGCTCCAGGAGCAATGGATGCCGTGCCGAACACACCCGAAGACCATGAGGGTCGGGAATCGTCACATTGCCAGATGTGTCACGAAAGAGCAGAATGAGTTGAGTGGTTGACCTGCTCGAGGCCGCGGGCTGCATCACACAACCCGCGGCCTTTCTCTAATCCTATTCTCCGATGAGTTCCTTCACGGCCGCTACCAGGTCTTCTGGGTCGACGGGTTTGTCGACGAACTTTTCCGGTTTGACCAGTCCTTCCTCACGCATGTTCTTGATGGCATGCGCTAGGGACTGCTTGAGCCCGTCGAATCGGTCCTCTCCGGTCTGATCCTGATCCATCTGTTTCTCGAGTTCATCGGCGACGCCGGTGACCATGATGACGGGGATCTTTGCAAAGTCGGGATTCCTACGAAGTTGCTTGAACAGAACAAACCCCGATCTGCGCGGCATCATCACATCCAGGACGATGAGGTCGGGCTGGATTTCCCGGACCTTTTCGAGTCCCTCACTGCCGTCGAATGCGCCGATCGGTTCATAGCCGTTTTCGCTGAGTGCCAACGAAAAGAACCTGACCGTGTTCTCATCGTCGTCAATGACTAGGACTTTCTTGGGCATTGGGATCCTCCGTATCCTGTTATTCTTTCGGTCCTTCAATGGGGAGAAAGACCTGGAACGTCGAGCCCTTACCAGGCCGTGATTCCACATTCATTCTACCACCGTGGGCAGACACCATTCGTGCGGTGAGCGTCAGGCCCATTCCGGTCCCCAGTCTCTTCTTCGTGCTGAAGAACGGAGTAAAGATGTGTCTGCGAACTTCCTCTGTCATTCCTTCGCCGTTGTCAGTTATCTCGACCACTACATGGTCTGAACGTAGTGGATGGCGCACTGCCACGCTAATCGCTGGCCCTCCGTCTTCGTATTGCTGGGCGGCACAAGTATCAATCGCGTTGGATACCAGGTCCATCACTACTGAGTGAATCAATCCTGGATCGCAGAGGACTTCGGGCAAATTGGGATCCACCTCGGTTTTGAACTGGATCCCTCTCTCATTGGTCGTCTTGCTAACGAGATTGTGAATCGAGTTCAGCAGTTCCTTCAAATCTGTCCGTTCGAGTTCCGGTCGCAGGTCTTTGGCATACAGCAACATCTTCTTCGAAAGCATTGTCATGCTCTCTATGCCCTGTTGTACCACCTCCCAGCCTTCCTCGAGCAGCCGCATGTCTTCTTTGGCGATACCAACCTTCACCATGTATGAACCGCCCTTGAGCGCATTCAGCATGTTTTTCATGGAGTGCTGAATGCCGGTTACGGCTTGACCAATGGCTGCGAGTCTCTCCGTCTGCAGTAACTGGCGTTGGAGGGTTTTCTCTTTTGTTATGTCTTTGCTTATTCCGAAAGTCCCTATGGGAGTGCCGTCTGGGGTTCGGAGTCGAGACAGAGTGAGGATCACGTTGCGGATTTCGCCGTCCCAAGTCTTGAAGTGCGTCTCATAGTTTATGACGTGATCATCATATTCCAGCTGGGCGATGGCTGCGTCCCTTTCGCTGGGGTCGGCAAAAAGCATCTCGATGGGTTCGCCAATCACCTCGTGGCGCGAATAACCCAGGACTCGCTCCGCACCGCTGTTGAAGGTCTTGATCAAACCGTTGGGATCCACCGTTATGATGATATCGCCGGAACTCTCGACGATTCCCTGTAGATACTCCTTGGTGCTGGTCAACTCAGAAAGAGTCGACGAGAGTTCAGCAGTCATGTTGTCGAAGGCGTTCGACAGCTGAGCGATGCCGTCGCCTCGCTTGTCGTTGAACCTGAAGCTAAAGTCTTTTGCGCCGATCCGGCTGGCTCCCTCCCGCAACGTCTTGACCCTCTGACCCACGAGGCGGTCCATCATCCACCATGTCGCAATTGTGCCAAGGATGATAGAGACCAGCACGGCGATGATAGTGTGGCGATTGCGCTCTGCTCTGAGATTGTCCACACTCGCAAGGGAGAAATCAGCTTGCAGCACCCCGATTACCGGTGAGGCGTTTTCCCTGGAGTGGCAATCCGCACCAGTGCATCCCGATTCCCTGAAGACCGGTGTTACGAGCGACACCGCACGCTCCCCGTTCGCGTACTCTATGATGTCCTCGTAGATCGCAAGCGTAGTATCATAAGTTGGCTCGGGCAGTTCATGGCAGACGCTGCAAGGCCACTCATCCTGTTCAATCACCTCAGTGTCGGTGGCCGGGCCAGCCGCCACAGTGCGTCCTTCGTGAGCGACAACGCGGATATCCGTGTATAGAGGGTTGTCTGTGGCGAAACGAACGATCAGGTCGTCGAGACCGTCGGGGTGACGCCTCATCATCAACTCTCTGATGTCGTCCAAGATCAAGCTCGAGTTGATCCTCGAAATATCTCGCGCCGACTCCAAAGCGTCACGCTCGTGCATCATGTTGGTCACGTATCCCGAAACTCCCAACACGCACACGAGGATGGCGAGGAATACCCCGTTGATCTTCCAGACGAGCTGGTGCCTTCTCAACATATCGGGACGATGCGGTGTCGAGGAATGGTCATACCGCTCCGGGCCGCCAAGATTCTCTGTAAAGGTAGCTCCACGTACTTGGATGCACGAGACTATCCGGGAGCGCAGCGGGGCGGGCATTGCGGCGCGGAGATGTGATCAGACCAAATCTAGACGATGCGTACTTTCATTTGCCATTCCAACACTTCAATTCGTTTTGAGCAGTGCCGTCCGGGCACTCTTCCGCACGAAATCCTGTACCTCTTGCCATTAGCCGTACTTGGCCACAGCTTCCTAAAGTCAAATTCTGCACTAAAACGGTTGCAACGTGTCGGTGGCCTTTTTTGGCCCCGCCGCCGCCCAGACGCCGCAGTTTGACGCCCGCTCGACGACGGGCCGAAAAGGCCTTTTCTGGATATTGGGACTTTGCATGGGAGGTGGGACTATGCCTCCAATTCTGCGGTGTTTGTGTGTCGGTCGAGACGGGGCGCAGCACTTCCGTGAAGGCCAGGGCCACACACTCGATCAACTTGCTGCACAAACACTTCACGACATCAATCAAGAGAGAGAGTCATGAATGCTGAGGCAAAACCCATCTTTGTGATAGGAGGGGGGATTGCGGGCATGACTGCGGCTGCGGAGGCCGCTGAAGTCGGCTATCCCGTGATTTTGGTGGAGAAAGAAGCCTACCTCGGTGGGCGAGTTATGAGGACTCACAAGTATTTCCCCAAGATGTGTCCTCCGACATGCGGTTTCGAGATTAATGCTCGCCGCATCAAGCAGAATCCCAGGATCACAGTCCATACTCTGGCAACGGTCGAGGAGATCCTGGGTACGGCCGGCGACTTCAAGGCGCTCATCAAGGTCAGCCCGCGTTACGTTACCGGTAACGTGCCAATCGATGGCTCCGTCGCCGATCAGCTCACTTCGGAGCGTGAAGATGATCTGAATCTGGGTGTCGGCACCACGAAGGCACTCTACTATCCCCATGACATGGCGTATCCGCCGCTCCATGTGATTGACAAAGACGCGCTGTCCGATGCAGATGCGGCCACGCTGACCGAGGTCTGCCCTCCCGGGTCAATTGACCTCGAAATGAGCGAGGAAGAGATGGTCGTTGACGTTGGCGCGATCATTGTCGCGACGGGATGGAGGCCATATGACGCCACCAAATTGGACAACCTCGGATACGGGCGATTCGACAACGTAATCACGAACGTAATGATGGAGCGACTGGCTGCCGGGACCGGACCTACCGGCGGAGAAATGACCCGTCCCTCCGACGGAAAGGTTGCCAAGAACATCGCGTTTGTTCAGTGCGCCGGTTCTCGAGATGAGAATCACCTTCCCTACTGCTCCGCGGTTTGCTGCATGGCTTCGCTGAAACAGGCGAGGTACGTCAGAGAGAAGTATGAGGACGCGAAGGTCACTGTCTTCTACATAGATATACGCACTATTGGCCGTCTGGAAAAGTTCTATTACGACATGCTAGAGGATTCAAACGTTTCGTTTTTCAAGGGCAAGGTTGCCGAAATCTCGGAGGATGCAGAAACGAAGGACCTCACGCTTTCCGTCGAGGACACTCTCGCTGGAGAGAAGCCTGAGTTGAAGTTCGACATGGTTGTGTTGGCGACGGGAGTGGTACCGAACACGGCCGACGTCAAGATTCCCTTCGACCTGACGTACGATGAATACGGTTTCATAGATGGATCAACGCAAGTTGAAGGGGTTTTTGCGGCGGGATGTGCCACGCATCCCTGCGACGTGTCACGATCGGCCAAAGAGGCTACGGCCGCGGCACTGAAGGCTATTCAGTGTGTCAACGGGGGGGGTAATTCCAATGGATGAGAAAGTCGGCGTATTCATTTGCACTGGCTATGGCATAGGTGAGGCCCTTGATATCGATGCTCTCAGCAATGTCGCAACCGAGGAATTCAACGTTCCTTTCTGCAAGACTGTCGAGACATGTGAGGGTCCAGACCTCGAATCGATAAGAGAAGACATTGCCGCAGAAGGGCTGACCAAGGTCTTGATAGCTGGCATATCACCGCGCCGGTATGAAGACACTGCCTTCCCCAAGGATGTGATCGTCGAGAAGATAGGGCTCCGCGAACAGGTTGTGTGGTGCCAACCGCCTGGCGATGAGGACACGCAGATGATGGCGGAGGATTATCTCCGCATGTACCTCACCAAAGTGCAGAAGATGCAACACCTGGAACCTTTCCAGCCGGAGCAGGAGATCGACAAGACGATTCTGGTGGTCGGTGGAGGAATTGCTGGGATGACGGCAGCGTTGGAAGCCGCAAAGACAGGAAGTGAGGTGCGGCTGGTAGAGAAGACAGCCAGCCTCGGCGGCTGGTTGGCCAAGCAGCACAAGTCGATTCCGACCAAACCGCCTTACCGAGATCTCGAGGATACCGGTGTCGACGCCCTGATCGAGGCTGTGGAGGCGAACCCGAAGATACATGTACACACCTCCGCGGTGACTAGCGAGATATCGGGCGCCCCCGGATTGTTCGATGTTACCCTGGCTTCGGCGGGAAACGGCAAGCCTGCGAGCGAAATCCAGTGCCAGTTCAGAGTTGGCTCGATCGTGCAAGCAACAGGTTGGAGGCCGAAGGATCCGAGGGAGACATTGCCCTACGGCAAGCTGGACAATGTGATCCGAAACGTCGAGCTGGAGGAGATGGTCAAGGAGCACGGCCGGATCACTCGGCCCTCAGACGGCAAAGATGTCAAGAGCATTGCATTCATTCAGTGCGGCGGTTCTAAAGAAAAGGAACATCACTCGTACTGTTCGTCCATTTGCTGTCTCACATCGCTCAAACAAGCTCTCTACCTCCGCGAGAACGACAACGATTCCAAGGCATACATATTCTATGAGTTCATGCGGGCCCCCGGCATGTACGAGGACTTCTATCGCCGTGTCCAAGAGGACGACGGTGTGTTCCTCACTCGCGGTGAAGTGACCGACGTGAAAACCGGGGATGATGGAAAACTCATTCTGAGCGCACAGAATACCATGCTCGGGGAACAGGTCCAAGTAGATGTGGACTTGGTAGTGCTGGCCGCGGGCATGGTGCCTAATGCAGCGGATGGCGAAACCATACGACATCTGAAGGACGCGAAGGTCACTGCTGTCGAAGGTGACTCTGAAGCCAAGAAGGAAGAGGCGGCAAAGACAATCGAAGCTCTCAAACACCACGAGGGCACGGAAATCCTCAATCTCAAGTACCGGCAGGGCCCCGATCTGCCGAGTCTCGAATATGGCTTTCCAGACTCTCACTTCATCTGCTTCCCTTACGAGAGCCGCAGGACGGGCATCTACGCGACGGGTGCGGCGCGGCAACCAATGGACGGTAAGGCCAGTCGGGAAGATGGCACAGGCGCCGCCCTCAAGGCTATCCAGTGTGTCGAGATGACCTCCAGGGGAGAGGCGGTACACCCGCGCGCCGGAGACAAATCCTACCCGGATTTCAATCTCAAGAGATGTACGAGTTGCAAGCGCTGCACGGAGGAATGCCCCTTCGGCGTCCTCAATGAGGATGAAAAAGGCACTCCGCTTTTGCAGGCGACGCGGTGTCGAAGGTGCGGAGTATGTATGGGCGCGTGCCCGGAACGGATTATATCGTTCAAGGACTATTCCGTAGAGATCGTGGGTTCGATGATCAAGGCGGTGAATGTGCCCGACGAGTTTGAAGAGAAGCCCAGAATTCTCGTACTCGCGTGCGAAAACGATGCCTTCCCAGCGTTGGACCTCGTTGGGCAGCATCGTATACAGCTCAACGCATTCATAAGAGTGATACCGTTGAGATGCCTTGGATCGGTGAACACCGTTTGGATCACCGATGCAATGTCGGCCGGCTATGATGGGGTGATCTTGCTGGGATGCAAGTATGGTGACGATTACCAGTGTCACTTCATCAAGGGAAGTGAGCTGGCCTCGATCCGTGAGAAGAATGTGAGAGAAAAGCTCGAACAGATGGCGATGGACATTGAAAGGGTGGAGTTGCACGAGCTACAGATATCGGACTACCGGACGCTTCCAAAGATCTTTGAGGACTTCGCCGGACTCATAGATGAGATCGGCATGAACCCGTTCAAGGGGATGTGACCGGGATGTGATTGACGTGTAGCGGGGCGCAGCAGTTGGACCTTTGCGGCCGCTCGCAAGAGCGGCCGGAGGAGGCGGTACTATGGAAACTGCTGAAGCAACGTCGCCTGAAGAGCCAATCGCAACGGTGCAGAAGCAACCGTATGCCACCCCTGCCATAAGCGGAAACGGCAGGACAATCAGGATCGAGCCCGACCTCGATTTTATCCGCGCCATAAGTGTCCAGGGCGCAGAATCCTTCAAGAAGTGTTTCCAGTGCGGGACCTGTGCGGCCACTTGCCCGATATCGCCGGACAGCCATCCATTCCCTCGCAAGGAGATGGCCTGGGCTGGTTGGGGCATGAAAGACCGCCTTCTTAGAGACCCTGACGTCTGGTTGTGTCACCAGTGCAACGACTGCTCTACCAGATGTCCACGCGGTGGTCGGCCTGGGGAGGTTCTCGCTGCCGTCAGGCGCGAGAGTGTGCTTCACTACGCGGCACCTCGCTTTCTCGCCAAGCTGATGAACCAGCAGAAATACATCCCCGTACGTTTGGGGATACCGGCGGTGCTCCTGGGCTTGGCCCTATTGTTCCGGGATCGCATCGGTGCCGCGCTAGGATTTTCGGCACCTACCGGCGAGGAAATAGTGTATTCCTTCTCGCCGATGTTCCCTCACTGGTTGCTGAATTCCTTCTTCGGGTTTTTCGGCCTGTTGGCGCTTGTAGCGGTAGTGGTCGGTCTGGTGCGGTTCTGGCGAGCGATGAGTACTGGATACGCCTGGTGGGGAGATAGTGAACCGGAGAAAGGCATAATACACAGCCTTATTGCCACGCTGGGAAAGGTCATCACCCATGACAACTTCACGAAGTGCAGGGCTCGAAATTCACGGGCGGTGGCGCATTTCTTCCTGTTCTTCGGTTTCGTGGCCCTCACGGCTGTCACGACTTGGGTGATCACCGGCAGGATCAATCCACTGATTCGGGGCGACTTCATCTATCCCTTCAGTTTGTGGAGTCCCTGGAAGATATTGGCCAACATCGGTGGACTGGCCGTTTTGGTCGGTTGCGTCCTCATGTTGTGGGAACGCCTCACCGACCAACCGAATGCGGGATTCAGTCTGTTCTTCGATTGGGCTTTCCTCTGGACTCTGTTTGCCGTCGTGTTGACGGGATTCGCTACCGAAGCACTGCACTACCTGCGGATGGTGCCGCATAGGCACGTTGTGTACTTCATTCATCTGGTCTTCGTGTTTTCGCTTCTTGTGTACCTGCCCTACTCCAAGTTCGCCCACATCTTTTATCGGTTCGCCGCAATGGTGTTTGCCGAGCGGATTGGACGAGGTTCGATCGGTAGCGGCAAATTCCAGGGGGGCGGTGGAGCATGAACATGCAGGAGAGAATAAGCGGCCTGTTCAGGGACAACAATCGTTTCGCAGTGCTGATCTTCGTGCTCATCATACTGGCGCCCTTCGTATACAGCCTGGTGCGACCTGTGTTTACGCAAGGCAGCTCTGCACCTGAGGTCTTTCTCGATATCCCAGACGAGGGAGAATGCGTAAGGGAAACATCGTACATGCGTTTTCATCATATGGATCTCCTCAAAGAAACCAGAGAGGAGGTCATTCGAGAGGGGATACGCGGCGAGATTACAGTCAGCGGCTGCAAGGATTGTCATTCGTACCGCGAGAATTTCTGCAACAAGTGCCATGACGCCGCAACTCTGAATCTCGACTGTTTCGGGTGCCACTACTATCCCGAATCGGTCGAAGACAGCTTGCGTCTGGAAGGTGAGGGACACGATGGATAGAAGGAAGTTCCTGGAAAAGAGCGGCGCGGTCTTGGCGGGCGGCTCGGGCTTGCTTTCGTTGCCTCTCCTGACTTCCTGCAGCGGCCGAAGGGAGCAGGGTGCAAGCGCCTTGGCTGGACGCAGGTGGGGCATGGTGGTGGACGTTACAAAATGCCCTCCCGACTGCACGGTCTGCACCGAGGCATGCAGAAACGAGAACAACGTCGCGTTTCATGGGGACGAGCGGTGGGACATACACTGGATCAGGAAGGTGAGCGTCAGCAACGAGGAGAACGAGACTCTCGACGAGAAGTCGGTCTTGCTGCTGTGCAATCACTGCGACAATCCGCCTTGCGCTCAGGTGTGTCCGGTGCAGGCAACTTACAAGCGCGAGGATGGTGTAGTAGTGGTGGATCACCACAGATGCATCGGATGCCGGTATTGTATGATCGCATGTCCCTACAACGTCAGGTTCTTCAATTACCGTGAGAATCCTGAATGGCCAAACAAGGAATTCCCGCGTCGGTCGCACGGTGTCGCTGAATCGTGCACATTCTGTGCGCACAGACTCGACCAGGGCTTGCAGCCAGCTTGCGTCGAGGCATGTCAGAATGCCGGCCACAGGGCTCTGGTGCACGGAGATCTGAACGACCCGGAAAGCGAAGTGTCCAGAATCGTCGCTGAAGAACCGGTGAGGCGGATACGAGAGGATTGGGGAACGGATCCGAAAGTCTTCTATCTGGGCCTTTGAGGCCCTCGACCAAGGGGTAGTGTGATGGACGTCAAATTCGCGCCTATCGAGGGAAGGTCGACGTCATACTATCTGGCGACAGGTCTCCTCGCGTTGTTTGGAATCGCGGGTGTTTACGCAACCTACCTGATGAACGTCCGCGGGCTTCACTTATCGGGAATGACGAATCGGGTGCCGTGGGGCCTACAGATATCGATGGCGATCTTCTATATCGGTCTGTCCGCCGGCTCATTGGTAGTATCAGGTTTGTACGGGATCTTCGGCCAGATGCAGTACAAACCCTTTGCGAGAATCGCCGCGTACCTTGCGATGCTGTTCCTTATCGCAGGCCTACTTTCGATTCTCACAGACCAGGGCAGGATCGACAGGGTGTTCGTGAAACCGTTCACCTACTTCAATCTCCGATCGATGTTTTCGATCAACCCGGCCCTGTATTCGGGACATATAATGATATGTGTCCTCTACCTTTGGGCTCTGATCAAAGAGAAGGGCACTTTGACCAAAGTCGTGTCTTTGGTGGTCGTCCTCTGGGCTATCGGCACGCACACCGGTACGGGAGCGATATTCGCCTTCGTGCCACGTGAGCTGTACAACTCCTCACTGTTGCCGCCCAGCTTCGTGGCAGCAGCGCTTTCGTCGGGTGCTGCTCTGATGATCTTGGTGAACGTCGTGCTCTTCAAGGCAACCGGACGCTCGCTGGATGATGAGATAATCGTATGGCTGGGTCGCAGACTATTGGCTGTGTTTCTCCTAGTGACATTGTACCTAATGTTGATAGAGAATCTCCACCGCGTCTATCTCGTCGAGTCTCGTGATGCTGGTATCTTCTTCCTGTTCGGAGGCTTCCACAGCGTTCTTTTCTGGGGTGGACTCATAGGGCTCGGCTCAGTTGTCCCGGCGATACTGCTGTTCGTTCGCAAGACTGGGACTTCGATAGCGTGGATAACTTTTTCGGCTGCATTGGTGGTGTTCGGAGTTTTGTGTGAACGTTTTCTCATCGTCATACCAGGGCTCATTCACCCGCCTGAGCTGTTCCCCGGCATGGAAGTCACAGGAACAGTTTTGAGTGAGGGAATAGCGCGGTATTCAATCAGCTTCCTCGAAGTTCTGCAGACGTTGGGTGTTCTTGGAATAATCGGTTTCGCGTTCATCGTCGGGTTGAAGTTGATGCCACTCGCCCCCATGGAGGCCAAGGCAAAGCAAGAAGTCGCCGTACCGACGTCAAAGATCCTTGCTCGCCTCAGGGGGAGAGGAAGAGCGCAGGAACGCAAGGCCTCATAGACCAGAGGCTGGTAGCACGGATGTGCGTGTGGGTCGACCGGATACAAACCCGCAAGTGATGTTGAGCGCTGTGGCGCGGAAATCGGATGCTGGCTGGGTGGAGAGTTCCGGGCGCACGGGATCATGACTGCAGCTCTGCAGGCGGTGACCGAGTACGCGCTTGACCGCCATGAATTGACACGAGTCTTTGCCGTGCCGTTCGACTGGAACACTGCTTCATGCCGGATTTCCGAGAAGGCGGGTTACGAATTCGAAGGTAGAATGCGTAGAAGCGCCGTCAGAGACGGTACGGTGATTGACCAGCTACTCTACCCATATGTAAGGGATGGGTAGCGGTTGTCACGACACCTGGGCATCTTCCGAACTCCTGGGACAACGCGTTCAGTTTACACCTCCGGTCAGGAGGCTTGTACGGAGGACCTCGGGTCGATGACAATAATTAATACGAGCTGGGCCTCTCGCACATTGGAGCGGGCACCGTTGCTGCATCGAACGCTAGGCCATTGGTGCTTGGCCTCCTATCCCCATGATGCAAGAATGCCGGTGACAGTCATACGGTTCTGAGTACGGCGCGGCTGCTCTTCCCTGGACAGAATCACTTTTGATGCGCACACCCCCAAAAGCCAAGGAGTCACAATGGTTGTCTTCGAGACCTCTCACGGCACCATTCAATTGGAGGTTTATCCTGAAGAGGCGCCGATTACGGTAGAAAACTTTCTCAAATACGTGGATGAAGGGTTTTACGACGGCACTATCTTTCACCGAGTGATACCCGGATTCGTTATCCAGGGCGGTGGATTTGACGCACAGATGGTTCAAAAGGACACCAATCCGCCAATCACCAACGAAGCCGACAACGGCCTCAAGAACCTTCGGGGCGCTCTATCCATGGCGCGCACTCAGGACAAGGATAGCGCCACATCCCAGTTCTTCGTGAATTTGAATGACAACGATTTCCTGGACCATGGCGCTCGCGACTTTGGCTATGCTGTCTTCGCAAGAGTCGTTCAAGGGATGGACGTCGTTGATGAAATCGCGGGCGTGAAGACCGGCACCTCTGGGCATCACGCAGATGTGCCGGTGCAACCCGTGGTCGTGGCGTCAGCCTATCGAAAGTGAGTCGATATGGCGGATCTTCAGCGACCGGAAATCCTTTCGATGAACGCGCTTCCTCCGCTCACAGGAGAGGGGCGCTTCACGAGATGATCTTCGAGGCCGGCACCTCACCCGGCAAAGCTCTTGGCGCTGCGAGCGAATACGATAAGGATCGTGGTCTTTGTCGGGGCTGTGTTCACACTAGTATTGGTCATCGGCGCATTTATTCGCCTCATCGAGGCAGAAGGACAGGGCTTCGACAAGACTCCTCACCACATCTGCTGGACGATCGTCACGTTGACCACCGTTGGCCACGGAGACATCATACCTCGGACATTAGCCGGAAGGGTGCTTGCGTCTATGGTAACGATCATCGGCTATGGGATAGTCTCCGTACCGACCGGAGTTGTGAGCGTTGAGGTAGCAGACGCAAACGGGGTGAAGGTGTCGACGCAAGCCTGCCCCAACTGCGGGAGAGGGGCATGATACTGATACCAAATACCATGAGTAGTGTGCATCTAGACTCTGAAGCGATCTGCTTCGATGCCTCGCTAGAACCTCTGCCAAGCGCTGTCGTGCCGCAGCGACCAGTGATGTGCTCGAATTCCTGAGGAAGATCAGAGGCGACGTCGTCTCGCGCCGGAAGTTGCCATTGGATCTCGAGGGAGGGCTTCTCGTAGGATTCTTCTGTACGACATACGCAGCCGTTGTCGGGGGGCTGCGCGGCATCTCTACCGATATGATATCTCTGGGCGCATATCTGTTTCTAGTATGTGCTTTCGGGATCGCAGGTGGTGTCGTCGGCAGTGTGGTGCTGGGCCGGCCCGATTTCGGGCCCACCAGGAGGACGGCGGCAGTCCGCGGTTTTGTGGCTGCAATTCCTCTCTATGCGATCGGCGCCTTACTTTTTCTGCCTGTCGGCCGATGGTTCTCGCTCTTGCCCCTCTTGAGTGTTGTTGCGGCAGTACTCGTCGGTCCACCTATCGGCATTTTCGTATACCGTACTCTTCGCCGCCGTGACGCTGCAGAGACGCCGGTCGACGCTTCGGTCGAGCTTGCTTGGTTGAAGGGTGAAATGCTCGGAAGTTGGACGCCGCTCTTGGTCAGTATCGCAGTGCTCGCGTCTCTGGGCGTGGGGATGCGAGCACTACCTGAAGCGGTTACCGTACCTCCGCCTCCGGCGCCAGCGACACTCGGCGAGCTTCATCGATCTCTCCCGGCTCTGCGAGAAGCCGTGGCTGCTGATTCGCTGGATCCAGGTGCGCGCTACCGTCTGGGCAAGACCCTACTCAGCGTCGGCGAGTTCGATGCCGCCGTGGCTCAACTCCGTCGGGCCACCGAGCTCGACTCGTCTCGGGTTGCTTCGTGGGTAGCCCTCGGGCGCGCTGCCTATTATGCTGGCCTACCGGCATTGTCGGCGAGGGCCTACTGGAACGTGATCAGGTTGGATCCGACCGCGCTCGAACCTGACGGATTGGACCGTGTTTTGCTAGATGCGGCCCTGAGTGGTGAATTGAGCGCTGATAGCGTTCAAGGGTAGGTGTCCCGAGCATCGTGTTGTGCGGACGCCGAGATCACATCTCTGCTTTTTGCCATGAATTGAGACCTCTTTGCTACTATGAATATCGATTGGATCGGCTGGACACAGGATGGTGCCGCTAGGTATTTGGATCAGACGCTGCTTCCTCTGCATCAGGTGTATCGAGATGCACGCACGATCGAAGATATGGTCGAGGCTATCAAAGCCCTGCGCGTACGCGGCGCGCCACTCATCGGCATATCGGCGGCCATGGGACTGACAGCCGCAGCAGCCCAGCGGGAAGATCTCACTCTCGACTGGTTAGAGGAGGCAGCGACGCGTCTTGGCGATTCCCGCCCTACTGCAGTGAACCTCCTATGGGCCTTGGATCGCATGATGGGAGCTGTCAGGTCGGTGTTCGCCGACGGTGGCGGAAGAGACGAGGTGGTCGGTGTGCTCAGGTCGGAAGCCCAGAGGATCTGGGATGAGGATGCTGCAATGTGCCATGCGATCGGCGAGGCAGGTGCCCACCTCCTCTCGGATGACAGTACAGTGATGACTCACTGCAATGCGGGCGCGCTCGCAACCGGTGGTATCGGTACCGCCTTGGCGCCGATATACGTTGCCCACGGACGAGGCAAGCGCGTTGCTGTGTTTTCCTGCGAAACGAGACCGTTGAGGCAGGGAGCCCGCCTGACGAGCTGGGAACTCTCGCAGGAGGGAGTACCGGTTACGTGCATCGTGGACGGTGCGGCGGGGGCTGTAATGGAAAAAGGGCTGGTCGACCTGGTGATAACGGGGGCTGATCGCATTGCGGCGAATGGCGACGCGGCAAACAAAATCGGCACCTATGGGTTGGCTGTATTGGCCAAGGCCCATGACATCCCATTCTATGTTGCGGCTCCCCGGAGCACCGTTGACCTGTCCACCGAAGCTGGAAATCTCATACCCATAGAGGAGCGCAGCGGAGATGAGGTTGGCGCCGCTCCGGGCGCCCACGTCTTCAACCCTGCGTTCGATGTAACACCGGCCACTCTCATCAACGGGATAATAACGGATCGTGGCATGATCCATCCCCCCTACACAGAGTCCATCGCGGCTCTGTTCACCTGAGAGGATCGACTTTATGGGGAGTGTTCTCGCACTCGATCAAGGAACCACCGGTTCCACGGCGTTGCTGGTGTCTCGAGAAGGCAATGTGCTGGGGCGCGGTTACCGTGAATTCCCCCAGTACTACCCGCAGCCGGGATGGGTGGAGCACGAGCCCGAGGAGATCTTTTCAGCTACTGTGCAGGCTGCGAAAGAGGCGATGGATGGAGCGGAGGATGTCCCACAGGCGATTGGAATCACGAACCAACGTGAGACTGTAGTCGTTTGGGAAAGAGAGACAGGAAAGCCACTGCATCGTGCCATCGTCTGGCAAGACCGCAGAACAACCGAGCGATGCCGCCAGCTACGCGAGCGCCATGGCACAGCGTACGCGATGACTCGTACCGGTCTCGTGTGGGACCCGTACTTTTCGGCCAGTAAGATCGAATGGTTGCTAGAAAACGTTCAGGATCTGCGGCAGCTTGCAGAAGCCGGGGACGCGGTTTTCGGGACTGTCGACAGTTGGCTGATCTTCATGCTCACCGGAGGCCGGACTTTCGTCACCGACCATACGAACGCTTCACGGACTCTCCTGTACAACATCGAGACGTTCGACTGGGATGACAATCTGCTGAGCCTGTTCGGTGTGCCGCGGGGTTCGCTTGCAGCGGTGCGAAACTCCAGTGAGGAGGTCGGCATGGCAGACGCTGGAGTCCTGGGTGCCGAAATACCCATCGCAGGTATCGCCGGAGACCAACAGTCTGCGCTCTTCGGTCAAGGTTGCTGGGATCAGGGTCACGCGAAGTGTACCTACGGCACGGGAGCGTTTCTGCTCGAAAACATCGGTTCGAGCAGAGGCCTTAATGAAAAGTCGAGTGTTCTCACTACTATCGCCTGCGACTCTCTTGGGAAACCCTGTTACGCTTTGGAAGGCTCGATATTCATTGCCGGAGCAGCCATCCAGTGGCTGCGAGACGGCCTGGAAGTCCTTGATTCAGCGGCGGAAACCGCCCAGCTGGCCGCGAGCGTGGAAGAGAACGGCGGTTTGTATTTCGTTCCCGCATTCGTTGGTCTAGGGGCTCCATATTGGGAGCCGAGGGCGCGTGGGACCATAGTCGGCGTGACTCGGGGTACCACGAGAGCACATCTCGTGCGAGCTGCTCTGGAGGCGATGGCCTACAGCACCAAGGACGTAGCCGGCGCGATGGAGAATTGCTCCAAGGTACCGCTTGCAGAACTGCGAGTTGATGGAGGCGCCTCCGCTAACGACTGGCTGATGCAGTTCCAGGCTGATGTGCTCAATGCCCCTGTGGGGCGGCCGGATTTGGTGGAGACAACGGCTCTGGGCGCTGCTGGATTGGCCGGCCTGGCGACCGGATTGTGGCGGTCGCCCGAAGAGTTCGCAGAGAGCCGCGCATATACCTGGTTTCGGCCCGGAACGGTGCGGGATGTAGAGTATCGAGGGTGGCGCAGAGCTGTAGATGGTACCTTACATTGGGCGGAATCAGAAAGTGACAATCGGTACACGATGCCTAGCTGAGGGGTTATATTCGGTTATCTAGTATCCAAAGGAGTGTATAGCTTGGCTAGGGTTGGCGATGGTTGGAGCTGGGGCGGGGGGGGCAAGCTGCATGGAGTACAATGAAGCCTAGAAACAAGTTTATTGCCGGCGCGTTCCTCATCATTGCCAGCGTTGGATATCTCATGGCATCCGGTGTGAGCGACGCTGGCGTGTATTTTGTAACCCCTGCGGAACTGGCCGAGAGGGTGGCCGCCGACACGTCGCTACATAGCGTGGGGATCAGAATGGGGGCTCGAGTCGTTCCGGGAACCATTCGACGCGATATCGCCACTCAAACGGTGTACTTCGACGTCACCGACGGGAATCAAACATATCCGGTGGTGTACAGCGGGCTTCCTCCCGACACGTTTGACGAGGATGTCGAGGTTGTGGTGGAAGGGCGTCTGGGAAGGGATGGAGTGTTCCACGCTACCAGCCTGCTTGCGAAATGCGGCTCCCGTTACGAGGCTCAGCCGACGGCATGAATAAGTGACGGTCCTTGGTGAACTGTCTCTATGGCTGGCATTTCTGCTGGCCTTGTGGGGCACGGCCGTCGGCATCCTTGGAGGTAGATCCGGAAATCCGGAGCTGATCGCCAGCGCAAGACGCACCCCTTACGCGCTCCTGATCGTACTCATCATGGCGTCGGTCAGTTTGCTCGTCGCCCTGCTGAACCATGACTTCAACGTTCTCTACGTCTACTCTTATACCAGCCGCAATCTGCCGACAGCCTATCTTATCTCGGCTTTCTACGGTGGGCAGGCTGGCAGTCTCCTGTTTTGGACCCTAGTACTGTGTGGCTTCTCGGCGGCGGCTCAGTGGTTGACGCCAAAGCGATACAACCATTTGATGCCCCACGTTGCGGCGGTCACTTCAGCTGTCACACTGTTCTTCGTGATGGTTTCGCTGTTTGCCGCAAATCCATTCGAACGGATGCAATTCACGCCGCCGGACGGTCGCGGGCTCAATCCACAGCTACAGAATCCCGGTATGGTTTTCCACCCGCCGCTGCTTTTCCTCGGGTACGTGGGGATCACCATTCCCTTTGCCTTCGCGGTAGCGGCCCTCATCACCAAACGCTTGGACACGGGCTGGCTGCACGCGATACGCAAATGGACGATAGTCTCATGGGTGTTCCTCTCAGCCGGAATAACATTGGGGATGTGGTGGGCTTACGTGGAACTCGGTTGGGGGGGGTACTGGGCTTGGGATCCCGTGGAGAACGCTTCATTGATGCCCTGGCTGACCATGACGGCATTCCTTCATTCAGTGATGATTCAGGAAAAACGGGGGATGCTGAAGAAGTGGAACATGATTCTGATCATGCTGAGCTTTGTTCTCTGCATCTTCGGCACCTTCATCACTCGCAGTGGGATCATATCGAGCGTGCACTCGTTTGCGCAGTCTCCTGTTGGAGACTATTTCCTGATCTTCTTGATTCTCTTGATTGTGGGTTTGTCAGCACTGCTGTGGCGCAGGTTGCCTCACTTGGATGCCGATGCGAAGCTCGAGAGCATGATCTCGCGCGAAGCAAGCTTCTTGTTCAACAACCTCCTGCTCGTAGGCATGGCCTTCACGGTGCTCTGGGGGACCATGTTTCCGGTTATTTCTGAGCTGTTGCGCGGCGTGCGTATGACGGTTGGGCCACCATTCTTCAATCAGGTGAACGTTCCCATAGGATTGGCTCTTCTGGCATTGACTGGTGTGGGCCCACTCATAGCGTGGCGCAAGGCGTCTCCGAGCAATCTGAAGCGCCAGTTCCTGATGCCGCTGGCATCCGGCGGAATTGCGGGCATAGCTGCTTTTCTGCTGGGATTGCGTCATGGATACGTTCTGTCTGCGATCGCGATATCGGTGTTCGTTCTGGGTACGATCCTTCAGGAACTCGTGAAAGGCGTTGGTGCCAGGCATCGGTTGCACAATGAGAACCATGCCACGGCGCTGATTAGGTTGATCGCGAGGAACAGGCGCAGGTATGGGGGCTACGTCATACATGCGGCAGTAGTGTGCTACTTCGTGGGTTTCATCGGCGATACATACAAGACAGAACTGGAGGTTACGCTGAGCCCGGGCGAAACAGCCACCCTTCGATCGCCCTTCGGTCACGACTACTCGCTCACACACGTTGGGGTTTCCGAATACGATCAGCTGAACCGGTTCGTTTTTGCTGCCAGCCTCGATGTCGCTAAAGGCGGACGTCGCGTCGGTATAATGACGAGTGAGAAGCGACAGTATTTCGACTCAATGGGGCAACCGACGTTTCAACCGTCAACGGAGCCTGCGATCCGAAGCGGCTTGTTGGAGGACCTCTACGTCGTGTACGCGGGTTCGCCTGAGGGTAGTGAGGAGGCCGTGTACAGACTCACTGTCAGTCCGCTGGTGGCTTGGTTGTGGATAGGCGGCTTTGTGCTCGTTCTCGGGGGCGTAGTCACACTGTGGCCCGGCGCTGGCCCGAGCCGCAAATCGGTGCGGTTGGCGGTCGAAGGCTATCAAACCAGGCTCGTCGACAGGGAGACAACGGTTGCTGCTGGCCATGGTTAGGAATCTTCAGATCGTGACGCTCCTTGATAGGCCGGCTCGTGTAGGGCGATCTGCCGCCGGGCTTGATTGCATAGATTCGCTTAGTTTGGTGCTGCTTACATGATGGAGCTTGTGAGCGGAATCGCCATAGCAGGATTGGTTTTGGCGCTGGTGCTGGAACCTCTAGTAAGAAGTAGGCCGCAGCGAAACAGATCACCAGACCGAAGCCAACACGAATTGGAAGTCGATTTCTCCGACGTCGAGGAGTCGGCGTCGCCGAAGGTCCAAGCTCTGCTGGCTTTGAGAGAGATCGAATTCGATCGTGAAACCGGTAAGCTCTCTGATGAGGATTATTCCGCCTTGAAGGCGGTCTACCAAGACGAGGCCTTGGCGGCGATCAGAGAAGAGGAATCGGAAGCCAGCGGCACCGATGCCGAAGGCGTCGCGGTATGTCCCGCGTGCGGACCGCGATCGGAGTCCCGAGCCAAGTTCTGCTCGAATTGTGGCCGACGAGTATCGGTGTCCGGCGTTTCCCGCCTCTGCAACACCTGCGGGGCACGCGCTCCGGATGACGCGAGGTTCTGCGGCGAATGTGGGGCCAATCTGTAGCATTCAGAACTCGAACTGTTCCATCCTGCGCAGTCCGACGACGAGGGGCACGATAGTCGCGGTAACGCAGATGACAAACACTGCCGCGAATGCGCCTATCATCCACATGTCGACGGGAATGGGTTCTCCTCGAAAGTTGGCTCGCAGATAGCTGGATACCGGAACGGCTTCTATCATTATTACTGCTGCCAGTAGCGCGATCGTTGACATCATGAATACCAACCCGCCGTAAGACGTTGGAATCTGTGCGGCGTTTTCCGTGTCGAATTGCGGAAACAGTGCTCCGAAACCCAGCGCCATAGCACTGATCGCAAGCGTCAGCAGTATGATCGTGGCGATTCCGACCAACATCATGAACGGCGTAACGCGCAGCAATACGTTTGTGAAGATCGTTATCGCCAGAGCCAGGACCAGCAACGGCACGGTGCCGATCCAATATTTGGACCACACCAGGGCACGCAAGTCGAGCGGACTGGAACGGAGCAGCCACATCTGTCGCCCTTCCAGTGAGATTGAGGGATAAATAAATCTCGCGGCAATAGAAGAAAGCACGAAACCCGCAAGTCCCAGATTCAGAAATGAAACGACTGTCACCATTACGAAAGGGACCTGTTCGCCTGAGAAGAGCGGCAGAGCCTTGATGTTGAATAGATAGATCACCACCAGCACCGCCAATAGGATCAGTTGGCTCCATTGGGTTGGATCCCGAAAAAAGAGCTTCAGGTCCTTTATCAAGAACTCGCGCTTGGCTACCGCCAGAGGCTTGAGTATCGGATCCAGGATGAAAGTCCAGATCCATCCTTTCACGAATCGCTCGGCTCCCTCCTGAGCCCTCGTGTATCCGCGAGGGTACAGCTTCGCATGCAGGAGAGCACCCAAGACAACGAAGCTGGCGGCGGTGCTCCACAGCAGTACCAGCGGTAAGGGGTCGAGTGGGCCAATCAGATATCCCATTACGCCGTTTGTGGCCCATTCACTCGGAATGTATGGGGAGGTCGGCGCGCGCAGCAATGTGATGAAGTCCAGAAGATTAGTGAAGCCTTCGGGACGTGCCAGTTGCTCTGGGCGGACCACTCTGAACAGCATCACTAGAACGCCCGCTGCCCCTATTGCAATTACCGAGAGGAGATCTCGAGTACGTTGTGCGGGGAACACGTTCACCAAGATCAAGGTGATTGCGCTTCCGATAACAGCCGGTATCACCATCAACGGGAGAAATACGGTCAACGTGAATAACCAAAACCACCATCCCCCGTCGTAGATGACACCGTAGGCCGCAAAGATGGGCACTGCCATCAAGGCCACCATCCAGGAACTGTGCAGCAGAGTCTCGGTCAGCTTGCTCAGGTACAGGTAGAGCCAATCCACAGGTGAGGCCATGAGCAGGTCTAGGTCCTTGGCGAGGAAGAACGCTGACAGTGCGGTGATTACGTTTGAGAGCAACAGCAGTGACAGAAACGCGAGGAGCACCAGCCCAAGGAGCTTACCAGCCAGCAAGGGGCCGATCTCCTCGACACCACGGAAATAGCGGAGGACCCTATACACGATCCCAAAAACACCCAACCAGAACAGCAGCCCAATGCCGCCAAGTAGCACGACCTTCGCTAGGCTGCGCTTTTCCCGAGCGCGCGCCAGCGCGGTCTGCCACTTCGGCGAGGTGATGAGTTTGAGCTGTGTTATCATCCCTCGAGCAGGGCCGTCAACTCGCGGATTGCTGCGCCACCCGTGAGCTTGAGGAACAGCTCCTCCAGCGAAGCGTCCCCGCTTGCCGTTTGTTCGCGCAGCTCCTCCATTGTACCCTCGGCAACGATCCTGCCCTCTTGGATGATGCCGATACGGTCGCACAACGCTTCTGCCACTTCGAGCGTATGCGTGCTCATCAGTATCGTCCCGCCTCGATTCACGAAACTCCTGAAGATGTCCTTCAGCAGCCTAGCGCCCTTCGGATCGAGCCCGACCATCGGTTCGTCGACGACAATGCACTCGGGACGATGTATCAGAGCACTCGATATTATCAGCTTCTGACGCATGCCGTGACTGTAGGACTCAACCAGCTCGTTCTTCCACACAGACAACTCGAAGAGGTCCAAGAGTTCGTCTATGCGGCGTTCGATGACCGCGCCGTCTTGGTTGAACAATCCCGCAACGAACCTGAGGAACTCAGCGCCGGTCAACTTATCGTAGATGTACGGCCTGTCGGGAATGAATCCGATACGTTGCTTCGCAGCCATCGGGTTCTTGACGAGGTCATCGCCTCCAACGATTATGCACCCCTCTGTCGGGCGGAGTATGCCGGCAATCATCCTCAGGGTCGTCGTTTTCCCTGCTCCGTTGGGCCCGAGGAAACCGAACAACTCGCCCCTGGGCACATGGAGGTTCAGCCGATCGACGGCGACGAACTTGCCGTAGTTTTTGGTGAGTTCCTCGAGCCGGATCATTTTTCAATTCTCGGCAACTATCACGTCGAGTTGTAGACGTCCAATAAATCTCACCAGTTCCACTTGGCGTGCGAGGCCTCCGACCGTGAATCGAATGTGAGAAGCGTCAGCAGGAAACTGGCCGAACGTCGGATCCACCGCCACCCATCCATTGAGATACACCTCTGGCCAAGCGTGATAGTAGAAGGAACCACGTGAGTACACCAGCCCAGCCGCCGTGCGCGCCGGTATGCCTGCGGCTCGGGCCAGTGCGACATATAACACCGTGTGCTCGTTGCAGTCACCGCTGCGCGTGGCCAACACATCCAAGGCGCTGGGTACGCTGAAAGTGACTTCTTTTTCGATGCTCTCGTAAACCCACTGGTTCAGCGACTCGGCCGCTCGCACGTAGTTTCTTTGGCGGCCTGACAGATAGCGGTCGGTGATCTGGCGCGACTGAGCTTGGATGCGTGGGTCTCGACTCTGAACCAGGGGATCAGGACCAACCCAGTCCGCCAGCTCACGCATCCGAGCCGCAGTGAAACGCTCGGGATCGTGCGATAGCTGTTCTTCGGATTCACGGTGGATCACCAGGGTGTCACCTATTAGCGTCTGGCGGCCGCCTGAGAGGTCGAGGTCGTCTAGGTCTACGCCATGCAACAGCACTCGTAGTTCCTCCAGATCCCCGCTAGCTAGGGAGACGTCCGATGCGATGGCGGTTTGGCGGATGATGTCAGCTCCGAGATCGGCGGCGAGCTGTACAGGATCAGCGTCGCGCCGCTGAAAGTTGAGTGATGCGATCTCAAAGGCCGTACGCCTCATCGTGAAGCCGACTGGCGATGTGACCTCAACCACCTGGCCGAGTTCGTCGATCCAGGAGTTCACGGAGAGTCCCCCATCGTTTTGCACTATCCGCCATGCGTGGAGCGTGTCCCACCGAGCGGCAACCCAGAGCGAATCCGCAGCGTCGAATGCTGCCGAATCCGGCACTATGAACGTGGATTCCGCAGTGACCTCAACGGTTACGAAACGTTCTTTCAGCATCAGTGGATCGAACATCTCGATGCGGTATTGGCTTCCTACATCAGGTTCCGATCCGAAGACTATTTGCAGTGGTAACAGTGCAGGTAGGGTTATCCGTTCTTCTATCGGAACATCGAACGTCTGTCGGCTGTTGGCAGTCTCCAATTCCACCGATAGCAATGTGTCGCCGGCGACGTATCCGCTGGCTCCGAACCTAACTCCGTCTCCCCGCAATGCCGCGTTGAACCCCCGCAGCTTCAGCGAGCGAGTCAGATTGGCATCGGTTCGGGCTTCGACTCGCTGCAAAGAGCCCAGCGCGGGTATTTCGAGAAGCATGTGGTCGCGAACAAACAGGGTGTCGGCCAGCGTATCGACACTGCTCGATGCAAACCCGATTTGCCGGCCATCCAAGTCAATCGAATAGTAGGTCGCTGCCGGCGATACTCGAAATATGGCCTCATCCAGGAACTGAGTTTGTTGGTGGGAGTGCTGACGCAGCAAGAGCCAAACCACCGCGCCACCCCAGACCAGGAGAATCAGAGCGGCGATTGAACGGCGGTTCACTGCGGGATTTTCCTCAAGAGCGTATCGAACAGAATCTTGTCCTCCCGACTGTCGACTACGATGCAGACTTCGCGCGGGTAGGTGGCCGTGGCCAGCGCTCTAGAAAGCACGTCCACCATGATTTGAGCCGATTCTTCTAACGTAAGATTGCCTGCGCCGGTCCCAATGGGCGGTATTGCGATGCGAGCGATCTCCCAATCTCGCGCGCGCTGAAGCGCGCTTGTGAGGGCCTGCCGGATTCGACCCCCCGTTACTGGCTCCATGGTGCTCCGGATAACGGCATGGATGACCATATCGGCCGTCAAGTTGCCGGCATCGGTTACTACGGCCGAGCCAACAGCGAGTTCAGTTTGGGTGGCGATTTGGTCTCTGAATGCATCCCCTGCAACCGCTTCGAGGTGACGGAGGGAGGAAGCCGTGGGTTCCATCGCGGCTGAAGTCGGGCGGAGCACAGCGTCCGTCGATACGAACGCGATGTCGTCCACCACGACATGTATCACCGCGCTGCCATCTCCCGCGAACGACGGTACATCTGAGTTGCCTCGTCCGGGCGGCCAAGCCTGTCGAGCACGATCCCAAGGCCATAAAAAGCCGCCGGATTCAAGGGATGCAATTCGGTGGCTCTCTGGTATGCCTGTAGCGCACCGTAGATATCATCTACGTGGTTGAGGGCCTCGCCCAGGTAGAAGTGGGCCGTAGCATTGCTCGTGTCGAGTTCTATGGCCCGCCTGAGCGGTGGGATCGCATCCCGCCATCGACCTCTCTTGATCTTTACGAGGCCGAGGTTGAAGTGAGCGTCGGCATTCCCCGGATTCATCGCCAAGGCTTCTCCCAGGTCGGTTTCGGCTTCGGAATAGCGAGCCGCACCCGCCAGAACGGCACTGCGGTTCACCCTGAGTGCCACATCCCGGGGATCGCGCGATACGCACTTGTCGAGCAATTCGAGCGCTTCGTCGGGTTCGCCGGATTGGTCCAGGAGAAGTGCCAGTCGCTGCTGGGTTTTTAGGTTGTCTGGATCCCGTCTCGCAAGAACTCCATAGAGACGTAGCGCGTGATCTACATCTGCTCTGTCAGCCGCCTGCTGTGCGGCACGCTCGATCTCGTCGTCGGAAAAAGACGCAAGGCTGGAGGTCGAGTTCCTGGTCCTCGCAGGAGTCTCTTGATCGCTCGACGGCTCCATCTCTGCCGCCAATGAGTTGGAGAGCCGCACCTCAGCAGCACCGGAACCGGGGGAGGGGAGCTCAGAGAACTCGAACGGCAGTCCGTGGCCACTTGTTTCAACTCCACCCGCCTCGCCGAAATGGCCGGCATCCGTGACTCCGCCGTTCCGAGTTGGCGTGCGCGCAGCGATCTCAGCGGCCTCTCGCCTCCGCCTGCGGCGAACTTTGCGCCGATGAATGTCTCTCACTTTGACTCCTGTGTCGTCTGGTGCGCCAGCCAAGCGAGATAGGCTGGAAGGCCTTTGTCGATGGGAATCGTCAGTAACTCTGGGACGTCATACGGGTGCAATTCACGTACCACGGCTTCGATTCCGTCCCAATGTAAGCTCCGGGTCTTCAGAAGAACCAAGAACTCGGCGGCTTGCTCAACTGTTCCCTGCCATTCGTAAATCGATAGCGCATTCCCCACAATCGTACCGCAAGCCACGAGGCGATCATGAACCAGGCGTGTCACCAGGGATTCCGCATCCTCCCTGTTGTCGAACGTGGTAAGCACTAAACAGTACGATACGGCGTCGTCTAGGTCCGGCATATTAGGGCGGTTCCACTCCCGAAGAGGGACCGAGAAACTACGCCCAGATTCGGATGATTGCAAGCTGCAGGGCTTCGTCGACTGCGAGCGTTGACCTGGAGTCGCTGAGCACCGTACGTTCCACGGTTATGGCTGAACAGAACCTGGTGGTCCGCGGGGCGCGCGTCCACAATCTGAAGGCAGTGACCGTGGAGATCCCTCGGGATGCCATCACGGTCGTTACGGGTTTGTCAGGCTCCGGAAAATCCTCCCTGGCCTTTGATACCATATATGCGGAGGGCCAGCGACGTTATGTCGAATCCCTGTCTGCCTACGCGAGACAATTCCTAGGTTTAATGGAAAAACCAGACGTGGACGGGATCGAGGGACTCTCTCCGGCGATTGCTATCGAACAAAAGACTGCCAGCCACAATCCCCGGTCCACGGTGGGTACCGTGACTGAGATATCCGACTATTTGCGTTTGCTCTGGGCCAGAGTCGGCGTACCGCACTGCCCCAACGACGGTTCGCCCATCGAACGTCAGAGTGCGTCGCAGGTTGTCGATTCCATTCTGGCTTGGAAGGAAGGAACCAAGATAGAGGTCATCGCCCCGTTGATTCGTGGGCGAAAGGGCGAATTCAAGGACTTGTTCGACGGGGCTCGCCGTCAGGGCTTCGTGAGAGTACTCGTGGACGGTGAGGTGTATGACCTAGCCTCGCCTCCCAAGCTGAACCGCCGCGTGAATCACGACATTGGAATCGTCGTTGACCGCCTGGTCGTCAGGGAAGGGGATAGATCCCGGTTGCACGATTCCGTAGAGACAGCGCTCCGGGCATCCGACGGACTGGTGCAGGTCCTCCGCCATGCGCGATCAGGTCAACAGAGCGTGCTTTTCGCGGAGCGCTTTTCTTGCCCTTTGTGTGGATATTCCCTGCCGGAACTGGAGCCGCGGCAGTTTTCATTCAATTCGCCTTACGGAGCATGTCCAGATTGCGGCGGTCTGGGTACTCGACTGGTTGTGAGTACTGAACTAGTGTTGGGAGATCCGAGGATCTCGATTCTAGAGGGCGTGATTCTCCCTTGGGGAGAGCCAAAAGGGCACCTGCGTCGCGGTGTTCTGGCTACGTTGGCCAAGGAGTTGCATTTCGAGCTCGACTCACCATGGGGCGAGCTGCCGGAAGAGGTGCGTAACGCGTTGCTGCACGGCCTACCCGGTAAGAAGCTCAAGCTCAGATACAAGAGCGAGAAGTGGGCGGGAACCTACGAGGCCGCGTGGGAAGGAGTGCTGGGCAATGTGGAACGAAGGTACCGGGAGACGAGCTCGGATGCTGTGCGGAACCAACTCCAAGAGTACATGACCCAACTGAAGTGCGACAAGTGTAACGGTCATCGTCTCAGGTCGGAAAGCCTGAGCGTGCTGGTCGGAGGCCAGAGCATCGGGGACGTTTCCGACTTCTCGGTGCAGACGGCCCGGACCTTCTTCGAGAAGCTCCTGGAAGAGTCAGGGCGGCCCGGCGGGCTCAATGCAGAGATAGCGGACCCGATCTTGAAGGAGGTCGCTGACAGGCTGCGTTTTCTGTGCGCCGTGGGATTGGGCTATCTGACTCTGGGGAGATCTGCATCGTCTCTGGCCGGAGGCGAGGCGCAGCGTATTCGGCTAGCTACGCAGGTTGGAAGCCGTTTGGTCGGGGTTCTCTACGTTCTGGACGAACCGTCTGTGGGGCTCCACCCACGAGACAACGCACGGCTTCTCGACACGCTTCGGGATCTTCGAGACCTCGGCAACACAGTGCTTGTGGTGGAGCATGATGAGGAGACCATTCGATGCGCCGACCATGTGATCGATCTCGGGCCGCGTGCAGGCAGAGATGGAGGGGAGGTCGTGGCACAAGGGGTTGTTGACGATATAATCAAGAGCCGCTCGTCGCTCACGGGGCAGTATCTGAGACGGGAGCGGTGGATTCGCGTGCCGCCGGTGCGCCGACGTCCGGACGAGTACAGGAGGGTTGAGATCAAAGGAGCCGCTCAGCACAACCTGAAGAACATCGATGTTTCATTCCCCCTTTCCGTGTTCACGACGGTTACGGGCGTTTCGGGCTCGGGTAAGTCTACGCTCGTAACGGATATTCTTTACCGTTCGCTCGCCAGAAGGTTCTATGGCACCAAAGTATTACCCGGTAAGCACGACGGAATCGATGGCGCCGAGAACTTGGACAAAGTCTTGGAGATGGACCAGAGCCCCATAGGTCGAACCCCGAGATCCAATCCAGCAACCTACACAGGCCTCTTTGCCCCGATACGAGAGCTATACTCGCAAATGGCAGAGTCCAAGATACGTGGCTACGGACCGGGGAGGTTCTCTTTCAACGTCAAAGGCGGACGCTGTGAATCTTGTCGTGGCGACGGCTTGGTCAAGATCGAGATGCATTTCCTTCCGGACGTCTACGTTCCCTGTGATATATGCAAAGGACGTCGGTACAATCGTGAGACATTGGAGGTGAGGTACAGGGGGCGGTCGATTGCCGACGTGCTCGATATGTCTGTGGCGGAGGCGTTGGAGTTTTTCGAACATCAACCGAAGATCCATCGCCGGCTCGAGTTACTGAACGATGTCGGGCTTGGCTATATCCATCTTGGCCAGAGTGCGACCACACTTTCCGGTGGTGAGGCGCAGCGGGTCAAGCTGGCATCGGAGTTGAGCAAGAGAGACACTGGCCGCACGCTCTACATCCTGGATGAGCCAACGACTGGATTGCATTTTGAGGACGTCCGCCTCCTGTTGGACGTGCTGCATCGGCTGGTTGACAAGGGAAATACCGTGATCGTCATCGAGCATAACGTGGAGGTGATCAAGACGGCGGACTGGGTTATCGATTTGGGGCCTGATGGTGGTGAGGAGGGCGGCAGTATTCTTGCCCAGGGTCCACCTGAGGCAATCGCGGCTGAGCCGGAATCGCACACGGGCAGGTTTCTCGAAAAGGTTCTGCGATCGTGACGCCTTTCACAGACCCGATGAGCGGCGGACGCGCGTCCTTCACTCCCAGTTTGCTGCGTGACACTATTTGAAACGTTTGCCGTACGGCATTTCAGAAGGCATTGCACCAGATGCGAAAAGGAAGAACCTGATGATCGAGTTCGCCCCCTTCATGGTTCCCATCACGTTCATCGTGTCAATTGCGGCTGTGGCGATTCTCCGGGGACCCTTGGGAAAGGCGGTTGCAGATCGCATGGCTGGTCAGCACCTCGACGGTGATACTTCGGCAGAGACCGGAGCCCTTCACGGCGAGATCGAGGAACTGAAATTCCGCGTTTCCGAAGTCGAAGAGCGTCTGGATTTCACCGAGCGGCTGCTGGCGCGGCAGGGAGGGCAAGGCGCGCTCCCAAGGGATCAGGCCTAGATGTTGGAAAGCATCATCGTTCCGATAGCTGGCATGGCAACGGGATTGCTGCTGTTCTTGCCCGTAATTCGAGCTGCTGTCCGCATCACTGAGAAGAAGCTGGCGGGCAAAGTCGAAAGCGAAGAAGTGCTGGCTATACGCGACGAAATCGGCAGCATCCACGATCGATTGGAGCGCCTGGAGTATCGCGACGGTCGCGTCGCGGAATTGGAGGAGCGGCTGGACTTTGCCGAGCGTTTGCTGGCACAAAAGAGACACGCACCGCGGGTGGAGGGGGACCACTAGATGTTGCCTCTCACGCAGTTGCCAATCGCTGACTTCGTATGGTTCCAGAACGTCGTGCTCCCGTTATTGGGCATGGGTATGGGTGCTTTTGCGTTGTTTGGATTGTACCGTACCATCAACCGGTTTGCCGACCGACGCCATGAACGGCAAATGGCGGCCACAGCTCGGCAGAGTCCAGGCCCGGAGTTCGAGGAGCTTCGCAATCGCGTCGAATTGCTGGAGGAGTCTGTTGACCGCGTTCGGGATCTGGAGGAACGTCTCGAATTCGCGGAGCGGTTGCTCACGCGGGAGCGGCGCCAACAGATCGAGTCCGGGTCGGGAGACTGATCCATGGAAGATATCATTGCAATCGTGTTGATCTTTGGAGGAGGAACGCTGTTTGCTCTCAGCATGTCGCCTATAGGACGGGCGATCGGTGATAGAATCCGCGGGACTCCGGCTGACGGATCGGCTTACGCCAAAGCTCTCGACGAGCTGCGCGAGGCACAGATCGCGACGGCCGAAGAAATGGAGATCCTCCGCAACGAAGTAGCGGAGTTGAACGAGAGAGTCGACTTCGCTGAAAGGTTGTTGGCCAAGAGAAGTGACGTCGGAGCTTTGCCTGGAAGCGATCCGCGTGGCACGTGACGGAAAACACCCCTTCGCGGAACGTTGGGGGGCCTAAAGCGACTGAGTGCTATGTGAGCCGGCACGTGCGTTTCCAAAGTTTCGAGTATCTTGCCAAGGTGGCGGATGTCGTGCAAAGTGTAGATCTTAGACGGAGGAGGCAGAGTTGGGCTCGTTGTTTCTGGCAGTTGCCATAATCGTATGTGCCCGCTGGTTCTTCCGTTCTGACCTGTCAGATGCGGTTGGAGAGGCGCTGCGAGCGAAACATGGAGGGGGAGTGGACCCGTCGCTCGCCCAGCGATTTGAGGAATTGACAGAGCGCCTGGACGATGAGATGAGCGAGATCAGGAATGAGGTTGCGGAACTGGGGGAACGGGTGGATTTCGCGGAACGGCTGCTGACGAACATGCGGCAACGCGAGGGACTTCCTGGGCCTCCGAATTCGCCCGGTTAGTCGTGTTTGTTTTGGGGTTGCCTGGTACGTTACAGACAACTCCTGACTCTTTGGTGTGCAATGACGCAAGGGCCCAATAGGGAGGTGTTACGCTGTTATGGGAATCTTCCAGCGCATTTCGACGCTGCTGAAATCGAACATCAACGACCTGATTTCTCGGGCTGAGAACCCGGAGAAAGTTCTCAACCAGTCGATCGATGATATGCGGTCTCAGCTTGGGAAGGCCAAACAAGAGGTCGCAGGTGCGATTGCAGACGCGAGGAAGCTGCAGCAGCAGGTGGAGAAGGAGAAGAAGCAAGCAGAAGAATGGGAGCAGCGTGCAATGCTCGCCGTTCAGGAAGGTCGGGATGATTTGGCCAAGCAGGCCTTGATGCGGCACGGCGAGCACTTGCAGAACGTGCAGACGATGCAAGAGACGTGGATGCGGCAAAAGGCTGAGACAGAACAGCTCAAGAATGCGCTGCGCCAGCTGAATGACAAGATCGAAGAGGCCAAACGGAAGCGGAACATTCTGATCGCGCGCCAAAAGAGAGCTGAAGCCCAGGGGCGCATTCAGGAAACCATGAGTTCAATGTCCAACAAGAGCGCCTTCGAGAACTTCGAGAGGATGACCGAGCGTATCGAAGAGACCGAACGAAAGGCACTTGCAGCCGCCGAGCTCTCGGAGGACCTGTCCGGTGACCACCTGCAACAAGAGTTTGAGGCTCTCGAGTATCATGGTAGTTCCGACCAACAGCTGCTCGAGTTGAAAAGAAAGATGGGGCTGCTATCGGCCGGCGACTCGGCAGAACCACGACGAATCAGCGCCGGCGAATCGGACGATGTGGATGACGCCGAGGTAGTGGACGAAACCCCGGACGAGGAAATGGATCACGAAGCGGGAGCAGACCGACCGGCTGGCGACTGACGGTCGGCCCAACTCGCAAAGTTAGCGGCGCCTCCATAAAAGGCGCCGTTTTTCTGTGTTGAAGCTTCTGCCTTACCGGATCGACAGTACCGGCAGCGCGTGAATTTGCGCCTCACTGCGTTCTAACGGTGACACGTCCGTGGCGCTTCCCTACTAGACTCCGTCACGACCTGACCAAGCGAGCGCTCGGCTGCGATTGGAGAGCGGAATGTTGCGCAGTTCTCAAACGGGAGGTATTGGCTATGAGCCGAAGCTGCATCGTCTTATGGGGATTCACGTCCCGCTGGTGCATAGCTCATTGTCGTGATGTCGTCTCAGGAGCATTCGGCGCCTGTAGGACAATCAGTCCTGAGTGTCGACATTTCGGTTCGGTTGTCGGACGTTCTGGATGAGAGTGTCCATGCTGTTGGCTGTCAAGGCCGAGATAGTGATGGGCGCTCTTTTGGTGCTGCGGCACCGAGCTGTCAGACTCGTCGCCGTGCTGGCGCTCGCGACGGTGCTCGTTTCTTCGGTCCAGGATCAGGGTCCAATGCCGCGAACCGACCATATGAGTGGAACGATTTTCATTGTTGCAGGTTGGCTGGCGGCAGTTGCTGGTTCGAGGGCACTTGCGCCTGGACCCGCGCTTGCCGCCTCTCGCCATGTCGCAGCGCAGTGGTGGTTGATACCATACGGGCGTCTCGCCGGTACTCTGGTGCTACTGTTGCCTGCGGTCAATGTGGCTGCATTGTGCTTGCGGGCCGGCGGCTCTGCGGACTCGTTTGCCACATTGTTGGCGGTAACGGTGTACTCGACCTCAATCGCGGCGCTGGTGCTTGCTATCGCACCTGCGCTTGGTGGATCCGCCGCTTCATTGGCTGGGATCTTCATCGTTTTGTTAGGTAGCATTGGTCATTTCGGCATTGAGCCAGCTCTCGTAGACCGATCGTTCCTCGCTGCAATCCTTCACACATCATCCAGGATCTTCCCAACTCCCGCGATGGCTGCAAATCTCGTTGCGGCACACGGCGTGGTTGACTTGTTGGTGCTGATGGGATGGGTCGGCGGCGGCGTATTGGCTGCAGGTTGGCTCATCAGGCCAGATGAGAAGACGATGCGGCGCTCGGCAGAGGACCTGTGACGACACTGATACTGGACCGCGCGCGCAAGCAGTACGGGTCGCGAGGCCGCCGCCGAGTTGCGCTGCATGAGTGCTCTTTCGAGTGTCAGAGCGGAGAAGTCGTAGGCGTTATCGGACCGAATGGAGCAGGGAAGACCACGTTGCTTCGGTTGATTGCCGGTGAGACAAGGCCGACCTCGGGAGAGGCTTATGTAGCCGGTTTGCGGGTTGGCACGCGGAAGGCACGCAGGGCGGTGGGATACGTCGGTGATCCGCCCCTACTGCCGGGCGATCTCTCTGGTGTGGAGTGGCTCAAATACCTGGCCGCCCACAGATCGTCTCATCCGCGTGAACGGACTGCTCTGTTGCAATGGGCGCTCGAGGTCTCTTGCCTTGGAGATTTCGTAGGGCGCCGCATATCTCAGTATTCACGCGGCATGGTGCAGCAGTTGGCGCTTGCAACCGCGGCGATCGCCGGTTCAACCGTGCTGGTTCTCGACGAGGCTCTCAGCGGTATTGACCCGATAGTGGCCCGCCAACTGAGGAGAACGATCGCCAAACTGGCGACGATGGGGAGAATGGTGTTGATTGCCTCCCACGATCTTTCGGCTCTGGAGCGGTTAGCCACACGGGTGCTGATTCTGTGGGAAGGTAAGCTGGTTGCTGACGTGAACGTAGCGCGACTCGCGAGCGAACGGGTAGCGGAATTATCAATTTCCGGTTCGGGAGCGCGAATCCGAGACCGGCTGTTGGACCGGTTTCCGGGTGCGATGATGACTGAGGAAGGGGTCGCGATTCCATTGACTCGCGGAGTCACGGTCGAGCAGGCTATCGCAGCGTGCAGGTCTGAAAGAATCCCCGTGTCTGCATCACGCGTGCGATACCGTGCGCTGGAGGACATCCTGATCGACGTGGCGGCCGAATCGGGGGATGCAGTTTGAGGCACCCGTTTTCGCGGTTGTTCAGCTGTGGCCGGGATCGTTGACGCCCCGTTCAAACCCTCATAGGTTCCTGGCTGGTTGCCCGGTAGCGAGCAAAAAGGGGATATCAGAAGATGGGCCTGAGGCTCTACAACACGCTCTCTCGCCAGATTGAGTTATTCGAGCCAGTGCATCCCGGACGCGTGACGATGTATACCTGTGGACCCACGGTATACAGCTACGCTCACATTGGCAATTTCAGGACCTTCTTGTTCGAGGACTTGTTACGCAGATACTTGGAGTCGCTGGGTTACGAGGTGTTTCAGATCATGAACCTCACGGACGTCGACGATCGCACCATCAAAGCTGCGGCGCAGGCTGGCGTCACGCTGCACGAGCATACCGCAGAGTACATACGTGCTTTCCACGAAGATTGTGAATACCTGCGGATCCAACCGGCATCCGTCTACCCTCGAGCCACAGCCAGCGTGGAGGCGATGATCGGCCTGGTGGAGCAGCTCCTGGAACGAGGGCTTGCGTACCGAGGAGACGACGGATCCGTGTATTACGCTGTCGATAAGTTCGAAGCTTACGGGAGACTGTCCCGACTCCAGAAGCAAGAGCTGAAAGCCGGTGCTCGCGTTGCAAGCGACGATTACTCGAAGGACGATGCTCGCGATTTCGCGCTTTGGAAGGCTGGGAGCGAACAGGACGCAGCTGTTGGAGCCGTATGGGATGCGCCGTTTGGGCGGGGGCGGCCGGGTTGGCACCTGGAATGCTCCGCAATCGCACTCAGTGAATTGGAGGCCCGGTACGACGTCAAGACGTTGGACATTCACGCAGGTGGTGTAGACCTGGTTTTTCCTCATCACGAGAACGAGATCGCGCAATCGGAAGCAGCGACCGGCGAGCCGTTCGCGCGGTACTGGTTGCATGGGGAATTCCTCACCATCGGTGGCACGAAGATGTCGAAGCGGTACGGAAACACGCTGACCGCACGTGACCTCAGGCAGGAAGGAGTGGATGCTGCGGCGGTGAGGGCGCTGTACTTCTCGACCCACTACCGTCAGCAGCTGAAGTTTGGTGACGAGGCGCTCGAATCGGCATCGGAGGGCGTAAGAAGGTTAGGTGAGTTTCGAGATCGACTGTGCGAGTCTGCGCCGGGGGGCAGAAGTGATTCAAACTCGGTCCCGCCGATTGTGACAGAACTGGAGGAGAACGTAAGGTCTGCGCTCAACGACGATCTGAACGCCCCGAGAGCGCTCGCGGCAGTTTTCAGCTTCACCCGTTCGGGCAACCGCGAACTCGACGAGGGCAGTTGGACTCCTGATGACGCAGCGTGCGCACTCGAAGCGTTCGACCGCCAAATGGGAGTTCTGGATCTCTTACCGACAGCGGCCGCGTTCGATTCAGATCTCGAGGCCTGGGTGAACGAACTCCTGGCGGTCCGTGAGTCGGCTCGCAAAAGCAAGAATTTCTCGACGGCAGACGAAATCCGAGCTAGGCTGGCGGAAAAGGGAATAGAGATCGAGGATACTCCCCAGGGGCCTCGCTGGCGATTGGTTACGCGATAGCTCGCGAACGCTTCGCAAGTTGCAGTGAAATCTACAGTTGACTCACCGGAATGCCCTGGTTATCGTACCAGACTCGGGAAGTTTGGCCTGGCGCTGACGTAGCTCAATTGGTAGAGCAGCTGATTTGTAATCAGCAGGTTGGGGGTTCGAGTCCCTTCGTCAGCTCCATCAGATCATTAAATCTGGAGCGATAGCCGTTCCTCACGAGATATCCACCCCGACTTCAGTGCAGGGTGGCCTAGTGATTGGGGCGGCCTTGGGCACGGTGGGGTGCCCGAGTGGCTAAAGGGAGCAGACTGTAAATCTGCCGGCGAATGCCTACGTAGGTTCGAATCCTACCCCCACCATTTGATATTGACGGCTTCGAGCGGCTGGCGGCCGAAGGACACGTTTTTGAGGCGTGAGATGAGCTGAGTCGGCGAGGCGCCGGTGAATGCCGATGGTTGGCAGTGGAGTTCGCGGGTGTAGCTCAGACTGGTAGAGCATCAGCCTTCCAAGCTGAGGGTCGCGGGTTCGAGTCCCGTCGCCCGCTTAGAGTTGCTCGCGTAGCTCAGTCGGTAGAGCGCGTCCTTGGTAAGGACGAGGTCACCGGTTCAATCCCGGTCGCGAGCTTGTGGTGGTGAGGGGGTTAGTGAGGTCGGCAATGATAGGAACGGCTCAATAAAATCACCAGGAAACCGCGCCATGGCTAAGGAAAAGTTTGAGCGTACGAAGCCGCATGTGAACGTAGGTACGAT
>CAZOJI010000003.1:0-109937 GCA_964580055.1 uncultured Gemmatimonadaceae bacterium | reverse complement strand
TCGCGAGGGCGGACGCACCGTCGGCGCCGGCGTCGTAACCAATATCATCGAGTAGGGTGGCCGGGAGGCCGTCTGTCGGCGAAGACACGTGAGGATCTAGATGCCGCGAGACAGAGTCATCATGGAGTGTACCGACTGCAAGAGTCGGAACTACCACACCAACAAGAATAGACGCAAGCACCCGCAGCGGGTCGAGTGGCGGAAGTACTGCCCTCGATGCGGCGCTCACAAGCTTCACAAGGAGACGAAGTAACCGTGGACTTGGGCTTGTTGATTGCGGCAGCGGTGTTACTGTCGGCGGCCTTGGCCCTCCTTTTTTGGCGCCAACCATTGTTCGCTTTCGCCCAGAAGTCTTCTGCGTACTTGCGCGAGGTACGGGTCGAAATCAGAAAGGTCTCATGGCCGACATGGGAGGATCTGCGCAAATCGACGCTGGTGATAATCGTCATAGTATTCATAGTCGGTGTGATTATCGGCCTGATGGATCTGCTGTTCCAGTGGATTCTGATTGACTTGTTCAGCCGGATCTTCGGTCGTTAGGGAGTTCTCATTGGAGCGTAAGTGGTTCGCGATTCAAACGACGGCCGGTCATGAGAACAAGGTCCGGTCTTTGATCGAACGGCACATCAACGCCGATCCTCAACCTGAGGAAGAGCGCTTGATATCCCAGGCGCTTGTGCCGACGCAGCAGGTCGTGGAGATCAAGAACGGCAAGAAGGTGAACGTGGAGCGGAAGGTGTTCCCGGGGTATGTGCTCGTGGAAATGGTAATGAACCAGACAACGCTCCATACGATCAACAACATCCAGGGTGTGATAAAGTTCGTAGGACAGGGATGGACGCCGCAGCCGTTGCGGCAAGAAGAGGTCAACAGGCTGCTGGGAGTCGAGGACGAGGCGGACGTTGAAGTAGCACGAGAGGACATTCCCTTCATGATAGGGCAGGTCGTCGAGATCAGTGAGGGCCCGTTCTCCGAGTTCAGCGGCACTGTTGAAGAAGTGGTTCCCGAAAAGGGGAAGGTCAAGGTTGCGGTTAGTCTCTTCGGAAGGCCGACGACCGTGGAGCTTGACTATTTGCAGTTGAAGGCGCACTAGCGTCACCCCAACCACGGGTCTAGTGGGAGCCGGAGATGAAACCTCCGGCGAGTAAGGAGTAAGATGGCTACCAAGAAAAGAGTGATTGCGCTTGTCAAGCTGCAGATCGTGGCAGGGCAAGCAACACCCGCCCCGCCTGTTGGAACCGCTTTGGGTCCGCACGGCGTAAATATCATGGACTTCTGTAAGCAGTACAACTCTAGGACTCAGAGCCAGGCCGGGACGGTTGTACCAGTGGAAATCTACATTCATCCGGACCGAAGCTTTTCATTTGACCTGAAGACGCCCCCGGCGGCTTTTCTGCTTCGCAAGGAGGCTGGAATAGAAAAAGGCTCTCCGACGTCCAATCGGGAGAAGGTGGGTAACGTTACGCTGGAACAGGTGCGCAAGATCGCGGAGGTCAAGATGCCCGACCTCAACGTCAACGATATCGATGCGGCGATGAGCGTCGTCCAGGGCACGGCACGGTCAATGGGTATCGAGGTGAAGGGCTAATGGCTAGGACGGGCAAGAAATACCGTTCGGCAGTCGCCACCGTGGACCGTATGCGCACGTACGAGCCGCTCGAAGCGTTGGGTACGGTAAAAACGGCGTCGTTCGCAAAATTCGATGAGACCGTGGAAGTGTCGGTTTATCTTGGAGTCGATCCCAGGCATGCAGACCAGATAGTGCGTGGCACTGTCGTGCTGCCGCATGGTACCGGAAAGACAGTGCGCGTCCTGGTGATTGCTCAGGGAGACAAGGCCAAGGAGGCCGAAGCGGCCGGCGCCGATTTTGTAGGGCCTGAGTATGTCGACAAGATCAAAGACGGCTGGCTGGAGTGCGACGTCGTCATCGCCACTCCGGACATGATGGCACAAGTCGGGCAATTGGGCAGAATACTCGGCCCTCGTGGCCTGATGCCTAATCCCAAGTCCGGAACGGTCACAATGGACGTGGAACGCGCAGTGACCGATGTGAAAGGCGGCAAGATAGAGTTTCGCGTGGACAAGACTGGCAATCTGCACGCGCCAGTCGGCAAGGTGTCGTTCACGCCAGATCAACTGCAGGAAAACTTGAAGGCGTTCATGGAGTCCGTCGTCCGTGCGAAACCGGCAGCCGCGAAAGGCACCTATGTTCGATCGGTGACGGTTTCCAGTACGATGGGACCCGGTGTGAGGGTCGATACGGCGGGGTACAGATGAACCGCGAACAGAAGGGTACGATCGTAGCCAAGTTGACGGAGAGACTCACCGAATCTCCTAACATATACCTAACCGACTTCACTGGTGTGACGGTGAAGTCGATCACGGATTTCAGACGGAAGCTTCGCGCCGCTGGTGTCGAATACGCCGTCGTCAAGAACACGTTGGCCTTGCGTGCTTTCGAAGCAGCTTCGGTCACAGGTGTGGAGGATGTTCTCGAAGGCCCGACCGCGTTGGTGTTTGCAGGTGAAGACCCAATAGTGGCCGCGCAGCTACTCGCTGACTTTTCCAAGAAACATGAGAGCTTCACGGTCAAGGCGGGTCTGTTAGACGGCCAGCGAGTCACGGGAGGCGATGTCAAGAGGCTTGCCTCCTTGCCATCCCGTGACGAGATGTTGGGGCAGTTGGCGGGCCTAATGCAGTCGCCGCTGCAGGAATTCGTGGGCGCACTCGACGGATTGATGTACCAAATGGTTGGCGTGCTCGAAGCGCTTCGGGAGCAACGCGCCATTGCTGAACCTCAGGCTTGAGAGAGAAACGAGATGGCAACAAAGACCCTGAACAAGGAAGAAATCCTCGACGCAATCGGTAACATGTCAGTTATGGAGCTGGCCGATCTGGTTGAGGCTTTCAAAGAGAAGTTTAATGTGACGGTGGCGGCCGCTCCGGTGGCGGCCGCTCCAGGTGCGGTTCCTGGTGAGGTCGCTGCAGAGGCCGAAGAGAAGACCGAATTCACCGTAGTCCTCAAAGATGTCGGTTCCAAGAAGATCCAGGTAATCAAAGCCGTCCGCGAAGTAACGTCGCTCGGGTTGAAGGAAGCGAAGGAGTTGGTGGATTCGGCTCCGAGCAATGTCAAGGAAGAAATCGGCAAAGATGAGGCTGAGAGCATCAAACAGAAGCTCGAGGAGCAGGGCGCTACCGTCGAGTTGAAGTAGACCTGCAACAGTCCCCATCGGAGGACCTGGGGACTTCGAGCAATCGGTCACCTTCAACTGAGTCGGTATGGATCTACGGATCACGAAAAAATCCGCTCGTGCAGCGAGCCCCGTTGCTGACTCCCTCGGCCAGATGGCCGAGCGTAGCTGGGCGGGGCCGTCTGTAGTGTCTGGGGAATTGAAATGACAAAGAAGCTATCCGCCATCTCCTTTGGAAAGCTCGACTCAGCAATGCCTATGCCGGGCTTGCTGGATATTCAGACCAATTCGTTCGCCGCATTGCTGCGCCGTGACGAAGAAGCGGAACGAGCTGATATTGCGCTCGAACGAGTGTTTCTGGAGGTTTTCCCGATCACTGATGTGAACGGGAACTACTCGCTCGAATTCGTTGCGTTTTCTCTCGGCGAACCGAAGTACACGGTGCCTGAGTGCATTGAGAGGGACATGACCTACTCAGCGTCGTTGAAGGCAACGCTGAGGCTGGTCGTGAACGAGACCGTAGAAGGGGAAGTGACACGCCCGAAGAACATCCTGGAAAAGGAAGTGTACCTCGGCGAACTGCCGATTCTCACTCCGCTAGGCACATTCGTGATCAACGGTGCCGAGCGCGTGGTTGTATCGCAGCTACACCGGTCGCCAGGCGTCGTTTTCGAGGAGAACATCCATCCCAACGGGCAGCGTCTCTTCAACGCTCGCATCATTCCTTTCCGCGGGTCCTGGGTGGAATTCACTGTAGACATCCACAACGTGGTTTACGTCCACATCGATAAGAAGAAGAAGTTCCCGGCGACCGCACTGTTGAGAGCCATTGGGTACGGCACAAACGCGGAGATACTGCAACTCTTCTATGCTACGAGACAAATCGATGTCAGTGAAGAATACGATGACCGGACGCTGCGTCGTGAGGTTCTCGGGGCGATATCCGCCGAGACCGTTCCCTGCCCCGACGGAGAAGACTCCGACCCGCTGATCCGGGAAACCGAGGAGCTTACAGAGGGGACCTTGGAAGCGCTTCGTGAGGCTGGAATCGACTCGATCACCGTCTTTTCCCGCTATGCCCCTTTAGATCTGCGCGATGATGAGCCACCCACCACGATACGCGAAGAACCTGAACAACAGATTCTCGCTTTCGATGTCCCGGATGTCGAGACGGGAGAGGTGCTCGCTGAAGCAGGCAAGGAGTTGACCCTGACTCTGAGGAAGAAACTCCTCAAGGCGGGTGTCGTAAAGGTCGACGTTCTGATCACCACGATGCGAGGTGAGTCGCAGATCATCAAACACACGCTCGCGAAGGATCCCACATCCTCCGAGGCCGAGGCTCTCGAACAAATCTACTCTCTGCTACGCCCTGGAGAGGCCCCGAACCTGGAAACGGCGAGGGCTGCGCTGGAGAGACTCTTCTTCAACCCCAAGCGTTACGACCTGGGCAGAGTCGGGCGCCACAAGATCAATCAGCGGTTGAAGGTGAAGATTCCTCCCGATCACTCGGTTCTCACGAGAGAGGACTTCGTCGCGATCATTCGGTATCTGCTCGATCTTTCCGAGAATCGCGGCTACACCGACGACATAGACCACCTTGGGAACAGACGGGTGCGCACCGTTGGAGAGTTGATCGCGAACCAGTTCTCAGTCGGGCTCTCTCGAATGGCCAGGCTGATAAAAGAACGGATGAGCATAAACAATGATCCGGAGAAGATCACACTCGACGACCTAGTGAATGCCCGCACCGTCAGTGCAGTGATCCAGGCGTTTTTCGGGAGTTCTCAGCTTTCGCAGTTCATGGATCAGACCAACCCGTTAGCTGAGTTGACGCACAAACGCCGTTTGAGCGCTCTGGGTCCGGGCGGATTGACCAGGGAACGGGCGGGTTTCGAGGTGCGAGACGTTCACTACTCGCAGTACGGCAGGATGTGCCCGATCGAGACGCCGGAAGGCCCGAACATCGGTCTCATCACCAGTTTGTCGACTTTTGCGCGCGTCAATGAGTTGGGCTTCATCGAGACACCGTATCGTTCAGTCGAAGATGGGGTCGTTACCGAGAAGCTTCGGTGGCTCTCAGCATCAGAGGAGGAAGAATACGCGGTTGCACAGGCGAACGCTCCGCTGGACGAAAAGGGAGGCTTCATCCGCGATGTTGCTCTGTGCCGCAAGCGAGATGACTACCCGCTGCTGCCTCCGCAGAGAATCGAATACATGGACGTGGCACCTGAGCAGTTGGTCTCGATCGCAGCTGCCTTAATTCCGTTCTTGGAACACGACGACGCCAACCGCGCCCTGATGGGAAGCAACATGCAACGGCAGGCTGTACCGTTGCTGTTTCCCCAAGCTCCTCTCGTGGGAACGGGGCTGGAAGAGAAAGCAGCGCGTGATTCCGGGGCTGTGGAGATCGCTCCGCGGGCAGGGGTAGTTCGAAAAGTCACGGCTGATGAGGTCATCGTCGACACCGGGCGTATCGGTAGAAATGCGAAAGGGGAGCCGCTCGCCCGGCTCATGCAACATGACCGATTTCGCTTGAAGAAATTCTGGCGTACCAACCAGGACACTGCCATCAATCAGCGTCCTCTAGTCGACGTCGGCCAGCAGATCGGAGCAGGGGAGATCGTCGCCGATGGACACGCAACCGACCGTGGCGAGCTCGCCCTCGGTGCCAATGTTCTGGTGGCGTTCATGCCATGGTACGGATACAACTTCGAGGACGCGATAGTAATCTCGGAGCGTCTGGTCAAGGATGACGCCTTCAGCTCTATCCACATCCAGGAGCTGGAGCTCCATGTTCGCGACACCAAGCGCGGTCAAGAGGAGATTACCCGTGAGATCCCCAACGTTTCGGAGGAGGCCTTGGTCGATCTCGACGAGCGCGGCATCGTCCGAATCGGTGCGCACGTCAAATCGGGAGACATTCTGGTTGGGAAGATCACTCCGAAGGGTGAGACTGAGCTTTCCCCGGAAGAGAAGCTGCTCACAGCGATTTTTGGAGAGAAGGCCAAAGATGTGAAAGATTCCTCCCTCAAGGTCTCTCCCGGCACAGAAGGTGTCGTGATAGACGTGAAGATATTCTCACGTATAGAAGACCAAGTGGTGGAAAAGGATCGCGGCGAGAGAATTGGAGAGGTGCGTCAACTCGAAAACGAAGAGAAAGCGCGCGTCAGTTCAGCTTTGTGCGATGAGTTGCGGGACCTCCTTTCGGGTGAGGAAGTTGCTGTGATGCTGAAATCCGGCACCATAGAGGAATACTTTCGGGGAGGGACCAAACTCACCAAGGCCATTCTCGAAGACGTGGACTTCGCCGATGTCGATCTCAAGACACTTCGTGTCATGGATCCGAAGACCAATGAGCGTATCCGCGCCGCCGTTGACGCTGCAAATGCGGAACGCGCGAGAATCGAGGAGAAATCGGAGGATCAGATTGACAAGATCCTTCAGCCCGACGAATTGCCACCTGGCGTGATTCAGCTGGTGAAGGTGTATCTAGCCGAGAAACGGAAGATCTCCGTAGGCGATAAGATGGCTGGAAGGCACGGAAACAAGGGAATCATTGCCAGGGTAGTCCCTGAAGAGGACATGCCGTTCCTGCCGGACGGAACGCCGGTGGACCTGGTTCTCAATCCTCTCGGGGTGCCGAGTCGCATGAACGTGGGTCAGATCTTGGAGACCCATCTGGGTTGGGCCGCAAACATCCTAGGCTTCAAGGCTGAAACACCGGTGTTCCAAGGGGCGCTGGAGGAAGAAGTCGGTCTGGTTCTGAGCCTGGCAAATCTGAAATGGGCTGGCAAAGCGCTGCGACTGAAGGCTCCTGCGCCGGAACTGTCGTGCGACGATATCAGGACGGTCTTGTCCGATATTGCCAAGCTGACGCCACCCGATAGCCCACGTTCCAGTTTGGACGAGGTACGGTTGAGCCGTCTGAGTGGTCGCGGCGTGTCTCAGCAGAGCCGAGATGTGTATCACGGAATTCGTGATTACCTGGCTTCAGCCGCGAAAGAACTCGCCGATAGACACCGTGGCGAATTCGAGCTGCAGAGGGAGTATCATGAAGCTCGGTTGGAAGCTCAGGATGAAGAGGGATCTGGTGTCGAGGCCAAGATCTTCAAAGACGCTGCAAAAGACGCGGGTGCGCAACTGGACAAGAGTGATCGGGTAATCCTCGAGCAAGCTGGCTGTCCAGCTCTTGCCAGCTTGCTGGGTCAGAAGAGCGAGGCTGACGTGGAGAATGCGCTCCGCGAGTTCGAGCGCCAGGCAAACCTGAGGCCGGGAGGCAAATGCCGGCTGCGTGATGGACGGACGGGAGACTGGTTTTCCTCAGACGTAACGGTCGGGTCCATATACATGCTGAAGCTGTCCCACCTCGTGGACGACAAGATCCACGCGCGCTCGATTGGGCCCTATAGTCTGGTAACGCAGCAACCCCTCGCCGGAAAGGCGCAGTTTGGCGGGCAGCGTTTCGGAGAGATGGAAGTTTGGGCGCTCGAGACCTACGGAGCGGCACACACTCTTCAAGAAATGCTTACCGTAAAATCCGACGACGTCAATGGGCGTAGCCGAGTGTATGAAGCAATAGTGAAGGGCCAGAATCTACCAGAACCAGGAATACCAGAGTCATTCAACGTTTTGGTCAAAGAACTCCAAGCGCTGGGGTTGAAAGTAACTCTTGGCGTCACCGACAACGGTGAGGAATAGGGAGCACTGATGATCGATTTTCGCACCGTACGGGATCAGAGAGGATCGGGCTTCGACCACATCCATATCCGCATCGCCAGTCCTGAAGAAATACGTGGTCCCCAGGATCCCAAGGAGCGCGACAGGTTGGTAATGCAGGGCCAGCGGAACTGGTGGTCTTGGGGCGAGGTGACTAAGCCGGAGACGATCAATTATCGGTCGTTCAAACCAGAGAAGGATGGTCTGTTCTGCGAGCGGATCTTCGGTCCGGTCAAGGACTGGGAATGTCACTGCGGGAAATACAAGAGGATTCGGTATCGCGGTGTCGTGTGTGATCGATGCGGCGTCGAAGTTACGCTTTCCAAGGTCCGGCGCGAACGTATGGGTCACATAGAGCTGGCCGTACCCGTGGCACACATTTGGTTCTTCAAGACACTGCCAAGTCCGATGGGCAATCTCATCGATCTGACGCTGCGCGATATAGAAAAGGTCATCTACTATACGAACTACATCGTGCTCGATCCGGGTGAGCAGGATGTCCAGTTCAAAGAGTTGCTCGATGAGGACGTGTACCTGACGCTGCGAGAGAAGGCAAAGGCAGAGGGGGATAGCGTCTTTCGTGCTGACATTGGTGCGACGGCGGTTCGCGAGCTCCTCACGGGCCTCGATATCGACAAGGTCGCGGAGGAGCTTCGCTCGGGAGTTTTGACCGAGACGAGCCAGCACCGCAAGAAGCAGATGCTCAAGCGGCTCAAGATAATCGACGCGTTCAGGAACTCCGGTGAGACTGCTGAAGAGCGCAACGATCCTGCATGGATGATATTGAATGTGATTCCGGTCATACCGCCTGACTTGCGTCCCCTGGTTCCACTGGACGGTGGCCGGTTTGCCACTAGCGATCTCAACGATCTCTACAGACGCGTGATAAATCGCAACAACAGGCTGCAGAAGCTGATTCAACATCGCGCTCCCGAGGTGATCCTTCGAAACGAGAAGCGCATGTTGCAGGAAGCGGTTGATGCGCTGTTCGACAACGGCCGGCGGTCGAAGGCGATCCGCGGCCGCGGCAAACGACCGCTCAAGTCCCTGTCCGATATGCTCAAGGGTAAACAGGGTCGGTTCCGGCAGAACCTCCTGGGTAAGCGGGTCGATTACTCGGGTCGTTCGGTAATCGTGGTCGGTCCCGAGTTGAAGCTGCATCAATGCGGGCTCCCGAAGACCATGGCAGTGGAGTTATTCAAGCCATTCATCATCCATAAACTGGTCGAGACCGGCATCGCCGAGACGGTCAAGCGCGCCAAGAAGATCGTTGAGCGAGAGAGTCCTGAGGTCTATGAGATCTTGGAGGAGATCATCCAGGACCATCCTGTGCTTCTCAACAGAGCACCTACGTTGCACAGACTGGGTATCCAGGGATTTGAGCCTGTTTTGGTCGAAGGAAAGGCAATAAGGATTCACCCCTTGGTCTGTGCGGCGTTCAATGCGGACTTCGATGGTGACCAGATGGCCGTTCACGTTCCTCTCTCATGTGAGTCGCAGCTCGAAGCCCGCGTCCTCATGATATCCAGCAATAACGTGCTGAAACCGTCTGATGGACGTCCGGTGGCCGAGCCCAGTCAAGACATGGTTCTGGGGTGTTACTTCCTGACGAAGACCCTACCAGATCACGAGGAGTTGGTGAAGACAGCGCCATGCTACAGCACGGTAGCCGAGGTGGAGACGGCAGTTGCTCTGGGCAGGTTGCATTACCACGCCCCCATCCGTTTCTGGTTCGAGCCATCCGATTGGTACGACGAAGATGAATCGGAGGAAGCCAGGACCGGAGAATGGCTGCACACTACCGCAGGGCGCGTGCTCTTCAACAGCATCCTGCCAAGAGCTGTCATTGAGAGGATGGGCTTCCAGAATGCGTTGATGCGCAAGCGGACCATTTCAACGATTGTCTTCGAGTCGTATGGAATGGCGGGTTTGTCAGCAACTGTAAAGTTCTTGGATGCTCTCAAGGAATTCGGCTTCAGAAGCGCAACGGTGGGAGGCGTTTCCATCGGCGTCACCGATCTCCAGATACCGACCGAGAAGTCTGAGATCATCGAAGAAGCCGCGACTCGTGTCACGCGCTATCAGAAAGCATACTCAACCGGGCAGATTACCTTTGGGGAGCGGTACAACAAAGTGATCGACGCTTGGACGCACGCCAACAACGATATCGCCGCGGCGATGGTCGGTAATCTCTCGGAATCACAGAGGGGGCTCAACCCGGTGTACATGATGTTCGACTCGGGGAGTCGCGGGAGCCGGGACCAAATCCGGCAGCTGGCTGGAATGCGTGGTTTAATGGCGAAACCCCAGAAGAAGCTCACCGGTGGGGTGGGCGAGGTGATTGAGAGCCCGATCAAATCCAACTTCCGTGAAGGTCTGACGGTGCTCGAGTACTTCATCTCCACGCATGGTGCGCGAAAAGGTCTGGCGGACACGGCTCTGAAAACAGCGGACGCAGGTTACCTGACCCGCCGGCTGGTGGACGTGGCGCAGGATGTGACGATCTCCGAAGAGGATTGCGGCACGATCCTGGGATTGGAAGTAACCGCACTCAAAGAAGGTGAGGACATAATAGAACCTCTCGGTGAGCGCATCGTGGGTAATGTCGCCGCTGAAGACATTTTCGATCCGCATGAGTTGGATGACCATGGTGACCCCAAGCTTCTGGTTCCCGCTGGTCAGCTGATCGACGAGAATGGCGCAGCACGGATTGACGATGCCGGAATCGAGACTGTGGCTATTAGGTCGGTTCTCACCTGCGAAGCCCGGCGTGGGCTCTGCAGGATGTGCTACGGCCGCAACCTAGCCACGATGGACTTGGTCGACCTTGGAGAAGCGGTTGGAATCCTAGCAGCTCAGTCAATTGGCGAACCTGGCACTCAGCTGACTTTGCGAACGTTCCATATTGGTGGAACCTCCGCACGAATCGCTGAGCAGACGTCCCGTAGGACAAAGATAGAGGGCACGGTGAGCTTCAGCGATCGCCTGAAGTACGTTGAGACTGAGGACGGTCAGGTCGTCGTCACTGGCTATGATGGAGAATTAGAGATCAAGGATGCTGAAGGCCATGTGAGATCGCGTTTTCAGGTCCCGCTTGGCGCAACGCTCTCGGTAGTTGATGGACAGGAAGTGAAGCGGCCGAAGGCAACCTCGCCGGGAGACACGGGAGAGATCTTGCTGTTCACCTGGGATCCCTACGCGAACCCAATCATAACGGACGTTGAAGGCAAAGTCCGCTTCGTCGACATCGTACAGGATGAAACCATACGAGAGGAGTTGGACGAGATAACCGGGCGCCGGCAGCGAGTCGTTACGGAAGATCGTGAGAAGAAGCTACATCCGCACATCGAAATCGTGCAGACCAAGAATGGTAAGGAACTGAAGGTGCGCGACTACGTCATCCCAGAAGGCGCACAATTGACGATTGATGACGGAGCTGAGGTGGTGGCAGGTAATACGCTGGCGAAGATCTCGCGCGAAGCTTACAAGACGAGAGATATCACGGGTGGTTTGCCCCGGGTCGCTGAGCTGTTCGAGGCCAGACGTCCGAAAGATCCGGCCACGATATCAGAGATCGACGGAGTTGTGAGTTTCGGCGACATAAAGCGCGGTAAGCGCGAGATCATAGTTGCCCCGGACTCGGGTGAGCAGCAAGTTTATGATGTGGCTGCCGGGAAGCACCTCCGTGTCCACGAGGGCGACCGCGTCTGGGCTGGTGACAGGCTCACCGAGGGACCGGTCAATCCCCACGACATACTTCGCATCAAGGGTCCGAGGGCAGTGCAGGAGTATCTGCTGAATGAGGTCCAGGAGGTCTATCGACTTCAGGGCGTCAAGATCAACGACAAACACATCGGCGTGATCGTGAGGCAGATGCTTCAGAAGGTGCGAGTGATGGACCCAGGCGACACCCTGCTCCTCGAGGGTGAGAGCGTCGACAGAATCACCTTCCGAGAGAAGAACGGGCGTGTCATCAAGCGCGGGGGACAGCCGGCGACGAACGAGCCATTACTTCTGGGCATCACGAAGGCATCGCTCACCACGCAGTCGTTCGTGTCAGCGGCATCGTTCCAGGAAACAACACGAGTGCTTACTGACGCTTCGATTCGTGGCGCGAGGGACGACCTGCTCGGTTTGAAGGAGAATATCATCATCGGCCACCTGATTCCCGCCGGAACCGGTATCTACAGGTACTCTGAGATCGAGATCGAGCCGCCGGAGGGGTTCGAGCCACCACCACCACCGCCTGAGCCGGAGGATGAATTCGGGGCAGTGAGGAGTCCATTCATTTCTGCATCCCCACCCCCACCTGTGGAGACAGAGGCTGACATATGATCGATCTGATCTGTGATAGGCGTCGCTGGGAGGCACAGAGATGCCCACACGCGGCGTCGATCACGGAACCATTGCTGAAATCTCAACGGGTGAATGTGGCGGTTCGGTCAACCTCGTACTTGACCCTCAGTATTGCCGGACCTAATTTTATAGGCTCTCAACAATCCATTTATGCTGTTGGGATCGGACGGGAATGAACTACGGATCCGGATAGAGAATGCCAACGATCAACCAGCTAGTCCGATACGGGCGCAAAGAGATGCGGAAGGCCGACAAGGCGCCGGCGTTGAAGGGGAATCCTCAGAAGCGCGGTGTATGCACGCGCGTGTATACTACGACTCCCAAGAAACCCAATTCTGCGTTGCGGAAGGTCGCACGCGTGCGCCTGACGAACGGATTCGAAGTCACGAGCTACATTCCCGGAGAAGGACACAATTTGCAGGAACACAGCATCGTTCTCATCAGGGGCGGTCGCGTGAAGGACCTTCCTGGCGTGCGTTACCACATCGTACGAGGCACGCTCGACGCCGCTGGTGTTGCGGACCGTCGTAGAAGCCGCTCGAAATACGGCGCGAAGAGGCCCAAATGAGCAGGCGAACGAAGGCAGTCAAGCGTCACGTCCCAGCGGACCCGCGTTACGACAGCCAGACGGTGTCGAAGTTCATCAATCACCTGATGTCGGATGGCAAGAAGTCTACTGCGGAAAAGGTGTTCTACAAATCCATGGATCTCATCGAGCAGCGCAGTGGACAGCCTGGCGTGCAAGTGTTCAAACAGGCGTTGAACAACGTCAAGCCAATGCTCGAGGTCAAGAGCCGCAGGGTTGGCGGCGCGACTTATCAGGTGCCTATCGAGGTTAGACAAGATCGGCGGGCTGCACTGGCGATGCGGTGGGTCATTCAGTATTCGACCGGACGAGGCGAGAAATCCATGGCAGAACGCTTGGCAGCCGAGTTGATACTTGCTTCGAGAGGTGAAGGTAGTTCGATCAAGAAGAGGGAGGATACGCACCGAATGGCGGAGGCGAATCGTGCCTTCGCTCATTACCGGTGGTGAGTTGAGACTTTAGACCGACAACATCGGGACCCTGCTGCAAGGGATCCTGCGTCGCAGGGAGAATGACTCCCCGACGGACGCGGAGCGAGACCTGTCCGAACTGGCGGATGACGGTCGCCCCGCTATTTGATTGCTTGGGAAAGAGATTTGGGAACGCGTATCAGCACTAAGTCGAGAAGAGCACCGAAGCGCACACGCTCGCTGCATGGCAAAGTGAACGACATGTCACGTAAAACGCCCCTGGACAGGATTCGCAATATCGGCATCATGGCTCACATCGATGCCGGGAAGACGACTACCACGGAGCGAATTCTCTATTACACGGGACGTACTCACAAGTTGGGCGAAGTGCATGACGGCACGGCCACGATGGATTGGATGGAGCAGGAGCAGGAGCGTGGTATCACGATCACTTCTGCGGCCACGTTCTGCGAGTGGGAGCATACTTGGGGGCGGTCGAACGAGGTCTTCGAGATCAACATAATCGACACCCCCGGCCATGTTGACTTCACCGCCGAGGTGGAACGTTCGCTGCGTGTTCTCGACGGTGCGGTCACGTTGCTCGATGCCGTCGGCGGTGTGGAGCCTCAGACCGAAACCGTGTGGCGCCAGGCCGACCGGTATGGCGTGCCGCGCATCGTATTCGTGAACAAGATGGACAGAGTCGGAGCTGATTTTGACCGCTGTCTGAGCATGATGCGCGAGAGGCTGGGAGCGAAGGCGTATCCCGTGCAGTATCCTCTCGCTTCGGGCGAGCTGTTCACGGGGCTGATCGACCTGGTCCGCCAGGTCGCCGTCATCTACGATGAGGACAGCAAGGGAGTCAAGTGGGAAGAGGGACCGATCCCCGAAGCGTTCAAAGACAAGGTCTCAGCGCTTCGCCATGAGCTGATCGAGGCCGCCGTAGAATATGACGAGGAAATGCTCCAGCGATACCTGGATGGAGAGGAACTCACTGAAGGAGACATAAGGAAGGTTATCCGCGAGGCTACGGTGCGCGGTGGTTTGATACCGGTCTTTTGTGGTGCCGCTTTCAAGAACAAGGGCGTCCAGAGACTTCTGGACGGTATAGTCGATTATCTGCCCAGTCCAATGGAAGTCCCGCCGATCACAGGTCACCTGCCGCACCACGACGAGACTAGGGAACAACGGCACTCCTCCGACGATGAGCCGTTCAGTGCGCTTGCATTCAAGATCGCGACCGATCCCTACGTAGGAAAGCTGACGTTCTTTCGGGTTTACTCTGGAGTGTTGCAGGCTGGTTCACATGTGCACAACTCTTCTCGCTCGCGAAAGGAGCGCGTCGGCAGGTTGCTGCAAATGCACGCGAACAAGCGCGCGGAGATCCAGGAGGTTCGAGCGGGTGATATCGCGGCGGTGATCGGGTTGAAGCACACTCGCACAGGTGATACGCTGTGCGACGAAGATCACCCGATAATCCTCGAAGTCATGCGTTTCCCCGAACCCGTGGTTTCGGTAGCGATAGAACCCAAAACCAAGGCCGACCAGGACAAGCTGTCCGGCGCGTTACGCAAGCTCGCCGACGAAGATCCGACATTTCTCGTACGTTCCGATCAAGACACCGGCCAGACAATCATATCCGGAATGGGCGAGTTGCACCTCGAAGTGCTGGTAGAACGAATGCGCCGGGAGTTCACTGTCGAGGCGAACATCGGCCGTCCTCAGGTGGCGTACCGAGAGACCATCACCAAGCGAGTCGAGACGGTACAGGGCAAATTCACTCGGCAGACCGGTGGGCGTGGTCAGTACGGAGATGTTGTGATCAACGTCGAACCGCTCGAACGCGGCCAGGGCTTCATCTTTGAGGACGTGACGGTAGGCGGGGCTATCCCGAAGGAGTTCATTGGTCCTGTTGAGGAGGGAGTCAAAGGGGCCTTTGAGAACGGTGTGTTGGCGGGCTATGCCATGATGGACATCAAGGTTGAACTCGTGGACGGGAGTTTTCACTCGGTCGACTCCAGCGAGATGGCATTCAGGATCGCTGCCGCGATGGCCTTCAGGTCAGCCATCGAAAAGGCAAATCCGGTTCTCTTGGAGCCCATCATGGACGTGGAGGTGGTAACACCATCTGAATATGTCGGAGACGTAGTCGGCAATTTGAATGGCCGACGTGGCAGGATTGGTGGAATGACTCAGAGGCAGGATGCGCACTTGATTGGGGCGAGCGTCCCGCTCGCGGAAATGTTCGGATACGCAACGGCACTACGGTCGTTGACTCAGGGGCGCGCAGCATACTCGATGCAGTTTTCTCATTACGCCGAAGTGCCGGAGGCGAAGGCCGGCGAAATCATCAAGAGAATCAAGGGCTAGAGGATCTCGACCATGGCTAAGGAAAAGTTTGAGCGTACGAAGCCGCATGTGAACGTAGGTACGATTGGTCATGTGGATCATGGTAAGACGACGTTGACGGCGGCGATCACGCGAGTACAGGGTGCTCGTGGTTTGGCGGATTTTGTTCCGTTTGACGCGATAGACAAGGCTCCGGAGGAGCGTGAGCGAGGTATAACGATAGCGACGGCTCACATAGAGTATCAGAGTGAGGCTCGGCACTATGCGCATGTGGATTGTCCTGGTCACGCGGATTATGTAAAGAACATGATCACGGGGGCGGCGCAGATGGATGGTGCGGTATTGGTGGTGAGTGCGGCGGACGGTCCTATGCCGCAGACTCGGGAGCATGTGTTATTGGCTCGTCAGGTGAATGTTCCTTACATCATAGTGTACATGAGTAAGGTGGACATGGTGGATGATCCTGAGTTGTTGGAGTTGGTGGAGTTGGAGGTTCGGGATTTGTTGAACAGTTATGAGTTTCCTGGTGATGACATACCGGTGATCAAGGGTAACTGTTTGGGTGCATTGGAGAGTGGTGAGCCTGGATCTGAGGCTACGAGGAGTATAGATGAGTTATTGGAGGCATTGGACACGTACATTCCGGTTCCGGAGCGAGATGTAGACAAGCCGTTTTTGATGCCAGTGGAGGATGTGTTTTCGATTACGGGACGTGGTACTGTAGGTACTGGCAGGGTTGAGCGAGGTCGTGTCAAGGTGGGTGAGGAGGTGGAGATGGTGGGATTGGGGGCGAATCGTAAGACGGTGGTGACGGGTGTGGAGATGTTTCGGAAGTTATTGGATGAGGGTGAGGCGGGAGACAACGTGGGTTTGTTGTTGCGAGGGGTAGACAAGGACGAGATAGAGCGTGGGATGGTATTGGCGAAGCCTGGTTCGGTGACTCCACACACGAGGTTTGAGGCTGAGGTGTATGTATTGACGAAGGATGAGGGTGGTCGTCACACGCCGTTTTTCAAGGGTTATCGACCGCAGTTTTATTTTCGTACGACGGATGTGACGGGGTCGGTGCAATTGCCGGAGGGAGTGGAGATGGTGATGCCGGGCGACAACACGAAGATGTCGATCGAGTTGATCGCGCCGATCGCGATGGAAGAGGGGTTGCGTTTTGCTATTCGCGAGGGCGGACGCACCGTCGGCGCCGGCGTCGTAACCAATATCATCGAGTAGACAGCGTAAATGGCAGACAAGTGTGCCGAGCGCGATCGAACAGCAACGTGAATTGAGGCGTAAACGGCAATGGCCGGACAAATTCGAATTCGACTGAAGGCGTACGACCACGTGGTGCTGGATCAGGCTGCGGCGGACATAGTGCGTACTGTTGAGAAAAGCGGGGGGCAGGCCTGTGGGCCGATTCCGTTGCCGACGAAGACGCAGCGGTGGACGGTGCTGCGCAGCCCGCACGTTGACAAGAAGAGCCGCGAGCAGTTCGAGCTCAAGACGCACAAGCGTCTGATCGAAATCAAGCAGTCGCGCGCACAGACGGTTGACGCGCTCACGAAGCTCGATTTGCCGGCTGGCGTAGACGTCGAAATCAAGGTCGAGTGAACATGCAAGGGATCATAGGCCGAAAGCTAGGAATGACGCGGATGTTTGAGGCCGACGGGCGTGTGATTCCCGTGACGGTCATCCAAGCGGGGCCGTGTCCCGTAGTTCAGGTACACGAAGGGGCTAAGGGGGGCAAAGCGGTCCAACTTGGCTTCGGCGAGCAAAAGGCCAAGAGGGCGACGAAAGCTCTCATCGGCCATGCGAGCCAGGCTGGCTTGACTCAGGCTCCAAAGGTGCTGCGGAGTCTTCCGCTGCAAGCTGAGTCCGATGCAAAAGCGGGCGACACTGTCACGGTGGAAATTTTCGCACCAGGAGACATCGTTAAGGTAACCGGTACGACCAAGGGGCGAGGTTTTCAAGGGGTCGTGAAACGCTACGGTTTTCGTGGCGGCAAAGCCACTCACGGCAGTACTCGATATCGGAACCCCGGAAGCATGGGAGCAGGTACGGACCCCTCCCGAGTCTTGAAGGGCAAGCGACTGCCGGGCCACATGGGGGCTGCGCGGCACACCGAGGTAGGTTTGCCGGTGGTCAAGGTGGACTCGGACGAGAACCTGCTGTTCGTGCGCGGTGCAGTTCCTGGTCCTGCGAACGGCTACGTGGTTGTGAGGAAACAGGGAGGGGGAGGTCGGTATGCTTGAGGCTCCACACTACACCGTAGCGGCGGCCTCCAAGGGAAGCTTCAAACTCCCCGAAGAGTTTGACGGTACGGTCAACGAGGCCGTGATCTATCAGGCGATTCGTGCCCTCCGCAACAATCGGCGGCAGGGTACGGCATCGACCAAAACGCGTGCTGAAGTGGCAGGTGGCAGCAGGAAGCCATGGCGGCAAAAGGGAACCGGCCGCGCGCGCCAAGGCACCAACCGGTCACCTATTTGGACCGGTGGTGGAATAGTGTTCGGGCCGCAACCACGCGACTACCGTACCAGAGTACCTCGCAAAGTGCGACAGTCTGCTCGGCGCTCCGCCTTCAACGCTCGCGCGCGTGAGGGAACCGTATGCGTGATTGAGGCCTTCGAATTCGATCGACCAAAGACCAAGCAGATGGTCGAGCTGCTGACGAAGCTCGAGTTGGCGGGCAAGAAGGTGCTGTTACTGACGGCAGAAGTGGAACGCAATGTCATACGTTCTGCCAACAATATTCCTCGTGTGAGCGTGATGCGATACGCCGACGCTTCGGCGCTCGATGTGTTGTGGGCCGACCACCTCGTGATCGAGGAGGGCGCGTTGGCCGCGCATTCTCTCCGGGGTAATACGCATGAAACGTTGGCCGGCAACAAGATGAAGCGATCGATCAAGACCAGGGAGTCGGCATCACCTGGGGAATCGAAGCAGCAGACTGAACCGAAGCCGCAGTCCCAGAAGGACGACTCCGAGGCCAAGGATGGCGAAGATGCCTGATTTCTACAGTGCCGTTGTACGGCCGGTCGTGACCGAGAAATCCTCAGCTGCTTACGGCGCGCGGCGCGAATACGCCTTCGTCGTGGATCCGTTGGCAACGAAACCACAGATTCGTGAGGCGATCGAGAGGCTTTTCGACGTGAGAGTGAAGAAGGTGCGCACGGCGCAACAGCGCAAGAGACTGCGCTCAATGGGGCGGACTCGCGGGACACGCGCGCGTTGGAAGAAAGCGTACGTAACGCTGCACGAAGGCGATACGATAGAGATCTTTGAGGGCTAGATCCATGGGTATTCGAAAATTCCGTCCAATTGGTCCCGGTACACGCAGGAGGTCGGTATCCGACTTCTCCGAGGTTACGAGACCGAAACCCGAGAAGTCGCTACTGAGACCAATCAAGAAGACCGGCGGACGCAATCATCACGGGCACCTGAGCATGCGGCACCGAGGCGGGGGACACAAACGCCGCTACAGGGAGATAGACTTCAAACGGCGCAAGCACGGAGTTCCCGCGAAGGTAGTGGAGATCGAGTACGACCCCAATAGAACGGCCCGGATAGCGCTGCTTCAGTACACTGACGGTGAGAAGACCTATGTCCTGCATCCAAGAGGGCTTCAGGTCGGGGACACGGTCGTCTCCGGCCCTGGTTCTGACGTTCGCACTGGCAATGCGCTGCCCCTTGCGGAGGTACCGCTCGGAACGACCGTGCACTGTATCGAGATGAAGCTTGGAAAGGGTGCACAGCTGTGTCGTTCTGCCGGAGCTGGAGCCCAGGTAGTTGCCAAGGAAGGAAAGAAAGTTGCGCTCAAGCTCCGTAGTGGCGAGGTCCGTATGGTGCGAGCCGACTGTTTGGCGACGGTCGGGTCTGTCGGTAATCCAGAACACGAACTGATACGAATCGGAAAGGCTGGAAAGAAACGGTGGTTGGGACGCCGTCCAAAGGTGCGCGGTGTGGCAATGAACCCTGTGGACCATCCGCTTGGTGGTGGTGAGGGGCGTGCTGCAGGCGGCCGTCCGGCAGTGACACCGTGGGGTAAGCCAGAGGGCCGTAAGACGCGCGACAAGAAGAAAGCGAGCACGAAGCAGATAGTGCGCGGCCGCAAACGCGGCAAGGCGACCAAGTGAGGGAATCGAGCTAATGGCTAGGAGCATCAAGAAAGGCCCGTACGTTGAGGAGGCCTTGGTCGAGAAGATCAACAGACTCAACGAGCGAAATGAGAAGCGTGTCTTCAAGACTTGGTCACGTGCTTCCACGATAGTACCAGAGTTCGTTGGGCATACGATCGCGGTTCACAATGGCAACAAGTTCATTCCGGTTTACATCACGGAAAACATGGTTGGGCACAAGCTGGGGGAGTTTTCTCCGACGCGTCTCTTCCGTGGCCATAGCGGGAAACTGGCCGCGGACAAGAGGCTCGGTGGTTAGGCGGTCACGTATGTCGGCAAGAGCAATTCAACGTCACATTCGCCAATCGCCACGGAAGATGCGATTGGTGGTCGATACGATTCGTGGCAGAGACGTAAATGAAGCTTACGCTCTGCTGAAGTATTCCAAGAAAAGAGCAGCGAAACAGATTGAGAAGATACTGCGCTCAGCGGTTTCTAACGCTGAACAGGACGCGCTGCACAACAACGACGCGTTCGATGTGGATCGACTCTATGTCAAATCGGCCGTAGTCAACGGCGGGCCGACCTTGTGGCGCTATAGAGCCGCCGCTTTGGGGCGGGCGGCGCCGATTCGAAAGCGTACTAGCCACGTGGAAATAGCCGTGGGCGTCAAGGAGGAAGAGTAGTGGGCCAAAAAACCCATCCCTACGGGTTCCGGCTTGGCATAGTCAAGCCATGGAGGTCACGCTGGTATGCTGGCAGTGATTTTCCGGAGCTTTTGAGAGAAGACGAATTGATTCGCAAGTACCTCACATCTAGGCTCGCGCATGCCGCCATTTCGGAGGTGCACGTCGAGCGCAAGCCCGGAAAGGTATCGGTCACGATCTTCACTGGTCGTCCAGGAGTAGTGATTGGCAAGCGTGGCGCCGAGGTCGACAAGCTTCGGGACGAATTGAACCAACTGACGAACAAAGAGGTTGGTATCAACGTCGAGGAGATCAAGCGTCCGGAATTGGATGCCCAGTTGGTTGCGAACAGCGTAGCTCATCAGCTTGGTCAGCGTATCGCTTACAGGCGTGCCATGAAGCGTTCGATCCAGAGCGCTATGCGCATGGGGGCGAAGGGAATAAAGATCAAGTGTGGCGGACGTTTGGGAGGAGCTGAGATTGCGCGCGTGCAGAGCTTTCATGAAGGGCGGGTGCCACTCCATACACTCCGTGCCAATGTTAGCTACGCTACGGCCACGGCTCGAACGACAGCAGGAGCAATAGGAGTCAAGGTCTGGATATTCATGGGTGAGGTCGTGGAAGATACTCGCGGCCGTACCTACAGCACAGGAGCATAACCATGCTGGCTCCAAAGCGGGTGAAGTACCGTAAGCAGATGAAGGGACGCAACCGAGGCAAGGCGCACCGGGGCAACACGGTGAGTTTTGGGAACTACGGTTTGATGGCCATGACTGCAGGTTGGGTTACGAATCGGCAGATTGAAGCTGCGCGTGTCGCGCTGACACGTACAATGAAACGAGGCGGAAAGGTGTGGATCAGGATATTCCCAGACAAGCCTCTAACCAAGAAGCCTGCGGAAACCAGGATGGGTAAGGGCAAGGGTAATCCCGAGTATTGGGTTGCAGTGGTGAAACCGGGCAGAGTCATGTTCGAGGTGGAGGGAGTACCTGAGCAACTCGCTCGTAGAGGACTCGATCTTGCCTCCGCGAAGTTGCCCGTGAGCACGAGATTCGTGAAGCGAGAGGTTGTCTGAGCTATGGCGTTGAAGGATGCAGAACACAGACCGCTCGAGCCTGCACAGCTACGAGAGCTCGAGACAGCGGAACTGCAAGAGGAGATCGAACGCCTCAAGGAAGCTCAGTTCCGCTTGAAATTCAGATCCGCAACTGAGACCGTCGACAACCCGCTTCAGTTCAGGGTGATGCGCCGCAATTTGGCACGCATGATGACGATACTCCGCGAGAGGACGGAGCCATGAGTCAGGACACAAACACCCGTGCACAACGAAAGGTGCGGACGGGCATTGTAGTCAGCGACAGGATGGACAAAACGGTAGTGGTCAAGCTCACACGCCGGTTCGCGCACGCGCTTTATGGCAAGCGGATTACGCGAACCAAGAACGTGAGCGCCCACGACGAGTACGACGCCAGGGCGGGTGACACCGTTCGCATCATGGAAACGCGTCCTCTGTCTAAGACGAAGCGCTGGCGGGTCGTCGAAGTCGTGACGCGAGCCGAGTAGGGAGGACGTCTGTGGTCCAACAGGAATCGATGCTCAAGATTGCCGACAACTCCGGTGCCAAGAAGGCGTTGGTGGTTCGGGTGTTGGGTGGCAGCCGGCGACGGTATGCCGGTCTCGGCGACATAGTCGTCGTTACTATCAAGGACGCCCTGCCTTCGGGGCAGGTGAAACGCGGTGATGTGGTGAGAGCCGTGATTGTGAGGACTGCAAAGGAGACCCGCCGCAAGGACGGTAGCTATATCCGGTTTGACGACAACGCAGCAGTCCTGATCAACGATGCTCGCGAGCCCCGGGCGACCCGAATATTCGGGCCCGTGGGTCGAGAGCTGCGCGAGAAGCGGTTCATGAAGATCGTGTCGCTCGCGCCGGAGGTGCTCTAGAAGATGCGAGGCAGGCGAAGCATGACCAGAAGCGCCCAGGGGGCGGGTTCGGCTAAGCGACAGAAGATGGTGATCACCAGAGGAGACCGAGTTCGTGTAATGACGGGTGAAGATGCGGGCACCGAAGGCACCGTCATCAGAGTACTTCCCAAGAAAGGCAAAGTCGTGGTCGAGGATGTAAACGTTATCACTAAGCACAAGCGCGATTCGGGCCAGGACGACGGAGGCATCATCCACTACCCGGCGCCGATTGACGCTTCAAATGTGATGCTGCTCGATCCGAAGACGGGTGAACCGACCAGGGTACGCCGCCAGAAGGACAAAGATGGGACGGTTGAGAGGCTGAGTAAGAAATCAGAGCAACCGATTCCCCGGAACCGGTGAACAGTATGGCAAAATCGAAGAACAAGAAGCAACCGGAAGACACCGAGGCTGCAGAGACTCAGACGAGTGAACCAGCGCCGCCGCCACGTCTCTTCGAGTATTACAAGAGGACGGTGTGTCCGAAGTTGTCGAAGGAGTTCGGTTTCGAGAACCCGCACGAGGCTCCTCGGCTCGTTAAGATCACTCTGAACGTCGGGCTTGGCGATGCGCAAAAGAATCCCAAGCAGCTGGATGCGGTTGTATCCGAATTGGCAGTCATTGCCGGACAGCGACCGGTCGTTACGCGCGCCAAGAAGGCGATTTCGAACTTCTCTCTACGCACAGGGATGCCTGTCGGAGCAACCGTTACGCTGCGCGGTCCGAAAATGTGGGAGTTTCTCGACAGGTTCATAAGCGTTACTGTGCCCAGAATCCGGGATTTCCGCGGGTTTTCGACCAACTCGATGGATGGACGCGGAAACTACTCGGTTGGCATCAAGGAACAGATGGTATTCCCAGAGATCGACTACGACAAGGTCGAGAAGATTCACGGGATGGATATCACATTTGTCACTACGGCTGACAAGGATGACGTCGGTTTGGCACTGCTGCGAGAACTAGGTATGCCCTTCCGTGGTCTGACTACAGTACAGATTGGATAGGGGACGCTCCAATGGCGAAGAAGTGCCTCGTTGAGAAGGCGAAACGTAAACCGCGTTTCGACGTGCGAAGATACAATCGATGCCAGCGCTGTGGTAGGCGTCGAGGATATCTCAGGAAGTTCGGCGTGTGCCGAATCTGTTTCAGAGAATTGGCTCTTCGGGGTGAGATCCCCGGAGTCCGCAAAGCCAGCTGGTGAAAGGGCCGGGTCCGACCATATGAGTATGACTGACCCAGTCGCCGATATGCTGACTCGCATCCGCAACGCCGGTAGGGCGGGGCACAAGCGAGTGGACATACCGGTGTCGAATTTCAAGACAGAGATCGCGCGACTGCTGCGTGAGAACCATTACATTAAAGACTTCAAGGTACTGGACGATGGTGCTCACGGGCGATTGCGCATCTTCTTGATGTACCACGATGATGAATCTGTCATACGTGAAGTGAGACGCGTGTCGAGGCCGGGGTTGCGTCGGTACGTCAAGCTCAAAGAAATCCCACGCGTCAAGAACGGTTTGGGAATGGCGATTCTCTCGACGCCTCAGGGTGTCATGAGCGACCGCGACGCTCGCCGCGCCAGGGTAGGCGGCGAACTCGTGGCAGTAGTCTGGTAGGAGGCCGTTATGTCTCGAATCGGAAAGTTGCCGGTGGCGATTCCCGCAGGAGTGACTGTAACACTCGATGGCTCGCACGTCACGGTGAAGGGGCCCAAGGGGGAGCTGAACCGAACACTCCATCCCGAGATGATCATCGGGATCGAAGACGATCGAATTGTCGTTACCCGGCCATCGGATCAGAAGCGTCACCGCGCACTACACGGACTTACGCGGAGTCTGCTCAACAACATGGTTGGTGGAGTGACCTCCGGGTTCAGCAAGATATTGGAGATACAGGGTGTAGGCTATCGAGCCGAGGCCACGGATTCCGGTATCCGGCTCCTTGTAGGGTACTCACATCCAGTGGACTACTCGCCGCCGAAGGGCGTTGCCGTGTTGGTTGAAGCACCGACCAAAGTCAAGGTTGAGGGAATCGATAAGGAGTCCGTCGGTCAGGCCGCCGCAGAGATTCGCAAAGTGCGTCCCCCCGAGCCGTACAAGGGCAAGGGGATTCGCTACGAAGGCGAGTATGTCCGCCGCAAGGCAGGCAAGACGGGAGCGAAAGCATGAGGTCGATCAGGAGGCCAAAAACACAACGTGACCGTCGTTATAGGCGACATCTGCGCGTACGAAGGAAGATCAACGGTTCCAGCGAACGTCCCAGGATAGTTGTCTTTCGGTCGCTCAAGCACACTTACGCTCAGCTCATCGACGACGAGACCGGGCATACTCTGGCGGGTGCGAGCGACCTGTCTCCAGATTTGAAGCCGGAAGGGGAGGGCAAGGTCGGGGCAGCCTTCGCCGTCGGCAAGTCTATCGCTGCGCGTGCCAAAGAACTCGGAATCTCACGAGCCGTATTCGATAGGGGAGGGTACCTCTATCATGGACGTGTGAAGGCAGTTGCCGAAGGCGCTCGCGACGGCGGATTGGAGTTTTAGGAATATGGCACAAGACAAAGGACGCGGTGCAAGGCGGGAGAAGCGCGAGCAAGAGTCGGAGTTCGTCGAAAACGTGATAGCGATCAACCGCGTTGCCAAGGTGGTAAAGGGTGGTCGCCGATTCTCCTTCAACGCACTCGTGGCGGTAGGCGATGGTGCTGGCAACCTCGGCGTGGGCATGGGAAAAGCCAATGAAGTGTCTGAGACTGTGCGAAAGGCGGTCGATGCAGCAAGACGCAATATGCGAGAGATCCCTTTGGCCGGTACAACGATTCCCCATGAGATAATCGGTAGGCATGGTGCCGGGAGAGTGCTCCTCAAGCCTGCCTCGTCAGGAACCGGAGTTATCGCAGGAGGACCTGTGAGAGCGGTTCTCGAGTGCGCGGGCATTACTGATATCCTCACCAAGTCGCTCGGATCGCCGAATGCGCTCAATGTGGTATGGGCGACAGTGGATGGCCTTCACCGCCTGATAACACCGGACATAATCGCGAGGGAGCGCCGGATGGACGTTTCCGAGATAGATTACCGGCCCAGACAGCGCGAGAAGGAGACGGAGAATGTCCAGTGAGCCCATGAAAGAAGTAGACGCTGGGGACGAAGAGGACCAGGATAGGGATTCCGTCACTGAAGGGACGGCCACGAAAAAGACCGCAAAGACGAAGCCGAAGAAGAAGGCGGCGAAAGCACAACGCCTCCGCGTTCGTCAGGTGAGGTCGGGTATCCGGCATCCATGGCGCATGAGGCGCACTCTCATTGCCTTGGGGCTGAAACATCATCAGGACGAGGTGGTGGTGACCGACAACCCATCGATCAGAGGGATGCTGCGGAGCGTTCATTATCTAGTCAGTGTCACGCCCGAGGATTCAAATGGCTGAGACGCCTAAACTAGGATTGCATAACCTGAAGGCCCCAGCCGGGGCGAACAAGCAACCCAAACGAAAAGGCCGAGGACGAGGCTCGAACCTCGGCAAAACTTCCGGTCGGGGTCACAAGGGACAGCGGTCGCGAACGAGCGGGAATGTACGCCCTGGATTCGAGGGTGGCCAGATGCCTTTGATCAGGCGAGTGCCGAAGAGGGGGTTCACCAATCCGTTTCGCGTCCCGAACCAAGTCGTAAACCTTCGCGATTTGGAGGATGTTTCCGAAGATGTTGTTACACCCGCGGTTCTCTTGGAGGCTGGCTTGGTCAGTACAGTGAAACGGCCGGTGAAGATCCTCGGAACGGGTGACATTGAGCGTGCGCTCACCATCAAGTCGTGTCTCGTATCCAAGACCGCCCAATCTAAAATCGAACAGGCCGGCGGCCGCATCGAGGCCTAAGAGATGACGGCACCGCGTATTCCCAATCTCTTTGCAGTTCCTGAGCTTAAAGAGAAGCTCCTCTTCACGCTCATGGTCCTCGCCATATACAGAGGCGGCGCCCACGTCGCAACGCCGGGTGTGGATGTGCAGGTCCTCGCAGATTTCATTCGCAATCAGGCTGGACAAACGCTATTCGGCGTATACGACATGTTCGTTGGGGGCGGACTGTCACGGGCAACCGTGTTGGCTCTGGGCATCATGCCCTATATCTCGGCATCGATCATGTTCCAGCTGGCCGGCGCGGTGTTCCCGATGGTGGAGAAGCTGCAAAAAGAAGAGGAGGGCCGAAAGAAGATCACCCAGTGGACAAGGTACCTGACCGTTGTCCTATCACTGGGTCAGGCTTACAGCTTCGCCATGTTCGCTGAAGGACAGGGAGCTGTGACGTTCCCGGGTCTCGGGTTCCGTATGTTGACTGTCTTGACTCTGACCACGGGTGCAGTGCTAGTCATGTGGCTGGGAGAGCAGATCACGGAGCGTGGCATCGGCAACGGCATGAGCCTCCTGATCTTCTTCTCGATCATGGAAGGTATGTGGCCCGGCATCTTCCGAACCATAGACTTTTTACAGACGGGAGTGATCAACTTCCCCAAGCTACTCGTGCTGGGTGCAGTAATGGTCGGCATAATAGCGGGTGTTGTGGCGGTCACGGTTGCGGCACGTAGGATTCCCATTCAGATACCGCGCAAGGTCATGGGACGTGGCAGAATACGTGAAGGGCAGAAAACTTTCATACCAATCCGGATCAACTCGGCCGGCGTCATGCCGATCATCTTCGCGCAGGCCCTAATAATCGTTCCGGGCACTGTAGCCGTGTTCAGTGATCTCCCATGGTTGCGCGCCATGTCAGATGCGTTTCGTCCGGGGACCGGTGTTTACTACACGTCGTATGCACTGTTGATAATCTTTTTTACCTATTTTTACACGTCCATCATTTTCAACCCAGTGGATATCGCGGAGAATCTCAAGAAACAAGGCGGTTTCATTCCGGGAGTTAGGCCCGGTGCGGCTACAGCCGACTACATCGATGAAGTTTTGACTCGCGTGACGCTGCCTGGCTCCGTTTTCCTAACTCTTATAGCACTGTTGCCGTTCTTCGTATTCAACACGTTCAACGTTCCATTCCATTTTGGTGGAACGGCACTCCTGATCGTAGTGGGCGTAGCGCTCGACACCTGGGTGCAGGTGCAACAACACGCACAGCTGCGTCATTACGATGACTTCATGAAGCACGGCCGAGTCAAATTCCGCGGTAGACGGCGTTACATGTAGTCGTCGCCCGCGGCCACTCGCATGGCGGGAAATGCGCTTGAACATGAGTTTGCCCCCCCAAACCCTCCTCGGTCTGAGATACGTCTCCCTGTCGGGGGGCGTGCGCTCTGTGCTTTCAATCTCACACTTCACATGGTTGACACTCGGAGTTGAAGTTCCGCCGGAGAATCCCGGATCATGATCACGATCAAATCAACTCGTGAGATCGATGCAATGGCCGCGGCTGGTAAGATCTTGGCCAACACTCTGGTCATGGTGACGAAGAGGGTCTCACCTGGCGTGAATACGGCGGAACTAGACGGACTGGCCGAGGAGTTCATTCGCAGTCATTCGGGAGCGAAGCCGTCATTCAAAGGGCTGTACGGATTTCCGAAATCTCTGTGTACTTCGATCAACAACGAGATCGTTCACGGCATTCCCTCCAAGGGCCGCGTTCTCGAGGCTGGAGACATTCTGAGCATCGATTGTGGCGTTTTCTTGGACGGTCTACACGCCGACTCGGCGATGACTGTGGCAGTGGGTGAGATCTCGGATGACACGGAACAGCTGCTTGACACGACCGACCAGGCGCTCCAAGCTGGTATAAGTGCCGCAACTGTGGACAATCACGTTGGAGACATCGGTCACGCGGTGCAGGAGGTGGCCGAAGGTGCCGGATTCAGCATTGTCCGAGATCTAGTCGGACACGGGATTGGCGCGAAGTTCCACGAGGAACCCCAGGTCCCGAACTTTGGGCTGCCCAAACGAGGCGCTCGTCTGGTTGCCGGCATGACCCTCGCGATCGAGCCTATGGTCAACGCCGGTGGTGCGGAGACCAGGACCCTGGACGACAATTGGACTATTGTAACGGCTGACGGTTCGCTTTCGGCGCACTTTGAACACACTGTCTTGATGACGCCCGAAGGGCCACGCATCCTCACTTCGCGGCAGTGAGCCGGCTGTTGCGTCAAAGGTCGCGTTGAAGCTATCTCAACCCAAATCGCGCTTCAGCACATTCAAGAGCCAAGTGTGGATCTTCGGGTTTCCAGCGACAATAGGTCCCTGGCGAACAACAGCGTCGTGTCCAGCTGTGTCAGTCACGACTCCGCCGGCTTCCCTCACAAGCAAGGTCCCCGCAGCGACATCCCAAGGTGCGAGTGACAGTTCCCAGAACCCATCCAATCTACCTGATGCCAAGTCTGCGAGGTCGAGAGCGGCCGAACCGGCACGACGAATGCCGCTGGTGGAAGTGAGTATGTTTGTGAACTGTCGCAAGTATTGCGGGAGCATGTCTCGTACCTTGAAGGGGAAGCCAGTGCCTATGAGAGCAAGGGCGGGCTCCTCCGAAGTTGAGACGCGTAGGCGACGCCCGTCACACCAAGCACCTCCGCCGGCAGTGCCGTGGTAGATGCGTTCTCTGGTGACATCGACTACAACGCCAGCTATCAAGTTGTTGTCCATCATGGCGGCGACGCTAACCGCGTAAGCCTCGTAGTCGTGGAGGTAGTTGATCGTACCGTCGAGTGGATCCACTATCCAGGTGACACTATCGGGAGTGCCTGCAGCCTCAGGAGTGAGTTCTTCGCCCATCACGACAGAGCCTGGGTGTTCCCGAAGCAGTAATTCGGCAATCAAGCGCTCACACGCAGTGTCGATTTGTGTGACGAAATCGCAGGTGCCTTTCTCTTCCCAGGAAGAAGGGTTCACGGGCCGCTCGACTGATCTAATGTGATCTGCGGCCAGCTTGGCGGCCTTGACGGCCGAGTCAAGAACGGTTCGGTTCGTATCCACCTTGCGACCCCTCTCGTGTATTCATAGCTTGGTTCCATGGGAAGAGTATTTTCGGGAATTCAGCCATCAGGTGAACTGCATCTCGGCAACTACCTCGGCGCGGTCAAGAACTGGGTCAAGATGCAGTCAGAGCATGAGTGCTTCATCTGTATCGTCGATTACCATGCCATCACTCAGGCTTACGAGATCGACCAACTCGAGTCCCGCACTATCCAGATGGCCGTAGGTTTGCTCGCAGCCGGCATAGATCCAGTGAGAACGGTACTCTTCGTTCAATCACACGTACCAGAGCACACCGAGCTTGCATGGGTCTTCACGTCAGTTACACCCGTCGGTGAACTCGAACGAATGACCCAATTTAAGGACAAATCTCAGCGGCAGGAAAGTGTGCTGGCAGGTATTCTCAACTACCCTGTGCTTCAAGCAGCTGACGTACTCATATACAAGGCGGATATCGTTCCCGTAGGCGAGGATCAAGTTCAGCACATAGAGTTGATGCGCGAGATCGCACGGAAATGGAACTCGCGCTACGCTGAAGGTTTTTTTCCTGAGCCACGCGCAGAACTCACGAATGCGGGACGCATATTGGGATTGGATGGACAGGCCAAGATGTCCAAGAGCTTGGGCAATACGATTGGTATACTGGAGGATCCTGAGAGTATTTGGGAACACTTGCGCCCTGCTGTGACTGACCCGGCCCGAGTGAAAAAGACTGATCCGGGAACGCCCGAAGTTTGCAATATCTATGCGCTCCACAAGAGTTTTTCGCCGTCCGACGTGGTGAATTATGTTGCGGGTCAATGTCGATCCGCTGGGTGGGGGTGCCTGGACTGCAAGCGAGTTCTGTCCGAGAACATTGCAGGCGAGCTAGCACCGCTGAGAGATCGCGCTTCTGAACTGAACGCGGATATCGAGCGCGTCAATGACATCCTTGCCGATGGGGCGGAACGCGCTGGTGATATTGCCCGCGATACGATGTCCAGGGTCAGAGCGCACATGGGCTTTGCTCCGGCGCATGCCGTTGCACGGCGCGCGCCGTGAATCTGAAAGAGACGATTAGGAGGCCTCGCGGTCTACGATTGGATATCACAGTCGTCCTAACACTGCCGCGCTTCGGAGATTCCGCTGAAACCGAGATGATTGTGGACGGAATACCTGTCAGGCTCGAATCGCTCGCAGGGTTTGCTTGGTGAGATCGATTGCGATCGGGGAGCCATGAGGCGAGCGGTAGTAGAGCTAGGGTCTCACCACCCAGTCTGGCGACTGCCGCCGGATTCACTCGAGGCGATAAAGCGCACATTCGGCCGCGATTGGGAGGTCTTGAGCCTGTCGTCGCTGCAGGCGTCCAATAGAGGGGATCGGCAGAACTCCACGATGGTCAAAGCATCATATGATGGTGCGGAAGTGTATTTCGGGTGGGGCATACCGGGTACGGTAGCTCTCCATGCAGCAGGGATGCTCAGATGGGCACACTCCGCTGCGGCTGGTGTGGGCGCGAGTATAACCGATGACTTCCGAGCTAGCGACGCCGTGCTAACGAACTCGCGAGGAATCCACGCTGAGCCGGTTTCTGATTGGGTAGTAGCGGCAATCGGTTTCTGTGCCCGAGGATTTCACCGTGCCGCCCGTGCTCAATCGGAGCGCAGATGGGACAGGGAATCGTTCACAGCGAACGAGGCTGTGCCCACCGAGTTTTCGTCATTGAGAGTGGGGATCGTGGGTTTCGGCGGGATCGGCCGAGCGATCGCACGAAAGTGCGCGGCACTTGGCATGGAGGTGAGAGCTGTTCGCCGGAATATCTCGGGCCCGAAATTCGCCGACCTGGTGTGGTTGGGTGGTGCGGACGACCTTCTGGAGCTGTCAGCCAATAGTGATGTGTTGGTGTTGGCATTGCCGCACACGGACGCCACGGATAACCTCGTCAGTGAATCTGTGCTGAGGGCGACGCCGCGAGGCGCCTTCGTTTTGAATGTCTCGCGCGGAGGCATATTGGATGAAGAGGCATTGATTGAGCAACTCGATGCGGGTCATTTACAAGGATGCGTGCTGGACGTGGTTTCGAGAGAACCTCTGCACCGTGAGCATCCGTTTTGGGATCACCCTGCGGTATTCCTCACGCCGCATGTTGCTGCTGTCAGCAATCGCTTCTGGGATCGTGAAATCGATCTCATATGCGATAATATTGGACGGTATCTCAGAGGAGACAAACTGCGCAACGTTGTGAATCTCGAGGCCGGGTACTAGCATGGAGAACATAATAAAGGCGGCAGTGGAGAGAGGAGCTTCCGATCTGCACATCAAGGCCGGCGATGTGTTTCGCGCTCGGATCGATGGAGAGTTGAGGCCTCTAACGAAGCAACGCCTCACCCCGGAGCAGACGAAGTCGATCGCGCTGAAGCTGATTCCATCCGAGGAGGACCGCAAGCAGGTCGATCACATAAAGGATTATGATTGTTCCTGGGGCTCACCAGGGGTTGGCCGATTTCGTGTGAATATCCTACGGCAGCGCTCATCATTCATGATTGTGATGCGCGTCATACCCTTCGAAGTACCGACCCTGGAAAAACTGCATCTTCCGAGAGTGATAAGTGGCATCGCCGAAGTGGAACGCGGCATGATTCTGGTGACGGGTGTGACGGGGAGCGGCAAGAGTTCAACTATGGCCGCAATGATAAATCACATCAATACAGTCATGAACAAGCACATCGTGACGCTCGAAAATCCAATCGAGTTCCTTCACAGAGACCTCAAGGCCTCTGTTACGCAGCGCGAGATCGGTGCTGACACGGAAAGTTTCAAGATCGGTTTGCGGGCGGCATTGCGGCAGGACCCGAACGTCGTCCTCATAGGAGAAATGCGAGATGTGGAGACAATAGACACGGCTATGAAGGCAGCGGAGACCGGACACGTAGTGATCTCCACTTTGCATACTCCCGATGCCACGACAACCATAGCTCGCATCGTGGCGATGTTTGCACATGAGGAGCAGGAGGTTGCGCGCAACCGCCTGGCCGATTCGCTCCATGCCGTGATTTCTCAGCGTCTCCTGCCTCGCATTGATGAGGCGGGGCGCTGCCCTGCAGTGGAGATAATGACATGCACTCCGGCAATCCGTGATCTAATAAGAGACCGGAACAGGGTTGGAGAAATAAAGGACTACATAGCAAACGGGCGAGACCAACACGGAATGCAAACCTTCGACCAACACCTCATCGATCTCGTCGAGGGTGACGTAGTTACATTCGAGGCCGCGAAGGCGGCGGCGAGCAATCCCCCCGAATTCGAGTTGAGACTGCGGACATTCAGGCGCCAATCGCGTGCCGCGACTTCCAGTGAGGCCGAATCGCAAGGGGCAAATGAGATCCCCGGTGGATACACCGATGGCATGGACATGGTACAACAATGAAATCACGCCCAAATGGACTTCTGGTTCCTCTGACTACTCCTTTTGACCAGGCCACGGGAGATGTGGCGCCGATTCACCTTCGGGAAAACGCACGAGCCCTGATGGATGGAGGGGTTCAGGGGCTGCTCGCGGCGGGTTCTACAGGGGAAGCGTCCCTTCTTGGAGATGAAGATTACCGCAACATACTGGAATGGCTGCGAGACCTCATCCCTCCTGACAAATGGCTCATAGCCGGTGCGGGACGTGAGTCCACCCGCGCAACCGTGTCGGCATGCAGCGTAGCCGCCGCCGAGGGTGCTGACGCGGCGCTGGTGAGGCCGCCCTCCTACTATGCCCCCCTTTTGTCATCTGAGGCGCTTGCGGAGCATTTCCGGCGTGTCGCCGACGAATCGCCTATCCCGGTGATGTTGTACAACATGCCCAAGTACACTCATGTTTCCCTTTCACCTGCTCTGTTCGCTTCACTTTCGGACCATCCCAACATTTGGGGCGCCAAAGATTCATCGGGCGATCTCAAGAATCTCGCCGCCTATCGCGACGCGGCGCCCGAATGGACGTTACTCGTGGGTTCCGGCGCCCTGTATTACGGAGCGTTGGAACTCGATGCCGCCGGCGCGATCGCGGCAACTGGGTGTTTTGCAGCTCGTCTGACAGGCGACATAGGCGTAGCATACGCGCGGGGAGACCGCGAGAGTGCTGGCGGTGTTCAGGAACGTGTTGCCCCGCTGCATGCCGGCATCGTCGGTAGGCTGGGTATTGCGGGTATAAAGGCAGCTATGGATGACATCGGATTGTATGGCGGTCCGGTACGCGCTCCTTTGCGAAACATCGGTGAAACTGAGCGCAAGCAAGTCACCGAGATGTTGCGAAGAGCCGGAGTTCTGCCGAGCTGACGAACGGTGTGGCCGGTACGAGTTCGGTTTTAGGTTGACGGGTGTTGGAGGGTCACCTAGCTTAAGAAGCCCGACAGCCCTGCGGAAGCCCGTGGGGTTCTCTTTTCTTGTGGCTGTTCCGAAGGTGCCATGCCAATATTCGGTCCGCATTGCCATTGCGCCGTCGTCGTAGGTGCTCAATGGGGTGACGAAGGCAAGGGCAAAATCGTGGATGTTCTCTCCAAGAGAGCAGACATCGTTGTCCGCTATCAGGGTGGGGCCAACGCTGGACACACCGTAGTCCTCGATAATGAAGAATTCGTCCTTCATCAACTACCCACCGGAGTCCTGCAGCCGGGCGTGATCTGCATGCTGGGAAACGGTGTCGTACTCGACCCAGAGACGTTTGCGGCGGAAGTGGAAGGACTCGAAGGTCGTGGCGTCAGCCTCACAGGTCGGTTGGTGTTGTCCGATCGCGCTCATCTCGTGTTGCCCTATCACAAGCTCCTTGATCGCGCAGCCGAATCGATACAGAAGATCGGCACAACGGGACGAGGAATCGGACCTGCGTACGAGGACCGTACTGGCCGCCGTGGCATAAGAGTTGGGGATTTGAAACACCCCGCACGGGTTGAGAGTCTAATCCGGAATAACGTGGCCAGGGTGAACATGCTGCTCGAGGCACTGGGATCCGAGGAGCGTGCTGATCTGAGTCAGCACATCGCTCTGGTCCAACGCGTTGCGCCCCGACTGATGTCACTCTCTTCGGACGTGGGACACCTGGTGCACCAGTCCTTGAGGTCACGCAAATCAGTCCTCTTGGAGGGGGCGCAGGGCGCACTGCTCGATATCGATCACGGTACATACCCATTCGTTACTTCCTCCAACACCACTGCCGGCGCCGCTGCGGCTGGGGTGGGAATCGGACCACGTGCCATTGATGTTGTGCTCGGAGTTGTGAAGGCTTACACAACGCGTGTCGGCAATGGCCCTTTTCCCACCGAGGAGCGGGGACCCGTAGGTGAAGAACTGCGCAGTGTGGGAGGTGAATACGGCGCGACTACCGGTAGAGCTAGGCGCTGTGGCTGGTTCGATGCCGAGCTTGCCCGCTACGCCGCCAGGGTCAACGGTTTCACAAATCTGGCAGTCACCAAGCTCGATGTGTTGGACGAGTTCGAGAGGATTCTCGTATGTGTGGGATATTACGTCAATGGGAAGACCGTGGACGGTTTCCCCGCCGACCTGGACACATTGGACGCGGTCGAGCCGGTTTATGAAGAGCTTGCAGGATGGCGCGAACCCACATCGGACATGAGGAGATACGCCGATCTTCCGGCGAATGCGAAAGTCTATCTGAGACGACTCGAGGACCTGATGGAAGTGCCTCTTTCCCTTATCGGTGTGGGTACTCGAAGGGATCAACTAGTCGAAGTTGAATGACTCTGGGCCGGGCGGGAGCACCTAGAAAAGCTTCCTGATGCGGGAACCGAGTTTCGTGCCGCCCAAGCGCTCGCGGCGGGACCCGCTGCTTGCCGTGTAGGAATAGTAACTGTAATACTGCTCGTATCGCTTGGTAACGCCGTTGAGCACCACCCCCGCTACCCTGGCGTGCACTCTGCGCAACTGTGTCAAGGCACGTTGAGCGGCTTGTTCCTCTGTCTCGCCGCTCTTCACTACGACGATGATCGCGTCGGCGGCGGCACCTATGACCGTTGAGTCCGTAACAGGGAGAGCCGGTGGTGTGTCCACAACTATGTAGTCATACTCGCGACGCACCTCTGCCACGAACTGTTGCATCGCTTTGGATCCCAGCAACTCTGAAGGATTAGGCGGACGCGCTCCCGAAGGTAGCACGTCGAGATTGGGAATCACCTCGGTTCGCACGGTCTCTCGGAACGTCGATTTGCCGACTAGAATGCCGGTGAGTCCCGGCTCGGCCACCAACTGAAACGTGCGGTGCAAGTTAGGACGTCGTAGGTCACCGTCGACGAGTAGCACTCGCGTAGTCCCCTGGGCGAGTGCTACGGCGAGGTTTACCGTAATTGTCGACTTCCCCTCTCCCGGACCGGGGCTCGTCACCGCGAGAAATTGGATGGGCCGCTCGGCTGCGACGAACGTAACGTTGGTGCGGAGTGAACGAAATGCCTCTACAGACGGATCATCCGGTGAGAGCTTCTGAGTTGCCAAGACCGGATTGTGGGATCCGTTGGACGCAGCAGCGAAGCTCCCCTGGAGCGGTATGATACCGAGGACTGGTACTCCGAGCACTCTTTCGACGTCTGCAGCGGACTTGATCGTCTGGTCCAGGTACTCCAGGAAGAAAGCCCCTCCAAGCCCCAGTAGTAGGCCAACGAGCAAACCAAGGATGACCTTATCGCGCAATCCGGTCCCAATACGGGACGCAGGAGATGCCCCGTCGAGTATTTCCACGTAATGGGAAATCGTCGCTTCCTGGAGCTGCGCTTGCTGATATTGACCCAGGAGATAGCTGTAAGTGTCTTGGAGGATGTCTCGTTCGATTTCGAGTTGCGCGATTCGGGTCTCTTTGCCCGGAAACGTCAGCAAATGGGTGCGCAGCGAGTCAATCTCGCTGCTGAGGGCCTCGCTACGGTGGCCGAGGCTTTCCAAGGATGCGCGTACCGCTGCCTGGAGTGCCTCGTGTCCTGTCCGAATACGTTGGTTCAGCGCTCCGATCTGAGGGTTGTCGCCGCGTAACCCTAGTGGGCCGGCCGTAAGGCTGCGCCTCTCCTCATAGAGCTGTAGTAGATTTCGAATCTGGTACAATACGGCGCTATTGTTGGCAGTGCTTTCCAGAGCAGCGAGCCTATTGAGCACGTCCACTCCGATGGTGTCAGTGGTCTCGGCAGCGTCGCGAAGCGCGGATACCTGAATCAGGATATCCTGGCGCTGCCGTTCCAATTCCCTAATGGACGCGACAATCGCCTGCTCTTCCGCAGTGAGGTTCGTGATCTGTTCCGTTTCCATGAACTCCTGCAGCTCGCGCATTTTGTCCTGCAACTCCCGGTCTCTGCCCTCCAACTCGTCTCGGATGTAAGAGACCCTTTGCTTGGCAGTCCTGAGAGCGCGATCCTTTCCGTCCTTCTGCAACTCTATCGCTGCTTGATTGAGGACATGAGGCACCAGAGTACGGTCCGTACTCGTGAACCGTATACGAACCGCGTTGGTCTGTGTTACCACCGAATAGGATATCCCTCCACGCACCCACGCTGCAGCCTGCTCACGAGTGACAATGCGGAACCCGATTCCATCATTGGGAAGCTCGGATTTGATCACTCGCATTCTGAAACCAGGGCCAGTAACGGGAGCATCATTCGATCCGGTCCAGAGCACATTTCCGGTACGCTCATCGCGCAACTCGAACACCCCAGGTGGACCTGGCTGCATCAGGATGTAATCCCCAACAGGGGCCGCGGAATCAACGGCAATGGCAGTGAAGTATTCGCCCCTGAAAAACCGCGGGTCGCTCATCTCGAATCTGAGCTGGAGCTGAGGAGCATCGACAACCCGCAAAGCGAGACGTTGGGTACCCAAGACCAGCGCTTCCGACAAGACTGGATCGGTTCGCAAAGCGAGCTCATCGACATCTATGTCGTCCATCCGCGCGAACACCTGCTTGCGCGAGGAAATCTGTACAGTGAGCTCTGATTGATACTGATCTATTGCGTCACGACCCGAGAGGTATGCACCGCCGGCGGCGAGTATTGCAAGCAATAGGACGAGCCGCCAATGCTGCATGACGACCTTGGTGAGATCTCTCAGGTGAATCTCACGTACGGCCGGTCCTCGTTGTGGGGAGCTGGAATCGGAAGTATCACTGCTCGGTTCGCGCTGTGAGTCGTTCATGCCGCAGTCACGTCCGGAAGAACAGCTTGCCTGTGAGTTGTCAGAGAGAGAAATGTCTCAGCGCCGCAACCGTCCTCGTTGCGGTTCTTCGACTTCTGGCTCCAAAGTCCATCCGGCTCCATATCATACTCTTCAAAGCGGAGCACGATGCCGTGAATCGCAATCTTGGTCAAGTGCCTCCTTGAAGCGGCGACTCCAGCTCAATTTGCCGATATTGCGCCACATATTAAGTACTCTCGTTCGAATGCACAAGTCGTGTTGCCGCAATCTCTTACGAGATTCCGAACGGCATTTTGGGGAGCATCTGTTCTGGTGGGGAGATGTGTGGAGCAGGTTGTGCACCTGCGATGATATCCGAGCAACAGAGCATTGTTTCGCTTGCTGGAGGGGTACGGGCACTCTATACTTCGCGTCTCCAGATCATTCTAGTATCCATTTCAAAGTCGAAGAATCGTCAAGATGGCTGACCTCGCGTTGATGGACAAGCTCGTTTCCCTGGCCAAGCGCAGGGGGTTTGTGTTCCAGTCTTCGGAGATATACGGTGGTGTCGGGTCGGTTTGGGATTACGGCCCTCTAGGCGTCGAGTTGAAGAACAACCTCAAGCAGCGCTGGTGGCGGGCGATGGTCCACGAGAGAGACGACATCGAAGGAATCGATGCGGCCATACTCATGCATCCAGAGGTATGGAGGGCTTCCGGACACGTAACCGGATTCACGGATCCTCTCGTTGACTGCAAGGTCTGCAGGAACAGGTTCCGCGGCGACGATGAGCGAATCAAAGGGGAGCCTGGTCAACCGGATGCTCAATGTCCCGTGTGTGGCAACAAGGGAACGCTCACGGAGCCGCGAATGTTCAATCTCATGTTCAGGACTTTCATGGGTCCCCTGGAGGAAGATGCTGCGGTCGTGTATCTGCGTCCGGAGACAGCCCAGGGGATCTATGTCAACTACTTGAACGTGATACAGGCATCGCGCCAAAAGATCCCCTTCGGGATAGCGCAGATAGGGAAAGCTTTCCGGAACGAAATCACGCCGGGCAACTTCACTTTCCGCACCCGGGAGTTCGAACAGATGGAGATGCAATTCTTCGTGAAACCGGGTGATGACGAACGGTGGTTCGAGGAATGGCGCGAGCTGCGGATGCAATGGCACAAAGGCCTCGGAATAAGGCCCGAACGACTTCGTTTCTATCAACACCCCCCTGATGAGTTGGCACATTACGCGAAAGACGGCTACGACATCGAATATGAGTTCCCATTCGGCTGGCAGGAGTTCGAGGGAATTCACAACCGCACTGATTTCGACCTGAGCCGACATCAAGAGTGTTCGGGCAAGAAACTCGCGTATGTGGATACCGTCAACAACGAGCGATATGTGCCTTACATCGTCGAGACATCATTGGGCGCCGATCGGCTTGCTCTGGTAGCGATGGTCGATGCATATCGCGAGGAAGAGGTCGCCGGTGAGAAACGTGTGGTAATGGCCTTCAGTACCCAATTGGCGCCGGTCAAGGTAGGCGTGTTTCCACTCGTAAAGAAGGACGGAATGCCCGAAATAGCTCGCAGAATCTATGACGAACTCCGCTTTCGCTTCGCTGCTTTCTACGATGAAAGTGGCGCGATCGGCAGGCGTTACCGTCGTCAGGACGAGATCGGTACCCCGTTTGGGATAACTGTTGACGGCCAAACCCTGCAGGACCAGACAGTCACAGTCCGCGATCGTGATACTCTGGGTCAAGATCGGGTCAGCGTGGATCGACTGTCTTCATACCTTGCCGAGCATCTAAGCGCGTGACACTCGCCGACGTTATAGCCGCGGGCGAAGCTCTGCAGGAGGATCTGGGTAGGGAATACTACCTCACTGGTGCCGGTCATAAGCTGGAACCTGCATTTCAAGCGATCTATGATCGATATGACTCGCTTCTCGGTGATGATGCGTTGCATCTGGTGCGCGAGTCCGGATCTCTGGTATTGCTGGAATGGTTGATCGAACTGAGGACCGGAAGAAGGACTGCTCATCTCGATGAGAAGCAGCTTGTTTGGGAACAGAACAAGCTACTCGATGTGAACGGCCAGTCTGTGTCTTACCTGCGGGCTCCGATTGAGTTGGCGAATTCTCAGGACAGGGTGTTCAGGATTGCGCTCGACAAGGCTCGTTCCGGTGCGAGTGCGAAGGAATTGGACGATCTCCGGCGAGAGCGTTTCCGTCTGGAGCACCAGGTGATGGCTCAACTCGGAATTGGAGGTTACGTCGAGACCCTTGCCGCTCTGACGGGAATAGACTTCAAGGAACTCAGTCAGCAAGCCGTCGCGTTTCTGGCAGCTTCCCAGGACATGTATTCGGAATGCCTGGAGCATTTGGTGCGACGCAGACTGGGATTGCATGAGCGCGACCTCGTCCGGGCGGACGTCGCTTGGACTTTTAGAGCCGACGCCTTTGACCGGGCATTCGATCCTGACACGATGCTGGAAACGTCATCACGACAGATGGGTGAAATGGGCCTGGACATCTATCGTGGCGGGTATGTCAGGTTCGATACCGGCGAGCGCGAAGGAAAGCAGCCGCGGGCATTCTGCGTTCCGGTCAAGGTGCCAACCGAGGTGTACCTTGTGCTGCGCCCGCAAGGTGGACACGTGGACTATCGAACGTTCTGGCATGAGTTGGGACACGCTATGCATTTTGCCTCTCCTGCACCCGAAATGCCATTCGAAGCACGTTGGCTTGGCGACAACTCTGTCACCGAGGGGTATGCGATGCTGTGGGATCATCTCACCTTAGACAGAAAATGGCTCGAGAGGTACGTGGAACTGAGCGCGCACGAGGTTGGAACACTGGTCCGTGACCTCGCAGTACACGAACTCTATTTGTTGCGCAGGTATGCGGCGAAACTGATCTACGAATTGGCTCTGCACGAAAGCGACTTTGAAGGCGTCGATCCCCTATACTCGGAAAAGTTGACAGAAGCCACGAGATTCCGCTACTCCGAGGACGATTGCCTATCGGATGTGGATCCTGCGCTCTATTGCGCCCGGTATCTGCGAGCATGGCAGCTACAGGCGATGCTCACTTCAGTTCTGCGAGACCGTTTCGACAGTGATTGGTTCCGAAATCCCAGAGCCGGCTCTTTCGTGAGCGAACTGATGGGCCTGGGCCAGGCACAGCCAGCTAACGAGCTCGCATTGTCGGTGGTGGGAACGTCCTTGACATTCGAGCCCATTCTCGAGCGCGTGGAGGAGACGCTGTCTTGAAGGCGCTTGCCCGAACTCATCTCCGCGGTATGTTGGTCCTATGACCATTCGGCTGACTCCCACGGTGCTGCTCACAATTCTGCAACCATGGGGAGAGGTGGCGGAACCAATCTCGAAAAGGGTCGCTGATATCGCCAACGCGAGCGAAGGCGGTGAGACGCTCTGGGTCGGATGTGGGTCTGGTCGGGCCGTCGTCTGGTGGGCGCGGAAATTCAGATCGATGGTCCAAGGCTTGGACCCAGATCAGGTAGCAATCGAGGATGCGGAGGCACGTGTGCGCGGCACGGATCTGACGGGTACCGTCACCTTTCAACATGCAGACCCTACGAATCTACCTCACGAGGACTGCGTCTTCGACACGGTTGTAGTACACCTGTTGTTCATGCGCGATGTAGCCTGGGAAGCAGTTCTACGTGAAGCTGTGCGCGTGTTGAGACCGACGGGAAACGTGGTTGTAGTCGCACCCTCCTGGCTGCAAACGCCTCGTGAATCGGACCAGAAACTGATCGAGTCGCTGGGGTTTTCGCCTCGTGTGACGATGAGGTGGAAGCGCTGCCTTCGCGAGTCAGGGGCGGTAGAACTCAGCGTGGAAGAAGCTGTAAAGGACGGTTACTGGTTTACGCCTGGTATGTTTTCCCTCGCGGTCAGGGGGTGGCATGCAGCAGGCTGGGTGGGTGTGCGTACCGTGTTGAGTCGCGAAATGTTGGCTCTGCAACGCTTGGCCCGCAAACGCGTCCTTGGCCTGTCGTTTGTCAAGGGTTCCCGTCTGCCGGAAACCCAACCGCAGTGATTGTCACCAGAGGTCCATGCTAGCTACCGCCTGTGTAGTCGCACTGCCCATTCCTGCACTCAAGCCGTACTCATACGCAGTTCCGACGAGCCTCGCGGACCGGGTTACACCCGGTGCCCGTGTGCTGGTGCCGGTAAGGTCGCGCGAAATGATCGGGGTCGTGCTTGAAGTCGATGATGGGGCAACGGAAGGACTGAAGCCTGTGTTGCTGGCGCCGGATGCCGACCCTCTGATACCCTCACCGCTGCTTGAGCTAGGTGCTTGGATATCGAACTACTACACGACACCTATCGGTCTGACTCTGCGTGCAATGATGCCGTCGGCGCTGTGGGGAGGGTCGCGTCTCGTTGCACGCGTTGTAGTGTCCCGGACAAGTGTTGGCGGTCGCAGTCGTGAGGTGCTGGAACTCATCCGGAGCTCTGGAGGGAGGATGGCCGCGGCAAGCCTCGCCCGGAGACTCAGGCGCCCCGTCTGGGACACGCTTCAAAGACTGGCGCGTCGTGGTGACATCGTGCTCGAGACCGAGCCCGCGCGCCTGGGACCCAAGCCGGGCAGTGAGGAAATAATAGTCATCGCTCGGGAGCTTCCCTCTATCCTGGAGCGTGAGCGAACCTTCGGGCGGGCAATTAGGCAGCGCGAATTGTACGAGGTCCTGGAAGCTCTCGGCGGCGAGGCTCCGTCGAGCCATCTGCGCATGCAGCTCGGGTTCTCGCCCGCAGTCATCAAAGGATTGCTCGAACGAGGACTCGTGCGGCCTGACACCCGTGAGAGGCTTCGCGATCCATTCAGCGACATACCGGGAACCGTTCCGCCTTCGCCCAATGCTGAACAGCGGGCTGCTGTGGATGCGATCCGTAAAACACCTCTCGGCGAAGCGGCCTTGTTGTGGGGTGTCACAGGCAGCGGGAAGACTCTGGTGTATTTGGAAACGTTTCGGGAGGAAGTCGAGGGAGGGAAAGGAGCGATTGTCCTGGTTCCCGAAATCTCGCTCACTCCACAGACAATCTCACGCGTGATCGGTGCGTTCGGCGACAATGTCGCAGTTTTGCACTCGGGGTTGTCTGACGGAGAGAGAGCCGACGCGTGGCGCGCTCTCGCCTCCGGACAACGGCGTGTCGTTGTCGGCGCCCGTTCAGCGGTTTTTGCCCCGGTACGAAACTTGGCCGTTATAATGGTGGACGAGGAGCACGACGCAAGCTACAAGCATGGTGAGGCGCCTCGATATCATGCTCGCGAAGTGGCGTTGAGGCGCGCCAATATCGAGGATGCTCGGATTGTGTTGGGTGGCGCGACGCCGTCGTTAGAGACTTGGTCTGCCAGAAACCGGTACGTCTCGGTGTCGCTCCCGCAAAGGGTCGGCGAGCGCCCACTGCCATCGGTAACACTGCTTGACATGAGAACGGAACAGCGCGTGCCCGACAGCGGCGCTGTTCCATGGTCCAAGGCATTGGATCACGCATTGAGCGAAACACTTGGACAAAGCCAGCAGGCTATCCTGCTCCTCAACCGGAGGGGGTTTGCGAACTTTCTTCAGTGCTCCGAGTGCGGCGGGGTTGCCGAGTGCCCCCACTGCAGCATTTCTCTGACGGTTCATAGGACTCCTGAGAGACTGCGGTGCCACTATTGTGGGCACGATACCGGCATGCCGCTGAAATGCCCTGATTGCGGAGGCACGCGGAGTAGAGAGAGAGGTACTGGAACGCAGCATCTCGAGCGCTGGCTTGCCGAGCGGTTTCCGAAAGCTCGTTTGGCTCGGATGGATGCTGATACTACCACGGCACGTTGGTCCCACAGCCGAATTCTCGAAGCCGTCGACAAACGCAAGATCGATATCCTGTTCGGAACGCAGATGGTGGCAAAAGGACTGGATTTCCCCGGAATAACTCTGGTTGGAGTCGTGGACGCTGACACCGGCCTGCACCTTCCGGATTTTCGGGCTGCCGAACGGACGTTTCAACTGATAGCACAGGTGGCCGGGAGGGCCGGGCGCGGCCCCGAAGGGGGGAGTGTTCTGGTTCAGACACGTACACCGCAACACTATGCTCTTCAGACTGCCGCTCGTCACGATTTCGAGGCCTTTGCGCGCCACGAGCTGGAAGTCAGGAGATCGCCTTCCTATCCGCCGCATGTCCAGCTGGTCAATATTGTCGTCAGCGGCCTCGATGAACAAAAGGTTGCCGACGCAGCCGTCGATATCGCCGAATGGCTCAGAGGACTAGTGAATGCGCGGGCAAGAGGGGAAGTAGAGGTCCTGGGACCGGCGCCAGCGCCACTAGCCCGTATCAAGGGACGCTGGCGTTGGCACGTCATGTATCGGGGTGTCGAGAAATCCATGATTGGTCGCGTGACGCGCTATGCGTCGCGTCGTGCACCTCATACCGAAAGCGCGGCCCTGCGTATAGTCTTTGATCGCGACCCGGTAGCGGTGCTGTAGCGCGTCCTTGTTGAGCGGCCCATGCGCCGATATCTTGGTTCGCGTTGTTGCCGGGCATTCTCGCTCGGAGTTTGACCACACGTATCTGAGCATTGGCGAAGTCCAAACGCTGACGCTACAAATGGTGATTCCATGGCACCAGCCTCGATTTCCGGATCAGCACTTTCCACTGGACTCGGTCCTGGATGGACGCGTGTGGCCGAGGCTCTGGCGAAACGCCTCGAACCAACCAGTATCGAGGGAATATGGCTGTTCCCGCCGGTCCGCCGTGAGGAGAGAGAATGGGGTGTGGCACTGGTTGCATGCCGATCTGATGCGGAACGACGTCGCATATTCACTGCGAGCTACATGATTGTCCTGCGCGGGAGGAAACGGGGACATGATAGGATAGCGGTTGAGGAAGTGGGGGAGAGTCCACCGACTGTGCTCGAGCACGTTATTCGTGGTGTGCTCCATAGATCAGGAGAGACGGAACCTCCGGTGGAGATCTCGCCGGATCTCTGGTATGGAGAGAGTTGTTAGGGTCGTAACGCCCATTGATTGGTGCCTTGGCCACTCGCCAACGCAGTGGGGTGCCATATTGGCACGGGAGCACCAAGGAGTGTGATGCAATGATTGATACAGGGTTTCCGGTACCGAAGCAGGCCTTTCTCACGCAGGGTGTGGGTAGACACAAAGAGAAGCTGACCAGCTTCGAGATGGCGCTTCGTCAGGCGCACATCGCACAATTCAACCTCGTCAGGGTGAGCTCGATTTGGCCGCCTCACTGCCGCCTCATTTCACGTGAGAAAGGGTTGAGTCTTCTGAGCCCCGGCCAAATAGCGTTTGCGGTGGTAGCGGAAGCAGCGACCAACGAGCCGTCCCGGCGTGCCACTACGTCGATAGGATTGGCGATACCTGCAGACCCGGCTCATTACGGTTACATCTCTGAGCACCATGCTTTCGGCACGAAGAGGTCAACCGCCGGTGATTACGCCGAAGATTTGGCGGCAAGCATGCTGGCGACTGTGCTGGACGTTCCCTTTGATCCTGACCAGGCTTGGGATGAGAGAAAAGAACAGTGGAAGCTGTCGGGTAAGATAGTCAAGACCAGAAACAAGTCTTGCACCGCTGAAGCGCAGGATGACGGCAAATGGGTCACGGTGATTAGTGCTGTGGTGTTCTGCGGATGAACGAGTTTCGAGACAGAGGCGCTCCTCCGGGGCTGCCCGAAGCTTTGCGGCGCCTTCCCTGGGGACCTCCAGATTCGTTTTTGGGTGTGCCCGCGTCCGAATCCACGTTTGACGATTGTCCCGTTGTCGTCTTGCCCGTCCCATACGAAGCAACAGTCTCATTTGGTACCGGCACGCGGTTCGGCCCTCGCGCGATCATTCACGCCTCACGCTTTCTGGAGTTGTATGACCACGAGCTGGATTCCGAACCGCACGAGATAGGCGTACACACTTTGCCTGAACTCGTACTCCCCGACAGCGGGCCGGAAGTCGCTCTTGCTACCTTGAAAGAGGCACTGGGCCTGTTGCTCGACGAGAGGAAGTTCGTCTTGATGTTGGGCGGTGAGCACAGCGTGTCGAGTCCGGTCATCCTCGAGCACGCGGACCGATTGCCGGAGCGAACCCTATCAGTTCTGCAACTCGATGCACATACTGATCTGCGTACCGAGTACGAAGGAACTCCATTCTCACACGCTTGTGCGATGCATGTTGTGCACGAGCGGGTGCGTCTCGTACCTGTGGGAATCAGATCCATGACCTCGGCAGAACGGGCTTTGGCGCGGCGTCGAGATATACCGATCGTGTTCGGACACGAACTATCCTCGGATATCTGGATCGAACGCGTGCTCGATGCATTGGACGAGATGGTGTACTTGACCGTCGATGTCGATTACTTCGACCCGTCGCTGATGCCTTCCACTGGTACGCCGGAACCGGGCGGCGGCACGTGGTACCCCACACTGGAATTACTCGAGCGAGTGTTCGCGGAAAAGACGGTTGTCGGTTGCGATGTTGTGGAGTTGGCTCCGATACCGGGCATGGCTGCACCGGACGCGCTTGCTGCAAAGCTCGCGTACAAGTTGATTGGCTACTACACCAAAGATCGTGGGGGTCAGGCGAGTCAACACGAATGAGATGACCAGCCACGATTATGCGGATCCGCGCCTCACCGAACAGCGGAACCCGCGCACCATCGACATTGATGCTGCACCCTTCAGGTCTGATTTGGTCGCGACGCATCGACCACATTCGAGTGCTTGTCGGCTACAACGCTGATTCATGAAGTGGTAAGTCAATTCCAGGAATACGGCCCGCGGGCCGAGTTCTACAACTAAGGAACTGATTCTAGCAACTCGAGTGCAAGAGTACTCGGTACGCTGAGGACTATTCTACCTTCGGATCCGGGCTCCCCACCGTACAAGATGCTCACAACCTCTCCATTACGGTCGAATATCGGGCTGCCGCTGGCTCCCCTCGCTCCGTAACCGTCGATCTGTACCAAGTCCGCGAGAGTTTTGGAAACAGACCCGGCCCCGAAAGTGGTGCGCGCGATGGTACCGGATTCTCCGGCGTCTGTCATCGGAAGGCTTGTGCCCATGGGGAATCCGATAACAGCGACGGGATCGCCTTGTCTGAGAGTGTCTGGCCTCTGATTGAATCCCTCAATTGTCGGGATGCCACCGCGGATGTTCACCTTGACGACCGCCAAATCTGCATCGTTCGACACCGCTAGCAGTTGTGCTCGAAACACCTGGTAAGAGTCGGCGAATTTGATGGCCAATCGCTGTGGCTGTATTGACCCGTCTTCTCCTGCAACGACATGACGGCAGGTTAGCATGGTTCCGTCGGACCTAACTGCGAACGCAGTCCCAACCTCGATGTTGCCATCCCCGAGATCGGCCCAGACGATGGCGACCGCTCGTTGATTGGCGTCGACTATCGAGCTGTAATCAACGTCGGCCGCCGCCTCCAGGTGCAAGAGAGCTTGAGAAGCGTCGGCTAGTTGACGTCGGAGTTCTCGCACCTCTTCTTCGCTGCCGGATTCCTGAGCCGCTGCAAGGCTGCTTCTCAGGCGCCCAACCTCTGCTTGCGATTGCCTCAGTGTCGCGCCGAGTCCTTCTACCTGCCCTTCGAGAGTGTTGATTGCCGTGGCGGCCGCCTCGAGAATACTGTCAGTGCGCGCCTCAACGGCGGCGATCTCAGCTTCCCGCTGGCGTCTCTGCCGGTTGGTCTGATAGAAGAACGCGCCGGCCACTGCCAGAAGGATGAAGAACAGTACTACTGTGAGAGCTCGCAGTTTTCTGGTCTGGCGGCTGACTTCGACGCGCACACGTTGCGTTGTGCTGCCCGAATGTTCGGACTCAGCGTTAGGTGTGGGTGGCTCGTTGTGGACTTCACGGGCTGTGGCTCTCCCTGTTGGCCTTGCTGCCGCTCTTGGCGATTCCGGCTTGGCGCGCGCCTTCGCGGTTTCGAGAATGCCGTCGGGAGTGCTGTCCGGAACCAACCTGAACTCGACGATTGGTCCCGTGAGGCCAAACCTTATCTGGTCGGTGTCGTCCAGGGTGGTCTCGCTGGCAACGGTATGCCCGTTCACCAGAGTGCCATTCATGCTGCCGCGATCACGAATGATCCAGTGGGAGCCCTTCAATGTGATTACGGCGTGACGCCCTGACACGTCAAGATCGAGATCGGGGTCGAATTGAAGATGGGAGGAAGGATGCCTGCCAATTTCGATGGGCGCCGTCGAGAATACCTTTACCTGCCCGGCAAGTGTACCGCTCAGAATCTTGAGTTGGGCTTTCACCTGTGCCTGCTCAGAGCATTATCAGGACAAGCGCTGCGGTCACGATTGCAGCGGCAGCGGCGCCGGCTGCAATCATTGTCGAACCTTGCGGTTTTGGCGGCTCGCTGCCCTTGTATACGGGAACCGGCTCAGTCGTGGACTCAGTGTCTGTCAGTGGGTAGACCTCGTGCCCTACCTCTTCGGCCTCTCCCGGGCCGGGCAATCCGTTTCCGCTGAACCGCGCCACGATGACGGTTATGTTGTCGGGACCACCACGCTCGTTCGCCAATGCTATCAGTTCGGCCGAAATCTTTACCAGATCCTTGTCCTGAGAAACGGTTTCTGCGATCTCCTCCTTGGTAACCAGCCCGGAAAGCCCGTCCGAACAGAGCAGCACGGTGTCCCCTCTGCAGATAGCCTGGTGCGTGAGGTCGACGCGCACGCGCTCATCCGGACCGAGCGCCTGCAGTATGATGTTCTTACGCTCGCTACGCTCGGCCTCTTCCTCGGTGAGTTCTCCCGCGTCTACCAACCGCTGCATCAGCGACTGGTCTTTGGTTATCTGCGTTGCCCGGCCCTCACGAATCAGATAGGCTCTGGAATCGCCCACCTGCGTGACATAGATGTGGTCGTTCAGAACTCCGGCCGCTGTGATGGTTGTGCCCATCCCCTTCAGTTCGGGGTTGTCTCTGGCGTGCCCGTGTATCTTCCTGTTCGCTTCCTCGACAGCCTCTCGCAACCTGAACGCAAACTGCTGCGGTGTGTTCTCGTCGTCATTCAGCCAAGTTGCCAGCAGGTGCTCGAAGAGGACTTCTGTCGCCATCTCGCTTGCCACCTCGCCTGCCGCGGCTCCTCCCATGCCGTCGGCCACGACGAGCAGGGATCCCTTACGCCCGACTTCATGATCGCGAACCTCGGGCAGCAGTGATGCTTTCTTCGCCGTGAGATCGGCCACGAGGAAACAGTCCTCGTTGTGGTCGCGAGTGCAGCCGACATCGGTCTTTCCGAATACCGAGATCAGCGTGTGCGGTTTCTTCCGTCCGAAGAGGTTCAAGTCGGGCACTCCAATATCATGTCTTTGTAGGAGCGATAAGGGTCGTTGTCCGGGTGCAGCCTTATCGCCCTGTTTATCCATGTGCAGGCGTCTTGCCGGCTTTGCTCCTCATAGTACTCGGCTAATACAGAAGCCGCCCTCGCTCGCATGGAATCGGGCACTTCCTGCATGTCGAATATCTCGAGCAATCGCGAACGAGCACTGTCTCGTACCCGCTCAGAGGAATCCGGCAAAATCCGCCGTCCCAATCTAACCAACTCTTCAGCGATCGTTGTCAAGTCGATGGAGGTGGGCTGTGTGATATCTGCAGGGTCGCTTTCAATCTCCTCGATCGGGTCCTGTGGTAGATCGATGTCAGCAGCATTGGAAACCTGACCCTGGTCTCCGCTTTCCCGGACGTTGCTGCTGGCGCCACTGTCTTCAGTCGCCAGAGCAACCTGAGCGCTGTCCTGAGCCGGTTCCGATTGCTCGCTCCCATTAGTGAACGCGACTGCTGCTATACCTCCCGCTATTCCCGCCACCGCTACCACGGATGCAGTAATCGCTACAACTGGCTTCCTCTTGGAAGGCTTCGACTCGTCCCGTCTTGGCCGTTCGTCCGGAGTTGTTTCATGCTTTTCCTCAGCCGCTCCGGTGCCTCTGGGGCGGAGCGCCTGCTTGGTCCTCTCGTCGTCGACGGCGTCCAATTCACTCATAGCGATAGTCGCTTTTGGTTGCGACAGTCGCGTCTTCTTGAGTTGCTCCGTGGCTCCCGCATCCTCGGCTGACGTGCCTAAGAGCTGGGTCGCCTCCTGTGTGTCGACAGGAGGTGAGATCGAAATTGGAGCTTGTGCGATCGCTTCGGCTGCTTTTCGGGCGAACTCGTCGGCGCTGGCATACCGATCCGAGGGCATTCTCTCCATGGCCTTGTCCAGGACCTGCTGGAGCCTCTCGGGGAAGTTCCCTCCCGGCAGTGCGTCGTTCAGCCTGGTCGGATCGTCGGTCAGGCGCTTAATCATTATTTCCTGTGCGCTGTCCGCCTCAAAAGGGAGGACACCCGTAATCATTCGGAAGAAGACTAGAGCCAGCGAGTAAACGTCGCTGCGACCGTCGAGTTTGTCACCGGATAGCTGCTCCGGGCTCATGTATTCCGGTGTGCCCACCACGAGACCGGTGCGGGTTACGTTCTGCCCTTCCTCTCCTCCCATAGCCTTTGCTATTCCGAAATCCACAACCTTCACCAAATCCGACCCATCTCGCGCCTTGGCGATCATGATGTTATCGGGCTTGAGATCGCGATGCACTATTCCCAGCTCGTGGGCTGCCTGGAGTGCATCACCGGTCTGTCGCAGAATCGTGCTCGCACGCTTCAGGTCGAGCGGCCCCTCGCGCTTGATCAGATCTGTGAGGGCTTCGCCCTCGATGAACTCCATCGCGAGGAAGATGGTTCCGTCGGTCGTCTCTCCGAAGTCGTAAATGGCGCAGACGTTTAAGTGGTTTATGCTGGCTGCGTTGGCAGCCTCGCGGTTGAATCTGGCGATGGCATCCGGGTCCTGCGCCAGTGATTGGGTCATCACCTTGATCGCACTCTTGCGGCCCATCTTCACGTGCTCGCCGAGATAGACGGCTCCCATGCCGCCCTCGCCCAACTTCTTGATGATGTGGTAACTCTGCAGGACACCGCCGACGATGCTATCCTGACCGTCAGCGGCTCTGAGAGGCGATCCGTCGCTGGGACAGAACTTGGTATCGTCAGGCCACTCGGCCCCACAAGTCGTACAGACCTTCAAGTGACCTCCAGACGAATCATCTTGTCGCCAACCAGGAGCCTGTTACCAGGTTCGAGTACCACCTTTCCTCGGACTGATATCGCGACACCGTTTCTGCTGTCAGCATCGACTATCACGAAGTCGGCATCCTCCGAACGGACTTCGGCATGAAGCCCACTCATTGATGGATCGTAGGGGAATACCCAGTCACCACACTCGCGCCCGATTCCCAGGTTGCGGCCTGGAGAAAGGTGGATGGTGTCGCGCTGGGATCCGTCGCTCCGCAGCTGGACGAGGCGCGCGATGTCTGCGCTTGGCACCAGGCTTCCCATTCTCCGTGTGGCATCGCTCTCGGGAGGTTGTGGCCCCGGATAGCCGAGTCGCCTGAACAACAGCACTTGTGAACCGATCAGAACCAGGTCGCCATCGCGCAAGAGATGCGGGTCAGTAATGAACAGCCAGGTGCCATTCCTGCTGCCGAGATCTCGCAGAGCGTACCGGCCGTCAACGGCGGAGATCTTGGCGTGCAACGGTGACATGAAGGGATCATCTCTGAATTCGATGTCCGCTCCCTCTCTGCCAATAGTGGTTTCCAGCCCGGCGAGTGAGTATTGCTCAGTTGCCTCACCAGTCTCGGTCAGTACCACTATCTTGGCGAGCGCAGCGGCCTGTCTGGAGGAGAATGCAGACGTGCGTGGTTGCCCAGAAAGTGCGCTGCCGATCCCCATCCCGCACGCGGCACAGAATTGGGCACCGGGGACTAGCGGAGTGCCGCATTTCTTGCATGTTGCCACACCCTCCACGGGTGCCGTGACCTGTCTGCCGCAGTTGGGACAAAAGGGAAGTCCGGGCACCTTCGCGGTACCGCATTCTGGACACTTGCCGGGGCTAGTGTTTTCCGACGGACTGCCAGCGGATGGTAGCTCGATGTCGGAAAAGCTGATTTCCACCTCTTTGGAGGCGGCGGCCGGTTGCTCGAGTCTCAACCCACAGTCGCCACAGAACTGGGCAGCATCGTCGTTCTCACAGCCACAATGAGTGCAAGTGCGCACGTGACGAATGGCTCCAATCAAAGTCGTTACGCAGAAATGCCAATCTACTGTTAACAAAAATGGCGGTCAACCAAACCGAATTGACGTACGTCATTGAATTTATGTAGGTTCCGCGACCATGCCACGTCTGTTGACACAGCTTGTTGGCCTCTCCATCGGTTGTTTGCTTTCAGGATGTACTGTATTTGGCCCGTCCTTTCAGCCTGCCCCGACGGGACCGTTTGAACCGCCGTCTCTCCCTCCCCCTCCGGCTACCGCTGGAGAGCTTGTGGTTCGAATAGTGTACCCGCCCGTGGATTCCCCCCCGGTAGTGCCCGGAGAAACTGCGCTCATCCACGCCAGGCACGACTACAAGATACACAGCAGGGATTCCGCGTTTGTGTTCGGTTCGGTTGGAAGGGCCGACGTCGAGCTGATTATCAACGGGCAGCCCGTCTCCGTGTATCCATCCGGGAGTTGGATTGCTTGGCTGGCGCTGCCAGAAGATTCTGTGGCACGGTTCGATCTGATCGCTGCGGCCGGGAATGACACAGTACGAGCGGTTTTGGTCGCTCCAATCGCCGCCCAAGAAAGACTGGTAGGCGGACAAGTGTGGATCGATACTGCGTCTCTCGAGCCTTCTGGTGATCGTTGGGTCCGGCCTCGAGAGGGAGTGCGCTTGAGTTTGCGTGCCACCCAGGGAGCCAAGGTCCGGGCCATTACAAACACAAATGACACAATCAGGTTCTTGCCTGACGCCGGGCCCGCTGAAGCACCTTGGGGAAAACTCGCCTTCTCGAGGCGGGAAGGTGCTGGCATCCAAAGTGCAAGGACGACAGACAGGTACGTCGCGTGGTGGACAGGTGAGTTTGGCCCAGACCCGGACATAGTGATGGCGCCCGATCTCGTTCCGGAACCCACCGACTCATCATGGGTGGTCGTGGAGGCAATCCTGGATTCCGATACGGCCCGCGCGCGTTGGCCTCTGAGACTCGGAACTGTCGACGTGGAGAAGCCGCTTCTGGCCATTATCAACGACGATCCTACTGGAACTGGAACCACAGACGGGGTGCTCGCCGGCAGGCCTTCGCCTTGGGGTACCTACCACTGGTTTTTCCCCAACGGTACCCAGGCGCCCGTCTCGGGTCGATGGAACGACCAGGTGCGATTGCAGCTATCGAAGAATGCGGCGGCCTGGGTGGATGCTTCCGCTGTAATGCCTTTGCAACCCGGCACGCCCCCACCCGCGGGGGTCGCTAAATCCCTGCGATTGAGATCGGGTGGCAGGTCGGTCGTGCTCAGCATTCCGTTGCCGGCGCGGATTCCGTTCCTCGTTACCGAAGACGGTACGCGCATTGGCGTGAGGCTGTATGGTGTATCGGCGGACATCGATTGGATCCAGTACGGCAATGCCGACTCGCTCGTTGAGAGAATCGACTTCTCTCAGCCGCACGAAGACGAGACGCTCATCACAGTCGTCTTGTCATCACCACTGTGGGGATACCGCACGAGCTGGAGGGGCAACGACCTGCTGGTGGAAGTCCGCCGACCGCCGTTGCTGGATGCAGGCCGTCCCTTGGAAGGAAGAACGATCGCTGTAGACGCCGGCCACCCTCCTGGAGGGGCAACGGGCCCCTCCGGCGCGCCGGAATCCGCTGTTACACTTGAAGTTGCAAGGAAGGTGGGGCAACTCTTGGAACGGTACGGTGCACGGCCGATTCTCGTTCGTGACTCGGAAGGTCCAATGAATCTGTATGAACGGATCGAGCGGGCCGAGGCGGCAAATGCGGAACTTCTAGTATCGATCCACGCCAATGCTCTCCCCGACGGGGTAAACCCCTTCGAGAACAGCGGTACCAGCGTGTACTACTTCCATCCCCGAAGCGTCGACCTCGCTCGGGAACTGAACAAAGCCCTGGTGAGACAATTCGGTTTCCGCGATCTGGGTATTGGACGCGGCGACCTCGCAATGGTGAGGCCGACCTGGATGCCGGCGGCGTTGACGGAAGGGCTGTTCCTGATGCTCCCGGATCAAGAGGCCGTTCTGTTGAGCGGTGAAGGACAACGGCGCTATGCACGCGGAATAGTGGAAGGTATCGCGGCCTTCCTGCGGAATTGGGCAATTCAGTCCAAGAGAATGGAAAAGACATCAAATGAATAGCTTTCGAATGACTTCCAAAACCGGTGGAGACCTGCTGTCGATCGGTCGTCGCGCGAGACGGGTCAAGACCGCAGTGTGGGGTATGGCTGCAGTTCCGTCACTGGCTTGCACCCCATGTTGCCACCCCCTAAGTTGCCAAATATAAGGGAGAGCACGCATGTTCTGTTCGCGTTGCGGCACCGAGTATCAAGATAATGCGAAGTTTTGTCCCTCCTGCGGGCTCGACTTAGCAGCCACGACGCCACTCGCTGCCGCGGTCGATTCCACCGAGCAGACCGAGATCGATCAGGTTCGCGCTGCGCTCAAGGACGAGTACGAGATCCATGAGGAACTCGGCCGCGGCGGTATGGCTATCGTCTTCAAAGCGCGCGAGAAGGGACTCGACCGTGACGTAGCAGTCAAGGTGCTACCTTTCTCACTCGCATTCGACGCTGAGTTCGTTGAAAGGTTCCAGCGAGAGGCGCGAACGGCGGCGAAGCTGGAACACGCCCACATCATTTCGATCTACCGAGTGGGTAAGAAAGGGCGGGTCATATACTTCGTAATGAAGTATCTACGAGGTGAGTCGCTGTCCGAAAAGCTGCACAAAAGGGGAAAGCTCCCACCCAACGAAATCCGAAGGATTCTGGTGCAAACCGCGAGTGCGCTCGGCTATGCGCACAAGAACGAGATCGTACACAGGGACATAAAGCCCGATAACATCATGTTCGATGATGCGGGCAACGCTATCCTGACGGATTTCGGTATTGCCAAGGCCGCTTCGGGAACGCGTCTCACCGGCACAGGGATGTCGATAGGTACTCCTCACTACATGAGTCCGGAGCAGGCACGTGCCCAGAAGCTGGACGGCCGCAGCGATATCTACTCTTTGGGCGTGGTTGCCTATCAGTGCCTTGCCGGAGTGGTTCCGTTCGACGGTGAGGATTCATTTTCCATAGGCTACAAGCACATAATGGAGGATCTTCCGGAACCTGAGATGGAAACAGCGGAACAACGAGTTCTGTACGACATCGTCGAACGGATGATGGCCAAATCGCCGGAAGACCGCCACCAAACAGCCGAGGACCTGGTGGCTGCTCTCGAGCGCGGTGAGCCAGGCTTCGGCCGGGCGAGTGCTGCCAGCCTCTCCGAAATCCCGACCACCGTAATTCCGCAAGGTGCGGGAGTTCCGGGAACCGACCAGAGGCCGGCATCTCCCGCGACGCCGACAACTCCGATGCCTCGTACTTCCTCTACCCCCGACGTCGAGCCGAAGAAGAAGAGGGCGGGGGTGTTGATTGGCGTACTGTTGTTTCTCGTGCTGGGTGGAGGGGGCGCTGGCGGATATTGGTACTACTTCCTCGATGCCGAGTGGCCACTGCCGTTCTTTGCTCCAGCTTCGATTCCGGACGAAGGTCCATACGCTCTCGATGCGGAAACCGAATTCCCGCCTGATTCGGAGCTATTGGCCGGCGTGGACCCGTTACTGTTCGAAACCGCCGATTCGTCCCTTGGCGTCTCTGACACCATGGAGCTACCGGAGTTGGGCGGTACGCCCGACACGATAACCGCCGATGCGGTAGCCGCCGCCGAACCCGAGGTTTCAGCGGCTGACGATCCTGCTCCGCCCGTGGAAGTCCCGAACACGGGAACGCTCGTGGTGCGAACTCCACCGGGAGGAGTTCTTATGATCGACGGGGAGAGGGTTGAAGTCGATTCACTGGAACTCGAACCGGGCACCCATCAGATAGCTGTAGAGCGCGAGGGGTTCGAGAGGTTCGTGGAGACCGTGCAGGTGGCCCGAGGCCAGACTGTTATCGCCCCCGTGACGATGGTGCCAGATGCGCAACCGGCTCGGCGGGCTGAACAAAAACCTGAACCGACCGGGCCGACGCGACCGGTTCCGCCCCCACAGAACAGAGCAGCGGTTGTCGATTGCGCCACTGAATCACCCGGTACCGAATACTTCAGGAGTTCGGCTTGTTTCGACTCCCCTCCGTCTCCGACGAGCGCCCCGCGTCCGTACGCCCCACCGGGTTACAATGGAGATCTGGAGCCAGTATACCTAGTGGTGCGGGTCGGAAAGGACGGGAACGCGTTGCGTACAATTCGTCAAAGGAGGCAGGAAGCGACGAGGCGGCTTCAGATTGCTGCGATGCGCTTCGCACAAGACAGTTTGAGATACACGCCGGCTCTGAAGGACGGACAAACCGTCGAGGCCTGGCTCAGAGTCACGGTTCAGTTTCGACCAAGCCGATAGTCATCCAGTGATAGACCCCAGTGTTTTCATAGCCCCTGGCGCCGTTGTCATGGGGGACGTGACTATGGGTGTCGAGTCGAGCGTCTGGTACAACTCGGTTGTGAGAGCTGACATGGCTCCCATCTCCATCGGTGCGTACACCAATATCCAGGATCTCGCAGTGCTGCATGTCGATATTGATCTGCCGTGCACGGTGGGGGAACGAGTGGGAGTCGGACACAGGGCGATTCTTCACGGGTGTGAGGTAGGCGATGACTGCCTGATCGGTATGGGAGCGGTTTTACTGAACGGTGTTAAGGTCGGAAGGGGATCGGTGGTGGGAGCTGGAGCACTGCTCACTGAAGACACCGAGGTGCCGCCTGGCTCCATGGTATTAGGTGTGCCAGGGAAGGTGGTGAGAGACGTTGACGACGAGCTGAGGAAGCGTATTGGAGAAACGGTACGGCACTATCTGGAGTTGGCACGGCTCCACAGGTCGGGCAAAGTGCTGAAGCATTCCATGTTACCGGTGGCAGGTTTGTGATGTTGAATCTCGTTTCCGCCCCCGAGTCGCTGGTCATGACTCCTCTTGCGCAGGTGTCTAGAGTGCCTAATATCTCTTTCCGCGCGGTGACGCATGCCACCGATTTGTTCCTTCTAAATAGCCAATACTCAATCTACGAGTACCCAAAACTCGCTCTTTGAGCGGCGCAGGAGCCTTTATGGTCAACTCCAGACAGCCCAGCAAAAGCGTGGGTCTCCAGTTCTCCGAGAATGCGATAACGGTTCTCAAGGCCCGTTACCTCATAAAGGATGACGACGGAAACCCTGCCGAGGGCCCGGAGGACCTGCTCTGGCGCGTTGGGCGCACGATCGCGGCGGCTGACGCTGATTACGGCGCCAGTCAGAGCGCCGTAGAAGCCCTGGCAGAAGAGTTCGTCGCGTTGATGGCTTCGCGCGTCTGGATGCCGAACAGTCCCACCCTGATGAATGCTGGGCGGCCTCTTGGGCAGCTATCCGCGTGTTTCGTACTGCCGGTAGACGACTCTCTTTCGAACGGTGAGTCGGGCATCTACGACACGCTGCGCAACATGGCATTGGTCCATCAATCCGGCGGCGGTACAGGTTTCGGGTTCTCGAGGCTCCGGCCCAAGAACGATGTGGTGAGATCTACCATGGGTGTCGCCTCGGGGCCGGTTTCCTTCATGTCGCTATACGATTCGTCCACAGAGGTCGTCAAACAGGGAGGGACGCGGCGTGGTGCGAACATGGGAATCCTGCGTGTGGACCATCCAGACATTCTGGAGTTCATCAGTTGCAAAGACGATACGTCCAAGACCACTAACTTCAACATCTCCGTCGCTGTCACCGAGAGGTTCATGAGTGCTGTGGCGGCCGGCGAGGATTACGAACTCATCCATCCTCGCACCGGTGAAGTAGTGGATCGGTTGAATGCCCCTGAAGTGTTCCGCAGAATCGTACACGGTGCCTGGAAAACAGGGGAGCCTGGTGTGTTCTTCATTGATCAGGCCAACCGATTCAATCCGGTGCCACACATGGGTAGTTATGAGGCTACCAATCCTTGCGGGGAACAGCCGCTGTTGCCCTACGACGTATGCAACCTTGGTTCGATCAATGTTGGTGAGTTTGCACGCAACGGCGACGTCGATTGGGAAGGCCTTCGTCGGGCGGTGCATCTGTGCACCCATTTCCTCGACAACGTTATCGACGTCAACAGATATCCCCTGCGGCAGATAGCCTATTTGGCACAGCGGATCCGCCGCATTGGTCTGGGAATAATGGGTTGGGCTGACTTTCTAATCAGGATCGGAGTCCCCTACAATTCCAAGGAAGGAGTCGATTGGGCGCGGAAACTGATGGTCTTCGTCGACGAAGAGGCCAAAGTCGAGAGCGAGCGACTGGCCACAAAACGCGGCGTCTTCCCCGAGTGGAAGCGAAGCATATGGGGGCCGGACGAGACATGCGCGAGAGATGAGGTCGGCGAACGGGTCCAGCCCCAGCGCAGGCTGCGGAACTGCAACCTCACTACTGTTGCTCCTACCGGAACGATATCGATTCTGGCTGGGTGTTCTTCAGGCATCGAACCGCTATTTGCCGTGGCGTTCCAGCGGCGCCAGGCCGGAACACTCATGACTGATGTCAACGAAGATTTCGTGAGAATCGCTAAGCAGGAAGGTTGGTATTCTAGCGATCTGATCCAGAAGATCGCCGACGCAGGCCACATTCACTTTGACGAAGTTCCCAGCAAATGGCGGGAAGTATTCGTTACCGCTCATGAAGTGACCCCGGAGTGGCACATCGAGATGCAGGCCGCATTTCAGGAATTCACTGATAGTGCAATAAGCAAAACCTGCAACTTCCCCCAGGATGCCACCGAGGAGGACGTACGAGAAATCTACGAACGCGCCTGTCGCTTGGGGTGCAAAGGAGTGACGGTATATAGAGACGGCAGCCGAGACATGCAGGTGTTGGCCACCGGCAGTAGTGCAAAGCACGCGGCAGACGACAATGGTGATGGTGGTACGGGACGCAGGCCGAACGATCAGATAACCGAGCTTCGCGCGACGAACGCCGAACTGGAGGCGGAGCTGGCTCGCACCAAGAAACTGTTGCACGAAAGTGAGGCGGAGAATCTGCAGAGAAGGGCCAAGCGGTCACGTCCCGAACTGCTGAAGGGTTCGACCAGGCGGGTTGAGACTCCTCTAGGTACCCTCTATGTCACGATCACGGAGGATGATAAAGGCCAGCCATTCGAAGTCTTCATGACTCTTGGTAAGGCTGGTGGTGCTCTCATGGCCGACGTCGAAGCCATTGGACGCCTGATCTCCCTGGCACTTCGTTCCGGCATTCCAATTCTGGAAGTCCACCGTCAGCTGCGAGGAATATCATCTGACCGGGTTACAGGGCTGGGCCCGAACAAGGTTCTATCAGTGCCCGACGCGATTGGTATCGCCATGGAAAAATGGATGCAGGACAAGCAGGGGATTCAGCAGGAGTTGTTAGCTGAGCATGACACCTCCGGTGATGCTGCCGTTTCTGTCGGGCAGAAGCAGATTCCGGGTGAGACCGGTGAGTTGTGGCAGATGGATGTTCAGGGCGCAAAAACACTTGCCGGTGCCTGTCCTGACTGTGGTTCCCAACTGGAGTACGCCGAGGGATGTGCGAAGTGCCACGTATGCGGGTTCAGCGAGTGCGGCTGATATGCAGATTTCCTCAGGCTACGCGAGCTTTCTTTGGAGTCATTTCCCAACTCCGTGGAGGAAGGCATCATGAGATGGGCGCGCGTCTTTAGAGAAGAGGCTCACGGGCTCCGGCGTGGTGCATGGTATCCAGTGGTGGGAGACGGTGAGTCGGAGATTGTATTGCTTGACGTTAACAAGACCAACAGACCCGTGAATCGCTCCAGCCTCGAGTTCACTGATGAACAACCGAAGAAATGGAGTGTTGTTAGCCGGAATCCGGACGAGCAGGCCGCATTGCGCGCGAGCACAGCGAAACTCGGACCTGTCTACGGTGTTTGTCCTCTATGCCGCGCACGCATGGCGATTGCTCAAGGTGCGAACGAGGCTCGTTGCCCCAGATGCAAGGAGTTGTCCGAAGTAGATTGGGCCAATCCCTGCTAGGGTAACTCGGCGCGTCGCTTTGTCGAAGTTGTCCTCCGCTGTCGTGCGATACTGACCTATATTGAAATCGATGACACCCGTGAATCGTCGTCCCACGGTTTCGACATATGTAGGCGCCGTGCCCATCGGCTCCGCGCACCCTGTCGTGGTGCAGTCGATGACCAACACACCCACAGCGGATGTGCGGGCAACCGTGGAACAGGTGGCCGCGTTGGCTGCCGCGGGCAGTGAGCTGGTCAGGATGACGGTCAACAATTCGGTTGCGGCAGCCGCAGTGCCCGAAATCCGTGAACGGCTCGCCGATCAGGGAGTGACCGTACCTCTCATCGGCGATTTTCACTTCAACGGGCATCACCTGCTGGTTAAGCATCCGGCCTGTGCGAAAGCTTTGTCGAAGTACCGCATCAATCCAGGTAATGTTGGAGGTAGCCGCAGGGACGAGAACTTCGCAACCATCATCAGGGTCGCGACCGAGAATGATCGGCCGATTCGCATCGGCGTGAACTGGGGATCGCTGGACAAGAGGTTGCTCTCTGAGTTGATGGAGGCAAACGCGCGATCGGCTACCCCCTCGAGCGCCCGGGAGGTGACCCTGCGTGCAATGGTTGAGAGCGCCGTGCGGTCGGCCGAATTGAGCGAGCAACTCGGCCTGTCTCATGACCGCATTGTCCTGTCCGCCAAGATGTCTCAAGTACTAGATCTCATTGATGTGTATGGAATGTTGGCCGATCGAACCGACTACCCGCTGCACTTGGGTCTCACCGAGGCAGGGATCGGCAGCCGCGGAGTCGTGTTCAGCACAGCGGGCCTCGCGGTGCTGCTGCATCAGGGAATTGGCGATACGATCCGAGTCTCTCTGACCCCATCGGCCGAGGCAAATCGGACAGAGGAAGTGCGTGTAGCTCAGGAAATCCTTCAAGCACTTGGGCTCAGGTGTTTTGCTCCGCAGGTCACCGCTTGTCCGGGATGTGGTCGTACGTCGAGCAAAGGATTCCAGGAACTCGCCGGTCAGGTAGATGCTCACCTGCGGCGGCAGATGCCTTCCTGGCAAGTACGGTTTCCCGGTGTGGAGAGGATGCGAGTGGCGGTCATGGGTTGCGTGGTCAACGGGCCTGGGGAGTCGCAGCACGCAGACATTGGCATATCGCTTCCCGGCGTTGCTGAGGAGCTCAGAGCCCCCGTTTATGTGGATGGCGAGCTTTCGACAACGCTGAAAGGCGATAGGATTGGCGAAGACTTCATCGAGATCTTGAACGAATACGTACAACGCAGATTCGGTAGGAGGGGAGACTGAAAAGGCCATTCGTGTCGCTGCGGTTCCGTTGACAGATACGGAGTGCCGATAAGCCCTCGTAACGAATACCGTTTGAAAGGTTGATCCAAGATGGGAGCTGAACTCGAAAGAGCTGCATCGATACTCTCGGACGCGCAGAAACTCGTGGTTGCGACCGGTGCCGGTATGTCTCGTGATTCCGGTGTGCCTACATTCCGTGACGCTATGACGGGGCTCTGGGCACGCTTCGACCCGCAAGAATTGGCCAATCCACAGGCGTTTCTCAGCAGGCCATCGCGAGTCTTCGGTTGGTATGTGTGGCGTTGGAATCTGGTGCATAGCGTGGAACCGCACGCAGGTTATCATGCTCTGGTGCGGATTGAGGATCTTTTCGAAGATCTATTGGTCGTCACGCAAAACGTGGACGGTTTTCACCGCAGGTCTGGCAGCCGTCGGGTTGTGGAGTTGCACGGCTCTCTCGAGGCGTTCAGGTGCTTCGACAACGGGCATCCATTCGATGCGTCGGGGCTCAGGGAGCTCGAGGCCAGTGAGGATGGCGAGGTGGATCCCCCTCGCTGCTCAATATGTGGCAGCATGGTCCGGCCCGGTGTCGTCTGGTTCGGCGAGATGCTTCCTGCGGATGCCGTGGAGCGGGCTTGGGCGGCGGTAGGGCGTTGCGATGCGCTGCTCGTTGTCGGCACGTCGGCCGTGGTGTATCCTGCCGCGGAGTTACCTTCGATTGCCTTGAGGCGTGGCTGCCCGGTGATCGACGTGAACCCAAGCAGGACGCCGATCAGCGACGAAGCCGATGTCTGGATAGCGGACACTGCAGCAAACGCGTTGCCGGCTCTGGCCGACCTCGTGCTGGCGCGCAAATGATGTCCCCAAGACGTCAATCGACCCCTATTCGCCAGGAAGGGTGCCGCTTCGGCGAGGCTCGCCTTCCGTACCGCTGAGATGCGCATCATCATCCTGGGATCAGGAACCTCTTTCGGTCTACCGCAGATTGGGTGCGATTGCCGCGTGTGCAAATCGCCCGATCCACGCGATGCACGCACCAGATCCGCTGCGATCGTGGAAGATGCGGATTCGCGGGTGCTCATCGATACGCCCCCAGAGCTACGTTTGCAGCTCCTCAGCGCTGGTATCGATACCGTAGACGCCGTGTTCTATACTCACGACCATGCTGATCATGTGCATGGTATTGACGACCTTCGTCCGATTTCGATGCGGCGTGGTACACTGCCGGTCTACGGTCGACCCGAGGTGCTCCGTGGCCTGCAGCAACGGTTTCCATACATATTCGACAAGAATATCGTGCCACCACGAGGCACTTCGAAGCCAGAACTGTCTCCTTTGCCTATCGCGTCCGGACGGGAGGTTCTCGTTGGAGACTTGAATGTCATTCCGCTCAATCTGAGTCACGGCAACGCATGCATACTAGGATATCGGATTGGAGATCTGGCGTATCTCACGGACGTAAAGACGGTGCCTCCTGATACCGTCGAACTGCTGAGTGGCCTCAAGGTCCTGGTGGTCAGTGCCCTCCTCGACCGTTCTCATCCGACTCACTTCTCGATCGACGAAGCTGTTGAATTCGCCCAAAGCGTTGGTGCAGTGCGCACGTACCTCACCCATCTGACACACAGGCACACGCATGCCGAGTTCTTGGAGCGGCTTCCCTCAGGGATCGAACCGGCTTACGACGGGTTGGAGCTTGCGTTTTGACGGGCCCATATTGTACAGGTAACTTTCAGAATGTTACCAGCGTTCGAAAACGCCGCTGCGGCGTTCGCTCGTATTGTTTGATTCGGGGTCACCACAAGGAGAGTACATGGCAAGCGAAGACAACCGTCCCGTCGTGATTGTAGAACGCTCAGGTGGACTCGCTTCGTTTTTCTGGGGGGCGTTGTGTGGTGCGGGGATCGCGCTCTTGATGGCTCCTCGGAGTGGTGAGGAAACCAGAGAAGTCCTCAGAGCGAAGGGGCGTAAATTGCGCTCCAGAGCGCAGGATTCTGCCGAGGACCTTCAAGGCCGGATCGAAGACGGTTACGAGCAGGCGAAAGCCCGGGTCGAGGAAGGTCTGGATACTGCGCGCAGTGGCCTCACAGAAGTACGTGCGGGCGCTTACGACGCAGTTGAGGCGGGCAAGGAAACCGTTCATTCAGCGCGCGAGGAATTGGAACGGCGGTTCTCGGATGCTCGTGAGGCGAGAAAGGGTGCCGGGGGCGGCGCAGCAGACGACGCATCTGGCGCTGAGGGGCTGGACGAGGAAGACGAACCGGTCGAGGAAAAGACCGAGTAGGACGCGGAAATACGCTCGCCCTACTGAGTGCTGGCCGGAAGAAGGGATGGGGGGAGTCGCGTGGCGCAGCAGGCAGCGATGCTGCTGCATCCTGTGACGACACCATACCGCTTTTGGCTGGCGTTCTCACCCTCCATGCGCAGATAACCGCACCAACCTTCCTGCTGCCAGCCGCCGCAATTGCCCGGCTGCTGGATTTCGTGGGAGACGAGGTGACACGTCCATTTGTGGATCGGATGCCTGCTGCCGGTCCCAGGTTGCCGGATGCTCGACACCAGGTGGAGGAACGCCTAGAGGTGTGCGAGAGAACCGTCGCCAACTGTCCAAGTCCGATTCTCCCTCGTTGTCATGGCTTTCGAAGCCGTTACTCTCCGGTGCGCGAACTGTCCCCGAGGTGACGATAAATCGGAAGCTGAGCACTTGACGGAGTCTGCGACTCTCACCCGTCTGATTTCTGACGGCAACGCGATCCCTCTGGTGCGTCCCGTGTCTTGGATGTATTTCACCGCATGTGTTGTTTTTTCGTTTGGCTGTGAATTCGGTGACAGAAAGCTCGATTTTGAGATATGGAGGCATGCGTCCTGATGGATATCAAAGATATGATCGACTTGCGAAGCGATACTGTGACTCGTCCCGCACCCGAGATGCGACGAGTCATGGCGGAGGCCCCGGTCGGGGACGACATTCTGGACGGAGATCCGACGACACTACGCCTCGAAGAAGCCGTTGCGGCTCTCTGTGGGAAGGAGGCGGCGCTGTTTTTCCCCTCAGGTACACAGACAAACCAGACTGCGGTCTGGTTGCACACCCAACGCGGCACCGAACTGATTCTCGAAGCGGACGCTCATCTGATTCACTACGAGAAAGCCGGCGTCGCTGGCCTGTCCGGTGTTCAGATAAGACCTGTGAGTACTGCGGACGGTGTCCTGACCGCGAATTCGATCATGTCTGTGTTGCGTCACACCGAGCACGAGCCAGAGTTGAGTGCGATAGCGGTTGAGAACACTCACAATCGCGCAGGCGGGAAGGTGATGCCCCTTCACGTGTGGGACGAACTGGTGCGATTTGGCGGGGAACTGGGCGTGCCGATTCATCTGGATGGAGCACGGCTCTGGAATGCTGCGATAGCTCTTGGCGAGTCACCTGCGAGAGTTGCCAAGGGGGCATCTTCGGTTTCGGTGTGTCTGTCAAAAGGTCTGGGTTGTCCTGTAGGCAGTTGTTTGGCCGGTGACGCATTTCTGATTTCGAGAGCCAGGCACGTACGCCGACGTTTTGGCGGTGCAATGCGTCAATCCGGCATTCTCGCTGCGGCTGGCTTGTATGCGATCGAACACAACCTGAGCCGTCTGGAAGTCGATCACTCCAACGCGAAACTGCTTGCGGAACGCTTCGATGGCCATCCAAACGTCCAGGCCACAGTCCCGGATACCAACATTGTCATGTTGGATCTCAAGGCTGTGGGTCAAACCGCCGAATCTGCCCTTGCGACGCTCGCCGAAGCCGGGGTCTTAATGGTTCCGTTTGGACCGACGCGCCTTCGAGCAGTGACACATCTGGATGTCACCACAGAGGAGGTGGAGAGGGCGGCTGATGTGGCAGCCAGAGCTTTGGGATAGTAAGGAGGCCCAGGATGCGGGTAATCGTCGTTGGGGCTGGTGAGGTCGGATTTCACGTCGCTGAACGACTGTCCAGGGAAGGGCAAGATGTTGTTGTGGTCGACGTTCGCCCAGAGCGCCTCGACTATGTGCAGAGCCACCTGGACGTCGCAATTGTAGAAGGCAGCGGGGCGAGTGTTTCGGTGCTCGAAAAGGCAGGCATCAAAAGAGCCGGTTTGCTGATCGCAGTAACCAACGTAGACGAAGCCAACCTCGTTTCCTGCATGAGTGTGCGCGGTGTCAAGAACCTCATGAGGGTGGCACGCGTATCCAATCCGGATTTCTACTCTGACGGTGCACATCTAAATCCCGAAGTCTTCGGTGTCGATGTGATGATCAACCCCGAGCGGGAGCTTGCCATAGAGACGACACGATTGTTGCAGGCAACTGCCGCCGCAGACGTCGCCACGTTTGCCGGCGGCGCAGTGCAGCTGGTCGGGGTGCGCGTTACAGAAAATGCTCCCGTGGCGGGGCGGACCCTAGCCGATATCGGTGCAGAATACGGCGGAGACTCGATGTTGACGGTGGCCCTGATTAGAGGTGGGGAAACCATTGTGCCCGCTGGGGGCACCGAGATTCGGAGTGGCGATCTCGTCTACTTCGTGGTTACGGGAAAGATGGTTCCCCAAGGACTGGAGCTATGCGGGTACCGGCAATCCCGTGTTCACCGTGTGATGATCGCTGGTGGGAGCCTGGAGGCATATTACCTCGCGGTTTTGCTGGATCAACATCGGGCGCAGGCTATCATGTTGGTGAAGGAGAGGGAGAGGGCGCAGGAGCTGGCCGGAAAGCTGAATCAAGCGCTGGTCTTGAACGGAGATGCGACCGATGTCGAACTGCTGGAGATGGAGGGCGTAGCCGGTGTGGATGGCTTCGTGGCACTCACGGATCACGATGAGAAGAACATATTAGCTGCGGTTCTCGCGCAACATGCAGGCGCAAAGCAGGTGGTGACGCTGGTGAACAAGACCGATTATGTGCCGCTCGCGACGCGGGTCGGATTGGACGCGGTCGTGAGCCCCCGCCTGTCGGCCGCTAATGCCATTCTTCGATATGCCCGACGTGGCACCGTCACGAGCGTAGCGACTTTCAAGGACACCGATGCGGAGGCCATCTCCTTTCATGTGCCGTCGACGTCACCGCTAGTGGGCAGGCGACTGGCTGACGTCGAATTCCCCGAAGGAGCGATAGTCGCGGCTATCGTTCGAACCTCGGCCAAAGATCCCATTGTGCCGCGGGGCGAGGACAAGCTGGCGGCCGGTGATTCCCTTGTAATGTTCGCCCTGCCGGATGCCGCTGGCCCTCTAATGGACATGTTCCCCTCGTGAACTTCCTGGAAGTCCTGCACGTCGTTGGTCTGCTCTTACTTTGGACCGCCGTGGCCATGTTACCACCTGCCGCCATCGGGTGTTTGGAGGGACTGGCTGTAGCATGGCTGGTGGCGGTGGGTGTGACCGCCATGGCTGGGTTTCTTCTCTGGCTCCTCATGCCAGCTCGGATATCGGTCAATCGACGCGAAGGCATTGCGGTGGTGGGCGTTGGGTGGTTGGCAGTTGTCAGTTTCGGGTGTTTGCCGTTTATCTCGACCGGAACCGCCCCGACTGCGGCTAGCGCGATCTTCGAGTCTGTATCCGGCTTCACCACCACCGGTGCCACGGTGTTTTCCAACATCGAAGTGCTCCCCAAGAGCATTCTGCTGTGGCGCTCGATCAGCCACTGGCTTGGTGGAATGGGGATCATCGTCCTTGGAGTAGCGGTGCTTCCGCTGATCGGGATGGGTGGAGCCCAGCTCTTCCGAGCCGAAGTGCCGGGAATCGCGACTGACAGGCTCAAGCCGAGAATCGCGACCACAGCTCGTCTACTATGGGGCGTGTATGCTCTGTTCACAGCAGTGCTTTTCGTTACTTATCTGCTTCTTGGAATGCCGGCCTTCGATGCGGTGAACCACGCGATGAGCACTTTGGCCACAGGGGGGTTCTCTACTCGGACCGCGTCTTTGGGTGCGTTCAGTCCGGCGATCCAATGGGTGACGATCGTATTCATGTTGATCGCCGGCACGAATTTCACATTGCATTACGCTCTCTTGTCCGGGCGTTGGGCAGCGTGGGCCAGCGACTCTGAATGGCGCTGGTATGCGGGAGGGGCAGTAGTCGTTTCGGTCACGGTATTATTGGCGTTGAGGATCTCGGGGGGCGGCTGGGCGATTAGGGATGCGGCCTTCAACGTGGTTGCGGTGCTGAGCACGACCGGATTTGCCACAGCCGATTTCGGCCAATGGCCGCCGTTTTGCTTGGTTCTGCTAGTTACGCTGATGTTCGTTGGTGCAATGGGTGGTTCAACCGGGGGCGGGTTCAAGGTTGCAAGGGCGGTGGTGGTGCTCAAACACGCGGCGGGAGAAGTGCAGAAGGTCCTGCATCCGAGAGGGGTGTTCGTGACCAAGTTGGGCAGGGCCCCGATACGATCCGATATCCTACTCAACGTGCTGGCTTTTCTGGCTCTCTACGTCGTCACCCACGGATTGGGTACACTGCTGATCGCCGCGTTTGGGTACGACCTCGTCACTGCCATGAGTGCCGCACTTGCGGCAATGTCCAGCATCGGCCCCGGGCTCGGCGAGGTTGGTCCGGCCGAACACTATGGCCATATGGGGCCGATGCCCCAACTCGTATTGTCGGGCCTCATGCTGCTCGGAAGGTTGGAGTTCTACACGCTCTTGGTCCTCATAATTCCGGGAACGTGGGGTCGCTGGGGCGGTGACGCGTAGCCTGGAATGTCAGCTAACTACCCGGTTTGATACCCCTAGCAATCCTGCTAGTTTTCATCAGCCCCAGGTCCGGAGGGCGAATGCGCGTGAACCGCGTCAGGACCGTGAAGGTAGCAGCGCTAAGCGAATGCACGCGTCGCTTCGGGTCACCTGGGGCATTCCAATTTTGGTTATGACTCATACTGCGTTAGCACGAAGGTATCGTCCTAAAGGCTTCTCCGGTCTTGTCGCGCAGGGACATGTCGCTGCCGGCCTGGCTGGAGCCGTTGCCAAAGAACGCGTTGCGCATGCCTATCTCTTGACCGGCCCTCGCGGCGTGGGCAAGACAAGTGCGGCGCGGATTCTCGCTATGGCGCTCAATTGTGAAGACCGAGCGTCGGCGCCGTATCCTGGGGAGCCGTGCGGTAAATGCGATTCATGCATGCGCATATGGACAGGTGTCTCCTGCGTCGACGTGGTCGAAATCGATGCGGCCAGCAATCGAGGCGTGGACGATGCTCGAGAATTGCGAGAACGCGCCATGTATGCTGCAAGCGGGCCCGAGCGCCAAAAAGTATACATCGTCGACGAAGCTCACATGCTCACTCGTGAAGCATGGAATGCGCTTCTCAAAATTCTGGAAGAACCCCCGCCACGAGTAGTGTTCGTGTTCGCGACGACGGAGCCACAGAAGATTGCGGCAACGGCGGCGCCCGTTATGAGCCGAGTCCAGAGATTCGACTTCAGACGGATCGGTCCGCAAAGCATCGTAGAGCGACTCAGACTGGTGGCTGAAGCGGAGGAAGTGGAGGTAGAGGAAGAGGCGCTTCAACTCATTGCCCATGTGGCTGACGGCGGAATGCGAGACGGCCTTTCTCTTCTCGATCAGGCACTGGCTTACGGGGAGGGTGCGGTAACAGCCGCCCGTGTCCGCGAAGCTCTGGGGTTGATCGATCACGAAACATACGCGGAAATGCTGAACATGGTCGCGGAGCGGCGCACGGCAGATGTGTTCCCATTCGTCGCTCAACTGGTAGAGTCCGGTGCTGATTTGTCCGAGTTCGTGCATGGGGCAGGTGAGGTGATGCGGGCCTTAATGGTACATATGGTGGGTGGGAAACCAGAGGCGCTCACCGACTCACTACGCGAATCCGTCAAGCGTCACTCGCATCACTATCGTGCAGGCGACGTGTTGAGGATGCTGAAAATCCTTGCTTCCAGCGAGAACGCAATTCGACGCAGCAGCAATGCCCGAATCCAATTGGAGATGCTGCTACTTCAATGGACGTTGTTGGACAGTACGGTAGAATTGAGCGACGTGCTCGACGTCATCAGAAGTCCAGTTCGCCCAACTCCACGGGATGATCAGGACAGTACTGTCGTTGCCGAAACGCGTGCGGAAGCCGACCGGTTCGACCAGGAGGCGATTGGCGATTCCGAAGTCGGACTGCCCGATGCCAGTGTTGAACTATCGCTTGAGAACCTCACTGCAGCCTGGCCCAAGATCATAAAGAGGGTGGGCGGCAAGAGCCGGATGGTAAAGGAAGCTCTTGGTCGAGCGACGCCCACATCTGTCGATGAAGGAGTCGTCGTACTCGAAGTCAGCGACTGCGAAGTCTATCTGGAGGGCCTCGACCGGAACCGATCCTTGATTTCGGATAGCATATGCGCGGTGGTCGGAACCAAGCCCAAGATGCTACAGTACAAGCCCAGTTATCTGGATTCGAACACTCCCTCGTCTCCTCAACCCAGCCGACTGGATAGAGACAGCAACCTCGAGGAACAGCTCAAGCGCCACCGAAGGGCGGATTCCGGGTTGGACGCGCTTGCGGAGGCGCTCGACCTAGAGGTGCTCGAATAGCTTGCGGAGCTTCAGTGGTGAGGGTAGGTTGCACGTCTGACCGCATCTACGCTTTCGCGGATTGACTAACCATGGCCGATTTTTCACAACTTCTCCAGTTGGGTCAGCAGATGCAGGGGCGATTGACCCAGATGCAGACTGAACTGGCGCAACAGTCCGTCACCGGTTCTGCAGGGGGTGGCATGGTAACTGCTACTGCCGATGGTAGAGGGCAGATTCGTTCTGTACGAATTGATCCTACGGTCGTCTCAGAAGGCGACGTCGAAATGCTAGAAGACTTGGTATTGGCGGCGGTTGGTGAAGCCCAGCGGAAGGCGCAGGAGCTGTACCGCGATGAAATGAGCAAAGTCACCGGTGGTCTGCCGTTGCCGTTTCAACTCCCCTTGTGAGAGCGTGTCTGCAATCGATGCTCTCATCGGAGAACTGGCCAAGCTGCCCGGAATCGGTCGCAAGACAGCCACACGCTTGACCTATTTCCTGGTAAAGCAGCCGCACGATTGTTCGGAGAGGTTGGCCGGAGCGATTAGGGCGGTCGCAGAGAAGATCAAGCCGTGTGAGTTCTGCGGCAACCTCACTGAAACGAGTCCGTGCTCGATCTGTGGAGACCCACGGAGGGATTCCAGTGTGGTCTGTGTGGTAGAGGAGGCATCCGACGTCGGCGCGATCGAACGCACGGGAGAATACCACGGACACTATCATGTACTCGGGGGGCATCTCTCTCCGCTCGACGGAATAGGCCCGGACGATCTGAGGCTAGAGAGCCTCAAGAACCGGCTCGGAAACGGCAGTCAATTTCGTGAGGTTATTCTCGCCACGAACCCTTCAATGGAGGGCGAGGTTACCGCAACTTATGTTAGGCGAATGTTGGTCGATGCCGATATTCGAGTCACGAGGATTGCGCTTGGACTTCCGGTCGGGGGAGACTTGGAATATGCTGACGGAGTGACAATAGCGCAGGCTATCGTGGCCAGACGGGAGATGTCCAGCTGATGCATCCGAGTTTCAAGGCGCTCTTGATAGGAGGAGGATTAGGTGCAATCCTGGGGATGTTGTTGGCGCAGCAGTCGATCGGACGCCACCGCCGTGACCTTTTCAGTGATCGACCGCTGAGGCGACTCTCTGCGCTGGGTTACCTGAACAGCAGTCCGAGCGTCGATGCGGTCCATCTCTTGCGTGATTATTTGGCCTGGGAAACCCACCCTGTGCTTCGGCGGCGCGCCAAAGCAGTCGTCAGGCGCATGGAAGCGAAACTAGGATAACGCGAGGAGCCAATGCCTGGAGCGGCCACCTGGTCACTCGACGAATCAGATTACCAGCGTATCTCGCATTTGCTGAACGAGTTGCTGAAGGAGTCCAACGCCCGTTGCGCGCTGCTGGTTGATCGTGCCGGTCAGCTGCTAGCCTCGGTCGGCGAGCAGATGACCTTCGATCCCACCGCGTTCGCGTCTTTGACGGCGGCGGATTTCAGCGCCAACGATCAGCTGGCTCAAATGCTGGGCGAACCTGAGTTCGCGTCTCTGTTCCACCAGGGAGAAAAAGAGTCGATGTACCTCGCCGACGTCGCGCGACGGGTGATACTGGTTGTGCTCTTCGATGAGCGGACAACGGTGGGAATGGTGCGGCTCCGAGTGAAACAGACAGTGAGCGATTTGGCGGCTGTATTCGATGCCATGTTCGGTCGGGCGGCTTCTGATGGTTCGAAGCTCAAAGAAGGAGGACTGCTGGAGGGAGCGGATGACGAAATCGACAAGCTTTTTGGGGACTGAGGGGAGGCGTGATAGACGATGTCGATGATCAACTACGCATCCCGTGAGATCAACTGCAAACTCGTCTACTACGGTCCTGGTCTTGGCGGGAAGACCACGAATCTCGAGCTCATCTACGGAAAAGTCTCTCCTGATACACGCGGCAAGATGGTTTCGTTGGCCACGGAGACGGAGCGCACCCTGTTCTTCGATTTTCTCCCGGTCGATCTGGGAACGATTCGCGGGTTCAAGACGAGATTCCACCTCTACACCGTTCCAGGTCAAGTGTACTACAATGCGTCACGTAAGCTGATATTGAAGGGCGTGGACGGTGTCGTATTTGTGGCTGACAGTCAGATCGAACGTAGCGAAGCCAACATAGAATCGATGCAGAACCTCTATGACAACATGGCAGAGTACGGATACGATCTCACCAAGATCCCGTTCGTGATACAGTACAACAAGCGCGATCTGCCCAACGCGGCTCCGATCGCTCAGCTTCAGGAACAGCTCAATCCCGGGTGGCCAGTAGACGATCCGGCGAAGCAGAAACCGACGCCCGATCCAAATCACCCCGGTGAGATGCTGATCGAAGAGATAGACGGAGTTTGGATCGAGCGCGTCCCGTACTTCGAATCCGTGGCGATAACCGGGGAAGGCGTCTTCGAAACCCTCAAAGCCCTGGCTAAAGTCGTCCTCAAGACGCTGAGCTGAAGCGGGCGCTGCAATGATCTGGACCTTGCCCAACATCCTCACCATTTGTCGGATAGCACTCTGTCCTGTTGTAGCGCTTCTGCCCTTCATAAGAGGCTACATTCCCAAACTCATCGCCTTTGTCGTGTTCCTGATTGCGGCGCTCAGCGATCTGTACGACGGCCGCCTCGCACGTGAGCGAAACGAGATAACCGAGATTGGCAAGCTTCTCGATCCCCTCGCTGACAAGCTTCTCCTGTTCTCTACTCTCGTCCCGATCTATTGGATTACCACGTACAGGATGGTGGAGTACGGGATCCCTTGGTGGGGTAACGTTCCTCTCTGGGTCGCATTGATCCTGATCGGCCGCGAAGTATTGATGACAGTCTTTCGCCATCTCGCACAGCGCCGTGGAGTCGTAATAGCCGCAATGGGTGCGGGCAAGGTCAAGACGGTGGTCCAGGACATCTTCATTGGTGCTATGATAGCATGGTTTGCGTGGAAAGATCTGACTGCCGCCTACGGGTGGGAGACAGGGTGGCTCGGCGCATTCTGGGAACGCTTCCACGGAACCGTGGTTGCCGTGGGATTGGCAGTGACGGTGGTAGTAACCGTGTACTCGCTCATCGTATACGCATACAAGTATCGGGTGCTGCTACAGGACGTCGCTTCACCCTCCATCGGCGATGGATCTTGAGTTAGTCACAGTCGGAACAGAGCTGTTGCTTGGCTTCACTGCCGATGGCAACACCGCTGAATTGGGACGTCTTCTGTCTTCAGTAGGCTGCAATGTGGTTCGCAGCACTTCAGTGCCGGACCAAAGAGCGGCCATTCGCGATGCGGTTTCCGGCAGCCTCGCACGCACCGGTATGGTTGTGATCACTGGTGGTTTGGGGCCGACGCGCGACGACATCACGAAGAAAGTGGTGGCGGATATCTTCGATGCGCCATTAGTGATGGACCGCGATTATCTAGCGAAACTCCAGAAGAGATTTGCGAGGGTCGGCTTGGAACCGATGCCCGAATCGAACCGCAGCCAGGCCGAGGTGCCTGAGGGAGCCATTTGCTTGAGGAATCCGCGTGGAACGGCACCTGGTTTGTGGCTCGAAGGTGCTCCCGGTACGGCTATCATGCTTCCAGGAGTACCTGCTGAAATGCGGAGGATAGCGGAGGCAGAAGTCGTGCCCCGCATTTGGGCCAAAGCGCAAGAATTGGATGGCGAGCCTACGGTCACGAGGTCGAACACTCTGCGCACTACGGGAATCTCGGAATCCAGCGCCTCAGAAGTGTTGAGAGGCGTCGAGTCGGAGCTGGGTGACGTTTCGCTCTCGTATCTGCCCGGCATCGACGGTCTGGACCTCAGGCTCACGATCCACAACGCACCTCCGGCCGTGGCTGATGACGCACTCGAGCGTCCGGAGGGAATACTCCACGCGATGCTGACCGATAGACTGTACGGCTCAGGCTCGACCATGCTTTCTTCCGTCGTGGTTCAAATGCTCAAAGAGAACGGCATGAGGTTGGCTGTCGCGGAGTCGTGTACCGGAGGGCTGGTCGGTGCTCGCATCGTTGCTGTGCCGGGTGCCTCCGAGGTCTTCGCAGGTGGGATGATATGCTATGATGACTCAGCAAAAGCTCGAAACCTCGGAGTGCCCAAAGACGTACTGGCTGAGTCTGGAGCCGTTAGCGAACCCGTTGCCCGGGCAATGGTTGACGGCGTCATCGAGCGATTTGGCGTGGACGTGGGAGTCGCTGTGACCGGCATTGCAGGGCCAACGGGCGGTACGGAAACCAAACCGGTTGGAACCGTGTGGCTTGCTGCAGCCGTCAGCTCGTACTCTGTGGCCGAGCAGCGATGGTTTCCAGGTCAGCGAGACGAGGTGCGCGAGCGAAGCGCGCAGGCAGCTCTGGATCTGGTGCGGGGTCTCCTGACGGCTCGGTGATGCCGCTTCTGAATGCCTCGATGGCAAGTGTATGTCAATACGGCAGAGTTGGATGGTGTGTTCTTTGCACCTGCTTTATAGTTCGAGCAACTGAAAGGTTCGCGAAGGAGCAACCGACTGCAATTGACGACATTGGAACCTAACATGAAGAAGCGCAAACGAGACCGGGTTGAAGTGGGTGAGGTAGGGGAACAGGCCGGCGAGGAAGTCGAACCGGTAGAGCATATTGATGAGTCTGAGGGGGACGCGGAAGCGGGAGCTGCGTATGAGGAACTAGCTGCTGAATCGGACGCATCAGCCGCAACCGACCAGCACGCCCTAGTTGAGGCGCCGGAAGCCGCTGTCGAGCGCCTAGAAGCCGAAGTAGAGGCGCAGAAGGATAGCTATCTACGGTTGGCTGCGGAATTCGACAACTTTCGCAAGCGAGTAGAGCGACAGCGAAGCGAGATTCGTCAAGATGGTCGTTCCGAAATCGTCCGGTTGATACTGGAGACGCTCGACAACCTCGAACGGGTTTCGGCTGTCGATCCCGCGGAAGCCAGCGTGGAGGATGTGATTGCCGGTGTGCGGATGGTGGAACGCAGTCTCCTGCGAGAACTGGAGGGAGCGGGACTGGTGAAGGTTGGAAGCGTAGGTGAGCAGTTCGATCCCAACGACCATGAAGCCGTATCCACGGCTCTCGCCCCTGACGAAGATTATGTGGACCGGATCGCCGCAGTTCTTCAGGTTGGATATCGGTTCCAGGGCAATCTTCTGCGTCCTGCGCGAGTGCAGGTGTTCGTGACTCCAGCGAGTCAAGAGATCCGAGACTGACGCATGACCCAGGGCAAAGATTACTACCAGATCCTTGGCATATCAGAGAAGGCATCTCCCGAGGAGATCAAGAAGGCATATCGACGCCTCGCAAAGAAATACCATCCTGATGCGAACCCCAACGACACAGCCGCAGCAGAGAGGTTCAAGGAGGTTTCCGAGGCCCATTCGGTCCTGAGCGATCCGGAACAGCGAAAGCAGTACGATACGATGCGCAAGTTCGGATCGTTTGCGGGAGGAGCAAAGAGTTGGGCTGGGCGTGGACCAGGAGGAGGTACCAGCCGGGTAGAGGACTTCGATTTCGGTGGCATGGGAGGTGGGTTCTCCGGGTTGGGCGACATCTTCTCGTCCATTTTCGGTAGGGGAAGGCGTTCAGGGGATGTGGAGCCGATCGAGACGGTTGTTGAGATTTCCTTCAAGCAAGCGGCTCTTGGAGGCAAGGTTCCCATAACCATTCCCGTCACCGAAGCATGCCCTCAGTGCGGTGGAACCGGTGCTGCTCCTGGTGCCAAGGTTACGGTCTGTGAAGAATGCGGCGGTCGCGGACAGGTGACATTTGGACAAGGTAGCTTCTCTGTGCCCCGGCCGTGCCCGGCCTGCCGCGGTCGCGGCAAGAAAGCTAGCAAGCCATGCGGTACCTGCTCGGAAACGGGAGAAGTAACGGTTCAAAAGAAGGTACTAGTCAATGTCCCGCCTGGTACTGACTCAGGACACAAGGTACGCCTCAAAGGGCAGGGACAACGCAACCCAACCGGGGGCAAACCAGGCGACTTGATCGTGACGTTTCAAGTCAAACCCGACCGTTTCTTCCGACGTGACGGACTCAACATCTACTGTACGATCCCACTCAACCTGGCACAGGCGGCTTTGGGCACAAAGCTCCAGGTACGGACCATCCATGGGAGCAAGGTTGTTTTGCGGATTCCTCCCGGCACTCAACCTGGACGCAAACTTCGCATAAAGGGTCAAGGTGTGGAGAGGAACGGACGCCGCGGCGACCAGTTCGTCGAGATCGCGGTAGAGATCCCAAAGGATTTGACACCGGAGCAGAAGAAGTTGCTCGAAGGTTTCGCTTCAGCTGCTGGTTTGAAATACTGACCCGTTCACCATCCGCTCAACCAATTCGCAGCTGAATCAGGATAAATCTCGCCCATCCGGCCGACGACGAAAGTCGCCAAGGGGCCCTCGCGTGACCACCTGATCACTTCTCCCGTTGTCTGGGAAAAGCCGAAAACCAAGAAGGTGTGCTCTGTTTCCTGGCCAGCCAGAAGGTGTGTTCGGCTCTCCGTGTCGACCGCCAGATCGGCCGCATAGATCGTGTCATCCCATGGCCATTCTATGCGCCAACGAATCTTGCCCAGACCATTGTAAAGGGTAATGGTGCGATCGGCCACGGCGTGCAGCACGCCTCCGCGCGCTGCAACCACGAGTCCGGGGCGTGAGCCGGATTCGGTCAGAGCAAATGTGTCCAGACTGTCGTCCTGCAAGGCCACGAGGCGACCATCGGTAGCCTCTACGATTATTCTGCCATCTGGCAAGACGGCGAATTGATGGGGCGCAGAGGCAATATCGCCGAGATCTATACGGCGAGCCAATGTGCCGTCAGGATTGAACACGACTATCGCCGGCTCACCGTCTACCACGTCTGATACATACCAGGAACCTTCGAGCCACTGCGAGTGAACGGGACTGGACAGTACTTCCGCTCCTAGTGTGTCCACGTCACCCGTATGCCGATCCAACAAGACCACTCCGGGAATGTCGTGGGCGGTCATGGCGTAGACGGAATCGAGAGCGGGGGCCACGGCGCGTCCGTCCAAAAAGATCAGCTCCCTGCTCGTTTTGCGCGGTCCGCAGCCAACGAGAGTCACGATCACTAAGGTCAAGGCGGCAAATAAGCAGTTTCTCATGTCCATGGTCATGCGTTTGTGTTTCCGCGGTGCAATGTCACTAGAATCACGAGTATCTATTCTTGGCGCAAAGCCTAATCGTCACGAAGATATTGAGGCACGCCGGGCTTTCGCAATGGCGGAGACACCATGTTTGCCATGCTGGCGCCTGAGGCGTCCCTTTCCAGGACTGACTTTCCAAGCCATCTCGGGAAGGGGTGTTACTTCACTGCCGCAGAATACCCATCTTCCAGTGTGAGCCCGAAATTGACATTATCGGGCGTCCCGAACTTGACCTCCCAGGGGGGGAGATATGACGCTAAAGTCAAGCGAGAGGCGTTGGACATTCAGTTTGCCCGCCAACTTTGGACACCGTGACATCACTTCCGAGATCGAATCTCTAGTTTCAGAATCCGGTATCCGGACCGGCCTTGTTGTTGTCGAGGTGGTGGGCTCCACTGGTGGCATCACAACCATCGAGTACGAATCTGGTGCGCTTGCCGATCTCGAGGATGCGATCGAGAGGCTGGCGCCGGCAAATGAGCACTACAAACACAACGCAAGATGGGGGGATGGGAACGGATTCTCCCATGTTCGCTCAGCGTTGCTCAAGACGGCTCTTTCCGTTCCAGTGATAGAAGGTCGCCTGGCATTGGGCACGTGGCAGCAGATCGTCGCGATCAATTTCGATAACCACGGTCGGTCGAGAAAAGTTGTGGCCGTGGTGTTTGGAGTTCGAGTGTAGTTGCCGAGCGCGCGACCGGCGTTTCAACGGGAGCGTGTGGATTCCTGGCCTACGAAGCGGTTGGCGGCCCAACCAGTCAATCCGACAATGAGCGAGGCGAGCACGGCGGTGCCCAGCGAATCGATGTGGAACGACGACATGATTCCGCTGACGAGCAGAACCATGAGGCCGTTGACCACCAGGATGAACAAACCGAGTGTCAAGAAGGTGATAGGGAGGGTGAGGACGAAAACAACCGGGCGCACAACCGCGTTCGCAATTCCCAGCAGTAGGGCTGCGATCAGCAGCGCGGCCGTCGAATCGAACTGAACTCCGGAGAGCAGCTCGTCCGCGACCCAGAAGCCAAATGCAGCGATCAGAACTCGCGCAATGAATGAATGCATGCCAACTCGCTCTACGCGCGGGGCGTCGTTCCGGTTTCACAGACTCTTCGAGGGCTTCCCTCGAGATCAAAAACCACGGAGCAATGCGGCAGCTGTCCGTGTGCGGGATGAATTGTAGCTACATAGAGATGAGAGGCAACCGGCTAGCTACCTTCGCACCTATATCTGGGACAGCATCGTTGAGTGCTTGACCAACGATCTTTCCGATTTTGGGGATATTGGATTCGTCAAAGCCGGCTCGCCTCAGGTTTTTCTCGAGGGCCTCCGGCCCGACCAGTGCGAGCATCTCACCGGTTCTGCCTCGTCCCATCATTCCATGTCCCAACCACTCATCCACCTGAGGAAACGCCTGTTTCAAGGCTTTGTGCTCGTTCGCGTTGATTGCCATACGCACGGCGGTAAACAACGTGCCCAGGCCACGTAGCGCTCGCTCATGGTCGATCGCACACTCTGTCGATACCCTTTGCGTTAGATCCACGGTTTCTCCTCACTGATCACTGAATTACCCCGCCTCCCAAGAGGCGGTCATCAAAATCGTACATCACGCACGACTGCCCCGGTGTGATGGCGCGCACCGGCTCGGCCAGTCTTAGTAGGAAGCGATCGTCGCGTGAAGTCTCGCTCACGGTCACGACGGCGTCGATGATCTTGCTCCGGTATCGGGTGCTTACCCTGCAACTGTCACCGACCTCCAGGGGGGTGGTCAGCCAGTTGAACTCGCCGACAACAACCGTCTTTCCCCACAAGTCGCCCTCCGTGCCAATCACAACGGTTCGTTCCTCCGGGATGATCCTGACGACATACATCGGTTCCGGAAATCCACCCGGCAGTCGTCGTCTCTGGCCGACCGTGTAGCGTGCATATCCACTGTGCTCACCCACTTCTCGCCCGGTAGTGGTAACGATCGGTCCGGGTGCAAGGGCTTGTGATCCGAGTTCCAGGTAGTGATACAGTACCGCGATATAATCGTCGTCGTTCGCAAAGCATATCTCAACCGACTCCGGGCGCTGTGCATTGCCGAGTCCATGCTTTCGCGCAATACTACGAGTCTCGTCTTTCTCATACTCACCCAACGGGAGCAGCAATCTGACAAGCACTGACCGATCGATTCTCCACAAGAAATAGGTCTGCTCCTTGTCCCGGTCTCTTCCCCTGTAGAGAGCGCCGTTTCGCATGATCGCATAGTGTCCTGTTGCAAGAAAGCGGCAACCTAGATCATCGGCATACTTCAGCAGCTCCTTGAACTTGATGAGTGAGTTGCAACGGACGCAGGGAATGGGAGTTCTTCCCATCTCGTACTCAGCTGCAAAATGCTCGACCACCTCACTTCGAAAGGTGTCGGAGACGTCTAAGACGTGGTGTGGAATATCGAGCCTCTTCGCAACCGAAGCCGCCGAACGAATCGGATCCGCCGCACCAACGGGCGTATCTGAGCTTCCGTCGGTTGCGCCGAAGAGCTTCAACGTCACTCCGACAACTTCGTACCCCTGTTCGGCGAGGAGCACCGCTGCCACGGAGCTGTCGACGCCTCCGGACATGGCAACGAGCACTCGCTCTCCGGTCAATTCAGCCTCTTCCCCTTGCTAAGGTTGATGGCTAACCACGAAACATACTCATCGGATGACCGGATCAGATCGACTGCACACCCATCGTCACGACATCGTCGATTCTGACTGTTTCATCGGTCAAGAATGGCTCGCCGTACGCCGTACGAATCAGGCTTCCGTAGTGTTGGTTCTGTGTGCGGATCAGGTCGGGGAGGGCCTGTCCGGTCGGGTAGAGTTCGCCTGCCGCGAATGCGCCTTCGAACTGGGATACGTAGCATTGGATAGCCGCGAGCTTGGCTTCGAACTGGTCTGTGATATCCACGACGAACGTGGGCTTCACCGGCTCCTCTCGATACGCCATCGCATAAACCAGCTTCTGCACTTTGTGCACACTGCCTTCAGCATGGTACTTGGTCAATCCGCTCAGGAAACACGCGTCCCGACCGAGTTCCGAAGCGGAGCGGTGGTCTGGATGGCGGCCTACGGGAAACGGGAGGATTGCTACTCTCGGCTTCAATCGTCGGATAGTGGATACAACCGCCGGCCTGGTCTCATTGGTGTTTAGAACACCGGCGTCCGGCAACTCCAGGTTGATGCGTACAGATACTCCGAGCAATGACGCTGCCGCTTCTGCTTCTTTCGCGCGGATCTCGGGCGTGCCGCGAGTCGCAGTCTCCCCTCTAGTCAGGTCGATTATGGCCGTTCTGTAGCCTGACTGGGCTGCTTTCGCGAGTGTGCCGCCGCAAGTGAGTTCAGCGTCGTCCGGGTGCGCGCCAATTGCTACGACATCGACTGGTTCAATAATCATTAGTACCTCAAAGCTCCCTCTGTATCTAGCCGTGCCGCACGGGCTGCGGTATCTGTCCTGAATAATATCCCTGTCAAGACGGATGCAGTGAGAGCGGCGACGACCGGCGTTGTCGGTAGGGATGCCGGAATCGGGGTGATGCGCTATATGTCGAAGTTTGCTAAGCCGTCACTCGTATCTCAATGCTTCAACGGGATTCAGGCGCGCAGCCCTCGCCGCCGGGAACAGGCCAAATCCGACTCCGGTGAGCGTAGCGGCACAGAGCGCCGCCGCTACCGACCATAGAGGTACGGAGGCAGGTAGCGGCGTAAGCACTTTCACTAGGAGAGTCAGACCGCCCCCGCCGATCATGCCGATGGCTCCACCAATCAGCGTCAGAGTGGCTGCCTCCACCAGAAACTGCCACAAGATCTCTCGTCGCTTCGCGCCGAGCGCCTTACGAACGCCGATCTCTCTGGTGCGTTCAGTAACCGAGATCATCATGATGGCAACTACACCGATGCCCCCAACCATGAGAGCGACTGCCGACAAAGCTATCATCACGATGAAGAACATCCCGGTCACCTGGTTGAAGCTCTCCAGCAGCTTGTCTTGTGTAACGACATCGAAGTTGTTCTCTTCACCAGGGCGCAGTTTGCGTATACTGCGCATTGAGGCGATGACGTCCTCGATTGCCTCCGCGACCGTCACCCCTTCAACCGGCGCTACCATGAAATCGTCAATCGACCTCCGGTACCTGCGCAGATACTTGACGAAAGTGCCGTGGGGGACCACCGCCTGGGGTTGCGTGCCTTGTCCGAAGATGTCGGGTGGAGGGTTGAAAACACCAATGACCTCATGAGGAACTCCGCCGAGCTTGATGCGTTTCCCCAGCGGGTCGAGATTGCCGAACAGCTCGTCCGCGAGCTTATCGTTGACAACCGCTACCCGATCGTTGGCTAGCTCCTCGACGCGGGTGAACGAGCGACCGGGAAAAATGTCTCCCCCGCTCACTTCGACCCATTTGCTGCCTCTGCCTTGAATCCCGACGTTCGTGAGGTTGTGGCTGCCGTACTCCACGGTCCGGCTGGTGAATTCGTCTTTCACCACGAACGCGATCGACGGTAATCGGGCGATTCGGTCAGCTTCCTCCTCTGATAGTGGAGGGGGGCGTTGTCGTCTGGAACCGTCCTCTACGACGATCCCTGCCTGGAACTCTCGGAACACGAAAAAAGTACGAGGCCCTAGTTGCTCCACGATCTCGGTCACGCCGACGTTTATCCCTCGGACAATTGAGGCGATGACCATGACGACCATGACGCCTATCGCGATGCCGAGTATGGTCAGTGCGGCGCGGGCCTTGTTAGCCTGAACCGAACTGAGTGCGATGGCCACACCCTCAATCAGAGATGTCACCGCTCACTCCTGTCGCATTGCCACTACGGGATCCAGTCGGGCGGCGCGGCCGGCGGGATAGACTCCTGCTAGGATTCCTACCCCCGCTCCGAGTCCCACCCCGACCACGATCGACCAAGGGGCAACACTGGCGGGCAGCCAACTGGAGGCGTCCACGATCCGGGCGAGCAATAGCCCGGTCGCCACTCCCAGTGCGGCTCCTACAGTAGCCAATGTCGCGGATTCGACGAGGAATTGCCTCAAAATGTCTCGGCGACGGGCCCCAAGGGACTTTCTGATTCCTATCTCCCTGGTCCGCTCCGAGACCGACATCAGCATGATGTTCATGATGACGATGCCGCCAACAACCAGCGAGATACCGACCAATCCCGGAAGAGCAACCATCAAAACCGAGTATATCTGGTCCCAGAAGTCGAGCACCGCATCGGCAGTCTGGAGGGTGAAATTGTTGTCCTCAGCGGGCCTGAGTCCTCTTCGGCTCCTCATTATCGCTTCTGCTTCAGACATCGCGGTCTGCATCTCCTCGATCGTGGCCGCCTTGACCGTCACACCATCCACAATCCCGGGTGGGTTCACGAACCGTTTGACCGGCGACGTAGCCGGAGCTACCGCGAATTTGTCCAGAGAGATGCCAAACACATCTCCCTGTTCTTCAACCACACCAACCACCCTGTAGGGCAGGCCGCGTATTGTCATCTCGTTGCCTAACGCATTGTCGTTCCCAAACAGCCGATCCGCGAGCTCGCTGCCGATGACCACGACCGGTCGCCCCGCCTGCACCTCGTGCGGGGAGAAGGCTCTGCCACGCTCGATTACTAGGCTCTTGATCTCGAAGTAGCTCGCCGATGCGCCTGTGACCCTGACACCCTCGATCTCGCGGTTACGATAGCGGACCGTTGCTCCTGTCTCCGATTGCCAGCCGACGAGTGCCGGAGTCGTGACCCCGTCTCGGATGGCGTGAGCGTCCTCGAAGGTGATACGTGGTCTCCTCCGCCACTCGCGTCGCGTCTCGTCGCTCACATTGCCGACTTGGACGTTGGGGCGCTGGCGCAACTCGAAAGTGTTCACACCGAGCAGCACGCCCGCGAAATCGTCTGTCATGTACGTGTTCATCCCCTCGACGATCGTAACAACGGCGATCAAGAAGGTGACTCCGACGAAGACGCCAATGATTGAGAAGACGCTTTTCATCTTCTGCGCCCAGATCATTCGAAGCGCGAGCCAAAAAGCTTCGCGAATAGGCATGCTGCTGAACGGTTAACCGTCTCGCGGCGCCACCAGCCAATCGCTGCAGAACCTCAGCACGCGGTTGGCGGGAAATGCGGTCGCAAGCTTGCCAGAGTAAGTGGTCTTCCGGTCCTCGCTAATGCGAATTCGAGCGTCACGACTAATTCTCATCTGTCTCTTCCCCGGAATCACCGGTTGCTCGCACCGCGCTCGAGTCGGACAGGTCGCGGATGGTCTGGTACGGCCCGGCAACGATAGTGTCGCCGCCGGAAAGGCCTTCGATCACCTCGAAATGCTCCTCGCCGGCAATACCGACCTCGACAGGGCGAAATAGGGCACGACCGTCAACTACTACGAACACCCCCTCGGTCTCGGTTTCGGTTGTGTCCTGCGGAGAAATCTCGGTGGATATCGGCGTGTGTTCACGAACCGTGAGTGCAATGATCGGGATGCTCAAGGCGCTGTCTCGAGTGGCGGTGACGATCTTGGCGGTAGCCGAGAGGTCCGGCCGAACGTCTGGAGGCGGATCGTCCATCCTGATCTCGACGTCGTAATCAACCGCCTCGTCGCCCGTCCCACTGCCCGGGGTGCGGACGGCACTCTGAGCAATCTTCATTACGCGGCCGGTGAACGATGTGTCAGGGTAAGCGTCGATTTCGATTTCGGTCGAATCACCGACCTGCAGCCTGACCACGTCGGTTTCGTCCACACGCACATTTACCTGGATCGCCGAGAGATCGCTCACGGTCATGAGCAGACCGGTTTCCCTCGAGAATGTGCCGGGAACTGCCACTTCGCCCTCTTCGACAGCGAGTCTGGTGACCTGACCGGACATCGGTGCTTTGAGGATGGTCTTGGCCAGCTGTTCCTCTGCCTCCCGCAGTGTTGCCCTCGCCTGCTCGACTTGATGCTCGGAAGACACGGCCACAGCTTGCGCCACTTCGTAGTTGGTTTGGGCGGTTTCGAGCTGTTCCTCGGAAACGAGCGCAGAATCTCTCCGCTCCAATTCAAGGGATCGATTGAGTGCGCGCTCCGCCTGGTCACGGTTCGCGCGAGCTTGGAGCGCGGAGGCCTCCGCCGAGGCCAGTCCGGCTTGTGCCCGAGCGACTCCCGCCTCGTACTGTGAGGGATCGATGCGAACGAGCAAGTCACCTCTTTCGACCCAGTCGCCTTCCTCAACTGGAAGTTCGATTATCCGACCGGTGATGTCGGCGCTGATGTCGACATTGCGCGTGGGTTCGATCTGACCGCTTGCGGTAACCGTGGCAACGAGGGTTCGGTGCTCAACCGTTTCCAGTCGGACCTCGGTGGCCCGGTCTGCTCTCGCTGCGTTTAGTCCAATTACAGCGACGAGGGCCAAAGTACCCACCGCCGCTATCGTCAGCTTCTTGCGTCCTGACATGGATCCCTTTCCCGTACCTATCTCAACGGCCTACCGACCGCCGATTCGAGTGTGGCTATGGATTGGTGATAGGTGTAGACAGCGTTGATGTAGTCGCGGTCAGCGTTCTGCGCCGCCAACTGTGCGTCCAGGAGTTCGAAGAAGGTGCCAGATCCGACACGATATCGCTCCGTGGCGAGCCGAAGGCCCTCCGCCGCCGCTGTCTTGTTCTGCTCCTGGATCTCGATCGCCTCATGGGCCGCGCGCAGGCCGTAATATGCTTGCGTCACTGCCGTACTCACATCCAGTTCCCTGGCGCGAACGGACTCGCGTGCGTCATCCGCGGCGGCCGACGCCTGCGCACTCGCCATCGGGCGGCTGAACTGCGTGAATATGGGAAACGATACGCTCAAGCGAGCAGAAAAGGGCTGTCGTGTGAAGTCGAATGGGAAAACGGACTGCTGCTCGTTGAGCCAGGAGCGCAGTGCTGCCTCGTCTTGTGCAGTGAACGCGACCTCGGAGCAGTCCATCGGAGTGTAGCCCAGCTCGAGTTCCGAAATGATGTCGTTGCGGAAATTGCAGGTCTCCAGGTTTGCAGCAGCGTTCCTCTCAGCCGATTGAAGCTGTCCCTCGATGTACGAGTCGGGGCTCGTGAACTGCTGTGTGTATCCGGACCAGCCTGCAGAGAGCGACAGCGAAGGCAGCCAGTCCGATTTCACTGCCCGCTCGTTGGCGCTGGCGGCAGCACGGCGTGCTCGCAGAGCGACGAGGTCCGGATTGTTTTCCTGGGCGTCCGCGACCAGTTCCCTGAGCGACCACGCGGGTTCGGCGATCGGGAACGTATCGGATAAGACTATCGTCGTAGGATCGTCCGGTGCAGGCACACCCATCTGCTGGCAAAGGCGTAGCTTTTCGACCGTTACCAGCTGTTCGTTCTGCAGGAGAGTCACACGGGCCTGCCCCAGGTTGACCTCGGCTTGGCGAACGTCCAACATCGTGTTCTGGCCAACTTCGTAACGTGCCTGTGCCAAGCGCAGGAACTCTTGGTTGCGCTCGACCTGGACGGTCGCCGCGTCCGCTTGAGCCTGTGCCCGCAACACCGCCAGGTACTGCTGCTTCACCATCGCCTCGATGTTGATCTCCGAACTCTCAATGGATGCGTCGGCGGCCTCGAGTTGCGCCATCGCATTACCAGGTTGCATGAGAGTGCGGCCATTCAGGGTGACGTTCATACCCAAGCTGTAGCTCGAGTTGACCGAGCTGGACGGTTGCTCAACGGTGAATCCGCCGAACAGGTTCTGGCTGCCGGCACCGACGAATCCAGCGCTACCGTTGAGCGAGAAACTGGGCAGGAACGAAGCGAATGCATTACGCACGCCCCAAGCCGCCGGGCCGTGGTCGTTGGCAACCTGACGGTGGGAGGGATTGTAATGCACCGCCATATCGACGGCTTCGCGGAGCGAGATCGACTGCGGAATTGATGGCAGCGACGGACGCTGCCCCAACATGGTCTTCGGAGCGCAGATGGTCACCACGACCAGCAGCGCGATTGCGGAACGTTTCATGACAATAACACCTTCGGTAATACGGGGTTGTGCGGTCCACTGAATCGTACGACGCATGATCGGCCGAGGTTTCATCCCGAGACATTTCTTAGCGAGACGAATTCTAGGCGGTAACCGTCCTGATACCAAGGAAGTATTCAGGGGCTTGAGATCACTAGTGGTTCAGCCGCTGGGCGTTCGAGAAGCTGTCAGGCTGGCCGAGGGCACTTCGATCTTCATGAGACGTCCGAGGGCGTCATACCAGAGGTGTCGCACCAGTTCCCCCCTGCCGAGTGTCCAATGTCTGAGTCGGTGTTCTCTACCCGCGACTGAGGTAGTCTCGATTCCATGGTCTTCTAGAGGCGCTGGTCCGCGCCTGCCGGATCTCGGGAAGAGGAGCATCACGTTGCCTGGGTCGGCCCCAGGAAGGACGGCGAACGTCGACAACAACGCCTCGTCCACCACCAGCATTCGAGACGGCCTCGGGTATTGACCCGCAGATTCGCCGGTTGAGGTGCGGTTGCGCACGGTCACTCGCCCAGCGGTGAAATCCACGAATACATTGGGCTGTCCGCTGCCGTTTAGATCCATCCGGACCCTCGCAGGCTGTGAGTCGGCATTGAATTGGACCACGGAGGTTGCGGTCGCATACGACCGGTTCGGAGGGTAGTAAGCTGTAGCGGACAGAGTGAAACCTGCATTCAGATATCCGACGCCCGCTTCCGACGGGCGTCCCTCGCGGACCTGCAATTCCTCGCGACCAATGAGATGGGATTCCCGGTGAACCATGAGAGTCGCTTCATCAATCAGCTTGCCCTGCGCGGCCGCGGCCGCTGGTCGAGCTGTGAAGCCGATGAAAGCCACTGCATAGATCGTGATTTGCACTATGGACCGGTTAGAAATTCCTGTCATCTCGGATCGGTCGGAGGTTGCAGGTTACCGGTTGCGCGGCCGAAAACCTTGGTCGCGATCCATCACAATATAACGATACAACCAATCACGCTCCTATGCCGAGGGACCTGCAGCAGCCTGGCGCCGTTCGCCGGCCAGCGTCTTTGTGCCCAGGTAGTCTGTACCGGGCGGAGACATCCGTCGATGCTACAATTCAGCCATATTTGAATGGGTGTCGATTACGTTGCGGTTGCAGAACTATTGCCCGCGAAGGCCTTTACGACGGAATGCGAGGACACTGCAGCCGCCATGCTCTGGGCGATCGACAGGTGCGGGCTTCCTGGTATGCAGAGATTAGTGTATCAAGGCGACAAGTCTTTGACAAACAAGGGGTTACGTTGAATCTGGAACGCGCTGGCCGCGGCTTTCTGAGGCTCTTGTCCCGACAGGTGTTGATAGTCGTACAGTGCGGTGCACTGGGTTTCTGGCTAGTGAAGCCGGGTCTGGGTTGGGCGATAGTTGCCGGTTGCCTTGGTGTTTGCTCTCTGATCGTACAAGCCGCGTCGCGACGTCGTTCGTCAATTGCCGTTGCTGCTGTCGGTTTGGTGGCGTCTTTCCTGGCATTGAGTTTTTCATGGCGCGTGAGGGAGGTGGAGACGGAGTGGCCGGAGTTGCGGGAAGAGATATTGAGTTCTGCTGGTGAGGAGTTGAGCAGGAGATTGAGTGCAAGTGTCGAACTTGCGCGAGATTTGGCTGATTCGGCGGCGACGGTCGACCTTTCGTCGCAGCGGGATGCATTCGAGCAACTCGAAAGCATTGTTGGCAGCGGAGGCCCTGAACGCGGCGCGGTTGTGCTCGACACGTCCGGCACTGCTTTGGCGTGGGCAGGTCGTCACCGTGTGGCGCCGGTTCCAGGCCCTGCTCCACTTTCGGCTCGCGTCAATCAGTTCTATGTGCTGTTGGAAGCGCAACGCCAGTTGCGTTCCACAATCGGCATGGGGCAATTGGTGTTATGGGCTGACAGCGCTGTACCCGATAGGTCGGAGACGGTGGCTGCGAGGTTTTCTCGTGAGACTGGTACTGAACTCAGGTTCTATAGGTCATGGGAAGCGCCCTCCGATGTACGCGGAGTATTCGACTACACGTTGGGCAGCGACACTCTGTTCAGCGTAGAGATCATTCCCCCTGCGCAGGGCGACCTCAAGCTGGAAATCACCGACGCTGGGGGGCGCCTGGTTGCGACCGGACTGCTGCTCACACTTGTGCTCTTCACGTTGAGCGCTCCTGTCTTATTCCGCTGGATCGCCGCTGGGGGGATCAGTACCGTGCTGATCTTCACTCCTGCCGGAAACCGCATCGGACTCGGCGGCATTTTCTCTGAGGCAACCTACTTCCTCGGGGCCCTGGGGCCATTCTCTGCATCTGCGGGCGCGTTGTTGGTTGTGACCGCGCTTTGCACGGCAGCACTATCTCCGCTTTCGAGGAAAGGGCTCACTCGTCACTGGATTGGTCTCGCGTTGGCTGCAGGATTCGTTGTTTCGGCGCCTTTCGCGATATCCGCACTCGCTAATGGTATCACACCTCCCAGCAGTGGTGTCGGATTGGGTCTGTGGGTCACATGGGAGACCATGTTGACTGTTGCCAGCACGGTTGTCCTGCTTGCCACCGCGTTCCTAGTGCGAGGCAGGGTCGCGTTGGTACCTCCGGTGTGGACTACCTGGTGTGTGATATTCTCTGTTGCTGGAATAGCTGTTCTGGGGATCTACATCTGGGCTCCTGTGGTCGGTTGGCCGGTTTGGTATGCGTTTTTATGGATTCCCCCTATCCTGATGTCGGTGCTCCCAGCCCCCCGACTTCAAACGGTTACCAGTGTCTCGGTGGTCGCTGGTGCCGGAGCAGCTCTGCTTACCTGGGGAGCAGTGGTGGAGGGACGACTGCTGTTGGCCGAGCGTGATGCCGGGCGAGTCAAGGAAGGCGACGCCGTGCCGATGGGTTATCTGGAGCGTCTTGGCGAAGAGCTTCTCGAGGGTGATATGCCGAGCACAACCGCCGAACTGTATGCTTTGTGGCGCCATTCTTTTCTCAGTCAGCAGGATTACCCGGCCGTGCTTGCTTCCTGGGGGCCCGATGCCGAAGAACTCGTTCGACTCGATCTCGCCGACCTGGATCTCAGCTCGGAATTGCTCCAGGCTACGGCCATTGAACAGCCCGGTTCCATATCTGTCACGCCGGTGAATCGCCCTGCCGGGGTTATCTACCTTGCCGCTGTACCGTTCCCAGATGGTTCGGTGCTCACGATTGGGGTAGGGCCTCGGTCAAGGCTGATTGAACCAGCTCGTTTGGCGAGGTTCCTCCGTGGCGAGCGACGCGTGATAGCTCCTTACGAAATGTCTGTGCGCGAGCTTCCGGGAGATATCGAGGACAATGGCGGGATAAGATGGCGCAGAGACGGCTGGAAAGTGCTCGGAGTGACACCCTTGGAACAACAACCGGGTGTCCGAATGGAGCTTCTCATAGACGTTTCGCTGGGAGATCTGAGCCGGTCTCTAGTCAGAGGTGCTCTGTTGTTGGTTTGGAACGTCGTGCTGATAGCTATGCTCTGGGCTCTGGGCGAGGCACTGGCAGGGCGAGCAGCCTTACCTGCGTGGATTGGCGGATTGATTGCGATCCGCTCTTACAGGGCCAGGCTGGCTCTCGTTCTCTCGGGGTTCTTCATACTGCCGACACTCGGTTATGCGGCTTGGACCGTGCAGCGGCTGCGAGGCGACGCGGAACGAAGTCGAGATCTCTTGATCAGTCAAACTCTGAGTGACGCTTCGGAGACTGCGCGCCAATTCGTGGACTTGGATCCAAATGAGCTCAGAGAGCGTCTCACTGATCTGACAATGCGGCTCAACACCGATCTGATTTGGTACGACGGCGGAGTGTTGAGTCAGGCGAGGCCTGCCGTTCTGGCAGAACTTGGGCTTCTGGGGCATTTCATGCCCCCGGACGTCTATCGCAGCGCTGAACTGCGAGAGGAGTCTGAAGTCACGGCTGATGTGGCGGTGGGGGGGCGCGCAACGCGAATGGGGTATCGTCAGTTTCGAGGGGCTTTCACTGACGGCGAAGGGACTCTCGCTGTGCCACGCCTGGTGGACGTGCGAGACATACATTCGGAACAGGAGGACGTGTTCTACGGCCTTCTGCTCGCAACCTTGATCGGACTTGCCGCCGCCGCGAAACTATCGGCGCTCGCCGCAAGATCCCTTGCCGACCCGGTCCGTTCACTTCGCGATGCGGCCGTGGCCGTAGGGAGCGGAAAGAGACCGCCACCATTCGACCCTGGTGTTCCTACTGAGTTCGTTTCGGTAGTAGACGCGTTTGAAAGAATGGCCAGTGACATCGAACGCAGCCGGTCGGCTCTGGAAGCGGCGAGGCGCCGCACGGCCACGGTTCTGAAGAACGTGGCGACTGGTGTGATTGCTCTCGACAGGGAGATGCGCGTCATGATCGCGAATCCGCGCGCCGAAGAACTGCTCTCAGCACCGCTACCCTCCGGTTCCCACATTCACGTTCTAGGTGGCGCTGATTGGGTGCCCGTATGGAAATGGGTGCGCGGTTTCCTCAACGGGCGTGCCGAATCCGATTCCAGCGAATTCACCGTCGGGGAGCTGCACATCCGCGCACAGATCTCGGCGATGCATGGGGAGCCCAGTGGATGCGTTCTTGCGCTTGATGACACTACCGAACTAGCGCGCGCTGTTCGCGTGCTTGCCTGGGGGGAACTGGCTCGGCAGATCGCTCACGAGATCAAGAACCCGCTCACACCGATACGGTTGGGTGTGCAGCATCTGAAACGGTCATACGGCGACCCGCGTGGCGATTTTGGACACACGCTCGACCGGACGGCTCAACAAATACTTGCCGAAATCGAGCGCTTGGATTCTATCGCACGTGCGTTTGCACGTTTCGGTGCTCCTCTCGCTGAATCCACTCCTCTTGCACCCGCTGAACTGGGTGCGATTGCTCGGGAGACAGCCGAGCTCTACGCATTCGGAGGCGAGACCAACGTGGTTGTCAGAGCCGATGACTCCGTGGTCGCCAAGGTGCGACGGGACGAAGTGAAGGAAGTGCTCGTGAATCTCATAGAGAACGCGCGCGATGGAGACGCTACCGAGGTAACCATAACGGTCGGTGGAGAGAGACCAAGATCGCCCACGATCACGGTAACCGACGACGGAAAGGGCATCCCTCGATCCGACTTGCCCCACGTCTTTGAGCCTCAGTTCTCCACCACCACGAGCGGCACGGGTTTGGGATTGGCCATATGCAAGCGACTCGTAGAGTCTTGGGGTGGCAGCATTGAATTGGACAGCAGGGTCGGAGAGGGAACGACCGTGAGAATTGAGCTCACAAACGACTCGGAACCTGATTAGGAACACTGGTCCACAGAATGAGCGATGGGGATAACCCTTGTTCATGAACCTGGTTGATGAAGCTCGAAAGAGGTTTACAGATCTCTTTTCCGAGAAAGGACCCACAGCAGTTGCCTTGGCACCGGGTCGCGTGAACCTGATAGGGGAACACACTGATTACAACGACGGGTTCGTTCTCCCAATGGCCATCGACCGTTTCGTGGCTGTCGCATTCAGGCCCCGAAGAGACGAGCTTATCAGGGCACATTCGATTGTTTTGGATGAGACGTGCGCTACCGAAGTACGCGCACTCGAAGTCCCTGGAGGCTCCGGCTGGTTCGACTACGTTGCGGCCGTCGTCTGGGTTTTGAGCCAGGAAGGATTGAGCCTGCCCGGCGCCGATCTGGTGATAACGGGAGATGTCCCCGTCGGATCTGGCCTGGCCTCGTCCGCCGCGGTCGAAATGGCGACCGCAAGGGCACTCTGCCACGCTGCATCGGTTGCTTGGCGCCCGGATCATATGGCTCGCTTGTGTCAGACGGCTGAGAACCATTACGTAGGTGTCAACTGCGGGATCATGGATCAATTTGCTTCCGCGCTGTGTGTGGCAGGCAGCGCCTTGCTTCTTGATTGCAGAACGCTGGAGTACGAGCTGGTTTCGATCCCGGCTTCGGCTTGTTTTGTGGTAATGGATACAGGGGGGCGTAGGTCGCTCGCCTCTAGTGAATACAACGATCGCCGGATTAGTTGCGAAGATGCTGTTGCCGCACTCCAGACCGCCAATCCCGATGTACGATCCTTGAGGGATGTGGATCCTCGAACTCTCGAGAACTCCCGAGACTCAATGGATGCGGAGGTGTTCAGGCGGGCGAAGCATGTCGTGGCCGAGATGGAGCGCCCATTGCTCATGGCGGACGCACTGCGAGCCGGCGATTTGGGGAGGGTCGGACAGCTCATGAACGAGTCCCATACGAGTCTCAGAGATCTTTATGAAGTTTCCTGTCCTGAACTGGATCGGATCACCGAATTGGCTCGCGCCCACGGCGCCTGCTTTGGCGCGCGGATGACGGGTGCCGGGTTCGGGGGGTGTGCCGTGGCTCTCGTTGATAGGGAAGCTGCGGATCGATTCGTCGGGGAAGTAGCGGCCGGCTATGCGACGGCCACTACCAAGAGTACCATGCATTTTTGCAGGCCTTCCTCGGGCGCAACGATCGTGCAGTAGCCCCGTGTAGCCATGGCTCAAAAAGCCCTGCTCTGTCGTGCATAATGAGGTGAAGGGTTGATCCTGGCCCTTTCGACGGGGCGTTACAGCATATAGAATCCTCCACTCCTGGCCGGCACGTATGAGAATGAAAGGAAGTATCAATGCTGCTTCGAAGCACGCTGTTTACGGTCATTTGTGGGGCTGCACTGGTCGCAAATGCCGCAGCGCAGACTGCACCCATACGCGGCTTCCCTGAAGACGCGCTTCAGGAACAAGCACGGCTCGAACGGATACTGCGTGCCACGCCTGACACAGCGTTGCTTCACGAATACATACGCAACATGAGCGAAGATCCGCATCATGCTGGTTCACCCGGCGGGAGGGCCGTGGCCGAATACGTGCTCGAGAAATACCGATCCTGGGGAGTCGATGCCCGGATTGAGGAATTCCATGTGTTGCTGCCTACGCCGGTTGAACGTCATCTCGAGTTGCTCAGTCCCGAGCACTACGTCGCGAGGCTAGCAGAGGAAGCCTTCCCCGAGGACAAGGACTCGGCGGACCGCGGGCAGCTGCCAACGTTCAACGCCTTTTCGGCTGACGGCGATGTCACCGGCGAACTCGTGTTCGTGAACTACGGGCTTCCGCGTGACTACGAGACACTCGAGGAACTCGGTGTCGATGTGAGCGGCAAGATCGTAATAGCCAAATACGGCCGCAGTTGGCGGGGCATCAAACCAAAGGTGGCGGCTGAACGTGGAGCGATCGCGTGCATCATCTACTCGGATCCCGAGGAGGATGGATACTACGTGGGAGATCCGTACCCGGCCGGACCCATGCGCCCAGATCATGGGGTACAGCGCGGTAGTGTGTTGGACATGCCGCAACATCCCGGCGACCCTCAGACTCCCGGATGGGGAAGCAGAGAAGGCGCAAGGAGGCTGTCCAGGGAAGAAACGACCACAATCATGTCCATACCGGTCCTCCCTATATCGCATGCCGACGCATTGCCATTGCTAGAAGCTCTCGGCGGACCCGTGGCACCCAATGACGACTGGAAGGGAGCGCTGCCCACTACCTATCATCTCGGTCCAGGACCGGCGAACGTACGGGTTGCACTAGAGTTTGATTGGCAAGTGCGGCCCATATACGACGTAATTGCTGAGATCCGCGGGTCTGTTTACCCCGACCAGTGGTTGATTCACGGCAACCATCACGATGCATGGGTGAATGGAGCGCAAGATCCACTTTCCGGTGCCGCGACGGTGATGGAGTCGGTTCGTTCGTTCTCCGAACTCTTGAAGACCGGGTGGAGTCCAAAACGCACGATGATCTTCGCTCTTTGGGATGCCGAGGAGTGGGGACTCTTCGGATCCACCGAATGGGGTGAAGACCATGCGGAAGAACTCCGCGACAAAGGCGTGGCGTACTTCAATACTGATAGCTACAGCCGAGGGTGGTTGAGCGTGTCGGGATCGCATACGCTGGAAACCTTCTTTCGCGAGATCGCTCGCGACACCCGAGATCCGGAGACCGGTAAGGGTGCGTTGGAGGCGATTGCAGAACGTGACCTTCAACGATCTCGCTCGCGGGCAGACTCTCTTCGGGCGAAGGAGCGTGAATTCCGTTTGGGCGCCTTGGGTTCGGGATCCGATTACACGGTATTCGTCGACCATCTCAACATCGCGTCGGCCAACATAGGGGTTGGCGGAGCCCAAAGGACGGGAGTGTATCACTCGATCTATGATAGCTATGACTTCTTCATGCGTTTCCACGATCCCACTTTCGCTTACGGCAAGATGCTGAGCGGCGCAATGTCGGTCGCGATGCTTCGCATGGCAGACGCACCAATCCTGCCGTTCAGCTTCACCGACGCTGCCCTCACATACGCAGACTACGTGGCGGAAATCACGGAGATCGCTGGGGATATGTGTGGTGTTGAAGCTCCGGATCTGACGGTGCTACGAGCGGCCGTGAGCGATTTGGCACAGGCAGGTGCTGAATTTGATGCGGCATTCCTAGCCGCAACCGCGCTCGGCTCCGGCGTGCTAGAGAGGGAACGCGAAGCACTGAGATCCATCAACCGGATGATATATCTCACTGAGCGGGATCTCGGTTTAGAAGAGGGCCTACCCGAGCGTCCCTGGTTCCGCCACATGATATATGCTCCCGGCTTCTATACTGGTTATGGGGTGAAAACCATGCCGGCTGTTCGAGAAGCATTGGAGCAGGGAGACATCGCGGAGGCCAGAATGTATGCACTCACGGTTGCGAGAGCGCTCGCCAGCATGTCTGGAAGAATCCGCGAAGCGGCTGCGGATCTTCGGGCACTTCCGTGAACGGTTTTTACCGCGAGTACTGAGGTGCCGAAGAGATGCCCTGGACCTCCAATGGCTGACAGTGAACGGCGTTCACGGTGTTTCCCTATACACCAGAATATGCTGCAGCGATCATAACGTTACACGAGGGGAGAGAAAATGATTCTAGCTCGAGTAGTGGGAGTTGCGGGTTTGGCGGGTACGCTCCTGAGCTGCAGTGGTGATCCTCGGCTCGATGCCGCACTTGACACGATCAGTGCCGAAGATCTCTCTGCCGACGTACAGGTGCTATCGTCCGATGCCTTCGAAGGGAGAGCCCCCGCGTCGGCCAGCGAGGACAGCACGATCAATTATCTGCGCGCACGTTTTGAAGAAGTGGGCGCAATGCCAGGTAACGGTGACAGCTACTTCCAGCAAGTACCCCTGGTATCGATAACTGCAGATCCCAGCGGGGCGCTTCAAATACGCGGCCGAGGTCCAACCACACGATTCCGTTACGGGGACGAATTCGTGGCCTGGACCAAGCGGGTGGTCGATAGGGAGCAAATCGCCAATTCGGAATTGGTCTTTGTTGGATACGGCATCGTCGCTCCTGAGAACGACTGGAACGACTACGAAGGAGTAGACGTCACCGGCAAGACCGCGGTCATTCTCGTCAACGACCCGGGATTCGCGACGAAGGACACGGCATTGTTCAACGGAAATGCGATGACCTACTATGGGCGGTGGACCTACAAGTTCGAAGAAGCCGCCAGACAAGGCGCGGCAGGTGCGTTAGTGATACATGAAGCCGAGCCCGCATCGTATCCATGGGAAACGGTCCGAAATAGCTGGACAGGGCCTCAGTTCGCATTGGTTGATGAAAACAACAACATGTCTCGCCTCGCGGTAGAAGGCTGGTTGCATGTGGAGACCGCGCAGTCGCTGTTTGAGCGAGCGGGTCTCAACTACGATTCGCTGAAGACGGCAGCTACACAGCCCGGCTTCGACGCGGTTTCGATGGGCATGAACGCGTCGGTGTCGCTGCGCAACACTGTCGAGAGGTCGGTTTCAAACAATGTCCTCGCCCTGGTGCCCGGTAGCGATCGGGCAGACGAGTACGTCTTCTTCACCGCGCATTGGGACCACTTCGGACGCAATCCCAACCTCGAAGGCGATCAGATCTTCAATGGAGCCATGGATAACGCAACCGGCACTGCGGCGCTCATCGAGATTGCCGAAGCCTTTCTGAGTCTTGAAGAACCGCAGTCACGCTCGATCGTATTGATGGCCGTCACAGCCGAGGAACAGGGGTTGCTCGGCTCAGCTTACTATGCCGCCAACCCCGTGTTCCCACTCGAAAGAACGGTGGCGGCGATAAACATGGACGCGCTTAACATCCTCGGTCCGATGCGCGACATAGCCATTGTTGGGTACGGCAACTCCGAGCTGGACGGCTATTTCATCGAGGCTGCGGCCTTTCAGGATCGTGTGGTGAATCCCGAATCTCGTCCGGAAGCCGGTTCATACTACCGTTCGGACCACTTCAGCTTCGCCAAGGTGGGAGTTCCAGCCCTATATGCTGACGCGGGAATAGACCATATCGAGCACGGTCCGGAGTGGACTCAGCAGCAGCTCGACGACTACAGCGCAAATCATTACCACCAACCATCGGATGAGTACGATCCCAATTGGGACCTTGCGGGTGCCATCGACGACATTCGCCTCTATTTTAGAGTAGCGTATCGGCTGGCGAATGAGTCGACCTTCCCCAACTGGAACGAGGGCACCGAGTTCAAGGCAATCAGGGACGCGATGATGGGTGGGAGGTGAGTTGTGAGTGGGTAGTAGTGAGTTGGCGGCCCCGGGGCGGGACACCGGGGCCGTTGCTCATTTCGGGGGATGCCCGGGGCGGGGTTCTGAATGCACTCGGCGCATCCCCTCCATAATCACCACCGATATGTCTGCCTTCGGTTGGTCCGATTCCAGCGAGACATTGGTGATGACTTCACCGGCGGGTTGGGCAACGTAACGCGGCAGTAAACGGTTCAAAGCGTAAACGAGGACGTCGTCGCGGCACATGTCACACCCACAGAACTCGGGCATGGTGCCCTTCAACTCCTCATACTTCCTGGCTACGGCATTTTCCTGAAGGTTCCTCACCGGCATCTGCATCAGCTCCGTTTCTGCGGTCTACGCAACGAGTGTGATCTATGTCAGATCGGACAGAGGTGCGATGGACAACGTGTGCTCCCCTGCAGGAATATGCACGGTTCTGGCGGTTGTAGAATTGCTGACACCATCCACCGTTACAACAATTTCGTCCGTTTCGAACGATATCGTGACGTCAGTGGCCTTAGAGGCAGTGATCTTCCCTCTGATACTGCCTGCCTCCAACTCGACTTCACGAAGTACAATCGGGCTGCTGGATTCGATCGATCGGTTACCGTCCACGGAAACGTGGATTCCTCCATCCGATAGCTTTACTTTCCACAGGTGATCCCGTACGCGAATCGCACTGAGTTCGCTCGCGTCCGGCGGGAACAGGGTCCCAATCCGCAGGCCCTCCCATGGAGTGACGTCGATGAACTCCTCGATTCCCATCAGGGCGAACAGCGGTCCCCAGCTCTGGTACTTTTGTCCACCTCCAGCTCCGGTGCGGCTATCATAGTTCTCGCGGCACAGTTGGAAACGCTGCCAACTTCCCAAGAATAGGTCAACACTCCGCCGCGCCAGTAATGCGGCCACCTCGTCGAAATGATATCGCTTCAGACCCTGGTAGACCAGATAGTTCGTGGGAGGCCAGATTGTGCCGCGCCAGTATTGTTGATCGCCGAAAACAGGGTCGTCCCGGGATATCGTCGGCAACACATACTCACCCCAGAACTTCTTCTCGTCGAGAAGAGTGCTTAGTATTCGCTCAGCGCGCTCCTGTGGCGCGACGCCGGCAACCAATGGATAGAAGTTCGATGCCGCAAGGCGCGAAGAAGACCGCCCATTCCAGAAACGGTCCACGTACATCCCACTGTTTTCGTCCCACAACAGCTCGTTGATCCTGCTGGAAATCTCTTCGTAAAGTCTTCCGTATCGTTCTGCTTCAGCACGGTAGCCCAAGATAGCGGCAATTTCTCGCAAGCACTCGAAATCCAGGGCGATCAGCGAGTTCAGGTCGACGGACTCCAGGTCGTAGGTCTCTGAGTCCGACATCCAGGACGCGTCGTCCCAGTTCGGTAGGTCGTCTTGACCGGACTCCCATGCGGCTAGCTGGTGATAGCTCGCCTCGTTCTCCCAATGAGCCGGCGAATCCTGCAGGAGATCCAAATCGCAGCCCCACTCGAACAAACCGTTGCCGTTTCCGTCGCGTCGCAGTCCATCACGCTTCGACTCTCGCCACCAGGCGGACCAGCGATCCAGAATTGGAAACGCTCTCTCGAGCATCTGCCTGTCTCCTGTACGGGAAAAAAGCTTGAGCGTGACGAAGCTGCCAATTGGTGGTTGAGACCGGTCAGGGGTGCCGGCGAAGCGGCCGCGCCAGTTAGGAATGTTGCCGTTTTCGTACTGGGAGTCCAAAACGCCGTGGAGCGTTTCGCGCGCGAGTTCCGGGCTTTCCAGCCCCAGTTCGAGAGCGTTGAAGAATGCGTCCCAACAGAACACCGTCCAATGGTCTCTGCCGCCGCCGTGCCGCGGGAAGATCCACTTACGTCCGGCCGGAGTGTAGCGGGTGCCGCATTCGGGCTTGAGAGCCGTCATCCAATGCAAATTGTTGGTTATGGAGGCGGCCAGTCCGTCCCAATATCCGTTCACTGTCACACGTTCAGCAGCGTAACGAGCTTCTGCCCGTGCGAGTAGCCGATCGATCTCGTCAGGATCGAAGGTGTCGCCGTCAGCGGTGTCCAGCGAACCGGCTCGGGTGCCCGCGACCGCAGTAAACCATAGCACATCCCCCGGTGACATTCCGAAGTGGAAGCGACATTGATCGTTATCGGCGGTGGAACCCGCGCTGCTCACAACCCCTCCTTCCTCTGATGATCGGAATAGCGAGACGCTCAAAACCTGCCCCGCTGGAGTGGTTTCGCCGAGGAGTGACACTCTTGTGAGCGATTTGCATCCTTCAGGTTTCCGAAAGGTCCACGATCCATTCCAGTCCCACGGGTAGTAGGCTCGACACTCGAGTCCAAATGACTCAGCCGCCCGCACTCTTCCGACGCATGTGTCGTCGCTCGACTTCGACCATTCGACAGTCATGCTCGCGTGGCCGGCTTCGCAGTCACCTTGCAGGGATTCCGTCTCGGCTGAGATTCCACGCCTGTGATCGAACGCCATCCTGGCGTAGCTGCCATCGGGTGCGCAGGGACCAACCTCGTGCACAATGTCCAGGAAGTCGTGCCCTTCGAATCGTCTCTTCTCGGTATCGACGGCAAACTGAAGGGCAAAGCCGTTCCCGCGCACTGGGGCGAATACCAGACCCGTCCACGCGGATGGATCGAATGCACCGACGAGCATTGTGGCTCAGCGCATAGTGCGGTGGAGGTGGATGGTCTGCGCGTATCTCCCGTCTCCAGGCGCGAAAGAGACACGGAGCGTGTGATTGTTCCCGTCCGAAGCCATACGAGCGGTGCCCTCCACTATCCGAGCCGGCTCACCGATGAGGTCGACGTTGTATTCGCGGCCGGCTTCGCCTTCGAGTGTAATGAGCCATCCATCTTGCGTAGGTGTGAAGTCGAGTACGCGAATGCTTTGGCTGGTTTGGCCGGGCGTCAAGCGCACGGTGGGAGGGACCACGGTGAGGCCGCCATTCCAATGCAGCCGGACAGTTTGCGTTTCATCGGACAGCGACAGCAATGTGGCCACTCGGACCTCGCGAGGGTCCCGGGTGATTTCGATTCCTTCCCTTTTGTTCGCGGGGGGGGCCTGCCTTTGAACCCCGGCTGCCCCTGCGGGAAGAGAAAGAGTCAGCTCCAATTCCACGGGAGGTCCTTCGTGCGATACACGTGCCTCGAGCGAGCCGTCCGAGCGAATCAGTTCCATATCGATGTTAGCGTCGCCCACGAGGAGATTGCGCAGCGACGAACGTGACCAGTTGGATGGAAGCTGCGGTGACAGCCTCGCCCGCCGGCGCGGTGCGTCGGGCTCCCAACCGAACATTCCCGCAAGCGTCGGGGATACGAGCATCGAGGTTGCGAAGAACTGTTGCGGGACTGCCGTGTCGAGCGGTCTGTAGTAGCCACCCGACAGCAACTCGGGATGCCGTCCCCTGGCCCAATCGAAAGTCATCTGCTTCAGCGCATCGACGAGTGGATACCCGGCCCAGGGTCTTCTGTAATTGTATTGGGCCCAAGCCACGAATCCCGTTACGAACGGCCACACGGCTCCATTGTTGTAGTGCATTGGATCGTAGAACTCACTGCCGGTGGAGAGCATCCTCGCTCCCCAATCGGCGCTTATCGAATCCGCTGCCAGTTTCGTCAAGGTACTCTCGGCGGTTTCGGCGTCCAGCAACCCAAACGAGGCTGCGGTCGCCGGCCAAACGGTCAAATTGTCGTTGGTTTCACCAGACTGGAGAATTCCGAAAGCATGATGGCCGTCGCCACTTCGCCAATAGGCAGAGTTGAGCCTGGCACTGGCTTTCTCGTACAGTCGGTCCGCTTCCTCAGATATGCCTGTTTCACCCATGGTTGCGGCAAGTTCCGTCATGGCCTCCAGCGCCTCGATCCATACGGCGGCCAGATAGATGTCCTGGTGCATGCCCTCACCAAGCTGCCCGACCTCGATCGCACCGAGGTTCTCCGGCCCGTTCTCTATGATCCCGTCACCGTCGGAATCGCGGGTCCGGCACCAGCCGTAGGCGGCCATCAGCGACGGCCACAGTTGCGACAGGAGTTGGTCGTCACCAGAGGCGCGCCAATAGCGCCACAATGCCACGATCCAATAGGGCGTCGTGTCGGCGTGGTAATACGCGTAGGGGAAATCGTCGAACCACGGGATCCGTCCAGCGGCTTGAGAAATCTCATGGGGGATCTTGCCGTCAGCCCTCTGATAGTGCGCGAGGAATTTGAGCCCCTGCGCAACGTGAGTCCACATGCCGACTGCATCCATCGCAAAAGAGTTGATGGCCGCGTCCCCTCCGAAAAACCATCCGAAGCCGGGTCGAGTGCCCGGGCCTGACGGTCCCCACCCGGCTACTAAGCCGCATCCGAGATCGGGGTTGCACACCAGAGCTTCATCCAGGTTGATCTTCGACCAGGCGAACGCCAGATCGAGCTCGTCGTCTGGAGTATCAATGGAGGTGGTGCCGGCAAGCAACTCCGTTATGTGGGCCAACTTCTCTCTGTAAAGATCCTCCGCGGTGGTGATCAGTTTACGATAGATAGTCGCCACCGAGTCTCGGGGAGCTATTGCTGCGGCGATTGCGATCGGCAAAAACTCCGATTCGGCACGCGCAGAGTCCACCGGCAGCACGAAAGTGTTGGGAGCGTCAGGCAGAGCGTGTGCCGGGTGAGCAGATGCGGTTGCGGCCCAAGGAGAACCGATCATCGCATTGCGCTCCCGGAGGCTTTCAGAGAGAACGAAGGCTTTCTCCGTTTGGTTCCAGAACGCGTACTGACCGCCGAATGCTCCGGGCCAGGCGTATTGGAAAACGGTGTTGAAACTGACCTGAATCTCAAGCGGCCTGAACGTCTGGACGTCCAGCAACACGAGCAATCCCGGGGCCGACAGCGGAGCTAGAATGTGCTGGTGCACGGTGAAGGTCGCGTGACTGTAAGTGATCGTTGTCAGTTCTGGACGCACTTCCACCGTACGGGCCACGTCCGCGCCTAAAATCGGTTCTACGTAGTCCGGTATGAGAAACGCTAACTCGAAGTCGTTCGCCAGCTTGAGAGGATGGACCCAGACCTCGGCCTCACCCGTCTCCATGCCCAGCCAGGCCGCCATTCGACCGGGGATTCCAAGGTATTGCCCGGGTCTGACGTCATTGGTGAGCGTGAGAGGAGACGCTGCGATATCAAACTTGGGTACCGAGAGCCCTGACTGAGCGGTCATTCTGCCCGGTGAGGAGAGGACCAAAGCAGCGGCAAGCCACCCGACAATGGAAGCCCGCGTTCCTGTTTTCACTGCACCATTCCGGTTCCGAGTTGATCTTGCAGCTCGCGGTATCAGGCGACTACTTCGATAAGTGTCTCGCGCCTTTCGACGACCTCCCCGATTCGCGCCGCAGCAGGAGTCTCATTCCGCTCCAACTCCCGAATCAGGCCATTAGCTTCGTGAGGATCGACAGCAATCAGCATCCCGCCGGATGTTTGCGCGTCACAGAGAAGCAGTCTCCTCGCCGCTGATACATCTTCGGCCCAGACAGTCACCTGGCTCGCATACTCGAGGTTTGCCTTCGAGCCGCCAGGCACCGCATCGCGGTCCGCTAGTTTTTCGGAACCCTCGAGGAGCGGTACGCCATGAGCGGAAATGACTGCACTCATGGCGCTGGCCTCCAACATGTTTCGGAGGTGACCAAGGAGCCCAAATCCGGTTACATCTGTAGCGGCATGAACGGCGTCTCCGAGTTCCCCCATCGCGCGGGCGGCACCCGCATTCAACGTCGCCATGACATCGACCGCGTATTCCATATCTTGCTCGGTTATTAGACCGCGCTTGAGGGCCGTGCTGACGATGCCCGTACCCAGTGGCTTTGTTAGTACGAGAATGTCTCCTGGTCGCGCTGCAGAGTTGCTCACGATGCGTTCAGGGTGCACCATGCCAACCGTGACCATCCCGTACTTGGGTTCCTTATCGTCGATCGAGTGGCCGCCCAGCACGAACGCCCCCGCGGTTTTGGCTGAGTCAGCACCGCCGTCCAGCGTTTCACCGAGCAATTCCAGCATATCGGGATCCCTGGGCCACGCAACGACATTGAGGGCGAAGAGTGGAGTGGCTCCCATCGCGTAGATGTCGCTGAAGGCATTGGCGCCAGCTATGGCACCGAAAGCCCTTGGATCGTCTACAATGGGCGCGAAGAAATCTACGGAAACCACGATTGCCTGGTCGTCCGACAACTTGAATACCGCCGCGTCGTCGCATGCCGCGGCGTCAACGAGAATTCGCGGATCGTCAAAGTGCGGAACATGACGCAGTACCTGCGTCAACTCAGATCTACTGAGCTTGCATGCTCAGCCAGCGCCGTGTGATAGCGTTGTGAGCCGTATGCGAGGCTTCTGATCGCGAGGTTCGCCGGGCATCAGTATCTCGGTGTTCGTGTCCCGTCACCATTCCGAATCTGGCCGTAACCAAGATAACACGGATGTCTTGTCCGCTTGTACCGCAGCAAAATACCCGGCGCGGATTGCCTACCCGCGCCCACCTGCGAGCTGTGAGGCCTCGGGGGAATTCTTCAGTTTCATCATGGCCCAGATCCCGAATACGGGACCTGGGGCCAGAACGATGAAGGCCCACTCCCAACCCACCACTCCCAAAAGTGCCGGTACCAACCGTATCGACACCATGGTGAGCAAGAAGCCCATGGCGGTCTGAGTGGTCAGTTGAGTCCCTAGGTAGTCGGGATCAGACAACTCGCTCACACTGGTGCTGAATTGCGCCGAATCTGCGACAACGGCAAAACCCCAGATCAAGGCCAGGCCAGTGACGAGAACGGGCGATAGCCCGACGCAGAATCCAATGGCCACGGCACAACTACCACTGACGGCCATGCTGAGGATGGCGGTTCTCGTGCGTCCCCACGTATCGGCAAGGCGCCCGGCGATTAGACTACCCAGCCCACCCACGGCGATCACCGCGAACGCGCCAGCCGAGGCTAGCGCTTCCACCGTACTGTCGCCTGCGGTTGCGCTCATTCCCGAGGCTCGGAAGGAATAAGTCAGAAATACCGGTATCCAAGTCCACATCGCGTACAGCTCCCACATGTGGCCCAGGTAACCGAGATTCGCCAGCCTCAGCGGTCTCGAGGCCAGTGCACGACCCATGTGTCTCCACTTGAGTTTGGGAGTAGGTGCTGAGTACGGCCCCAACGTTCCCGCGCACCAACTCAGAACCGCACCTATCGTTGCGAGACCGGAGACGGTGAAGAGCACCAGTTGCCAGTCTCTGACGCCACCGAGTGCACGCACCAGATGTGGTGAAGCGCTTCCCACCGTCAAAGCGCCCACCAGCAAACCGATGGCAAGGCCTCGATCCCGATCGGTCCATGTAGCAATGATCTTCATTGCGACGGGGTACACCGTTGCCAATGCCATTCCGGTACCGAAACGCATTCCCAAAACAACGAGAAAATGGTCCCCGATCACCGGGATCAGAGCATTCAAGATCGCCCCGGCGAAGGCTCCAACGGCGAACACTTTGCGCGGCGCCCAGATATCTGCCACGTTGAACAGGGCGCTCAGCAGCGCACCTAAAACGAAGCCGAGTTGCACCGACATGGTGAGCCATGCCGCTGATCCCTCTGTCAAACCCCACCGTTCCGTAAGGACTGGAACCACTGCGGTTGCAGAGAACCAGAGGCTCATTGCGAGCAAACACGCAAATGATATCGCCAAGAGAGCGGGCCATTTGCCGGCGCTCTCAGCAGGCACAATGTTCACGACACGACCCTATCTTCGGAATATCGGACTTCAACGGGTAGAAAACCGGCGCAAACCGCACATGATTCGGTCACTTGAAACCGGTCATCTGGATACCCTGAACGAAATACCGCTGCGTGAAAACGAACAGCAGCAGGATAGGAGCGAGCGCGGTCGTGGCCGCGGCCATCTGATATGGCCAGTTCATTACGAACGTTCCGTGGAAGGACGCGATTCCCACTTCCACCGTCCTCATACTCATGGATCGAGTTACCACCAGGGGCCATAGCAGGTTCTTCCATGCTTCGATGAAAGCAAATAGACCGAGCGTGGCGAGTGCAGGCCTCGCCAGCGGTAGCGAAATCGTCCAAAACACTCTCCAGGGGCCTGCACCGTCTATGCGCGCGGCGTCTTCCAGTTCCTTTGGAACGGAGCGGAAGTACTGCCTCATGAGAAAGATTCCCCACACCGATACGAGCTCGGTGCTGATCAGGCCGGCATAGGTGTCGATCCAGCCGAGCGCATCTATGAGAAGGAACCGGGGGATCATCACCACCACAGCGGGGACCATCATGGTGGAGAGGAAGACCAGGAACAGCTTGTCACGACCCTGGAACTGAAACTTTGCAAATGCGTATCCGGCAGTGGCGGCCGTGAAGAGCTGGCCTAAGACAACAGATATCGCGAACAGGAACGAGTTGAAGAAGTAGCGGCCGAACGGTCTTGCGTTCAACGCGTTCGCGTAGTTTTCCCACCGGGGATCTTCTGGAATCAATCGGGGCGGAAAATGGAACACCTCCAACTCATCCATCAGGCTCGTGGATAGCATCCAGAGGAACGGCGTGATCATGGTGGCCGCCAAGAGCGCAGCCACTCCCCATACCGCGAAGTCGGATGCGCGAAACCGACGACTCGCGGTCGTACTCATTGTTCGCTCTCCACCCTGCGCTCGAGTGTTCGGAACTGCAGCCATGTCGCCGCGAAGATGATAGCGAACAGGACCCAACTCTGCGCTGCCGCGTCCCCGAATCGAAGGTACTCCCACGCTTCCTGGTAAATGTGGAAGACGGCAACATCGGTGGAGTGCAGGGGGCCACCTTCGGTCATGACGTAGACGGCGCCGAAGACCTGGAACGACCCGATCACAGAAGTCACCAGTACAAAGAAGAGCGTGTGCCTGAGACCAGGTAGAGTTACGTGCAAGAAGCGCTTCCACCAATTGGCTCCGTCGATGCGCGCGGCATCGTAGAGGTCCCCCGGTATCGCGGCCAATCCGGCTTGAAAGAGAATCATCTGATACCCTACGACCATCCACGTTGCCATTACCATGATCGAGAATAGTGCGGTGGAAGGTGAGGACAGCCACGGTACTGGTCCTACAGCCAGCTTGGAAAGCAGCCAGTTGAACAAGCCGTATTCTTCATGCAGCATCCACTGCCAGACCATGGCGATTGCCACGAGGCTCGTGATAGTGGGCAGGAACAAGACAGCTCTCAGAAGCACTATGCCGCGCATCTTGCGCTGGACGACGAGCGCGAGTGCAAGAGCGATCGCCATGGAAACGGGCACGTGGGCAGTGAAAACTGCTGTGTTCTTGATCGCGTTCCAGAAAGCTCCGTCATTGAGTAGTCTGGCGTAGTTCGCGACCCCCACAAAGGGTTTGGCCACGTCGATCAGGCTCCATCGATGCAGGGATAGCCAAGCCGCTATGGCAAGCGGCCCCAGGGTGAAGATCGCCAGGTGCACGGACGCCGGCGCGAGAAACGACCAGGCGACCAGGTTCTGATGGAACACGCGAGGTCTGTCGATGAAACCGGCGAGCACGACGGCCAGCGCAGCCAGCAGCGTGCCTATGATGACTTGCACCACCACATTCGGCACGGGACTGTCGGTGTGGTCGTACGGCAGCATCGCGAGACGAACGCCTTGCACGTCGGTGACGACATACTCTACGCTAGCCGCGATCACACGATCCACACCTTGAACGGACGCGTCGGACAGGCTGCGGGTTGCCGCCGCCGACAGTGAGGAGAATTCGACGGTTCCGTCAGGGCCTCTCAGCAGGTAATCGCCCCCGGTCACTCTCGCGATACCGCCGGGGATTGTAGCCAGCGAATCCAGGTTCGGTATCAAGCCCAGCGTCCGAACCGCGTTTTCAGCCCGCGCATCGCTCGCGCGTTCGAGATTGGCGGATGCCCATGCGACCGTCCTGCCAAGTGGGACTGCCGCCAGCGCAACTGCGAGCGTTGGAAACAAGAGACGCCGAAAACTCGGTGGCGCGGGCGAACGCACCACCGCCCAACACAACCAAGCAAGCCCCACCAACGTCAGTGCACCTAACGCCAGCGCCGTCGCCGGAAGAGAGTCGCTCCTGCCGGCCGGGGCGGCCAGATGCAGTGTGCCCAACTCGTACCAAGAGTCGGCGTCGTATACTGTTGCCATCCCAACGGCACTTTGTCCCGAACGTCGCACAACGGGCTCATCCAGCAAAGGAGTCGTCTCGGTGGAGAACCACCAGCGGCTTCCGTACAGCCGGTTCAGTGATTCTTGCTCCGAAGTGCCGCGCAGCAGCTCCACGGCCATAGCGGTCTCTTCTGCCAGCAGCTTCCTGTGAGCGCGCGCGACGGAGGCTCGAGTCACTGCGAGTCCGCCGATGAGCGCTGCCGCCAGAGATGCGAACGCAGCTATCCCCAGCACCAACCGGCGGCGACCGGCCGTTGTCATCGTGTTCTCACGAGATCGATCTCGCGAGCAACCTCGGCAGCCGCGACTTCCAGATCATCCCCCTGGAGAAGGTGCCTGTCCATAATGTCGAATGACAGTTCCTCGATCTCGTGGAAGTCCAACACGTAGGCTCCCCAGGTAGCTCTGCTCACCGCTACCTGACGCAGGAAGGCTTGCTCCAGACCCAGAGTGTCGCTGGCCGCCAATTCAATTGCGACTGTCCTGAAGGCAGGGATCTCCAGCCGCGCTTCAGCACGAAGTCGCTGCGCTTCTTCGCCGGCGAGGAAGGCAGCCAACTCTACTGCCAGTCGCTTGTGTCTCACGTTTGCGGGAACCGCCCATCCAGACGCGTAGAGCACATTCTGCGGCTCGCACCCGGTTCGATGAGGTATCGGTGCAACTCCTACGCTTATGTCACCTCTCTCCGCGTAGTGGAGCAGACGCGGCAATAGCCAATGGCCAGAATGAAGCATCGCCTGGTGACCGAGGTAGAACCTGCCTACACGCATCGGATCGCCGCCGCGCAAGAAACGGACAGGAGCCATCTTCCACTCCGTTACCCAAGACGTGAGAAACTCGAACGTGCGGACCGTTTCTTCGGAGTCGAGATACCCTACAGTTCTTTGCCCGCGCGGATCCAGGATGTCCCCACCGGCGGACCACACCCACGGGATCCACTCGAACAAGCGCCTCGGGAAATCGATCGCATAGATGTCGTTTGCGCCGTCATTGTCGACATCTCTGGTGACGGCTCGGGCCGTTTCAATAAACTGGCTCCAGGTCCAGCGGTCCCCGGGGGGCTCCGGCACGCCAAGTTCTGCGAAGAGGGCGCCATTGTAGAAGAGCACCATCGGAGTGAAGCCTTTCGGGAACGCAAACAGGCGCCTGTCTCGCTCAAACACTTCGAGGACCTGCGGGAATACACGGTCGGCGGCGTACCCCACGCGAGCCGCGTAGGGGCGCAAGTCCAGAACCAACCCGCGTTCAACAAAGGCCGGGATGTCCGGAGAATCCAGCAGGAAGACGTCTGGTGGAGTACCGGATGCGATCGCGGTTGTGAGCTTTTCTCCGTAGTTGCTGACTATCGACTCGACGATCACGGTCACCCCGGGATGACGACTGGCAAACCGATCGGCGATCTGCTGCTCCGCCATGACCTCCAGATCGGCAGCCCAATTGAGCGCCCGCAGTGTAATCTCCTCGGTATCCTGCCGTTCGACCGCACATGCGGATGTTGACAGCAGTCCGAGCAGTGGGATGCAGCGGAATCGGTTTTGACACTGCGATTGCGGGTGAATCGGACGAACGGTCATTGATCGATGTCGGCTCCGCATCGCCCCACAGGGATCACCCCTCTTCGGCTTCAAGCAGCCGGGTGTGTTCTTCGCCAGCGAACAGGTGAATATGGGCATGGTCGATCCACACCTCGACAGGGTCACCGACTGAAACTCGTTGCTCCGGTCCTATGCGAGATATCCAGCAACGCTCGCCGGGGCCGTCAAGGTGAACCAACACCTCGTTTCCGAGGGGCTCGATCCTGAGGACCGTGCACGTGAAATCGCCTCCAAGATCTGTGTTGAGCAGCAGCGACTCCGGCCGTACCGCCAACGTCACGGGCCCCGCATGTGCGTACCGGCCGGTGGGGATCTCCAACCCCGGTCCACGGAAACGGGAACGGCCATCCTCAGACGAAAGCTGACCTTCCATGGTGTTGATGGGAGGACTGCCTATGAAGGTCGCCACGAACAGGTTGGCTGGCCGCCTGTAGACCTCCAATGGGTCGGTGTACTGCATCAACATCCCGTCTCTGAGGATCGCGATTCGCTCGCCAAGTGTCATCGCCTCGACCTGATCGTGCGTTACGAACACCATGGTTGTTCCGAGCCTCTTGTGCAGCTCAGCAATCTCCGATCGCATTTCCAGACGTAAACGGGCATCGAGGTTCGATAGAGGCTCGTCGAACAGAAACACGCTCGGTTCGCGTACCAGGGCTCTGCCAAGGGCCACACGTTGTCGCTGGCCGCCGGAGAGTTGCCCCGGTCTTCTGTCGAGGAGCGTTTCCAGGCCGAGCGTGGTAGCGGCCGCCATGACCCGCCTTTCGACTTCCGCTCTCGGGGTCTTTCGCATTCTCAAGCCGAATCCGAGGTTTCTGCTCACAGTCATGTGAGGATAGAGTGCGTAGTTTTGAAATACCATCGCTACGTCGCGGTCGGCCGGCTCGATATCGTTCACCACGCGATCGCCGATCACTACCTCGCCCGACGTGGGTTCTTCGAGGCCGGCGATCGTGCGCAAAACGGTGGTCTTGCCGCAACCCGAGGGACCCAAGAGCACAGCGAACTCGCCAGCTCCGATTTCCAGGTCGAGGGCCTGAACTGCGGGTACTTCGCCGTACCATTTCTTCAATTTCCGAAGCCGAACACCTAGTGGCTTGAGCGCAATTTCAGCCATCGGAGATCCCTGGCCGGGTTCCGATTCCCGCTTCGGAAACAGCATCTTCAAGGACGGAAAGAACTCCTCAGTAGCTCAGGTGGCTGCCGCTCGGTTGCGGTTGCATGTCAACCAATCTGTGCTTCTCCAGCTCGAACTGGCCTACCACCGAGAACTCGACCGGCCTCTCGAACGCCGGTCCATCGAACACGAAAGTGTGATACTCTCCCCGCTCACCGCTGGGGTCGATGCCTTCGGTGCACCCGATTTCCGTTACCAGTTCTGCGTCGAATTCCCGACCAAGGAACCTCACTGCCCGTTGGGCTCGATCTACGCTCACCACGAGTGCTTGGTACCCCCTCTCGACCACCTCCCACGCGATCTCGATAGAGGGATCCCCCCAATTTGGTGTGACGTGTTCCAGGCCCGCCTCTACTACCCGTTCCGCATACCAATTGCGCACGCTCACCGCGCCGATGTCGCCGAAGATTACGCCACGAACTCCGAGCTTCGCCAGCTTCATCATTGATTTTAGAAACGCCGCCTCCAGGCCCGTAGCGGCTGTATGGACAGCGATTGGCTCGAGTCCCAAAAGCAGAGCCTGCTGTTCCACTAGTTCCTTGCAGGTCCCATGGAACCGAACTCGATCGGCGACACCTGTATAAACGGATACGAAGTACCCGACGTCGAGATCCTCCCGACGAGCGCGGTCGAGGGCCAGTATGGAGTTCTTTCCCCCGCCGCTGACAAGCGCGTAAGACATGGCCTAAGGTAGCTCTTGAGGACGGGGGTCTGCCAGGGTTCGAATGCCGGGGTGCCGGCACCGCTTCGACTCCACTGGGCACGTAATTCCGGCTGGTCATGCGATGGCTGTGTCCGGATCGGGTGGCAGTCCTCTAACTCATTGTTTTTCTGACACATAGAAGT
>CAZOJI010000002.1:89687-174762 GCA_964580055.1 uncultured Gemmatimonadaceae bacterium | reverse complement strand
CGGAGGAGGGACTCGAACCCCCGACACGCGGATTATGATTCCGCTGCTCTAACCAACTGAGCTACTCCGCCGTAATCGTAAAAAATAACTAGTCCCTATCCCACCGTCACCTCTCAGCTGGCTCGATCCTGTAGACGATCTCTCCCTCCCGGATCATCCCGAACCGCTCACGCGCAACACGTTCTTGAGTTTCCGGATTGGTCTCGAGCGACTCCGCGTACGCACGCAGGCTGTCGATCTCCAGGCGCAGCTCTTCGATCGCAGCCCGCTCTTCACGCACCTGCCGTTTCAGCTTCCAGGTGTCGATAGCTCGATACTCACCTCCGAACAGGCCGAATGCGAGCCCGCCGAGCACGAAGGCGGCCGCGACAATCCGTCCCTTCCTCACAGGCCGTACACATCCCTCCCGGGGTACATCGCCAAATCACCCAATTCTTCGGCGATCCGCAGCAGTTGATTATACTTGCAGATCCGGTCGGTGCGGGAGGCACTGCCGGTCTTGATCTGTCCCGCGCCCGTCGCCACGGCGAGATCTGCAATGAAGGTGTCTTCCGTTTCTCCCGACCGGTGCGATATGACTGTTCCGTACTGGTTGCTCCTGGCCAAATCGATGCACTGCAGTGTCTCGGTTAGAGTGCCTATCTGATTCACTTTGATCAACACGGCATTGGCGACGTTCTCCTCGATACCGCGTGCCACGCGCTCCACGTTGGTGACGAAGAGGTCGTCCCCCACCAGTTGAACTCTGTCTCCCAGAGCATCGTTCTGGGCCGCCCAACCCTCCCAATCGTCCTCCGCGAGCCCGTCCTCGATGGAGACGATGGGGTATTTGTCCAGCCACGATTCATACAATTTGATCATGTCTTCCGCCGAGTGCCGGGAACCGTCGCCCTTCTTGAACACGTAATCGCCGTCCTGGTAGAACTCGCTCGCCGCAACGTCCAACGCGATTGCAACATCTTCACCCGGCCTGTAGTTGGCCTTTTCGACCGCCACCATGATGGCCTCCAACGCAGCCTCGCTCGATTCCAGCATAGGTGCAAAGCCCCCTTCATCTCCGACAGCGGTCGAAAGGCCCTGGCCCGAAAGCACCTTCTTGAGCGAGTGAAACACTTCCACACCCATGCGCAGCGCCTCGGTGAAATCCTCGGTTCCCACCGGCACCACCATGAACTCCTGTGCGTCGATGTTGTTCGGCGCATGAGCGCCACCGTTCAGGATGTTCATCATTGGCACCGGCAGAATCATGGTCATCGGACCGCCGAGATAGCGGAACAATGGCAGTCCCACCTCCAACGCCGCGGCTCTGGCCGTCGCCAGTGAAACAGCCAAAATCGCGTTTGCACCAAGCTTGCTCTTGTTCTCGGTTCCGTCCAAGTCGAGCATGGCTAAATCCACCGCCACCTGCTCGGTCGCGTCCAAACCTGCGATCTCGGGGCCGATCACCTCGTTCACATTCCGGACTGCCTCGCTCACACCTTTGCCGAGATATCTGTTCTCGTCCCCGTCGCGCAGTTCCACAGCTTCGTGCTCACCTGTCGAGGCTCCGCTCGGCACTGCCGCCCGGCCCATTACGCCGCCAGCCACGTAAACGTCCGCCTCAACTGTAGGATTGCCTCGCGAATCGAGAATCTCTCGAGCCAGCACATCGATTATGATACTCATGAGCCACTGCTCCTATTCCGAGTCTCTTTTAGCCTCAACACAAAAGCTTTCGATTACATGTTGAGTCTCTTTCAACAATTCCTTCCGATCCTCGTAATCGAGCCCGGCAGTGGGGATCGGTTCGCCAAAGTAGAGGGTAACGGGACGCGGGCGAATGCGCCATTCACCTTTGGGAAGAATGCCGAAGGTGTGTGCGCAATACACCGGAACGACCGGCACCTGAGCCGCGATGGCGAGTACGAACGGGCCTTTCTTGAAAGGCAACAGGTTTCCAGTGCGGCTTCTAGTACCTTCGCCGAACACTACTGCGCTGACACCCGCTTTAACGACCTCTGCAGCTTTCTGATAAGATCCAAAAGCCGACTGCTGTCGCTGGCGATCAATATAGATGTGTCCAGCCGCCTTCAGCGAGCTTCCGAATACGGGGACCTTGGCCAGCTCCTTCTTCGCCACGAATCTGAACGTCCCTGGCAGGGTAGCCCCCAACGCGAGTATGTCGAAAAACGACTGGTGGTTTGCTACGAAAACAACCGGCTTGTCGTCTGGAATCCTGTCGAACCCTTTGGTGTGTACGGGAACGCCTGCCGCTTTCAACACCTTCCGAGCCCAGCGCCGGGCCGCTTCGTCGTAGACGCCGCCCGATCGCTGTTTTATGCCCAGAGCGGCTGAGATTATCGCTTTGGACCCGTACCACAGCGTGCAGGCCATCAGCGCGACGACGTACCAGATTTGACGAAGGATCACGATTTGAAGTGGCTGAAACCACTGCCGAGTTTCATCGGTACGCCGGCATTGAGCACGCGGATACCCGTCCCGTCCTCCACGTGGCCTATTCCGGTGAGTCCGAAACCGAAGGTGCGCTCGAATTCTGTTCCCAGCGCTGCGTCGACATCCTGCGGGAGCACTGCGAGCAACTCGAATTCCTCGCCTCCGAGCAGTGCGGTTTCGACAGTGGCTGAGGGATGTACCGGCACCTTTGCCGCTTCAATTACGCAAGCCACGCCCGAAGCCGCGGCAATGTGCCCTGCATCGGCCACGAGTCCGTCGCTCAGATCGATGAGTGCCTTGGCACCGCGCTCGCGCAACCACGCCGCCTCCTTGATACGAGGCTCGGGACGGGCAAACCGGGAGCGCGCAGACGCTCCGGGCTGCTCGCCGCGCTCCCAGGCTTCCACTGCGGTAGCAGGTCCTCCGAGGCTTCCGGTGACCCACAGGGTGTCACCCTCGGCGGCACCGTTCCGAAACACCGGCGTTGCGGCGCGTCCAAGAACAATGACGTCCACAACTATCCCGCGGCTACGCACCAGGTCGCCACCGCTCACGACACCTCCCACCGAATCGGTGACGGCACCGAGTCCTTCCACTAGCTGCGCTACCGATTCACGTGGCAAGGAATCCGGCACGCCCAGGCTCACCAGCACCGCCAGCGGAGTTGCAGATACTGCCGCCAAGTCGGAAAGAGCGGCCGCGCCGGCACGCCAACCGATCTCCCGAGGCGATAGCCAACTGACCTTGAAGTGAGTTTCCTCCACCATCATGTCGGTCGAGATCGCCAACTGCTCGCCCCCGACATCTATGATCGCGCAGTCATCGCCTCCGCCTGAGCCCCGGTCTCCCAGAGATCGCCAGATTTCCCGTATCCTATCGAACTCGGGCCCGTCGCCCAGGGATGTGAGGTTGAGGCCAGTCACACCAGCCTCGGAGGCTCGAGTTCCGCCAACACGGGAGGCGCCGGTGCCGGCAGATCCGCCAGAATCCGCCAGTAGTCACCAGCAGCCACCGCAACGTCAGCGGGGCGAGCCGCCCTAGCGGTCTTCCCTGCAGATGCCAGCTCCGCAGAGCGGCCAAGCACGTGAGCGCCGAGAGCCGCGGCATCCATCGGATCCATGCCTCGTGCCAGAAACGCTCCAACGAAACCCGACAACAGGTCTCCACTTCCTCCTGTCGCGAGCGAAGGGTTACCCGATGCGACGACGCGGAGCGCAGATCCTTCTCTGGCGATAACCGTTGGCACACCCTTCAGGAGGACCACAGGAGCGAAAGCCGGAGCTGAGTCACTCGAATCGGCTCGAGTTGCGGCATGATCACTGGCCATCGTGGCGCCCCTGGCGGCCGCGGCGAAACGGTCAGATTTCAACTCGCCGCCAAGGTCCGGGAACATAACAGCGAATTCTCCGGGATGCGGAGTGAACACCCTGGCCGCTGTGCCCGCGGTGAGATTCTCGAGGCCGGCCTGGAGCGCATCGGCGTCCAATATCGCTCGGCTCTCCACTTCTTGAAGTATGGCGCGCACGAACTCGGCCCGCACCTCACCACGTCCAAGTCCGGGGCCCAACACGACAGCATCCGCCCAATGGAGTGCATCCAGCAGTTCCGGCTCCAGATCGGGGCCCAGCGTAGTGGTGACGGTAAGCGCGTCTGGGAGCGCCTCTTGGGCCGTGCGAATGCTCACGTCGTGCGCGGCAATCTTCACGAGTCCCGCGCCGGCCGCAAAGGCAGTTCTGGCCGCAAAGATCGCCGCGCCGGCCATCCCCTTGTCGCCTCCAACTACCAGGACGCGTCCGCGGTTACCCTTGTGCATGTCGGCACTGAGCGGCGGCAACACTTCTCGTGCCCACCGGTCCAGCACCAGCGTGGGCCACGACGGATCGGGAGGTGAGAACCCCATCTCGACAATGACGATCCTTCCGCACCACGAGCGCTCCAGCAAATGCCCTCGCCGCGCGCCGCCGAACGTAACTGTCAGGTCGGCTCGGATCGGACCAGACGCCTCACCGGTCGAAAGGTCGAGTCCCGTCGGGCCGTCGACGGCCAGGACCGGCGCGCCCGTGTGCATGAGCCGCTCTGCTAGAACACCGATGCCTCCGCGCGGCCTGCCGGAGGCACCGGTACCCAGCAGCGCGTCCACTGCGACCCCTACGTGAGGCCATTCATCATCGGGTCCGACCAGTTCCACGCCCGCTTCCAGGGCGAGCACGCGGTTGGCCTCACAGTCCTCGGACCGGCTCCTGGATTCTTCGGCGACGAGGGTATGAACGCCAACGGCGTGCAAGGCACGGGCAACAACCCAACCATCGCCACCGTTGTTGCCATGGCCTGCTGCGATCAGGACCCCATTCGCAAGGCGGTCCTCGAATTCGCGAGCGAGCACGTTGGCGGTAGCTCGGCCGGCGGACTCCATGAGAACCCGGCTTGGGATGAGAGCTACATCGCGTGCGCTCTCGTCCCATCTCGCCGCCTCAGCGGCGTCGAGGACGGGTATACTGGTCATAGCGGAGCCGTGAATGGGCCACATGCGGCGTGGTGTATTGTAGTTACCACCCACCGCTGTCGGCACCCCGGTTCCGGGACGAATTCCAGTCCTTACTTGAAGCTCTGACCAATCGCCCTGCCAAGCGAGATCTCACCATTGTCGATTCTGATGTTGAACCCACAATCAGGGTTGTTGCAGACCCACGCTTTGTAGGTGATTGGTGCGCCATCACGACCGTAGTCGGAGAGCGGCAACAAGATTCCCTTGTTGCACTTCTGACAGGCAGGGAACTCCCGAGCGTCCATGATGCATCCCCTCTTCCCTTAACTGTATACTGCTTGTCAAACACCCCCGCCCGCCGGACTGACTCCGGCCCACGGGTATTCCTCCTCAAAGGCTGCCTCGAAGTCGTACACCGACTCGAAATCCCGGATGCTATCGCCTTCATTGGGCATGAGCAGGCCCACATCGATCAACACATACACGATCCGCCCAATGTCCTTGGTCGACTTGATACCCCAATGCGCCAGAACGGTTCGAGAAGTGAGACCGTACTGGTCTCGCGCCAGATCGCGGCACGCCCAAGCCAACTCGTCTCCTGAGATGTGGCCGCGCTTCTCACGCCTCTGCTGACAATACTCCAATGCACCCAGGACGAAAAGATAGGCCCTGTCGTCAAAGGTCTCGTCGACCGCGCGAATGCGCGCCAATATCCCATCCACCATTTGCATGTCAAGCACAGTAGAAAGGTGGGATAGTCTGTCTCATCGATCAAGTGCCTTTCGCGATCACTCAGTCCGGAGACCTCGGCTTATCACGAGACGCTGAACTTCACTGGTTCCTTCGTAGATTTCGGTACCTTTCGCGTCCCTGAACAGCCGTTCCACCGGGTAGTCGGTCGTATATCCGTATCCACCAAAGACTTGCACAGCCTGGGTGGTCACCCACATGGCTGTCTCCGTCGCAAAAACCTTGGCCATTGACGCCTCTTCGGTCACGGACACTCCGGCTGCCTTCGCCCGCGCGACTTCATACACCAGCGCCCTGGCAGCGGCCACGCGCGTAGCCATGTCCGCCAGCTTGAAGGCCAGACCCTGGAACTCCCTTATCGGTCTGCCAAACTGCTTTCGTTCGCTGCTGTATTCGACCGAGTGTGCCAGTGCCGCCCGCGCTACACCTACCCCTTGAGCTGCGATCCCCATCCTGCCCTGGTCCAGTGCCTCCAAAGCGTAGGACAGCCCCCTGCCCTCTTCACCGACGAGGCATTCAGGCCCCAAACGCACGTCGTTCAATATCACTGTGACCGTTGGGGATGCACGCAGCCCCATCTTGTCTTCAGGTTTCCCGATCTCCACTCCAGGAGCGTCGCGCGGGATAAGGAAGGTGGAGACGCCCCTGGATCCTCTCCTATCCTCAGGAGTATCGGTGCGCATCATCGTTACGATCAGCTCGGCATGGTTTCCGTTGCTGACCCAGGCCTTTTCACCGCTCAACACCCAGTCGGAGCCGTCGCGGGTGGCCTGCGCACGGAGCGCGCCCACATCGGAGCCGGCGTCGGCCTCCGAAATCGAGAAGGCCGCGAGAACCTGCCCCCGTCCCATGCCGCGAAGCCACTTCTCCTTCTGTTCATCAGTACCATAGCGCTGCAGCATGTGAACCGGCATCGAATTGTGCACCGAAAGAGCAATCGCGATGCCGGCGTCCGCAGCCGAGATTTCTTCAATCACCATCAAGTACGTGAGCGGATCCAGCGCGAGTCCGTCGTATTCCTCGGGTACCGTGAGCCCGTAGAAACCGAGTTCACCGAGTTTCTTGTAGACGTCGAACGGTGTGGATTTGGTACGGTCCCACTCGCCGGCAAAGGGAGCGATCTCGTTCCGCGCGAACTCCCGAGCCAGCGCCACGATTTCGCGGCGCTGCTCGTCGAGTTGTCCCAGGTCAGGCAGAATAGTCATAGAACCCGCAGCCGCTCTTCCGCCCCAGGTAGCCGGCAGCCACCATCTTTCTCAGCAACGGACAGGGACGGTACTTGGGATCGCCCAGTCCTGTGTGCATGACTTCCATGATCGAGAGACATACATCGAGCCCAATCAGGTCCGCTAACGTGAGCGGCCCCATTGGATGCGCCAAGCCCAGTTTCGCCACCGTGTCCACCGCCTCGGCTTCGGCAACGGATTCCATGACGCAGTAAGCCGCCTCATTGATGAGAGGCATGAGGATCCTGTTCGCGACGAAACCTGGGTAGTCGTTCACTTCTACCGGAGTCTTGCCCAGCTCCTCCGAGATCTCTACTACTGCCTTCATGGTCTCGTCCGAAGTGCCCATGCCGCGGATCACCTCCACCAGCTTCATCATGGGTACCGGATTCATGAAGTGCATGCCGATGACCCTGTCCGGACGCTTCGTTCGAGCCGCGATCTCGGTAATCGAAATGGAAGACGTGTTGCTGGCCAGGATGGTGTCTTCCGCGCACAACCCATCCAGCTTCTCAAATAGCTCGAACTTGATCTCGGAGGATTCGCTCGCCGCCTCGATCACCAGTTTGGCTCCAGCCGCTTGCTGCAAATCAGTAGTCGTGGTGATCCGACTCAGTGCCGCATCTCGGTCGGCTTCGGTAATCTTCTCCTTCTTTACCTGGCGATCCATGTTCTTCGTGATCATGGCGATCGCCTTGTCGAGTTGCGCTTGCGCGATGTCTATGAGGGTCACCTCCCACTCGCAGCTCGCAAACACATGAGCAATCCCGTTGCCCATCGTACCGGAGCCTATCACTGATACCTTTTTCACTTTAGACCATCCTCTCTGAGGTTTTCAATTTGCGAAGCAGCCAAAGCAGGACTGCTGTCATGGCGATTGTACTCACCAACCCACCTTCAGGTCCAAAACTACCACCGGTGAACCAGGCAGGACCACCCGTAATGAAATCGACCATGGGCATCTCCAAGTCCACGCCGCTTACCGGTGCGTCAACAGTGATCCCCAGGCCACCATTCCATCCCACGTGGAGCCCCCATGCCGCTGCGAGACCACCCTGGCCAAAGAACGCCGCACTCAACACCAACGCGGCCAAGCCGATGTTCAATAGACCGAATACCGTCACCTCCGGATTGAGAGCGTGAGCCAACAGGAATACCATGGCCAACGCCAGACTTGCCCGAAGCCTACCGACCGCCTTGGCAAGACGTGCTATTGGGTAGCCGCGGAACAGCAGTTCTTCCGCCAGGGCGGCAACCAAGAGAACGCCCCCCACAACCAGTGCTGTACGGAGGTAAGCTATCACGGAAGCCGTTTCGAACGAGAGGCTTGCGCTTCCCCCTACGACTGCGAGCCCGATTGCGGCGTATGCCATCAACACACCCACCAGAGCCCCAAAACCGAAGCCACGGATCTTCGGTAAGGCCCCACGGATGCCGAGCATCTCGGGCGAGGCCCATCCGCGTTCCACGAACAACGCGCTGGCCAAAGCGGCGCCGAGCAGAAGAACACATGACTGAATCAAGATGCCAGAAGGGCCTGCCCACCAACTGGCGGGCAACACGGCCAGGGCTATCAGCACTGGCCACAGTGCCACCGCATAGAACCCCAGAATAGCAGCCGCTGCCTGCAGAGTCGCCCTCATCGCTGCTCAAAAAAACCGGCGCACCCTACGATGGAGCGCGCCGGTCTTCGACCTGTGATTCAAGTCCTGAGCCCTCTTACTGCTCAACTCCGCTCTACAGACATCACTACAGCCCCACCACCGCCCAAACACAGCGTCGCCAAGCCGGTCTTGGCATCACGGTCCTTCATGGCGTACAGGAGCGTCGTGAACAATCTGGCTCCACTCGCTCCGATCGGGTGGCCCAGTGCGATAGCGCCACCATTCACGTTCACGCGATCCCAGTCCCAACCGAGCTCGTTTCCGTCCGCGACCGCTTGAGCCGCAAACGCCTCGTTGGCTTCGATGAGGTCGAAGTGGTCGAGAGAGACAGCGAGCTGATTCAAGAGATTCCGTACCCCAACGATGGGAGCAAAGAACAATTCCTTGGGCTCCACGTGGCCCGTGGTGTAGCCTGTCACCTTGGCCAGCACGTTCAGGCCGCGTTCCTCGGCAAACGCTTGTGAAGTCACGACAACGGCGCTCGCCCCGTCATTGATGGTCGACGCGTTGCCTGCCGTAACGGTTCCGTCTTTGGTGAATGCAGCCCTCAGCTTGGCCAGACCTTCGACGGTAGTACCGGCCCTGGGCCCCTCGTCCCTGTCGACTACGGTGACCTTGCCCTTGCGTCCTGGAACCTCGACCGGCACGATCTCTTCATCGAACTTGCCCGCTTCCATTGCAGCCACAGCCTTCACCTGGCTGTTGCAGGCGAATTCGTCCTGCTGCTCGCGGCTGATTCCGGCTTTCTCCGCGGTGTAGTCGGCGTATTTGCCCATAACGTTGTCGCCGAATGAACACCACAGGCCGTCGAACTGAAGTCCATCGACGAGCTTCTGGTCACCGTACTTGATGCCTCCACGCATCCCGTAAACATAGTGGGGGGCGTTGGACATCGACTCCATCCCGCCCGCAACGATACATTTCGCGTCTCCTGCCTTCACAGCCTGAGCGGCTAGCATGACGGACTTCAAACCCGAGCCGCACACCTTGTTCACCGTGAGCGCCGGCACATCGGCGGGGACGCCGCCGGCGATTGCCGCCTGTCGGGCGGGTGCCTGCCCCACTCCACCCTGCAAGACGATACCCATGATCACTTCGTCGATGTCGGCGTGTTCTACACCAGCCCGTTTGATAGCCTCGCCGATCGCGATGCCCCCCAACGTCGGGGCCTTCAGGGGCGCCAGTCCGCCCAGATAACTGCCTACCGGCGTTCGAGTGGCGCTTACCACAACCGGCGTACGTTCTTTTTCCGATGTCGTCATTAGATTGGGCTCTCTGTTTGTGAGGTTGGATGCTGTTCAGCCGGGATCCGTTCAGGTCCTGGCCTCAAACAAACAGAGCGGATAGCGCGGACCCGCAACGGTGTGTCCGTCCTATTCGCTCTATTGACCTGTTCGTCTGTCCGCACCGCAAAATAACCGACGGTCCACTGCCTCTCAAGCCGACTCACTCCGGAGTGAGGCTGCGCTCGCTGATCTGCCCTAGCACGCGCGCCTCGAACTCATCGACAGACATGACCTGCTGCTTCTTGCCTGCTCCACGAACTCTGACCGCCACCGTGCCGTCCTCGACCTCCCGCTTTCCCACAACAGCCATGTACGGCACCTTCATCATCTCACACTCGCGAATCCGGTAGTTCAGAGTGTCATTCCTGTCATCCACCATAGACCTTATGCCGGCCCGGCGCAAACGCTTGTGGATGCCTCGCGCCGCTTCAGCCTGTTCTTCGGCGATCGGCAACACCGCAACCTGATCCGGAGCCAGCCATGTGGGGAACGCGCCCGCGAAATGCTCTATCAGGCAGCCCACGAAACGCTCCATGGTTCCAAGTATCGCCCGGTGAATCATCACCGGGCGGTGCGGCTTGTTGTCGGCGCCGGTGTACTCTAGTTCAAATCGCTCGGGCAACTGGTAGTCGAGCTGTATCGTCGTACCCTGCCACTCGCGGCCGATGGCATCCCTGAGCTTTATGTCGATCTTGGGCCCGTAGAACGCGCCACCGCCCTCATCGAGACCGTAAGTCGCATCCATTCTCTCCAGCGCTCGCTCGAGCGCTCCCTCGGCGTGATCCCACATCGCATCATCGCCGATCTTTTTCCCGGGCCGTGTCGACAGATCGATACGATACTCGAACCCGAACGTGCGATTGAGCACGTAGTCGGTGAGGTCCATAAGATCGAAGATCTCGTCCTCGATTTGGTCCTCAGAGACGAAGATGTGTGCGTCATCCATTGTGAGCATACGCACTCTCAACAGCCCGTGTAACGCTCCCGAGAGTTCGTTCCGGTACACATTGGCGATCTCCGAGAGTCGGAGCGGCAGCTCCCTGTACGACCGCTGTCGCGATGCAAAGATCAGCGTGTGGACCGGACAGTTCATCGGTTTCACCTGATACATCACGCTGTCCGGCTCACCTTCGCACGCCGCCATTGATGGAAACTGGTGTTCCTCGTACATCGGCAGGTGCCCCGATCTCACGAACAGCTGGCGGCGTGTCACGTGTGGCGTGTAAACGAGTTCGTAGTCCCTTCGCAAGAGCTCGTCTTCGATATACCGCCGCAGCTCATATTGGATGATGGCACCTTTGGGATGCCATAGCACCATGCCCGGCCCGATGTCGTCGTGGACGCTGAACAAATCGAGTTGCTTGCCGAGCTTGCGGTGATCCCGTTTCTCGGCTTCCTCCATCCGACGCAAATACTCATCCAGATCCGCCTTCTTGAACCACGCGGTTCCATAGATGCGCTGCAGCATCTGGCGTGTGGAGTCACCACGCCAATATGCACCGGCGGCGTGAAGCAACTTGAAGTGCTTGATCTGCTTGGTGTTTCTCACGTGGGGACCCCTACACAGATCGGTAAACGAACCGTCCGTGTAAACGGAGATGACCTCGTCATCCCCGAGTTCCTCGAGTCGCTCCAGCTTCAGCGGATCGTCCTTGAAGCGTTCGCGGGCCTCCTCAGAGCTGACCTCCTCCCGCACGAAAGGTTGTCCCTGCGCCGCGATCTCCCGCATCTTTTCCTCGATCTCTTCGAGATCCTCGGGAGTAAATGGGGTCGAGACTTCGAAGTCGTAGTAGAAACCGTCCTCGATCGCGGGTCCGAAGCCGATGTTCGCATCAGGGAACAACTCGCGCACCGCAGTCGCCATCAGATGTGCCGTGGAATGCCTCAGAGCTTCGAGTGCACGAGGGCTCTTATCTGTTAAGATCTCGATATTAGCGTCGTGTTCAATTGGGCGGTCGAGATCCCATACCTCGCCATCCACCAGTGCAGCCACGGCGGAACGCGCGAGACCGGCGCTCACGTCCTCCGCAACCGCAATGGCGGTGGTCCCGACAGGCATCTCCTTGACCGACCCGTCGGGGAACGAAATCCTGACGGTGTCTTTCATGATGTAGTCGCTGTGATTTTCTTCAGAAGGGTTGGACTTTCACATTCAGATTTGCGTTCGATCAAACGCACCCCTGCCCATCCCTCGAGCGGGGAAGCGGCGAGAGGAGCGCCGGGCGGGATGCCCGGGAAGCCGTTTGAAAGAAAGAAGAATGTCACACACATGTGTCGGTATACCCATGCAACTTGACGTGTCGTATAATTGTAGCACGCACACTGCATCGGTGCCACAGGAGGCAGTTTGGTTCGTGTAACTGAAGAAGACAGGAATATCGTGGGCATTTCAGTGTCCGCGGCCGTGGGTTTCGGCGTCGGACTCCTAGGAGGCCTGCTGCTGCGGGAGTTTGTGAGTGGCGTAAACGCAGAGCCCGTAAAGAAAGCCGTCCGCCGTTTCAGTGGCGAACACAGAGCGTCGAAACAGGATCTTGCCGCCACGGAGGACGCCGTGATACGCGCCTGGGAAGATGATCCAGACTTGCGATCGCTGCCACTTGCCGTCGAGGCATTGGGCGACGGCATAGTCGAGATAACCGGGACCGCCTCCAGCCCGATGACGCGGCAGTTGGCGAGCGATATTGCTCGCAGCGTGCAAGGCGCCGACGTTGTCTTGAACCGGATTCATATCGAAGGGACAACGACTGAAGGCTCTGAACCGGAGCCAGTACAAGACACCAGCTGAATTCGTTCGCACCGGACTTCCATTCCATGGCACTATCTCCGCAATACGATCCCCTGACGATCGAGTCGGGAGTGTATCAGCGTTGGCTCGACGCTGACGTCTTCACGGCATCGGCCGACTCAGACCGCGATCCCTACGTGATCGTGATCCCTCCGCCCAACGTCACTGACGTACTACACTCGGGTCATGGCCTGAACAACACATTGCAGGACGTGTTGATCCGGTTTGAGCGCATGCGTGGTCGCGAAACGCTCTGGCTGCCGGGCACCGACCATGCAGGCATAGCGACCCAAAACGTCGTAGAACGAGCCCTGGCGAAGGAAGGGTTGTCTAGGCACGACCTCGGCAGGGAAAAGTTCGTCGAGCGCGTGTGGGAACACGTACGAGAGAAGGGCAGCGTTATTCTGGATCAGCTCAAAGCTATCGGCTGCTCTTGTGACTGGACGCGTACTCGATTCACCTTCGACGACGACTATTCGCTCGCGGTACGCAGAGTTTTCGTGGACCTGCATGAAGCGGGGCTGGTCTACCGCGGCCAACGAGTGATCCACTGGTGTCCACGCTGCCACACTTCACTGTCCGACGAGGAAGCAGATTTCAAGGAAAAAGAGGGCCGGCTCTATTACATCGCCTATGAGGTAACCAACGCCCACAACGACTCCCCCGATCGTGCGGTGGTCGCCACGACCCGTCCCGAGACGATGTTCGGCGACGTCTGCCTGGTGCTGCATCCCGAAGACGAGCGCGCGCCGACCCTCGAGGGTGCCGCAGTGCGCATCCCGCTCACCGACGTCGAAATACCTATTCGAACCAGCAGCGCCGTGGAGCGTGATTTCGGCACCGGTGTGCTCAAGGTAACCCCGGCACACGATGCCAACGACTTCGAAATCGCCGAGGATTTGGGAGGTTTCGACCGCCCGATGATCATCGGCGAAGATGCAAAGATGATGGATGTCGCACGCGTACCCGAAGCGTTGCGTGGCTTGGACCGTTTCGACGCTCGCGAAGAAGCAGTGAAGATGCTCGAGGAAGCCGGCCAACTCATCAAGGTGGAGAGGTACGAGCACGCCGTTCGCAACTGCTACAGGTGCCGTACGGCTGTCGAGCCCCTGTTGTCCGACCAGTGGTTCGTCCACATGAAACCTCTAGCCGAGCCCGCTTTGGAGGCCTATCGCACAGGCCGCCTCAAATTCGTGCCGCAACGGTGGGGCAAGGTCTACGAGCACTGGATGACTCAGATCCGCGACTGGAATATCTCCCGACAGTTGTGGTGGGGGCATCGCATACCGGCGTGGTTCTGTGACAATCCTGAATGCGACCACATCACCGTTACGATGGAGGAGCCCGAACGCTGTGAGGTTTGCGGCGGTTCCCTGCACCAGGACGAAGATGTTCTGGACACCTGGTTCTCCTCCTGGTTGTGGCCGTTCGCCACATTCGGTTGGCCGCAGGAAACCACTGACCTCGGGGAGTTCTACCCGGGACACACTCTGGTCACCGCCCCCGACATCATCTTCTTCTGGGTGGCCCGAATGGTCATGGCCGGATACCGGTTCATGGACGACTCTCCATTCGAAACGGTCTTCTTGAACGGTGTAGTCCGCGACCCGACACACCGTGCATTCTCGAAGTCGCTCGGTAACGGGATCGATCCCCTGGACGTAGTGAAACTCTACGGCGCCGACGCTCTTCGATTCACGCTGGTTGCGGCCGCCGCTCCCGGGACCGACATCATCATGGACCGGGACGACCTGGAGGCAACGTTCGCCGCCGGGCGACATTTCGCGAATAAATGCTGGAATATCGGACGCTTCATCGCCGCCAACGCCGACGGCCCCCAAACGCATCCGGACGAGATCGCATTCGACCAGCTCGAACTCGCCGATCGCTGGATTCTCTCTCGTTGCCAACACGCCATAGAGACTGCGACAGGCTCTCTCGAACGGTTTCGGTTCAACGATGCCGCTCACGGGATCTATCACTTCATCTGGGATGAACTGGCCGACTGGTACGTGGAACAGGTGAAACCGCGTCTGTACGGCAACGAGCCCGGCGAAGACATTGCGCGTGGTGTTCTTTGCCACGTATTCGAAACGGCTCTCAAACTCCTGCATCCCATCACGCCTTTCCTGACCGAGGAGCTGTGGAGCCACATGGCCGGCGAAAGGGAACGCATCCTCGCCTCGATAGAATGGCCCCAGGTAGACGAGGCGCGTTTAGACGCTGACGCCGAAACCGCGTTCGCAATCGTTCAGTCCGCCGTATCGGCGATTCGCACCATCCGCGCCGAGTACAGGGTTGCCCCTGGCAAGGAGGTACGCGCTACCTTGCAGGCATCAGATGTGGAGGCAAGGACGGCATTCGAGACGGAGCGTCCGACAATTGTGAGGCTCGCCAAGTTGAGCGAGTTGAACCTCGAGGGGGCTTCCGCTGGCGCGATCGGAGCGCACTCCGTCCTGCCCGATGGGTCGTCGGTATTCGTGCCGCTTGGAGACGCCATTGATGTGGAAGCCGAATGCTCGAGACTGCATGGCGAGTTGGCACGGGTAGAAAAACAGCTCTCCGGTGTGACGGCGAAGCTCAACAACGAAGACTTCGTGAACCGTGCACCGGCGGCAGTGGTAGATCGAGAAAGAGAGAAGGAGCGGTCGTGGAACGAGCAGCGAGATGCGCTCGCATCCAAGTTGCAAACATTGGGCTGTTAGCCGCTCTCATGGGCGGCTGCGCCACGATTCAGGAACCGCCCGGGGGACCGCCTGACTTCGACGCGCCGTTCATCCTCTCGGTCACCCCCGACTCCGGATCCGTTGTCGAGGATTTCGGCGACGCGGTTGAAGTGCAGTTCAACGAAGTCATTGACGAACGCTCTGGCTCGGGCCTCGAAAGCCTGGTAAGGCTTTCACCGCGTCCCGAGGAGCTGCGCGTCTCCTGGAAACGCACGCGCATTGCGGTGGAACCAAGGGGTGGGTGGCGTGACAGCCTCGTCTATCAACTCACTCTACTGCCAGGTTTTGCCGACTTGAGGAACAACCGGCTCGACTCAGGACGCACGGTTGTGTTCTCGACCGGTGGAGAGATTCCAGAAACGCGCATAGACGGGACCGTCATCGATTGGGAATCGGGCAGCGCCGCTCGCCGAGCCCTGGTCGAGGCCGTCAGGATGCCTGACTCACTGGTGTTCTTTGTCACCGCCGACTCCGTTGGTGATTTCGAGATCAAGCACCTCCGCCCCGGGCCCTATTTGCTGTTCGCAACAGTGGATGAGAACAGCAACGGCCGTCGCGAATACAGAGAAAGCTTTGATTCAGCGACTGTGCAGCTCGACTCATCGGCCTCACACGTGCTGTGGGCTTTTGCCCACGATACGGTCGGCCCTCGGATCAGCGAGGTCTCCGAAACCGACAGCATCACGATCAAGGTCGACTTCGATCAGAAGCTGGCTCCGGGCGAACCGCACGACACTGCCGTCACCGTTTTCTCATTGCCCGACACCACACTGCTGGAGACCGTTTCGGTCTGGAGTGAAACGACTTACGACTCGGTACGAGCCGAAGAGGCTATTCAAGACTCGATCAGGCAGGCCGCCATTGCGGACTCGATCCTGGCGGCAGAGGAAGCTGCGGCCGACAGTGCTGCAGCGGAGGTCGGAGACACGGCGGCGGTCTTGGAAGCAGAGCCGCCTCCGGCCGCGGATACAGCGGAGGTGCCCGAAGCAGGGGCCGGGGCGGCGGATACGGTAGCGGCAGAGGGGCAGGAAGCGGCGGTTGGAGCGGATTCAATCCTGGGAGAGCTGTTCCAAGTCGCCGATTCAACCGCTCGAGCGCCCGAGGACAGTGCCGCAGCGGACACGAGCCGTGCTACCATGCTGCTCTCCCAACGACCGGAGTTGAGCGAAACCTGGTACGTGCGCATGGCGAGCTCGCTGGTCCCCGGCGAGCGATACCTCATAAATGCTGTTGCAGAAAACGTCTCGGGTGCCCTCGCGGAGTCGCAGGGTCTTCTCATCTTACCAGAACGCGCGGACACGGCAGAGACATCCAACGATTCGACCCGCGTTCGCCCCGACACCACGTGAACGACCCGCGGAGCGAGCTACCGGCCGTCAACACGCTTCTGGAAGAAGCGGCGCGAGCGGGCATCCTGGATAGGATCCCGCGCGATGTGGTCTTGGATTCCGTCAGAGATGTGCTGGATATCGCACGCCGCGAGGGCGGGACTCCGCCTTCGTGCGGGTGGATTGACGCTATCGCGAGGCTGGCGGAGGAACGCAGCCGGCCTCTGCTGGTCGCGGTAATCAATGCGACGGGCGTTGTGTTGCACACGAATCTGGGACGCGCCCCGCTGGCCCGTGCCGCTTTCGAGGCCGCCGAACACGCACTCGCCTACTCAACTCTCGAATTGAATCTCGAAACCGGAGATCGCGGATCGCGGCAGGACCGTTTGCGGGCGCTGCTGCGGGAGATCACTGGTGCCGCAGACGGACTGGTGGTCACGAATGCAGCCGCGGCGGTGTTCCTGCTCTTGAACACGCTGGCGAGCGATGGTGAGACGATCGTGTCCCGAGGCGAATTGGTCGAGATCGGAGGTTCCTTCCGAATTCCCGAGATTCTAGCGAAGAGTGGTAGCACCTTGGTCGAGGTCGGAACGACAAATCGCACGCGACTGCGGGATTACGAGCTTGCCTTCAGCCCGCGAACCCGTCTGCTCCTGAAGGTACACCGCTCGAATTTCGAGATTGTCGGCTTCACCGAGGATACCGCGCTCGACGATCTGGTGCGCCTTGGCGAGCTGCGGGGAGTACCGGTCGTCCACGATGTCGGAAGCGGATTGCTGATCGATCTGACCGAATACGGCCTCAGCGGTGAGCCGCTCGTTCGCGAAAGCGTTGCCACCGGCGCCACAGTGGTCTTTTCGGGCGACAAGCTGGTTGGAGGACCCCAAGCAGGCATCATCGCCGGTCCCGCAGCGGTGGTCCGAAAAGCCAAGGCAAATCCGTTGGCCCGTGCTTTCCGGCCAGACAAATTCACTATCGCTGCACTCGAAGCCACTGTCGCGCTGTACAGGAGCCGTGAGCGGGCGTTGACTGAGATCCCGGCGCTCGCAATGCTGGTTACCGACCCGAAGACGCTCGAGTTGAGAGCCAAGAACCTTGCCGCTCAAACTCCTGGATCTACCATCCAGCGCGGCGGTTCGGCGGTTGGCGGTGGAGCGTTTCCCGGTAAAACACTCCCGTCGACCGTCGTAAGTGTTGAAGCTGAGTCACCCAATAGGATGCTCGCAGAATTGCGGCACAACGACCCACCGGTCATCGCACGAGTGGCAGATGGCGCGGTAATCTTCGACGTCCGAACGATTCGGGAAGAAGAGCTATCGACGCTTGCGGATGCAGTGGCCAGGGTGCGTGGACAATGACGACCGGAGTGGTTGTGTCAGAGAGTGCTCGTGGTCAAATTCCGCCTGAAGTGAAATGAGGGGGTGGAATGCAGCGTGTGGGAGGAACACGGTATTGCAATTGGGAAGAATCACGACGTTCACTACAGCGATCCTGTTGATTGCGTCTCACTTGACCGCTCAACAGCAAACGGCAAATCTGGCAGACCGTTCAACACCCATCAGCTACGGGGACACGCTCACCGGCTACTTGACGGAAGCAGACCAATTTTTGTCTGACGGCTCTTATTACGAGCCATTCCGTTTTGCGGGACGCGCAGGCGATACGGTCACGATAGCGTCCAGTTCGGTCGATTTCAATTCGTTCCTCTTGTTGGTGGATTCCCTCGAGGACGTACTCGCCAGTGACAACGACACTGGTGGCATGTGCGATTCCCATCTCACGTATGTCCTTCCGGAGACGGGCCGGTACATGATCTATGCGACCTCATTCGAACCCGATCAGGAAGGTGAGTTTCAGCTTTCACTGGGCGAAGGGGCAATACCCTCCAAAGTAGACCGACCGTGCGCTGGTTTCTTCGATAAACACGGCACGATCGGGGTTGGTGACTCAATAATGGGAACCTTGGGGCCGCCGGACGCGAAACTCGGCCCCAGCTACTACGAGGTGTGGGGTATTGAAGTACCCGAGGGTCGCACCGTCACGATCGACTTCCGATCGTCCGCCTTTGACGCCCGATTGACTCTGTACCGGGGCTTCGCGACAGCAATCGACGCAAACGATGATGGAGGCGGCGGATGCAACGCGAGGTTGGTATTGACCGGCGACCGCCACCCGCATCGCGTAGTGATGACCAGCGGGGACGAAGATGAAACGGGCCCTTACGTGCTCCGCGTGACGCGCGGCGCGAAACCCCTAATGCAAGAGTCTCAGTGTGAAGGCTCAAGTTGACGGATCCCCCGCCCCAGAGCCGAGGACGGACTGACATGATGCGCGTTGCGGTCTTCGTGTCCGGGAGCGGCACCAACCTCCAGGCCTTGCTGGAGGCCTGCGTACCCGAGAGTAGAGTGCGCGTCGTCCTGGTACTCAGCAACAAACGTGACGCAAAGGGCCTCGATCGAGCCCGGGATGCCGGCATAGACACTTTCTTCATAGCGGACCCTTCGAACGGGTCGAGCATCGTGAATGCTCTGGAGAACAGTGGTATAGACCTAGTAGTCCTCGCGGGATATCTCAAGCTCATCCCCGAAGACGTGGTGAGTGCATTCGAGAACCGAATGATCAACATCCATCCGGCTCTATTGCCTTCCTTCGGTGGCCCGGGCATGTACGGCAAACGAGTGCACCAGGCAGTCTTGGATTCGGGCGCTACACTTACAGGGGTGTCGGTACATATCGTAACTGCCGAATACGATCGCGGCCCGATTGTGGCGCAGTGGCCTGTGCCCGTTCGACCGGATGACACCGTGGAATCGTTGCAGCAACGCGTGCTTGCCGTCGAGCACGAGTTGCTGCCAGCAGTCGTGCTCACAGCGGCCAAGAACAAAAGAGTGTCCCAGATGTTCGCTGACGGCGAGGTGTTCAATGCAGGCTCGGATGACGCGCCCGCAGTGAGAGTATCGGGAAGTTGAAATCTGTAACCAAATAGAGACAGGAGGCACCGTGCCGCGGGCTTTGATCTCGGTATCGGACAAGCGAGGAGTGGTGGAGTTCGCCCATCAATTGGTCGACTTGGGATGGGAGATTGTATCGACGGGGGGAACGGCTCATGCCCTTTCGCAGGGCGATGTAGAGGTAATACCGGTCGAAGAGATTACCGGCTTTCCCGAGATACTGGACGGACGAGTCAAGACCTTGCACCCTGTCGTCCACGCAGGCCTCCTCGCGCGGCGCGAGCTGTCTTCGCATATGGAATCACTTCAGAAGCACGGCGTGACACCGATCGATCTGGTTGCCGTGAACCTGTATCCATTCCGCGAGACGGTTGCAAAACCGGACGTGGAGTTGACTGATGCCATCGAACAGATCGACATCGGTGGCCCATCGATGCTGCGCTCGGCCGCCAAGAACTTTCTACAGGTACTACCGGTAGTGGATCCGCGTGACTACGGCCGAGTGGTTGCAGCGCTGGCTGACGGGACCGACGATGACGAGTTTCGACATGGACTGGCCGCCAAGGTGTTCAGCCACACCGCCGGTTATGATGCGGCTATTGCGGCATTCCTGAGTCAGGGTGCGGAACTCTTTCCGCCGACTCTCAGCCTGATTCTCGAGCGGGTACAAGAGCTGCGTTACGGGGAAAACCCTTCGCAAAAGGCGGCGCTCTATTCGACTCGCGAGGGACGCGGTGTAGACGTGCTGCGCCAGCTTCAGGGCAAGGAACTGTCGTTCAATAACCTGCTCGACATCGAGGCGGCCAGCAGAACGGTTGCGCCGTGGCCTGACCGACCGGCCTGCGCAATCATAAAACACACGACTCCGTGCGGAATTGCTGTAGGCGAGTCGGCTGAAGACTCATACCGCCGGGCCGTCACGACCGATCCCAAGTCGTCTTTCGGCTCGGTGGTCGGCTTCAACACGGTGGTAGACGCAGCAACTGCAGAGGCAATGTCCGATCTGTTCGTCGAGGCAGTTGTAGCTCCTCGGTTTCACGACGACGCCGTCGAGATCTTCAAGAAGAAGAAGAATCTGCGGCTGGTGGAGCTTCCGCTGCCGGACAAGAGACGCGCGTTTGACTTCAAGAGGGTGAGAGGTGGGTTCCTGGTACAGGAACAGTTCGTCTACTCGGCTGACGAATCGTCGTGGAAGGTGGCAACCAAACGTGCCCCTACGGACGACGAGCGGAGAGATCTTCGATTTGCGTGGGCCGCGGTCGCTGCGGTGAAATCCAACGCCATCCTGCTCGCGAAGAACGAAACCGCCATCGGAATCGGCGCGGGGCAGATGAGCCGCGTCGACGCCGCATTCATCGCAGTTCACAAGGCCCATGAGGAAAACCACGACACCGCCGGATGTGTTCTGGCTTCGGATGCTTTCTTCCCCTTCCCCGACAGCATCGATCAGGCTGCCGAAGCGGGAGTGACCGCGATAATCCAGCCGGGCGGCTCGATCAGAGACGAACAGGTGATCGAGGCCGCAGATGCTCACGGGTTGGCAATGCTGCTAACAGGCGCTCGTTCGTTCCGCCACTGACATCATACGACATGAACATGGATTCGGAGCAGGTTAGAGAGGGCCCGCCCTACCTCATTGCCGGGCTCGTGGCAATGGGTGTACTCGCCCTTTACATCGTCACGATCGCACCGACAACCCAGTTTTGGGACACATCCGAGTACATAGCGGCCGCGAAGGTATTGGGGATCCCTCATCCGCCGGGGAATCCGCTCTTCGTGCTGATGGGCCACGTCTGGGCTCAACTGCTGCCCCTCGAGCATTACGCGCTGCGTCTCAACCTCTTTGCTGCGGTCACCAGCGCTATATCGTCGGGACTGTTGTTTTTGGTTGCCGAGCGGTTCCTGAGAGCTTTCATGCCGGACGCTCGGATCCCGCGCTACGCGGCAGCGATCGCTGGAATCGTCGTGGGCGCCACCGCATACACGGTCTGGCATCAATCCGTCGTGAACGAGAAGGTGTACACGCTGAGCTTACTCTCCATCGGCTTGGTACTGTGGCTTGCGACTCGTTGGGCCGACCGTGCTCCAGGAGCTGCGCGCGACGGCTTGATGATATTGATCCTCTACCTCCTGGCGTTGTCGTCAACCAATCATGCGATGGGAATACTCGCGGCGCCCGCAATGATGGCGTTCATGTTCTTCACACTCCTCGAGGAACGCGCTGACCTCGGTGAGTGGAGCAAGTGGGTTCTATTCTGTACGATTGTCTTGCTGCTGGTGTTCCTGGGAGACTTGCTGAAGAACGAACCCAGCGCTGCCACATACCAGTTGGTCGCCGCGCTCGTGTTGTTGGCCGCGGTTGGGTTGGCAGTTTTCAAAGGGCAATGGCGGATCGCTCTCCTGGCGGTATTCGTCACCGTGGCCGGTCTATCGGTGTACGCATTCCTCAGCGTTCGAGCCCCCATGTATCCGCCTATCAACGAGGGAGAGCCCACGAATTGGGAAGCGCTCAGAGCCGTGCTCTCGCGGGAACAGTACCAGAAGAGCCCACTGATTCCGAGACAGGCCGATCTGGTCTGGCAATACGTCAACTACCTGCAGTATTTCTCCTGGCAGTTCGCTCGCACCTTGGAACCCGGGCTCCGTGTGGCGATGGCGATCGTCTTCGGTGTTCTCGGGTTGGTGGGTGCAGTATGGCATTGGTTCAAGGACCGCACCAGCGCGGCCGCTTTCACGGCGTTGATGCTCACCGTGACCGTGCTGCTGGTGTTCTATCTGGACTTCAAGTTCGGATTCTCCATTAGGCCCGACGAGAATCTCTCGCGGGAGGTGCGCGAACGCGACTACTTCTTCATAGCATCCTTTCATCTGTGGGGAGTCTGGGCTGCGCTTGGATTCGGTGCGCTGTTGTGTTGGCTTGCCGCAGCTTTCAAGAAGAGTCTCGCGGGTGGCCGCGAGTGGCTGCCCGGTGCGCCCCTGTTGTTGCTGGCGTTGGTGCCGCTGGTCGGCAACTGGAAATATGCTTCACGGGCCGGCGAGACCATGCCGAGGGATATAGCGGTGGACATCCTGCAGTCCACCGAACCGTACAGTATTCTGGTCACTGCAGGGGACAACGATACGTTCCCACTCTGGTATGTACAGGAAGTGGAAGGTCTCAGGCAGGATGTCGTAATCGCCAACATCTCGTTGATGAATACGGATTGGCACATCAGGCAGATCAAACGACGTGAGTCAGCCCCGTTCGACTCAACTGGAGCACTGGAGTTGTATTGGAACCAGGAGTGGCGGGTCCCAACCGAGGATCCGTTGTCATGGTCGTTCGAGGAACTCGAGCAACTGCCCTCGTTCTTCAGAATCGAGGAGCGCAGCATGTTCAGAGTCGGCGACCTGCAGGCGGTACTCGAGCCCCAGATTCTGGAGCGCTCCGATCTCATCATGCTGCAGTTGATCCGCGACAACCTCGGTGAGCGCCCCATCTACCTTTCGAGAACCACCGGCAACTTCGGAGAACGGCTCGGATTGACGCCCTATCTCTTGGGCCAGGGCCTGGTCAGAAGAATCATGCCGCAACCGATAAGTGAGACAGAAGACGTCAAGCTATTGAGACAGTTCGGCTGGCTGGATCTGGAAAGAACCGAGAAACTGTTGTTCGACGTCTATCACCACGAGTCGGTGACCAGAGAGCGACCGTTTGGTTGGATAGACGAACCGTCGGAAAGCATATTGACCCTCTACTTTATTGTATACCAATCATACGCGGAGACCATTTCAATGCTTTCGGCAGACTCGACCGGGGCCGTACAGGATTCGACCACAATGGAGCGCGTAGCTGAAGCCGCGAAGGTAGCCACAGCCGCCTATCGTAACACAAGCCTGTTCCGGCGGGATGAAGCGAGCAGACGCTGATTAGTTGTAACGACGGCCTTTTGCGCCCGGCCGGGCGTTAGTAGCTTCAGATATCGGCAAGCAGTCCAACCACCCATTACCTATCAAAACGGGAACGAACTCATCTGCCATGCGCTACCATCATAGGCGGGCCCTGGTGCGTGTCGCCGCCTTGGCGATACTCGCTGCACTCGCTATCACGTGCCGTGATCTGCCCTTCGAGCCCGGTATGGAGATGCGGGGAAGCCTCGATGTGAGCGGTATAATGGAGACCGCTCAGGACATTCCGATACCCATTGATTCTCTGGTAGTCGAGTTGCGGCGCACTAGTGACTCTTCGGTCGTTTTCAGTTCTGCGATCAGCGTGGACTCGATCACGATCTCGGCTGCAGGCGACACCGTTAGTGTCGACATCACCGTTGAACTAAACGAGACCAGCGAAGAGTTCTATCTACATCTGGCGGTGGTCGGAGACGGAGAGGTGTGGTTCGAGGTACGCGACGTCGTAACGGCTAGCGTAGGCAGTGAACCAACCGTTGCCGAGATCTCCGAGCCCATCTATGTGGGCCCGGGAGCAAACGCCACGGGCGTGGCCATTTCACTGTCCGATACCACTATCACCGGCGGTGACAGCGTTCTGGTAACGGGAACCGCCTACGTCGGCGACTCGCCAGTGGACGGTGCGCTGGTATGGTTCGAGTCGAGCGACCCTTCCTTGGTGCCGACTCCAAGCCAGGTGGGGCGAAATCAGGCCTGGGTAGTCGTGCCCCCAGCATCAACAGATTCAGCGACCATCACGGCAGTCTGCCCGACAGGCACTGGGACAATCACGGCGGACGGGAAACTGCACTTCTACGCTCGGCCCAACGCGATAAACCGCGTATCAGGCAACAACCAAGAGATGCCGGCAGGAGCGGTTGCTCCGGAATCGTTGGTCGTGCAGGTTATCGATGCCGCCGGAGATCCCTTTACGCGCGGGTACTCAGTCTCATTCGAGGTTGCCAGCGGCCCTTCGGGGACATCCGTTAGCCCGACATCCACATCCACCGATGCTTCCGGACTGGCGAGTACCGCGCTCACGGCAGGTGACGCCATCGGCGCAATACAGGTGAACGCCTCGGCGTCAGGTCTATCCGGCTCACCAGTCGCATTCTCAGCGACGGTCATACCTGGCGCGGCAGCCACGATGGTGGCATATGCGGGCGACGAACAGACAGCGACAGTCGGCACGGCTGTGTCCACCACACCAGCAGTCCAAATATCCGACGAAAACGAAGACCCGGTTCCGGACGTGGAGGTCACCTTCACCGTATTGTCCGGCGGCGGTTCAGTATCGGGCGCAACAGCGACGACAGATTCGGAGGGCATAGCCGCCGTTGGGTCTTGGACGCTAGGCACGACGGCTGGTGCCAACACTCTCGAAGCCTCTGCCGAAGGACTGCAGTCGGTAGTGTTCTCCGCCACTGGAACGGCAGGAGCCGCGGCATCGCTGAACATATACTCAGGAGACGGGCAAACCGGAGCAGGAGCGACCGCACTTCCGTTGCCTTTAGTCGTAATCGTCGCCGATCAACACGACAACCCGGTCGGCGACGTTGACGTGGACTGGTCAACGTCCTTCGGAACCGTCGATCCCGCAAGGAGCCAGACGGACGCGCAAGGACTGGCGCAGACTACTTGGACGCTCGATGCGGATTCGATCGATCAGACGGCAACCGCCACGGTCACCGCTCTCGACCCGGTTACTTTCACCGCGACCCTCGGGTCAGGTGCAGCAAGCATCACGATAGTAGACGGCGACAGTCAAACTGCCACCGTTGGAACGACCGTTCCCGTCAATCCGTCCGTGCTCGTCGCGGACGGCGGTGGCAACCCGCTAGCCGACCAGCAGGTAACCTTCGCAGTCGAATCCGGCGGCGGATCGGTCACCGGAGCCGTCGTGAATACGGACGTCGAGGGCGTCGCGCAAGTCGGCGGTTGGACTCTAGGGCAAACCGCTGGTAGCAATACACTTTCAGCTACTGTAGCGGGACTGGACCCCGTGACCTTCACGGCAACAGGCACTGCCGACGCGGCGGACACCGTGGTGATCATTTCGGGCGACGGGCAAACCGGAGAGGCCGGCACCGAGCTGGCTTCGCCGCTGGTCGTAGAAGTGCGAGATCAGTTCGCAAATGTCGTATCCGGTGAGACGGTAGACTGGCAGGCTTTGAACGGATCTGTCACACCGGCGAGCAGTACTACTGACGCATCGGGCCAGGTGGAGGCCGTCTGGGTTCTCGGCACCAACTCTGCCACGCAGACGGTGAGTGCAACAGTTGGGACACTTCCCGCAGCCGTGTTCACTGCAACAGCTACGTTCCCAACGCCAGCAATCCTCCTCAACCTCGTGGGTACCGACAGGATTTCGGTAGGTCAATCTGCTGACCTAGAGGTGGCGCTATCTGCTCCGGCAGCAGCAGGCGGCGTTACGGTCACCGTAACGAGCGACAACCCGAGCGTGGTATCGGTACAGACTCCCGGTACGGTCACCATCGCGGAGGGCAGCACCACCGGTCAAATACTCCTCGATGGAGTGGCAGGCGGAAGCACGACGATCAGAGGCAACGCCACGGGCTATACGGAAGGCACGCTGATTGTCGAGTCGTCGTTGCAGGTGCTGAGCCTGTCGCAAACCCTCAACGTGCCGTTCGGAGGAACGGCCTCGTTGCCGATCTCGTTATCCACCGCGGCACCTGCCGGAGGGGAGACGATCACGTTGATCAGCACCGATCCGTCGATAGTGTCGCTCCAGACCTCGACTCTCACGATTCCGGAGGGGTCCACCAACGGCAGTGCGACTGTTTCAGGCATAGCTCCGGGAACCACGACAATCACGGCGACGAGCACCAATTACGGATCGGCGCAGTCCACGGTATCCACAACGGCAAACTTGAACATCGAACAGACCAGCCTCACAATCAACGAGAGCTTCGGTGGCACGATTACCATCAGTCTCGAGAGCGGTGGCTCTCAGATCGCAGCACCCTCGCCCGGAATCGAGGTAACACTCACGGCCGCCGACCCGACGTGCGTTGCGGCCACTTCGCCGGTGACGATCCCAGCGGGGCTAGTGGACGTTACTTCCGACGTTGCCTACGGCGGATCTGCAACCACGACTTGCTCTACTACGCTCACCGCATCGGCTCCCGACATCACTTCCGACGCGATAACAGTGACGGTGAACCCGACTCCCACGATTTCGTTATCCCAGGTGACCGTGGGTGGGGGCCTCCAGGATGGTGTGTCGGCGTACCTCTCAGCCAGCAACCATGGCGGTGTTGACGTTGTGCTCACCAGTTCCGATCCGACATCGATGTTGATATCTCCTGACGCGGCTACCCCTGGGACGGAGTCGCTCACCATCTCAGTCTCGCCTGGGTACTCGTCGTTCAGCTATTACGTGCAGGGTGTCGAGGACGCCGTAGCCACGACGACACTGACGGCAACGGCAACGGGATTCAGTGACGCGACGGCCCAGATTGATATAGTCCAGCCTGCGGTGTCTCTGTACGGTCTCGTGAGCAGCTCCACGTCACTGTCGCCCAATGATGCGTTCCAGGTGCGCGTGGGAGTGCCGGACGCGGACCTCACCTACATGACCGAGTTCCAAGCCGTGCGGGCCGGAGCCCCGGCACCGCTGACCGCCACCGTAACCACCAGCGACGAAGCAGTGGGCCAACTCACTACGACTGCCGTTTCAGGCGATACAGCAACTGTCGAGATCGCGCAGGGTTCGAACCGATCACCAAGTACGGTGAGCGCTGGCGGGATCGAGTTCGATCCAGTGGGAGCAGGCGTTACAACGGTAGCGGCGTCTATTCCAGGCTACGCAACACTGCCAATCGGCTATTCGTCTCAGGAAGTGACCGTAACAGCGCCGGAACAGACGCTGTATGCGGCGACTGTAGGTAGCGGCTTGCATCGGAACAACACGGGGTACCTGGGGGCGTCGAACCACGGCGGTGTGGACGTCGTGCTCACCAGTTCGGATCCCACGGTACTTCTGCTGGCTCCTAATGCGTCAACGCCGGGAATTGAATCGATAACGATATCCCTGGCTGACGGATACACGTCGTACAACTACTACATCCAGGGCGTTGAGGACGCTGTCGGCTCAGCGACTATCACTGCGACAGCAACCGGGTTCGTCGAAGCGTCAGTGCAAGACGATGTGGTGCAGCCCACATTCAGGGTTTACGGCCTGGTCACCAGCACTACGTCGCTGTCGTCGAACGACCAGTTCCAGGTACGTGTAGGTATTCCTGACGCGAGCGCCTCCTACATAAGTGAGTATCAGGCAGTTCGAGCCGGTGCTCCGGCGTCCTACACGGCAACCCTCACGACCAGTGACGGTGCTGTCGGCCAACTCAGAACAACGGCAATTACGGGTGACACGGTGACTGTGGATATCGCCGAGGGCGCATACAGTTCGCCGAGCACGGTAGACGCTGGCGGCGTTGAGTTCGTACCGACCGGGGCGGGCGTTGCGACCATATCGGCCTCGATTCCCGGATTTGCCGTTCTTCCGGCAGGATACAGCTCCGTGGATGTGACGGTTACTTCACCCGAAATCACCATATACGACAGGTCGGTCGGCTCGGGCCTTCAGCGGAACAACACCGGCTACCTCGGTGCATCCAACCATGGTGGTGTGGACGTGGTGCTCACCAGTTCAGATCCGACAGTGATGTTGGTATCCCCTGACGACACTACGGCCGGGTCGGAGTCGATCACCGTAACAGTTCCGGACGGGTCGACATCGTTCAACTACTACCTCCAGGGTCTCGAGGGTGTTGTGGACACCGCGACGCTCACTGCCACGGCAACGGGCTTTGCGGCTGACAGCTCAACCGTGTCCGTGCTACAGCCGGCAGTTCAGTTGTATGGCCTCAACACGAGCATGACGACTTTGGACTACGACGACCCGTTCCAGGTACGCATCGGAATCCCGGATGCGAACCAGAATTACCTGAGCGAACACCAGTACGTACGGGCCGGCGGCCCGGCCACATATACAGCAACCGTAACCAGCGGCGCCCCCACGGTGGCGCAACTGACGACAACCGCACTCTCCGACGACACCGTGACGGTTGACATAGCCGAGGGCCTCTATTACTCGCCGACCACTGTCGAATCCGGCGGGGTTGCGTTCGATCCGTTGACAGCGGGCATGACAACGGTGTCCGCCACCATCCCGGGATTCGTGACGCTTCCGCCGGGAGTAGGGTCCATAGACGTTACGGTGACTGCACCAGATATCACAGTGTACGAGACAACGGTCGGGAGCGGACTTCAGTACGGCCGTACTCTGTATCTCGGTGCAGCCAACCACGGCGGTGTTGACGTTACGATTACGAGTTCCAATCAGTCGGTATTGCTGGTTTCTCCCGATGCCAATACGCCGGGATCATCCGAAGTCACCATACCGGTTCCAGACGGAACCACATCGGTGTCGTACTATCTGCAGGGGGTGGAATCAGCTACGGGCACTGTGACGATCACGGCGTCGGCTCCTGGGTACGTCAACGGCTCTGCCGGCATAGACGTAGCTCAACCTGCGCTGTTGATCTATTCCCTTGGAACGAGCAAAACCACGGGCGACTCGGACGATCCCTTCTATGTTCGGATCGGAGTGCCCGATGCCAGCCAGAGCTATATGTCGATCTATCAGGGGGTCAGGGCCGGATCGCCAAACATGGTGACAGCCACTATTACAAATAGCGACGCCGCAGTTGGGCAGCTAGTTACAACCGACTCCACGGCACAGACAGTGGCGATTGACATTCCCGAAACGGCGAGTCAGACACCGACTTACGTCGGTGGTGGAGGAGTGGCATTCGGTGTGCTGGACGTTGGTACGACCACCGTGACCGCGACCGTTCCCGGCTTCGTCACACTGCCGAGCGGGTATGGATCCATAGTGGTGACGGTGAATAACCCGTAGATTCTATGATCGAAGGCGCAGAAGATACCCGCCAACACCTGGATTTGAGCGTTGGCGGGTATTTTTGTTTGGATCTAGGATCTAACCTGCTGCCAATGGGATTGTGTCGCTCACTAGTCCTGATATCGCATCATCATATATCGTACCATACGCTTATCGGGAAGCCAACAGGCTCACAAACCGCTCGTCCAATCTCAACTCCGCGAGCACCTCTTCGAAAGCTTGGGTCGTAGCAGTGAAATAGCCGCCAAACCGGTCTCCTTCGAGATGGACCTCTGATTCCGACCGGAGGTCTTTCGTGTAGACGATCCGCCCACTAAAAAGCGCAATAACATCCCAGTGTACCACAAGCTTCACCTCGACTCTGCGATCCGTCCTACCGCGGGTGTCGAGCGAAAACTCCATGAGCCTGCCACGCAGCGCGAATCTCGTCCCCGGATTCAGGTCCTGCGGCTGGGGATTAGCCGGGCCTTCCTTCGCGGTAAAACCGGCCTCCCGCAACATTACAAGAGCGGTCTCCCTCATGCCTCTCGAGATTCGGACGTGCAATTGGCGAGTCATCACGTTTTGGCTCACCGGCGTCCTGAAAAACTCATCGTAGTTGTCGCCCAGATGCGATCCAACGGAGGGCCAATCGAGCCCGACATACAGAAGCGTATCGGCTCGGGATTGAGCTGAAGTAGAAGCGGGCGTGGCCAAACCAGTTACCAGTAGCAGCGAAGCAAGGCTCAGTGTACGAAGGTGCGGTTCGGCTCGAGGCATAGAGGTAGAGTTCTCCACAATTGACAATCTAACGCACGGTATCGGCCATCGGATAGCGCAGCGCGCCTACCTGCTTGCCAAACCTCCAGCCAACTCACCACCATCGACGACTATGATCTGGCCCGTGATGTAGGCCGCGTCATCCGAAGCTAGAAAGGCGAACAGAGCCGCAACTTCTTGCGGCTTCCCATGTCTCGCGAGAGGGATTTTGCCATTCACCTGTTGGATCATTTCTGGAGTGTACTCTGTTTCCTGCATCGGCGTCAGTATGTATCCCGGACATACAGCGTTGACGCGAACCGTAGGGGCTAGCTCCAACGCCATTGTGCGGGTGAGTTCGATGACTCCTGCCTTCGAGGCATTGTAGTCGGCGTAATAGGGGTTCCCGACCAGTCCGTTGGTGGACCCCATGTTCAGAATCCCTCCCCCGCCCTGGTCGATCATGCGTCGCGCCGCCTGCTGCGCGACATAGAACACCCCGTTCAGATTGACTGACTGTACTCGCCGCCACTCCTCGGAGGTGATTTCTAAAAAGGAGTGGCGGATGCTGATCCCGGCGTTGTTCACCAGTACATCGACGCCCCTCAAGACGGCATCGACTTCCTCAAAGGCATCAGCAACCTGTTCAGGGGCGGAGACATCGGCGAGCGCATAGCCCGACAGTTCCGGCAAGATCTCGCCAAGAGCCTCGCAGCCCCCGGGGTCGTTATCGATCACGAATACCCGGGACCCCTCATCCAAAAAGCGTTCTACACTGGCGGCGCCGATTCCGCTGGCGCCACCAGTGATGACCACCCGCTTCTCTTTCAGACCCTGCATTACTGCTCCCGAGATTCAACTCGATTCGCACCAGTCCCGTCTGAATATTTGAACGTGCCCGCAGCGATTGCACGCCTCTATGTGCCACGGCATTCGCATTTCGCCATTCTCGGGATCAACCGTCGTGTCCCGTTCTATGCGCACCACGTACCGACCCTGCAAGCATACGACGCAAGTACGCTCCGGATTTGAACGGCGGTCGCCCATGGTGGTCCAACCTCCAGTTCCGCTTTCGCTTCCGTCAGACCTTCTCGATCCAACCATTTGGGTCTTCTGCCCTGCCGTACTGAATGTCGGTGATGGCGTCGTAGAGCTTCTGCGAAACCGGGCCGACCTTCCCGTCACCAACCGACATCACCAATTCCCCGTACCTCAACTCTCCTACCGGTGACACGACAGCGGCGGTACCCGCACCGAAAACCTCCAGGAGCTTGCCCGAGCTGTGTGCCTCGACGACCTCATCAATACTCAGGTCTCGCTCAGATACTCTCATCCCCCACTTCTTGGCCAGGAAGATGACCGACTCTCTCGTGATCCCCGGCAGAATGCTTCCGTTCAGTTTGGGCGTGACCAACTCGTCCTCTATCAGAAAGAAGATATTCATCGACCCGACTTCCTCGATGTATTTCTGGTGGACGCCGTCGAGCCATAGCACTTGAGAGTATCCAGCCTCCCTCGCCACCTCTCCGGCAAAGAGGCTGGCGGCATAGTTGGCAGGTGTTTTCGCTTCGCCGACTCCGCCTCGCACTGCCCGAACGTATTCCTTGGTCACCAGGATCTTCACGGGATTGAACCCCTCGGCGTAGTAGGCGCCGACCGGTCCGAGAATGATGAAGTACCTGTACGTCTTGGACGCGCGGACACCCAGGAAAGGATCCATTGCGATGACAGTAGGTCGAATGTACAGTGCCGTTCCGGGTGCCTTCGGCACCCAGTCCTGCTCCAAAGCTATCAGCTGCTTGAGAGCGTCGAGCGAAAAGGCTTCATCCACCTCGGGAATGCACAATCTGCGAGCCGACCTGTTGAGCCTCGCCATGTTGTCTTTCGGCCGGAACATCTGGACGCCGCCATCCACGCTTCGAAAAGCCTTGAGCCCCTCGAAGATGGCCTGGCCATAGTGTAGGACCATGGTCGCAGGATCCATTGTGATCGGTGCATAGGGCTCTATCCGTGGATTGTTCCAACCGTTCTCGGGATCGTAGTCCATCGAGAACATGTGATCCGTGAAGACGTCTCCGAAATGGAGGTCAGAATCCTTGGGGCGAGACTTGAGCTGATCCGCTCTAGTGATGTTCAGCTGCATCTAAACCTCCTAAAGCCAGGACATTGTCAACGACGAGAAAGGGAGTGGGCGACGGAGCGTTTGCCACTGAGCCCAATGCTGCGATACCACCAAACACACCACCGTCCAAACGCATCTATAAGGTAACGTGTCGGGCGGCCTGGTGAGAAACGATCCCAAGCCGGAAATGCCCGTGATGCGCAAGCCGGCCGCCGGTGCTCTTGCCACCGGCGGCCGGAATTCAGCACATGGCAGATTGTCAGATCAGCGATCTGATCCTTTGTGCTATTGGACTCCCTGAGCCAACATTGCATCGGCGACCTTCACGAAACCGCCGATGTTCGCGCCGTTCACGTAGTTGATGAAGCCATCCTTCTCGGTGCCGTACTCAGCACACTTCTCGTGGATGTCCTTCATGATCTGCTGAAGCTTGGTATCGACTTCCTCTCGGGTCCAGCTGTAACGCATTGCGTTCTGACTCTGCTCGAGACCGGAGACCGCAACCCCACCGGCGTTGGCAGCCTTACCCAGGCCGTACGCGATTTTCGCATTCAGGAATATCTCGACGCCTTCAGGAACCGTCGGCATATTGGCGCCTTCTGACACTCCAATGCAACCGTTGTCGACCAGAGCTCTTGCATCGTCGGCGTCGATCTCGTTCTGTGTGGCACTCGGGAAGGCGAGGTCGCACTTGACGTGCCAGGGGCGCTTGCCCTCGTAGTACTCGCAGCCGTACTTCTCGGCATATTCCTTGATGCGGCCGCGGCGGACTTCCTTGAGATCCTTGGCCCACGCCAACTTCTCCTCGTCTATGCCTTCTGGATCATAGATCGAGCCGCTGGAGTCGGAAAGAGTAACTACCTTACCACCGAGGTCGTTGATCTTCTCGGTGGTGTAAATGGAGACGTTACCTGAACCGGAGACCGTGCAGGTCTTGCCCTTCACGCTGTCGCCCTTCGTGTTCAGCATGTTCTCCATGAAATACACGGCACCGTAGCCTGTGGCCTCGGTACGAATCAAGCTGCCTCCGTAACTCAAACCCTTACCGGTCATCGTGCCGGTGAACTCGTTGCGGATGCGCTTGTACTGACCGAAAAGGTAACCAACCTCACGTGCACCCACGCCGATGTCGCCGGCGGGAACGTCGGTGTTGGGACCGATGTGTTTGGACAACTCAGTCATGAATGCCTGGCAGAAACGCATAACTTCGCGATCCGACTTGCCCTTGGGATCGAAATCCGAACCGCCCTTACCACCACCCATTGGCAGCGTGGTGAGACTGTTCTTGAACACCTGCTCGAAGCCGAGGAACTTCAGGATGCCGAGATTGACGGAAGGATGGAACCTGAGACCACCCTTGTACGCGCCGATCGCGTTGTTGAATTCGACACGATACGCACGGTTGACGTGCACCTCACCCGTGTCGTCTGTCCAGGCGACACGGAAGAGAATGCAACGATCCGGCTCAACGATTCGGTCGAGCAGACCGTCCTGCTGATACCGTGGATTCTCGAGCACAAACGGCATGATGCTCTCGATGACTTCATGCACTGCCTGGTGGAATTCGGGCTGGCCTGGATGATTCCCCTTCACCTTGTTCATGAAGGCATCAACTTCAGCCCGGGCATTACCTGACATTTCACTACTCCATTCTAGAAGGAAGTATCCGGCCCTTTGGGTCCGTCCCGTCGGACGGACGGGCTCTGCTAGCTATGTGCGCACCAGGTGGGGGGTAACAAGACCGCCCGAATCTGATCGAGCGGTCAACGGAACTGTCTCGCTTTTCTGATGTCACTCCACCTTGAGAGCGGATGAAGAATAAACTGGGACACACCGGTAGGCCACCCCTAGCGGGGCATTTCTTCCCGTAAAATTGCTCCAGTGTGGCCAGAAACACCCCGAACCTGAGCTTTTCACCTTCGTGACCGCCCCGCGACTCCGATATTACACGGTCTGACGGAAGCGATCGGATATCATATTTACGGTTGCTTCGATGAAACGATCACCGTTGTGAATCCTTCGGCAAGAGCAATTTCGACCTGCGGCCTCCTCATCGGTGCGAGAACGATCGTACGGTCCATCATTGGCACCCTGCCTTGCGTTGGGATAATCGACGCACTTCGACCGCCTGGCGCACTTGGGCAATCCGCATGCTCGGATTACGTTTCGGACTCCGGGAGGGCTAGACCTAATTGGTAAGGCAGCGGTCTTGAAAACCGCCGGGAGCAATCCCTTCGGGGTTCGAGTCCCCGGCCCTCCGTGAGATTCTGCGAGCCTTGCGAACAAACTGATCACATGCTAATGCTAGAACCTCATTCAGATGGGGAAAGCTCCATGGGCAACGCTCTTTCGAGACCGCTGAGACGCTCGCGCGACAAGAGAATCATCGCTGGAGTATGCGGCGGATTCGCCGAATGGCTCGACTGGGATCCAACTGCCGTGCGCGCGATTTACGTCCTCGCGTCGCTGCTATCGATTGGATTTCCCGGAATCCTGGTATACATCATCCTCTGGTTCATTATACCGCAGGAAGGATTCTAGCAACTCAATATCCGGGCCCAAAAAGCAATTACGGTTGATCAACGATGCTCCGGCGGCTTGTGATAATGCTTGCCCCTAGCCACATTATTTGTCCGGCGGTCGGTGCTCGATCGCGCACCGAATCGTCATCAGGAGAGGTGGCCGAGTGGCTGAAGGCGGCGGTTTGCTAAACCGTTGTAGGGTTAAAAGCCCTACCGAGGGTTCGAATCCCTCCCTCTCCGCTTTCCTCTTTCACATTGAGACCGATGGCTAACACGGACATACGCGTCCGTTTCGCCCCCTCCCCGACCGGCTACCTGCATCTGGGTGGAGCGCGTACGGCGCTTTTCAATTGGCTGTTCGCCCGGCAGAAGGGCGGCAAATTCCTGCTCCGCATCGAGGACACCGATCGAGAGCGCTCCTCCGAGGAGCACACCCAGGTAATTCGCGACGGCCTCACGTGGCTTGGCCTCGACTGGGACGAAGATATTGTCTTCCAGGGTGCCGGATTGGAACGACACCGGGCACTCGCCGATCGGCTGGTAACAGACGGGAAAGCCTACGAGGAAGAAGGTGCGATCCGCTTCCGCATGCCCAGCGAAGAGATCGCCTTCGACGACCTCGTTCACGAGAGGATTTCGTTCGAAGGGTCGGACATCAAGGACTGGATCATCCTGAGGTCGGATCGCACGCCGACTTACAACTTCACGGTGGTGGCCGACGACCTGGAAATGGGGATAACGCACGTCATACGCGGAGCAGACCACATCTCGAACACACCCAAGCAGATTGCCGTATTCCGCGCGCTGGGTCACAACCCGCCCATATTCGCGCACGTACCGATGATTCACGGCCCCGACGGCAAGAAACTCTCCAAACGTCACGGGGCCACCGCTGTAGGGGACTACCGCAAGCTCGGCATACTCCCGGAGGCCCTGCGCAACTTCCTCGCACTGTTGGGATGGAATCCCAAGGACGAACGCGAGTTGTTCTTCGAGATCGAGGAACTCGTGCAGGCTTTCTCATTGCAGGACGTGCAGCGCAAGAGTGCCGTATTCGATCTGACAAAGTTGGAGTGGATGAACGGTCAATATATAGGGAGAACGCCCACCGAAGAGCTACTCCCGCTTGTGGAGCCTGAAATGGAGCGCCTGGGACTCGACGTGAAGGGGCCGGCACGCGAGAAGTTCCTGAAGGCCATGGACGTCAATCGCGAAAGAGCGCGTACTACTCTGGAACTCGCTGAACGTACCGCAGTTCGCCTCGACTCGCGGTTCGTAGTTGACGATGACCCCAAGGCACGGAAGCTCATAGCCAAAGACAGCGACACGTTCTACTCGGCGCTCTCAGCAGCACACGATCGCCTCGGTAGCCTGGGAGAGTCCGAATGGCAGGCTGACCACCTCGAGCGCGAGCTACGTAAACTGGCTGAGTCGATGAACGTTGGTGCAGGCAAGGTATTCCAACCGATCAGAATAGCCTTGACTGGCACGACGGTTTCCGAACCCGTGAATGTGCTCTTGAATGTTGTGGGGCGTGAGGAGAGCCTGGAGAGGATTCGTCGAATGCTGGAGGCGGCGGGCAGGGAACAATAGGCAAAAGGCAATGCCCAATGGCCAATGTTCAAGATCAAAGGTCTACGGTCCAAGGTCGAATACCCAATGGCTAAGTGGTGTGTCAGTCACTTGATCGAACAATCACACTTCGGTCCGGACGACTTGGAAATGGGCCATTCCATGTTGGGTATTGAGCCTTCAAGCTCGTCAGTCCTGATGTGCTACGACCAACTCTGGCTCACCGTCGCTGAGGTATCGAATCTCTCCTCATCCATCTCCTCGCCTCCTCCCGCTCCCTGTCCTTGCGTTCCCGTATCGCCTTCACGTATCGGCGGAAATCCGCGTTGGTTTCCGCCTGCCATGCGGCCCGGATGATCTGCTCCCGGATACGTTGCAGATCCGCCGCTTGCCGCGCCGCCTCGTAGTTGCCCTGCGGGAGAGGCAGGAGCGCAAGGAGCATGGTGGGCAACTTCAGTCCGCCGAGGTAGACCCAACTCCCGTCCACTCCCCACTTCTGACCGTTTATCTCGGTGACCCAGGGTTTGACATCGGGCGTCGCGAAACTGTCAGCAGGTATCGTATCAATGAACGCAAGCAGCTTGGCGCGTACTGCCGAGTCCACCCGCGCCGCGTGTGTCGAGCGGTCTTCCGAAGGCGTCACCAGCCCCAACCTCCCCTCTAACGGCCCAATCCACAACCGCCCGGTCCCGTAACCGGTGCCGATGCGTCCTTCCCTGCCAAGCACGGGATCGATCGAAACGATTCCCTTTGGCGGCAGCCCTACCGGGACCACACGCGGTGCCAGAAAGGTGACACTTCCAGTGGCGGTACCGCTGTCAGGCGTTGCAGGCACCGCCTCCCCGGCTTCCGAACGTTCCTGGACCGGAGCGGCCGGCGGCGCTCTGCCGGGAAGAGCGTGCTCACGGGTGCCTATCTGCACGTGGATGGGATCGTCGTCCTGGGTCACAATCACCGTGGTACCCACTGTCCCAACAAAGAGAGCAGCCAGCGCGACGTGGACGAAGACGCTGGCCACTCCCCAGCCGGGTTGTGGCGGTTCCGCGTCCGGCAGGCGGAACCTGTGCTCAGCCATCCGCTACTCCCAAGCCGATCAACGCACGGCGCATACGGTCGCCCGCTTCCTCCAGGCGGTTCCTGTCAACCGTCAAGGCAATCCTGAAGAAACCCTCGCCGGCCTCGCCGAACGCCGATCCAGGCATTACGGCAACAGCCTCGGTCTCCAGTAAACGCTGCGCGAAGTCCGCCGAGGAACCGCGGACCGGTAGGGGAACCCAGAGATACATGGTTGCCTTCGGGGGCGTGACCGCTAATCCCGCTTTACCGAACACGTCGACGCCCGCATCACGCCGTTCCTGGAACGTGTTACGAACCGGGGCGGCCAGTTCCTCGGCGCTGTTGAGAACTGCTGCTCCTGCCTCTTGGATGGCTAGAAACTGCCCTGTGTCCACGTAACTCTTCACCTTGCTCAACGCGGCAATCAGAGCGGCCGATCCCGCGACCCAACCCAACCGCCAACCGGTCATGCAGAAGCTCTTGGAAAGTGAAAAGAACTCGACCGAGACCTCGCGCGCTCCTTCGATCTCCAGGATGCTCGGCGCTACATACCCGTCAAACGTTATGTCACAATAGGGATTGTCGTACGCAAGGACGATGTCATGCCGGCGGCAAAGCTCCACGGTGCGTTCGAGATAATCCCGCGGCGCCAAGGCCGTAGTCGGATTGTTGGGGTAGTTCAAGAAGACAAGACGAGCGGCGCTGAGCCTGCTCTCGGGCAGCGTGCCGAGCTCAACCAGAAAACCGTCTGCAGAGCGAAGTGGATAGCGCTCGACGTCGGCGTCGGCGAGTATCGATCCCATGTACGCCGGATAACCGGGTTCAGGAACCACACAGACGTCGCCCGAATCCAACACTGCCATCGGCAGGTGTGCCAACCCGTTCTTCGAGCCAATGAGAGGCAGCAATTCGGTCATCGGATCCACGTCCACGTCGAAGCGCCGTTTCATATACGAGGCGGCGGCTTCCCGAAAATCGACGGATCCGAGCTGAAACGCGTAGCGGCTGTTGGCCGGATCGGCCGCCGCTCGCGAGAGCGTTTGTACCGCTAGGTCCGGCGGTGGGAGGTCGGCATCCCCGGCACTCAGATCGATCAAATCTCGCCCTTCCGCCAGCAGTCGTTTCTTTGCGGCAACGAGTTCATTTATTGCGTAGGCAGGCAGCCTGTCGAGTCTCATACTCTTTCTGGTCAAGGATTCGCCCCTATTCCACGATTCGCGAAGAACTCCTCCACTTCAAGACGCAGATTACCCCAGGTGTCTATCACTTTTCGCGCAGGCGGCAGCGACATTAGCAAGTTGCCACCGTAGTTGCGCTTCGCAACCCGTGAGTCCATGAGCATCACTACTCCAATGTCAGACCTGGATCTGATCAATCGACCGAACCCCTGCTTCAGCTTCAAGGCGGCATGCGGCATCAGATAGTGCCTGAAACCGTCCACGCCTTGTTCGGCGAGCGCCTCGAGGCGTGCGGCGGTCAATGGCTCGCTTGGCACTTTGAAGGGCAGCTTCGCCAACACCAACGCACGCAAAGAAGGCCCAGGTACATCTACACCTTCCCAGAAGCTATCGGTCCCAAAGAGAATCGCCGAACCCGCCTCCCTGAACCGCCGAAGCAGATGATCGCGCTGTCCCTCGCCCTGAATCAATAGAGGCCAACGACCCGCCAATTCGTCTCGTACACTTGCAGAGATCCGTCTCAATGCGGCGTGGCTGGTGAACAGGACGAACATCCCACCGTCCGATGCGTGCGCGATATCCAATACGGCACGGTGTATCGCGGCATCGTGACCGGCCATGTCACGGCGTGGGTCAGGCACATCCGTTGGTATCCCCAACAGACACTGTTCATTGAAGTCGAACGGCGAAGGCAGCGATTCCTCCACTGTTACGCGGGACGGTGGAATGTCCAGTCCCAAGCGTTCTTTCAAGAACGCGAAGTCTCCCCCCGTGGCGAGCGTGGCGCTGGTGAGCGTAACCGTCTCCACGCGGTCGAACAGGGATTCCTTCAAGGTGGGAGCCAGATCTAGGGGAACCGCCGCCATGCCAAGCGGGAACGGAAGCGAACCGGTGGTCCTGTTGCCCCTGCGCTCGATCCACCTCACCAGCTTCGCGCCGGGACTCGGTCTCAGCACCTGGAGAACGCCGTCTGTGACCGCCTGCAGGCGGCGGATCACCCCTCGCATCTCAACCAGCAGCATCGACTTGCTCTCGGGATCTTCGTCCAACAACATGCGATCGGCAACCGTTTCCACTCCCTCGCGGAGTTTTCCGAACACGCTGACCATGTTATCGACGGCAACGCCCAGTCCCTGCTCCCATATCGCGTCCGTAGTGAACGAGTCATCCACGCGAAGTGGATCTGTGTTGCCACTGGCTAGCCGATCACAGAGTATCTGAAACACTCTGTTAGAATGCTCGCGGGCCGAGTTCACTTCTGGTAGCAGCGCTCGATGCAGCAGGTCGAATGATGCTTTACCAGCCAGATCGTTCCTCGCGGCCAATTCGGCCAGCAACGCAGGAATCAGCCCCTTGCCGTTGCGCTCGAGCCTGCTCAACAGTCTCGTCACTCCCCTGGAGGTTACGGAGACCCCGAGGTGCTGTGCAGCAGTATCCTCGAGGTGCTGAGCTTCATCGATTATGAGCCTCCGGTAGGGTGGAAGAACAGCCTTTTCGGTCCAGTTCTCCTGCGCGATGCGGACTGCCAGGTCTGCGGTCAGAAGGTGATGGTTGACCACGACGACGTGAGCGCTGGCGGCCCTGGCATGGGCGGCGATGAAGAAGCATTCATGGTAGTGAGGGCACTCATTGCGCGGACAGAGGTCGGCCTCCGCACAGACTTCTTCCCACACCTCGGCCGAAGGCGATACAGTGAGGTCGGCAAGCGAGCCGTCACTGGTTTCGGTTGCCCAATCTGCGACCCTCGCCAGCTCCTCCTGGTGATGCGATTCGAACAGAGATGCCTGTCCGCTCACTGCAGCCTCGAGTCGAGCTAGACATACGTAATTCGTCCAACCCTTCAACAGCACAAAGGTTGGAGTGAATTCTCCTTCCGACAAGGCGCGTTTCAGTGTCGGAAGGTCCTTACCGATGAGCTGTTCCTGCAGATTGATTGTATTGGTGGAGACGACCGTCCTATCTTCCGGATTGATCTTCGACCAACACAGTGCGGGCACCAAATACGCGAACGATTTCCCCACCCCTGTGCCTGCTTCCAACAACCCCACCCCTCCGTCGTTGTAAGCATCGCAAACGTGCGAAACCATGTCGCGCTGGCTCGGTCTATCCTCGAAAGATCCCAACACCCCGGACAGCGCCCCGGCGGGGCCGAGCAGTTGGGCAATCTCAACGGAATCGAGGCGCGCATACTCCTTTGCACGAGGCGGCTCGGCGACGACGTAGAGCGAAGTAGCCTCATTGTCGACGATGCCGAAACCGACACCACTCTGGTGAAGGCGAAACGCGACATCCAGATCCGCATGAGACGGATCCAGATCACCACTGGGATGATTGTGTAGCACCATGGCGCCTTTTTCGGCCACGCCAGCCAATGCCGGGACAGAGTCTATCCTTCCCCTTGCTACGGGCCGGACCGACTTGATTGCCTGTTTGCCGTCTTCGTAGCAGACTTCGGCGACAAAGAACACCTCTCTTCCTCGAGCGTTGGCAATTTCGCGCGCCAATGCCGCCCTAACTTCGGGAAGCATCTCAGTCACGTCTTCAACTCGCGCTTCTCGGCGGCGGGGAACAGCACATTGTTCAGTATCAGCCGGTATCCCGGTGAATTCGGGTACAGAGAGAGATCTGTGGGAGGATCGCCAATTTGGTGCTGCGGGTCCTCGGGATCGTGACCGCCCAGAAAGGTCCATGTGCCGAGTCCAAAACTTCCATGAATGTATTTAACCCAAGGCGCCCCCGCCTCGTCCGCCAGCACCGTCACGTCGGATTTGAGCCGGTCGCGGTTGAACGAAGTCGTGAGTCCGTAGTAATCGCGGATCACCTGCCTGTGGTTCTGCACCAACATGGTAGGGACGGGGTCGATCTTGGCACTGAAGTTGAACAATCGGAATACACCAAGCGGCTGACGCATGCCGGGATTATTCACCTGGTGGCCGTCGATATTCGAGAAACTGGCGACCGACGCAGAACGTTCCAGAACCGCATTCTCGAAAGCCATGGTACTCTCCCAGTTCAACTGAGCTGTAGCTCGCGGGTCCATCGGCGTGCCGTCGCTGTATTGGGCCGCTACGTCCACTCCTTCAGCCGCCAACGCGATCTCGAGGGTTTCGGTAGCCGTGCACATTGCGAAAAGGAACCCTCCGTCCTCGACGAAGCGACGAATCATCCGCGCCACGCCTTTCTTCAGCGAGGCTACCGTTTCGAACTCCAACGCTCGAGCCATCTGCGCGTTGCGGCTCACCATCTCTGCCAGCCACGCTGAACCGCTATACGTCAGATAGAACTTCGAGAATTGCCCTGTAAAGTCCTCGTGGTGCAGGTGCAACCATTCGTAGTCGGCGAGATCTCCGGCAATGACCTGGGCATCCCAGATCTTCGCGTAGTCTATTCCAGAATATTCTAGCGCCATGGTGACGGCGTCATCCCACGGAGCAGCGTTGGGTGGCACATACACAGCTACCTTGGGTGCCTTCTCCAATGGAATCGAATCCATGTTGCTGGCCCGTATTACCCCGCGAATATCAACCACGCCGGCGTCACTGACCCGCTCCACACGGACACCCGCCAGCGTCGCGTCTCGAACCAGCTCCGGATCTTCCGGCAGTAAGAAGCTGCCAGCTCGATAGTTCAACAACCATTCGGCACGCCTACCGCGCGCCAACGCCCGGTACGTGACACCGTACGCCTTCAGATGGTCCGTTTGCCGATCGTCCATCGGGATGAGAATCGACGGTGCCGCGGCAGGGCGGTGAGCCGGTAGGGCGTTCGAAAAACCCGACTCAGGTTTGTTGGGACGGTCCGGAGTGTTGTTGCCAGTTCCGATCAGCACGGCCGCCGCTTTGAGGAAATCACGCCTGATCATCTTCTCGGAATCGCTCCTGTGACCCTATCCAACAGCCTACGAGCTTCCGGTACCAACGCGCTCGCGGGGAAGCTCAAGATCATATGTTCCAACCTAGCCGAAGCGGCTTTCATTTGCCCTCTGCCTGCCAGGACTGAACCGAGCAAGTACTCAGCATTTGGAGCCGATGCCCCAAGCGAATCGGCATCCAGTGCCTCTACGAGCAGTCGTTGTGCACGTTCGAGATCTCCGTGCTGCTTCGCAACGTCACCCGCGAACGTCAATATGGGACACCTCCCCTCATCATCTGGAAGTTCACCAGCCACTGACTCCAGTTCGTCTATGGCGCGACTCGTATCGGCTCGCTCCAACCAGAGGAGAGCCTCACCGAGACGTGGCACCGAATCACGGCCCACTCCCTGCAACAGAGCGAGCATAGCTGTGCGACGCGTCGCACGCTGCCGGGAAACCGCGAAAGGACCGGCAGCGATGAAATGACCTCGTGCTACTCGCAGTTTGCCGTCGAAGAGAGCCGCCCACCCGAGTATCGCATGGGCGCCGACAGACGAATCTCCCCGAAGAACTGACCGCGCGCGGTCGGATTCCCCCTCGATCACCCACTGCCACGCGATTCTGTCCCGCAGCTTCCTTGCGTCACTCGGTCTCAAATCTGCTTCCCAGGCATCGAGGCGTTCCTCGGCTTCGTTGATTCGGCCCGATTCGACCGTGACCCTGATGAGCCCCGCCATCGCAGTCGCGGCATCCTTGGGCACTCCTTGACCCGCATCCAGCAGACCGTCGAGCAGTCGGCGGGCTGCTCCGAAATCACCAGCTTCGGTAAAAGCCTGAGCAGCATCGAGGCGCGCCTTCTCAGCAGCTGGACCTTCGGATAGCTCTTGGAGACGCACCAATGCATAGGCACGCGCGCGAGCAGCGTCTCTGGATTTGAGCCGCCGCATCCTGTCAGCAAACAGCCTCAATTCGGTGGCGGCTTCCGCGCCATCTTCAGAGAGCGCATCTTCCAGCAGCGCCCAACCCTCTTCCGGCCGACCCCATCCTACGAGAAGCTCAGCGCCAAGTCGCCGAACGACCGGTTCTGCCAGGTCCGATGTCAATACTTCGAGCACATGCTCCCGGTCTGATATTGGCACCCGCCGCAGCGCTTCGCCGGCAGCCGCAATGTTCGACCGACTCTCAACGACCGCGACGGCCCACTGCTCAGCCGAGGCTGCCCAACGGCCTGCTGACGCGAGCACTAGTGCCATTTCAGTAGCCACGGCGGTCGCCCCGAATCTGGTCCGTGCTTCCTTGAGGACAGCCAGGGCCCCTTCGACGTCACCCGCGTTGGAGAGAGCGTATGCCCATTGCCGGTAGGGTTGCGTACTTCCCGGAACCACGTTGATCCAGCGGCGGGCAGCCGAGGTAATGCTGTCAGGCTGCTGAAGCGTGGCCCACAACCTCAGTTCGAGCTCGCGAAGCAGCTGATTTTGCGGTGACTTCGAAAGTGCTGAAGCGAGCACCGGTACCATCGACTCCAGTTGGTTCAACTCTTCGAGCACTCGCTCCAGCCCCAGCCACGCGGCTGCACTGGTTGGATCGTCCTGTATCACCGCCCGATATGTTCTGGCAGCCTCATCGTATCTGCCGCGGCGTTCCAATATCCGTCCTTCGCCGGCCGTTGCCTGAGCGAATGCCGGTGCGGAACAGACAAGCATCATCACCAAGCTGATGTGTGTCAGGTTACGGGCGACCACTGTTCAACCGCCTGAAGTAATCCAAGACCAGGCGCCGCTGCCGCGGCGACAGCGACCGTAGCTCCTCCCATACCGGAAAAGCGAACCGCGGCCCACCGCTCGGTAGTGTTGCCTCGGCGGGAGGTGGTTGGGCATTGGTGGGGTCGGCCGTACGACTCTGCCGTTCCTCGCGTTCGTCTTCTCGTTCGCTGTTCAGGCTGCGTCCTGCGTCCAGCAAACGTTGAAAGAGCTGTTCCTGCCTCTCCACCGTCTCGCGATCCACCGCCGCGGCCTCCAGCATAGCAGCCAGTTCCCCGGCCTCATCCGCCATTTCTTCCGCCCCCCCCACTTCGCCCTGGGCGTCCAGCCGATCCAGCTCCTCTGCCACCCCCTGCTGGCGCTCCGCGAGTTCGCGAAGCTGTTGCATGACCTCGGGTGTGCCCATCGGTATGAGGGACATCAGCTCGTCGGTCTGCCCCTCGAGCTGTCCCTGTTGGTCCGCCAGTTCCGCAAGGCGCTCCATTGCCTCGGACAACCCCGATCCCGACTCCGAGCTCGCAACGTCGGACCGGTTGCGAAGGAGTTGCAGTGCCACGGCATTGAGACCATCCAATGCATCTCCCGCGAGTTGTTCGGCTTGGCGCGTATTGGGATTAGCTCGTTGCAGCTGGTCTAGCGACTCGGTCAAGCGCAGCCTCGAGAAGCCCAGCGCCGCACCCAATTGGGGCGACACAAGCGCATTTCTGCCTGACGCGCCCTGAAGACGCATCACGAGGCGGTCCACGCTGGAACGAATTGCCGCGAGATCTCCTCTCAAATCAGCGCTGGCGTCTCCTTGGGCAAGGCGCCGGAGTGCGCTCTCTTGCCCCTCGGCGAGTTCAGCGGTCTCCACCAACGCCCGGTCCATTGCGTCCAGCACCTCCTGCCGCCACTGCTCCTGCACTTCTTCGCGCTGCTGACGAAGCTCAGCACCGACCGGATCGAGTGACTCACTCGCCTCCCTACCTGAACGACGCGCCTCTTGTCGAGATCCCTCTGCAGCCTTCCCGGCCGCATTGCGCATATCCCCTGCAGCAGATTCCGTGCGCTGCAACGGCGACTGGGTATTCTCGCCCTCCATTCTCGCACGTTTCAATGCTTCTTCCAGACCACGCAACTCAGCCGCGAGTTCCTCGGTGCTTTCAGCCAAGGACTGCTCCCTCTGCGCGAGTGCGCTGTCGTTCGGCTCTCGCTGTGTGTCTTCGTTCCACTCCCGTTGTCGCGCGGCCAGGTCGTCGGCGTCAGCAGCGAGTATCTCCATATCACCCTCTATGGCGGCGCGCTCGAACAGTTCTCTGCCGCGCGCGAGTTCCTGTTGGAGTCCGCCGGCCGACTCCGCCATCTGGCGCATGGCCTTACGCATTGCCTCCGGATCGAGTTCTTGAATCGCTTCCTGCAAGTCTCGCAGTCGCGACAGCAGATCTTCCGTCAGCGCCTTTTCAAGTAGCCCCTGGAGTTCATCCAGCATCCTGTGAAATTCCGGATCGGTGATCCCGGCCGACCACGCCGCATCCGAGAGTTCCTGCAGCTTCTCGCGAAGTTCTTCAGTGCCCTCGACCGCATCCTCTTGTCTATCAGACAACTCGCGGGCTCGTTCCACTGAATTGAACGGCAGTTGGTCCTGCTCACGACTGCCCTGCGACGACCCCGACTGGCCGGATCGCTCTCGTTCAGCGGCCAGGTCCTGCATCTCCCGGGCGAGTTCACGTTGTTCTTCCACCAGCGAATCGGCCGCCTCCCCAACTGTCTGGGACATGTCCCTGACCTCCTTTCGGAGTTCTCCGCGGGACGGAAGCCAAGCGCGGTAGGTATCGCTGAACCCGACACGAGGGCTGGGCGCGTTGTCCAAGGCTCGCGCTAAGAAGTAGGCGGTATCGCCAGGTAGAAAGTCCCCGGCTGACAAATCGAGGAGCCACTGAATCACGGCGCGCTCGGAACGGCCATCGGGAAGAGGAAGCGGCTGCACCACGCTATCACTCGATGCTCCCGTCCTGTCGATGCGCCATAGCACCAGTTCCAGGTTCTCGAGTCCATGGTCGTCCCGAGCATCTACCACCAACGCCCTCTTCTTCGTGGCCGGAATGGTCGTATCCACACCAGGTATCGGTATGGCGACTATCGGAGAGCTGTCTCGTACAGCGACCAAGTTGAGTTGCGGCCGATCTTCCTCAATCAGACCGTCCACCGTGAAGACTTGCAGTTGCCAGTGTTCCGACTTCGACACCGGCAGCTCCCCAAAAAAGCGATCACCTTCGGTCGCAAGTGAGACTCCTCCTCCCTCGTTGCTCCAGAAAACGGAATCCACCGGAACCGTGGCGCGTCCATGAGCCACAATCCTGGTACCCACCGGCAGGCGGATCGAATCCGGCCCAATCGATAGCGGCTGCTCCAAGAGGCCGGTGTGTGCCGGAAACCGCGCGACAACCTGCAGGTCCGCGAGAAAGGCCGGCAGCAGCACGCGTACGTGCAAGGTACTCGACTCCCGGCGCCCACTCGCGGCCCGTAAAAAGCGGTCGCTTTCGAGTGGTCCGAAGATCAGCTCAGCATGTCCCGCGGAGTCCAGGGCCACCTCTGTTTGACCCCAAGGTTCGCCGGGCTCACGGACCCATAGCACTATCGACCGCCGTCCCTTCGCGTCCAGGTAGACTCTCACACTGTCGCCGAACGGCACCTCTTCGCTGTCCACCGAAACCGAGACGGGGCCTCGCCATCCACCGACTGCGGTATGAAATGGACTCCAGAACTGTCCAGCGCGCGATCCCGCCGGTCCCGCTACAACAAACAAAACAGCTCCCGCCAACAGCGTTGCCCCTCCGACGCCGAGAGACCGACGAGCCCGGCTGCGCATCGGATGGAGCGCTTCGAAACCGGCCTCGAGCAACCAGCCTGAGGCCCGTTTGTCAGCCAACTCAGATAAAGATGTACGTCCCATCGAACTCGTACGTTCCGAAACGCCCACGACTGAACCGCGTCGCAGCCCGCCTGCCACCTCGATTTCCCTCGCGAGGACTGAGGGAGTTGAAGACTTCAGTCGATGCCTCAACTGGACAACTCCCCATGCCACGACGGCCAGTGCAGCCACCCAACCCAAAAAGACGAACGCCGGAGCCCAGAGGTAGACTCCGGACCGCGCCAGTGCGATCCCCAGCCCGAGAGCTGTAAGTGTCAATCCCGCAACCAGCCCTGCCAAGGCCAGAATGATGTAACGTCGCAGCCTCTTGCTACTGTCCTGGAGCCATTGACGAGTCGCCGTCATCCGCCGACCGCCGATGTCGCCGCGTAGACGAACAGGTTCACTCCCATATGCAGCGCTTGTTGCCGAACAGCCTGAGGGTCCCCGTGAACCTCGGGATCCTCCCATCCGTCTCCGAGATCGGACTGATACGAGTAGAACACTGCCAGCCGGTCGCCCAAGAAGATCCCGAACGCCTGTGCAGGCAGACCGTCGTGCTCGTGCACCTTGGGCACCCCCTGCGGGAAATCATAGAGGATGTGGTAGACCGGATGATCGAGCGGCACTTCGACGAGAGGGTTGCCGGGAAACACTTTGGCAATCTCTCGCCTAAATGACTCGTCCATGCCGTAGTTGTCGTCCGCATGGAGGAATCCCCCGTTTTCGAGGAAGCGGCGCAAGGTAGCGACATCGGAATCTGAGAACCGCACGTTGCCGTGCCCCGTCATGTACAGATATGGGACTTCCCACAATGCCGGACTGTCCAACTGCACGACCAGTTCACGATCAGCTACTGGGAGATTGGTTTCGTCGCGCAAAGCTTCGAGGAGATTCGGAAGGCTCGAAGGGTTGGCGTACCAATCCCCTCCACCCTCGTATTGGAGCCGGCCTATAGTCATGCGGGGATCTTGCTCGAGTGAACCCGCAAACGAAGAGACCACGAGCACACCAATGATTGCGCACACCAGCTTCATAAGTCACTTACCATTTTGTACAACTCGCGGCGCGGCAGAGAGAACTCCTTGGCGAGCAGATTCGCAGTGTCCCTACGGCTCTTACCGGCAGCTAGTAGCTCTGCTGCTCGGATGCGCGCCTCCTCCTCGCTGACCTCCGCGCGAACCTCGTTCGCGCCGCTGACCAACACCGTCACCTCGCCTCGCGCGGGCTCTTCTTCGTAGTAAACCTGCAACTCTCGCAGGGTCCCGCACTTAACCTCTTCGTGCAGCTTGGTCAACTCGCGCGCTACCACTGCCTCACGATCGTCTCCACACTCGTCAGCGAGTGCATCGAGTAGATCGCCCAGTCTCGACGGAGCTTCGAAGAAGACGACGGTCCAACGACTCGCAGCAGCTTCCGCCAATCTGCGCCGACGTTCGGCACCACGCCGAGGTAGAAAACCGAGAAACAGAAACCGGTCCGCCGATAGGCCACTGACGCTCAACGCGGTGGTCACGGCTGACGGACCCGGAACAGCAATTATGTCATGTCCTGCTTCCCTTGCCGCTGCGACGAGCGCCCGCCCCGGGTCGCTTACGGTTGGGGTCCCGGCATCGGTCAGCACCACTACCTTCGCACCCTCTTCGAGAGTTGCGCGGAGCTGATCGAGTCGGCTGGGTGGAGAGTGCGCATGGAAGCTGAGAACGCGCGGGTGCGCGTTCACGTGAGCCAGCAGCTTCCGCGCACGCCGTGTATCTTCGGCGGCGACGGTATCGCACGTTCGCAACACCTCCACCAGTCTCGTAGAGACATCTCCGAGATTGCCCAGGGGACTGGCGGCGACGTAGAGAATGCCCACTCAATCCATCCACATGCCGTGTTGGCGGCAAGACGCGGTAATCAGGAGCGGCGCGCGACGGCATTCCGCCACGCGCCGCTGGACCGGCGAGAGCCAACAATGCTCGAGTGCCGACCAGCACCACCTAGTCGAGATGTTTCTCCAATGTGGATACGAGAGCTGCCTTCGGGACCGCTCCGACGACCGTGTCCACGTGAGTTCCGTCCTTGAAGAAGAGAATAGACGGTATCGAACGGACATTGAACTTTGCCGCAGTCGTGGGGTTGGTGTCTACGTCCAGCTTGCCGACCTTGACCTTCCCGACATATTCTTGCGCCAGCTCCTCCACGAACGGGCCGACGATCTGACACGGACCACACCACGCAGCCCAGAAATCCACGATGGAGACACCCTCGCTCTGTTCGATCTCCTGCGAGAAGTTGTCGTCGGAAACCTTCAAGAGGTTCTCGCTACCTGCCATGTTTGACTCCCTCACGTTAGTTTTTCCACACCCGACCCGAACGTCGGGATTTTCTAATCTACTCACGGAGGCGCCGTGAATGGACCGGACGCTCGCGTTGCCCATGTAGGAATCGCTGTCAACGATCTCCACGAGGCCTTGGGCTTCTTCCAAGACATATTGGGAATTCAGCCCGCTCCCGAGACAACTGCAGATGGAGCAGCGATTGCTTCCTTGAACCTTGGCGACGTTGAGATCGAATTCATGCGGCCAATCGCTCATGACGGACCTGTTGCGAGATTCCTTGAAAAGCGTGGACCCGGAATCCACCATCTCTCGCTTCGAGTCCCAAACCTCGAACAGGCGTTGAGCGAGTGCCGCCGCTACGGCTACCGCCTCATAGACGAAAAACCTCGCCCTGGGGCCGGAGGCCGCAAGGTGGCATTCGTGCATCCCAAGGCCACTGGCGGAGTTCTGCTGGAATTGACCGAGAGCCCGTAGATTTCGCTCCGCCTCGAGGCTGCCTAGGGCTCACACCTACGGACAGGATTGCCAGCCGCTGCGAGGTCGATGCTCTTGATCAACCACCCGTTTCTATATGGGACGAGCGTGAAGGGGACCGTGGGCGTACAGCCCTTGCGCGTCAGCCTCACGAACACGGCACGCTCTCCCGCCTTCAGACTCACGTTCGCCGCCGGATTACCCTGTACGAACTGGAAATCCTCGTGTTCCAGATAGATGCCGATCACTGTGAGGCGTTGCTCGAGAGTAGTGCGATCCATTCTACCGGCGGCCGGCCCGCGCGCCGTACCCCAAAGCTGACCCATACCGGCGATGCTGTTGGCACTGACGGCGTGCATGAAGCTGCGGACAGTTGATTCCGGATCCGCTGGAGGCGGGATCTCAGTGGAACCCGAATGAGAACCACAACCCACCAGAACGCCTAAAAACACCAGCAGCGTAACAACACCAGGAGGTTGCGAAACGGTATGAATCGGCGTGACTTTCATTGTCACGAAGCTAAATGTTTCCAGTTGGTGGAGCAAGAAACAATGCGACTCTACATCAATGTCGACCATGTAGCCACCGTCCGCCAGGCGAGACAGACGGACGAACCGGACCCCGTGAGCGCGGCCATTGCTTGTGAAGCGGCAGGAGCCCAGGGTATCACGGCCCACCTGAGGGAAGACCGGCGCCACATGCAGGACGCCGACATTCGAGCACTGGCCCAGAAGGTGAGCACAGTATTCAACCTGGAGTTGGCAACAGCTCCCGACATTATTGCACTGGCGACGGAGCTCAAGCCTCATCAGGCCACTCTCGTGCCGGAGAAGCGCGAGGAAGTCACCACCGAGGGAGGCTTGGTTCTGGGGCGGAGCGATGCACCCAACGCTCCCCTCAACGCCGCAATCCACAAGCTATCCGGCGCTGGCATCAGAGTCAGTCTCTTCATCGATCCCGAGAAGGGCACAATCGATCGCGCCAACGAATTGGGGGTGCCGGCCATAGAGCTTCACACAGGCGATTACGCAAACACCTATCGCGAATCGGATGAAGCGCTCCAACGCCTGCATGAGGCGACAGAACACGCAAAAGCTCTTGGCCTGGCGGTTCACGCCGGCCACGGCCTGACCTATAGAAATGTGCAGCCAGTTGCGGCGATCCCCGGAATAGAAGAGCTGAACATCGGACACAGTGTTGTGAGTAGGAGTATCATGGCCGGCATGTCATCCGCGGTGCGGGAGATGCGGGAATTGATTGACGCCGCACTCGTTGACCGCGACAACGCCGCTTCCTAACTTAGCTCGTCACTTACCGGTCCCGGACTATGAGCAATCAAATGGGTTTGACTGACTTCTTCGCAATGGAGGCGGGCGAATACCTCGAACGCCTGGACACAATGGTGTCGGGCGCAGTGGGCCCGGACCGCGACGAGTTGGTGCGTTTGGCGCGTGCGCTCCGGGGGTCCGCATTGATGGCAAATCAGCAACCCATTGGCAACGTTGCGGCCGCCCTGGAGAGCCTTGCCCGTGCGGTGAAGGAAGAACGGGTTGCCTGGGACGAAAGAACGCGACAGACGGTCACGCGGGCCGTGGATGCGCTGAAGATCCTCGTGCGCAGCGTCGCGACCTGGGGCAGTGCCGAGGACGACAGGGCGAAACGGATTGCGGTTGAGATTTCTGCCGCGGCCGGAATGCCCGCGGAACAACCTTCGCCGCCTTCGAAACCATCAGTCGACACTGGAACGCGGGCATTTGTTGCACGCGAGGGAGCAACTGTCGCCGCCGTTCTCAACCACACTGCCAAGGCCATTCAACGGGACGGCCCCTCCAAGAATCAATTCGAAACCGTATTGAGGTCAATGGAACCACTGCGGGGATTGGCATCGCTCCCGGAACTCTCGCCGCTCCCGGAATTCTTGGACGGTGTCGACCAAGCCATTGCCAAGGCCGCGCACGGTGTTGACGATCCCAACCACCTCGCCCTATTCCTCGACGTGGCTGCTCGGGGGCTCTCGAAGGCAGCACAGGAAATCTCGACGTCGGGGGCTGCAGAGGCCGATTCAGCAGAATCCAGGGAATTCACCAGGCGGCTTGAGAGCCTTCTCGACATCGACGGAACCGTGGTCCGCATCCAGGATCTCTACTACGATGATGGTGGCCCCCATGTGCTCGAGACTGGGACGCCCCCGGCCCCTTCGACACAGATAAAAGAGGCGGAGTTCGTAGCCCACGGAGAGCATCTATGTCAAGTCGCGGACAGGCTGGAGCGCGCCCAATCGGACATGCAGAGAGAGATCCGCACTATCGAATTGAAAGTCGCGCTGCAAACGCTTGCCGCCGCCACGGCAGGCTTCTTCGGGGCAGCGGTCTCCGAGTTCGCGGACGCGGCAAATCACTTGCTAGCCAGGGGATTGCCTGGGCATCACCAGCCTGAGTTGATCAATGCGCTTCGGGAGATAGGAACAGCCCTGGGAAGCGTTCCACATCGCGGGGAGCAAGCCGTTGCCTCCGAGTTGACGAGAATATCGGGTGCTCTGCGACGGACATCTCAGATTTCGGATGAACTCTCCGCTGATACAATAGCCACTACACCCGAAGGAGCGCTTTCTCGTCCGGCGGCCCCTTCAGCGGCCGTGAAGACCGCTGCTGCCCCTCCCGTCCCACCTTTGGAACTGGAGGTCGCGAAAGAACCGGCGCCTGCGGAGGAGCACACCTCGAGCATCGCTGCCAGTTGGTCTGCATACGAGGAGTTGCGCGCCCGGCTGGGTGACTGTGAGCCGTCAATCGAGGAGTTGATCGGTGCAACGCCGGCTTCGCTCCAACCCACCGCAGTTGGCGTGCCGGACGAGGCTAGGGCTCCCACAGTCGACGAGACTGAGGCAATATCGATCACTGAGCTCTGCTATGCTGGGACAACTGCCTTGGAGGAAGCCTACACCGTTCGGGATAGGATTCGCCGGGAGCTGGCAGAGCCGGGGTGGGATGCACAGCAGATAACCGGACTCATTGACGAACTGTTGGACCTCGTTGAACTAGGCATTGGGCAACCGTAGCAACGCGGGCCGGTTCGGCTGGCCGACTGTGCTCGGACTGCTGGTGTCCGCCTTATTGATCTGGTGGACACTGCACGATGTTAGTCTGAGAGAAGTCTGGGAGCGGGTTAGCGGAGTTAGCTGGTTTCCGTTTATCACATCGATAGTGCTGGTAACACTCACTTTTCCCCTCAGGACAGTTCGCTGGCAGTATCTGCTGCGGCTCGAGGGCGAAAAGCTTCCATTCATTCCCCTGTGGCATGCAACCGCAATAGGATTCATGGCCACAAATCTACTGCCTGCGCGAGCGGGAGAATTGGCGCGCGCGTACGCCGCAAGACGCTTGACTGGAGCTCGATTCACGTCCGCTATCGGGTCGCTCGTCGTTGAGCGGGTATTCGACGCCATGTCTATCGTGACCTTGTTGGTAATCGCCATGTGGGCTGGCGGTTTCGGTGCAGAGACCGAGGTGGGGAATCTGACTCTGGGCGAATTGGCTAGGCTGGCCGCTGGCTTGGGATTCCTGGGCTTGCTGGTGGCGATGGCCTTCGTTCGGTGGCCTCAACCAGCGCTGAGGGCTGTGGCATCCGTGTCCGAGCGTGCACTGCCCGAAGTCTGGGCCAGACGCATGGTAGATGCAGTGGAGGGAGTCTTGTCGGGACTCGATTCACTGAGAAGCTTCAAGCGGTTTCTGGCGGTTGCATTTTGGTCCTTGACGCTCTGGTTGACGGGAGCGGCATCGTTTTGGGTCGGCTTCGCCGCGTTCGGAATCGAGGTACCGTGGTCAGCAGGTTTGCTCGTGCAGACGATACTCGCACTCGGCCTGGCCATACAATTCAGTCCCGGATTCTTCGGGCAGTTTGAGGCCGTCTGCCGAGTCACGCTGGCACTGTACGCTGTCGGTGCCGAACCGGCGGTATCGTTCGCATTCGGATTCCATCTCGGTGGGTTCATCCCCATTACTTTGTTGGGCCTTTGGTCGCTATCGAGAGCGCACCTTCATCTTGCCGACCTCCGCAACGCTGAGGGCGACCTCGGTGCATAGAGTTCGGATCGCGGCGCACGCGAAGACGAATCTGTTCTTGCACGTACTCGCGCGGGAGACCACGGGGTTCCACAGTATTGAGACGCTCTTCGCCCTGCTGGAACTCCATGATGACGTGACGATCGAAAGAACTGACGGCGGAATCGAACTCTCGGTTGAAGGTGCCGATACCGGCCCCACAAAACAGAACCTGGCTTACAGAGCCGCGGACTTGGTGCTCGATGCCACCGGCCGAGAGTTTGGCGTGAAGATCCACTTGGAGAAGTCAATCCCGGTTCAGGCCGGCCTCGGTGGCGGCTCCAGCGATGCGGCTGCGACTTTGCTAGGCACGAATGTATTGACGGGCAACAAGCTCCCGCCAGGCGAGATCTTGCGATACGCGGCTCAACTGGGGAGCGATGTTCCTTTCTTCGCCACACGCGCCGCGTTCGCATTGGCGTGGGGACGCGGCGAACGGTTGTTGGCAATATCGGGTCCGGGCAGTGCACCGGCCTTGATAGTAAAACCCGATTCCGGGATGAGCACACGGGATGCGTACGAATTGCTTGCGGCGCGAAGAGGCGAAGACGACGTAGCCCAACCTCGTCTGTTTGGGCCCGAGTGCTTCGCAGACTGGGGCTCGTTGACCCAACTGAGTGCCAACGACTTCGAACTAGTCGTACTCGACAGCACTCCGGGATTGAGGGATCTTTTCTATCGCCTCGAGGAAACGGGGCCCACACTCGCGAGATTGTGCGGTTCAGGCGCGGCGATCCTTGCGGTCTACGAAGATAGAAGGCAACGGGACGCGGCGCTTGATCTTCTTACCAACCTACCGGTGAAGATCTCCACAGATATCCGATCCGCATCAGTCCCCGAACCCGTGACTCTGCAGTATTAGTGACAAGCGGACCGGAAGTGGCTAGCTTTTTCGTGCCGCCCGGTCAGCCATCATCTAGACCGAGGTGGTGAGGCGCTGGCCCCTCGTCCAATGGCAGGACACCGGATTTTGGTTCCGGGAATAGAGGTTCGAATCCTCTGGGGCCAATGCAGAACCGCAGCTTTCCTGCTACTTACGCAAGACACGTCTTTTTTTGCGAGACGGTTTCGGCGGAGGCGTGCTCCCTAGCACTCGGCGTAACACAACTCGCAGGTCGTCCAGATCGAACGGCTTGGTCAATGATGCTTCCACCGCCAGTTCAGTGGGGCAAATCCACGAAGTGCCAAATGCGGACACCGTCACGATCTTGGTCTCGGCGTGTTCATCCTGCATCCTTTGCATCAGTTCTACGCCGTTCATGTTTGGCATCACCACATCGACCAGTGCAAGTCGTATGTCTTGCTTGTCGAGCAATTCCAACGCCTCGATGCCATCACACGCCTCGAGAACCTCGTGACCCTCTCGCTCGACTACGCGCCTCACCAGAGCACGGACTTCCCGTTCGTCGTCGACTACCAGAACACCAGCCATAGTATCCTCTCTCCATCCACTGACCGGACGGCTCACCGGCCCGTCACCTCCGTAAGGCACCACCGAAGCTGAATCGAAACTCGGTTCACCTTCTCCCCACCCACACTGCTAATATGCAGGCGATTGGACGGCGCCGCCATCGGAGGACGTTCGCAATTCCAAGTCATATCGCCTGGCGCATCGCCGGCGCGCTGTCCCCGCGCGTAGCGGCTTTCGGGGAATGGCGCGAAAGCCAGCTCACGATTTCCCGCTCGCATCGATCCCTGTGGTTTTCTGTCACATGGCTACCGTCTTCGAGGAGATCACTCAGAATCGGGATCAAAGCAGTTATCAATTCCGCCTGAGAAGCCATCTCATAGGAAGGCCAATGTTCGAGCACCAGCTCCTGGATGCGTTCGCTCACGTCTCCAGAACGAGACAGGAAATCGTCCGGGAACCTCCTCGTCAACCATGTTGTGATTGGCGTGCTACTGCCCGGCCTACCGCCTATTCCGGTGTGGCTACGCCGTCTCCTGTCGGCACCTGTACGACGGTCACCGCCCGAACGGCGGTCCTTTGCAACAGCGATGTTCACCACTCGACGATCGCTGCGCCTCCGCTCGAACGACCAATTGGACCTCAACTCCAGCGATACCGCGCGTCGGTCATCGTTCTCCTGCCGGCAAAGGTGCTTGGCCGTGCTATCATCCATGAGTCGGACACCTCGCATCAATTACTCACCACCTCAGATTTGCATGAGTCTAACCGTCACTCTGGCTGTAGCCTTCTTTCCACCCGCCTCGGCGGCAATGATGGCGGTACCGCCGCTTACGGCGCGCACGAGTCCGTCGTCGCTCACGGTGGCAACCGATGGATTACTCGTTGCCCACCTGACCTGCGAACCCGGGATGGCAAACCCCTTGGCGGTAACTGCTTCCGCGGTGAGCTTCACCTCCTCGTTCATCGACAAGATTGGCGTGGTCGGAAAGACTCGACATGCGACGGGGGCAGCCGGCTTCGATTCGATTCTGGCAACAGCGCTCTTTCCGTCGTTGGCGACCGTGATCAGTACTTTGCCCGGGGCCAGCATGCGAACTGCGCCTGACTGAGAAACGGATGCCACTCGGGGATCGCTTGAGCTCCACACCATGACCCGGCCGCGCAAGAGTTCGCCGAACCGATCATGAGCCGTCGCCATGAGCTGAACCACATCACCAACGTTTGCGGCACAAGGGACTTTGTGAACCCTCACCCGCGCAACGCCCACTCTGCTGACGTTGAAAACCGACTCGGCCACGTACCCCTCGCATTCTGCCGTGATTCTCGCCGACCCCACCTTCAGCGCCGTGACCAAACCTCCGCTCGAGACCGTTGCCATTTTGGCATCGGCAGACATCCAAACGACTTCGGGATCGGGTATCTGATCACCGTTTGGATCAGAAACCACCGCCGAAAGCAGAACAGACTCACCCACCGCCAACGTTCCACGCGAGGGGGCGATCTCAAACGAGTCGACGAATGCCGGCGCTTCCGTCACTGTCACCGTCGCGTGCGCAACGACACCAAGACAATCCGCAGTAACCGCCACTGAGCCAGCTGACACACCGGTCACAACACCGTCCGGGGATACCGATGCAACTGAAGAATCGCTCGACTCCCAATGCACCGATGCGTCAGCACCCCTTCCACCAGTACGCTCAGCGATGCGTGCCTCGAGCTTGACCCGTTCACCCGCGACCACCGTTACGGACTGAGGTACCAGGGAGAGCGTGATGGCTGGTCGCCCTCCTGTAGAAGACACTGAAGGAACGGTTTTGGGAATGCATGTCCCCGCAGGAAGTGGACTCGTTGGGGTACTGAGGCGCCTCAGCATTTGAGTCTCTGTACCCGCCTTGGCCAACGTGCTCAGTTCCGCTCGTGAAGCTGCGTGGTCCACGTTGCCCGCCGCACCCAATGCCGACAACAGATCCTTCATCGACGGCCACCTGTCCTCGGGCGATTTCACGTACATCCTCTCGACCACTTCGATAAGGTCTCGCGGGCAGTCGGGCCTGACCTCTGCGATGGGTGCAGGTTGGTCATTCACATGCGACCACATGATCGACATCACGGTATCCGACTTGAACGGAACCTTGCCTGTCAGGAGCTCGTACGCCACCATCCCGAGTGAGTACTGGTCTGCCGCACCCGTCACCCGCTCCCCCTTGCATTGTTCGGGACTCATGTAGTGCGGCGTCCCAACCGCGGTTCCCGTCATTGTGAGTCCCGTGGACCGCGCCACCTTGGCGATTCCGAAATCCATCACTACTGCCCAGCCGTCTTCATCCACGAGGATGTTCGGTGGCTTGATGTCTCTGTGGATCACTCCCTTCCTGTGGGCGTATTCGAGCCCACTGGCCACCTGCGAGAGAATGGTGAAGACCATCGGTATCGGCAGAGGACCTGATTCCTCGATCACGCAGTCCAAAGGCACGCCGACCACGAACTTCATTACGAAATAGACGATTCGTCCGTGCTGCCTCACGGCATATATCGGTATGATATGCGGGTGGCTCAGTTGCGCCGCAGTGCGAGCCTCCAGCAGGAAACGCTCGACCATTCCCTGGTGCTGATAGAGGTTCGGTGCCATGAGCTTGATAGCTACCTTGCGATCGAGCGTCAGGTCGTGGGCGAGATAGACTGTTGCCATACCACCTTGCCCAACCTCACAGAGCACTTCGTACTCACCAGCTGTGACCCGCCTCAGGTCCTCGAGATTCGGATCTCGCTCCGACGTCAGCTCATCCAGAACGCCTGGCTGCGAACAAGAATTGGCGCACCCGAGACCCGAGAGATCTCTTCCACAGCCACTACACCACTGCTCACCAGATGGCACAGTCGCCGAGCAACTTGGACAGGTGTACGTCATCGGCATGTAACTAAGGTTGTTACCTCCCAAGCGAATACTCCCAACCTGTCCTAGTATCGGCAGCAGACATTGATTCCTTAGACCTGTGGCTGTTTGGAAACCAACAAGGAGCGGTTTGAGATCGAGAATTCGTTTCCCGCCTCCGAGCCCCCTATTACGAGTTGACCAACACGTCACGCAGCCAACGCCTGTTGAACCTTGCCAACCAGTTCCGGTGCGTCGAACGGTTTTTCGGCAAACCCCGCAAATCCGAACGAAAGAATTCTTTCGAGCGAAGCGTTGTCATCATGCACTCCCGTGAGTATCACCTTCGCGTCACGCCGGACATCTCTGATTGCCAGGAAGGTGTCTATCCCATCCATATGCGGCAGCGCCATGTCGACCAAAACCAAGTCGATGTCTATGGGGTGTTCCCGGAACAGATGAGCAGCATGCAATCCGTTCACGGCGGTAAGAACTTCCAAGCCGCTGTCTTCGAGTATCCTCCTAGCGAGCGATCTCGATTGAGCCGAATGGTCCACCACCAAGACAATAGGCTTCTTGGCAGCCTTCTTCCGCCTTTGCGGGCAGAGTCGTTTCAGCATCGATCCAGACATAGGTTGGAGTCGGTTAAGGCAAACGTTGTGCCACAGTCAGCGATATCGTAAGACCATGCTTGGCAACAGCTTACGTGCAATCGACATGCTAAAGCGCTCTTTCCTTATAGTATGTCGGCAGAGTTTGCCGCAAAGAAACCGGAACTACTCTGCAGATCCGGATCACAACCGGCCGTCAGCGCAGGCAGATGGCAAGCGGCTTGGAATCGCAAGATAGTCCGGTAGGCTTTAAGTCTTTGTGAGAAGATCAGTTAGCATGCATAGAAGATTATGCTGTGTCGACATTTCGGCATGGGCAATGAATGCAGCAATCTGGCACGCCGGTTGCCCGACATGACCTTCCAGAGTAGTTGTGGAATTCTCAAAGCCGAGGCGGATCATGTCCGGTCTTCACTGGCTGGTGTTGATAACTATTTGGCTGCTCGCCGGCATTGGCTGGTGCATTCTTTTCGCAGTCATGGGGCTGAGATACGAAGCCGATCTCGAGGCTGTTCCCTCACCCGGCAACGATATTGATGACGCCGACAGCGATCTCGCTTCCGCCGCGTGAACGAATCGCGTCCGCACTATCTCTCAAGCTCGCATCTTTCGCTCCGATACTTACGTCGTGCGCACATCTTGCTGATTCTTTCTTTGTCGTCTAGGAGCGAACGCCAGTGATCGCTTTGGTTGGGATCCTCATAGTGTTCGGTTCGGTCCTGGGTGGATTCGCCCTCGCCGGCGGTCCGATCCCGGTATTGGTAGTCTGGGCGGAGTACCTGGTGATCGGAGGTACCGCGATTGGTACAATCCTCATTGCGACTCCGGGCTCTGTTCTGAAAAGCCTGCTCAACAAACTGCTCGAAATTCCGAAACCGAACCCCTTCTCCAAAGAACTCTATGTCAAAGCACTGCAGCTCCTCTACGAGCTGTTCCAGGTTGCTCGACGCGACGGACTCGCGGCCATCGAATCGCACATCGAGGAACCCGAACAGAGCGAGATCTTCTCCAAATACCCGACGGTAAGCGCTCACCGCCATGCCGTAGTTTTTCTTTGCGATTCGTTGCGGTTGGTTCTCATAGGAAGCGTGCCTCCACACGATCTCGAGGCTCTGATGGACACGGAGATAGAGGTGCATCACGAGGCTGAGGACAAACCGGTGCGGGCTTTGACAAAGGTGGCAGACGCTCTTCCCGGCATCGGTATCGTCGCGGCCGTACTGGGGATCGTAGTGACAATGCAGGGAATCGCGGGGCCGGTCGAGGAGATTGGGAAGCACGTCGCATCCGCCCTGGTGGGGACGTTCCTAGGGGTCTTGCTCTCGTACGGGCTGGTTGCTCCACTGGCATCGAACATCGAGGAAGTAAACGCAGCCGAGACGCGCTTCTATCACTTCCTCAAGGCTGGTGCCGTCGCTTTCGCGAAAGGTCTGTCGCCGATCGTGGCGGTCGAGTTTGCACGGAGGGCGGCATTCTCGGTAGATCGGCCGAGCTTCGAAGAGATGGAAACGGCCTGTAAGAAACTAAAGAAGGCGGCATGAAGGACAATAGAGAAACACCAATCATCGTCGTGAAGAAGAAGGTCCACAGGAGTGGACACCATGGCGGAGCATGGAAAGTCGCATTTGCCGACTTCATGACGGCGTTGATGGCCGTGTTCCTCGTACTTTGGATAATTGGGCAGAGCCAGGAGGTCCGGGAGGCCATTGCCGGGCATTTTTCGGATCCATTGGGCTTCGCGGAAGAAGGTGGCAACTCGGTTATTGCTGGCGTCGGTCTACAGAGGCGAACAGTCCCCACGGCCGACGACGAACGCATCTTGGCCCTGCGGCGCGAGAGGCTACAGAGACTCGGCCATGAGATCAAGATGCATCTAAAGAACAGTCTGTCTCTCGGAGATCTAGAGGCGTACACCGAAATCCAGATGGTAGAAGAAGGTCTGCGCATCGAGTTGTTGGAGAACTCCGACGGACTCTTCTTTGGTCTGGGGAGCACCGTGCCAAGTCCTCAAGGCAGAAGTCTGTTGCAGCTGCTTGGAACGGAGTTATCCAAGGTACCAAACATGATTGTGATCGAAGGCCATACCGATGCACGGCAATACGGTGACAACAGAGACTACACCAACTGGGAGCTGAGCACCGACCGCGCGAACGCTGCAAGGAGAACGTTGCTTGACGGCGGTTTACTGCCAGAGCAAATCCTGCAGGTGCGCGGCCACGCCGACCGCGACCCGCGAGACTACGACGATCCCTTCTCTCCAAGCAACCGCCGAGTGACGATAACGGTATTGGCTGACTACAACTTGGCGGCACCGGAGAGAGAGAGCCTTCCCAACACGAGCGGGAGCACGAGATGAACCGACTCGGCAAGATCCTGGTGGTAGAGGACGAGCCGAAAACACTTCGTGCACTTCAGCGCCTGTTGCTACGCGAAGGAAGCTGGAAGGTCGAAGTGGCACTCGAGGCCAATGCAGGTCTGGCACTCGCCCGCACGTTCCGGCCGGACATCATTGTGAGCGACTACGAGATGCCTGGAATGGACGGATTCGAGTTTTGCCAACAGGTGAAGGCGAATCCGAACATCGCGTCGGCCCTGTTCATAATGCTCACTGCCTACACGGACACACCACTGAAAGTCAAAGGGCTCCGTCTGGGTGTGGACGACTACATAACGAAGCCGATAGAAGCATCGGAACTGCTAGCAAAAGTAGACGCTCACCTCCGGATCAAACGCCTGCATGACGGTCTTCGTGAGGACCGCGGCAGATTGGAGGTTGAGCAAGGGCAGTTGCACATGGGCTTCGAACAACTGCTGTCAGTACTTCTTTATGTTCTGGATCTTCGAATACCGGGAGCAGAGGCCCGGGGAGATCGGCTCGCGCAATTCTCGTTAAAGATCGGCGAGCGCTTCGGGATTCCAGACAGATACATGGAAGATCTGAAGCTCGCCGCGTTGCTGCTCGAAATCGGTCGAATCATCGAGCAACCGGACGACGTGCACCTGAACACTGCAAACCCGCTTTCGATGACTCCCGGGGATTGGATCTACGCTGTCTCGTCGCAAGCTGTGCTGCAGCGAGTCGACTACCTGGAAGAAGCGGCTGAGATCGTGGGCGTTGTTTACGAGAACTGGGACGGCACAGGGCTGCCACACAGGTGGAGACAGGGGCAGATCCCCCTGCGTTCTCGAATCATTCGCACACTCGTCGACTTCTTCGCCATACTGGGAGACGACAGATGCGACATAACGTGCGAAGAAGTTGACGAAGCTGTTGCAAAACTATACGGCCGCAGCGGGACCTGGTACGATCCCATGGTACTGGAGCATCTCTCGGCGGCAGTATGCGAAGACCCTCGAGCTTGCCTGCTTCCAGCCAAGTACCGTGTGCCGATTGGTGGGTTGAAGGAGGGAATGGTGCTAGCGAAAGATCTCTGCACCATGGGCGGAATAAAACTGCTGGCCGCAGGAGCCAGACTAACCAGCAGGACACTCGAGATCATAAGGCAGCGGCATCTCTCGGACCCCATCATTGAAGGTGCCTGGGTTGCGAAGTAGAACACGGTAACTTGCGTCTCACTCGTACAGTCCGTACTATCTCCGCACGGTGAAACAAGACTGCGAGAACAGCAACGAGCAAGACGAAGTCGCGGGGGCGCTGAAGGAGCTGGCTGCCCAGGTGCCCGCCGATCATGCCGGCTGGGCGCACTTATTGGTGTTATTGAACCGTGCGTTCGCCGTGGAGGCGGTGAAGCGCGGTGTCGTTCACGATGCACGCAACAATCTTCACACCATCATGATGTCTGCGCGCGCCGTCGGCGATGCACCATCCGATCCGACAGTCTCCTCGAGGTTGATACCGCTGCTCGTGGACGCAGCAGGCAAACTGGAAGAGGCGTTCGAGCGACTCGGCCGCACCGGCTTCGGGTCGATACTGGGACCGCCGGTTCCTGTAGCATTGCGTGACACGCTCGATGCGGCAGTTGCGGCCGTGCCGGCCTCTCGAAGGGTGTACAATCCTCCGATCTCCGTCGACGCACAGCAAAAACTACCAGCAGTTCTCGCCGTCGAGAATGGACTCGAGCATGTGCTGTTCAACTTGATCGTGAACGCGCGCGATGCAATGGCCGATAGAGACTCGGGCGAGATCCGCCTATCAGCAGTCGCAGAAGGCGATTGGGTCTGCATCAGTGTCACTGACGAAGGCCCCGGCATACCGGCAACCGAGGCCTCCTCGATCTTCGAGCCATTCTACACGACACGTGCTAGCGAGGGGCGCATCGGTTTGGGTTTGACCGTTGCAGATTTGTTGGTGCGGTCGTGGGGCGGGACGGTACGTGTGGCTGAGGACGCCGCCCATGAAGGAGGGAGTCTAGTCGTCCGGCTTTGCACCGCCGACGGTTTTGGGAGCGGGGGAAACTCGCACTGACGTAGGGCCTACCGGCTGTTCCTCCGGTTTCCTCAATGGCAAGACGTCCAACCACTTGTGTTCCCCGGTTGCTCGCGCACGCTGGTTCTCGCTGGTAACACGCAACACCAGTTCTTCCCTCTGAATGTTTGTCTCGGCGGGCGCCTCGATGCCAATTCGCGCTCCGCGCCGGTCGCATTCCAACACCACTACCCTGATCCCGCCGTCCAGGACTATGGCCTCACCGCGTCGCCGGTTCAGGATCAACATGCTGCCACGTCACACCATTCGGAGAACGTCCTGCATCATTTCATCGGCCACTGTTATCAAACGCGTTGCGGCCGCATACGCAGTCTGGTGAGATATCAAATTGATCATTTCCTCGTCGATCGAGACCCCGCTCTCGCTCTTTCTCCTACCGTCGAAGTTGCTCACCAGCGTTTCTTGCGCCTCGGCAAACATTCGTGAGGAGCGTACGTCCTGACCGAGTTCCGAGATCAAGACCGTGTAATATTCGGACGGGGTTGCGCCGCCCAACGAGGAAATGCCGGTGTTGCGCAAATCCGCAATGCTCAGTGCAACAGAGCCATCGCCCGGCCCGCTTCCCGAACCTGCGGCAATTGACTCAACCGAAGCATTCACGTCGGTAGCAAGCGCCATCGATATTGCTGTCGTACCATTGGGATTGAAGAAGTCACCCGCTGGGCCGCCAGCCAACGTGGCACCGGATCTGTGCAGACTATTGACGCTACTCACGACAGCCTCTGTGAGGTCGTCCAACTGCTGCCGCACCTCGGGAATTCCTGTGTCGAGAAGATCGAGATACGCAGCGACACGCCCATCCGTCAGAGTCGCCGGGATCGATCGACCCTCAGCAGCGAGGGTGATGCTGCCGTCGCCGGCGACGTGTACCGCGAGAGGGTGTGTCGCCACGCCATCCACCAACATCGTGTCTCCGGCAAAAACGCGGACCGAGCCATCGGAGTTTTCCGCTACGCTCACCGGCGCGAGGCCAGACATCTGATCCAAAAGCCGGTCACGTTCATCAGCGAGGTCCGCAACGCCCTTCGCACTGCTGGCGATTTGCTGGTTCAACGCACCCACCTGGGTCGCAAGAGCATTCAGGTCGCCGACGTCAGCAGACAGCTGTTCTATTACGCTGCTGCGCGTGTCAGTAATACGATCCGCGATCAGGTTGAACTGGCGCGCCACCTGCCGGCCCTGCATCTGCACCACGGTGCGTGCCGGCGTGCTGATAGGTGAGTTGGCGAGATCGTTCCAAGCATCCCAGAACGCGTCCAAAGTTGCATTCAAACCGTTTTCCGAGGGTTCACCGAAGATCATCTCTATTTCGGACAACATGTCCTTGAGCGTGGAGAACTTGCCCAGTGCACTGTTCTCGCTTCTAAAGGCATTGTCCAGGAATTCGTTGCGCGACCGTTCGATGGAGTCGACTTTCACCCCCCGCCCCACAAAGCCCCAAGGCATGCGTGCTGGCGTTTCGGCCTTGATACTGGCACGCTGGCGCGTGTACCCCTCGGTTGCGGCGTTGGCGATGTTATGGCCGGTTACGTCCACCGCCCTTTGATGGGTGAAGATGGCGCTCCGCGCAATTCCCAGCAGGTTTGACAATGCCATGCTCAGGCCCTCCGATTCACCAACATCGCCGCTGAGCGCCCCGCCTTGCCGTTCCCATTCCCGTGGCCGTCGGCAACATCGTATACCGGATTCAGGCTCCCTGTATCCGAGAACAAACGTTGGATGAAGGCCTCTCCTGCGTCCAAGGATCGCCTTATCACATGCTGGTTGATAGCAGCCTCCCGCGACACATCGGTCGCAGCCTCATGAACCCGCTCCTTCGCTTCCAGTACGATCTGCGGGACGGGCTCTCCGAGCAGCCGCGGAACGTCTGTGAGACTACGCCCCTTCCCCCCGGTCAACAGTTTGACGAGCGAGAGCCTGCGCTCACGCGCGGTTTGCAGCGTAAATAGAGTCCTGCCCATAGCTTCGACGCTGTCCTCGATAGCGGCTGAATCATTTTGCGCGACGCTGGAACGCTGACGCACCAAGACCGCATGCAGTTCTTCCATCAGACGAGCTTCGTGCTGAAGAGCGGCCGCCAACTTCTCCCACCCCTGCACCGGACCGGTTGATTCCGACCCCGTGCTCTGTCTCGCTGCGGCGAGCGTCATCGGCTGCTCCTATTCTCGATCTTGGTCTGCGCTGTCGGTCAAGTGTCGACTCAACTGATTGTACAGTGCGTCACCCAGTCCACCGTGAAGCTTCTGAGCGGCGATTTGCGCAATGGTATCATCCAGCATCGACGAGTAAGTGGCGTGCTCCGGCGTTGCACCGAATATGCCGTCCTCTTCGTGAACCGTCTCCCTCATGGCGCGGAGCAACTGCGCCAGAAACACGCCTTCAAGCTGGTGTGCTACCTGCTCGAGCCGTTCAGACTGGTCGAGATGGCTCGAAGAGCCACTGGAGCCCGCAATTCCGCCAACTCCGGTCATCGTACCACAATCTGCGCGTTGAGCGCTCCGACGTCTCTCAAAGCCTCGAAGATCGCAGCAATCTCCCTCGGTGTAGCCCCAGCCACGTGCAATCCGGCAGCAATCTCCTGGACGGGCGCTCCCTCAGTCGCGGCCACCACCCCTGGACCGGGAGCTGCTTGCTCCGCGACTCCCTCTCCGGAAATGGTGAGCGTGATCCCACCCTGTGTGACAACGGCGGAGCCGACAGCGAGATTGCCACCGGCAACGACACTTCCGCTGACCCCGTCCACAACAAGCCGTGCCTCGCTGCCGGTCTGAACCGGAATGGTATCCAACGAAGCAAGCAACTCAATGAAATTATCGGCATCTTGGCCCGATGATGTGAGTTGTACCGCACCGGGGTCCTGCACCAAAGCCGTTCCGTCCCCTGCCAATGCATTGATCGCTGCGGCGATTCTCACCGCCGTACTGACGTTCGGCTGCCGAAGAACGAGGGTCACCGAATCCGGAAACTGAGCCCCCATGTCGAATTCCACTACTCCACCGTCGGGAATGCGCCCGGATGTCCCGCCGCGGGCCCGAAACCGATTGCCCGAGTCCTCGGAGAGCAGCACCGCTCCCTGAGCTGTAGCTACCGTTGGCATCCCCACATCCTCGGCCAACGGCGTAGTGAAAAGGATCCCCCCCTTCAACGATCTCGCGTCTCCCGCGGAAGCGAGCTGAACGTCGAAGCGCCCTCCGGGCCGCAGGAACGGTGAAACCTCCGCTGTCACAGTGACGGCGGCAACGTTGCGAAGACGCATTCGGTCAGGGGGTACGTGGATCCCGAAGCGTTCCAGCATATTGGAAACCGATTGAACGGTATGCACCGCTCCCGCACGGGTGCCGAAGCTTTCATCGCCCGTACCGTTGAGGCCCAGAACCAACCCGTATCCGACCAGCCGTCTCGGTACGTCGCCCTGCACCATGGTGAGATCACCAATACGTTCTTCGGTCTGCCCCTCGGCAAGCTGGAATGTGCTGCCAAGCGTTGCCATCAACAGCACGTATCTGAGTCCGACTCCGATACAATTGGTCATGGCCACAGTATCGAGAGAATCTTCCCGAGAATGCCCGTCCTGGGCGCTATACTCTTACCCTCATAACTGATCACCGCGTCCGCGATTCTCGACGACAGAATGTGGTTGGATGCGCTCACATCCTCCGACCTCACGACACCCGTGAGTGTTATGGCCTGAGTGCGCCCGTCCACTTCAACAGACCGCTGCCCCTCGATCTCCAGATTGCCGTTGGCATCCATCCCTACGATTCGAACACCCAGGAACGCCGTCAGATCTCCTTCGCGGTTGGTCTCACCGATATCCCGCGAATTCCGCTTCATTCCGGAGTTGAAATCCAAGCCGAGGGCGGAGAGGCCCAAACGGTCTCCCGAAAGTCCACCGTCCGCGGTCTGTTGTCGTTGGCCCTGTGCTACCCTACTGGATCGCTCGGAGGCAGAGACTCTTTCATCAACCACGACCATGATGAGATCGCCGACGCGGAAAGAGCGGCTGTCGGAGAACCAAGAAGCTCTATGACGTCGCGCAAACTCATCCTCTTGTTGCGTGGACTGTCCCTCCACGAGGACTGGAGCTAGCAACGCACCAGCGAGACAGCAAGCAAGCATGGACAGTCTCTTCAGGTAGGTCATCTCTCACCGCCGGATGTCAGTCTTGCCATTGCTTCACCTGTCACCACTCCACGCACTCTGCCTCGCCGGTCGTCCAAACGAACACGCACCTCGTCTCCCAATGCGCCGCCGTTAATGGCCGACCCGACAATCGATATCCGCACGCTGTTGCGTTGCCAGACCAGGGTCACTCTACTACCGGGTCTAACCAGCAACGGGGGCTGCACCGTGGGCTCCTCGAGTATATCTCCTGATGCGGCCGCTCGACGGACTACCCATCCGGCTTCAGGCGTCGATGCAGAGGATTCCCCTGGTGGGCCCCAACGACTGCGCTGCGCAAATGACAGATCTTCTTCCTGGAGCGTCGCACCTACGGCGAGAGGCCGGGCGGCCACCACAACCCTATCGAGCACTCCAGCTCTCAGCCGCACAGCGAGCGGCCTGCCGTCCGCCCTTCGGAACTCAATAACGAACGCTCCTCTCGTTCCAGGCAAGAGTCGGAATTCGGCATCGGTTCTCAAAGCAGCGTCCTCTCCTACGATCGCCCCCCACTCGATTTCCAATTGCTCTTCACTAACCGACCACATCTCCGCAACCGCCGAGATTACCCGAGACTCCAACGCCTCCGGTATCACCGTACTGTCGGCCGACTGGGCTACCGCCTGAAGCGGAAGCAACAGCGCCAAAACCGCGCGCTTAGCGCACCAAGCCATTTACCGCCCTTTCAATCATTTCGTCGGCTGTCCTTATCGCCCGTGAGTTCACTTCATAGGCGCGTTGTGCCTGGATCATATCAACCATCTCCTGCACGATCTCGACGTTACTCGATTCGAGATATCCCTGCAGGATTCTGCCGAATCCATTCTCCTGCGCATAGCCTTCAACCGGTGCGCCGGAAGCTGGGGTCTCCGCGTAGAGATTCTCGCCCAAAGCCTCCAAGCCGGACGGGTTTATGAACCGTGCTAACTGGATCTGGCCGAGTTCTATTATCTCACTGCCCCCTTCGACAGTTATGCTCACGAACCCATCCGGAGAAATGGAAACTCCGGTGGTATCGGAGGGAATCGTAATCGGCGGGACTACGGAATAACCCGAGTGGTTGACCAGAGTTCCAGTGTCGGACGGCCGGAAGCTCCCATCGCGTGTGTACGCCAACGAACCGTCGGGACGCTGGACTTGGAAGAAACCGGCGCCGTCGATCATGAGATCGAATTCACCCGCAGTCGTCTCAGCCGAGCCCTTGGAGTGAACCCGTTGAATCGTGGCCAAGCGCACACCGCGACCAATCTGCATCGGCTGAATCGTGTCGGTGTCCTGGTAGTTGACGACACCGGTACCCTGCAGGGTTTCGTATAGCATGTCTTCGAAGGTCACTCGACTGCGCTTGTATCCCGGCGTATTCACGTTCGCGAGGTTGTTCGCGATTGCGTCGATTCGTTTCTGCTGGGCGAGCATCCCGCTCGCCGAGGATCGAAGTCCTGGATTCATAGTTACCTCGAGATTGCTGCCGTTAGTCTACGCTCACAACGGCCTGCCGATGCTGTTGGCCACCTTGTCCAACTGCCCGTCCAGGGTCTGCAGCGCACTCATGTTGGCCTGAAACTCTCGCTGGATCGTGATCATATCGATCATGCCGTTGATCGTATCGACGTTGCTCTCCTCTATGACGCCTTGACGGACCCGCGTTTCGGCAACGTTCACCGGTTGAGTGGGTCCGTTGGCGATGTACCTGCCCAAACCTTCCTTTTCCAGATCTCCAACGTTAGCCACATCGACCACCGTGAGTTTCGCGATCCTCGCTCCACCCACCATCACCGAGCCATCTTTCTGGACCTCGAATCCTTCACTCGCGTCACCCGGAACCACGATGGTCCCATCGGCACCTAACAGTGGATCTCCCTGAGCATCCACGAGCACACCACCGGGATCCAGATGTAAAGCCCCTCCGCGGGTCAGCCGCTCCCCCCCGTCAGTGGCGACCACGAAGAATCCCTTACCCTCGAGGGCCAAGTCGAAGACTCCGCCGGTCTCGCGCAATGATCCCTGTGTAAGATCCAGAGTCTGGTCTGACACTGGAGTAACAGAATCGTCCAGCAAACGTCCGAAAAGCAGGTCGGCCTTGAAACCGTCCGTGGGGGCGTTCGCGAGGTTGTTCGCGAGGTTTTCTTGGAGACGCTGGAAGTACCTGAGCGCCCTTCCGGCATTTTCTACAGAGCGTAGCGGCATTTCTCCCTTCCTCTCAAACGAGAAGCGGCGCACGACCTTCGAGTAGAAGGGCAAACAGCATGCCGGACCCAAGCGGCACGGGCAAACCAACCAAAGTGTTGCAACACAACACCTTATGGCTGGCTTTGGGGAGTGAGGAAGTCATCCGTCCCTACGGCTTCGGCCGGTCTTCCGGCAATTGTTTCCTCGCACCCTGTTCCGGGCTGGCGACGGATCGGGCCCCAAGAGTCCGCGAACGGCATCCTGTGACATGTTGAGACTCCGGGCGATTTGCGGCACCGTCTGGCCTCGTTCACCCAATTGCCGCGCAGCCATGCGTGGCGGTTCCTCTTCCCGCGAACGTCGCAGCGTTAGAGTTGCGAACGCTGCCAGCGCTACCGCCCCCACGAGCAACAGTGCATGCTGTCCCGTGTAGGGATCGGTACCGGCGGCGGTTAGTATGGAAGGCAGAACGGCCATCGAGGCACAAGCGAAAACGATGCCTATGAGCGAGGCTCTGAGGATGGATTTCATGTCATCCCTCAACTGTGGATGCGAGTATCGATTTGAGTCGACGCAGGGCCTGGCTGCGAATCTGCGAGATTCGTGATTCAGTAAGGTGGAGGATCTCCGCTATCTGCTTCAGGGTCAGCTCTTCGTAGTAGTAGAGGGCCAGAACGATGCGTTCCTTCTTGGTTAGCTCGGCGATGGCATCTCTCACCGCGGCCACCTCTTCCTCACGTGTGAGGGTGTCAGCCATCTCCACTTGTGTCGGGTCACTGAGCACCTCGTCGAGGCTTCCGCCTTCACCTCTGCTCTGCATGGCCGTGGTGTCGAAAGACACCATCACGACGCTCTCGACATCTTCGCGCCAGCGATAGTACTGCTCGACGCTTATCTCCAGTGCGGCTGCCACTTCCTCCGGTGCCGGGGTCCGGCCCAAGGCTGAGGAAAGCGTCTCGACCGTAGAATCGATCTTGCGGCGTTTGGACCGAACCGAACGAGGTACCCAGTCCCGCCCCCGCAACTCGTCGAGAATCGCCCCTGTGATCCGCGGTGTGGCATAGGTGCTGAACGCCAATCCTCTGCCGGGATCGAATCCGTCTAGAGCGAGCACCAGACCCAGCATTCCCGCACTTACGAGATCATCGAGTTCCACCGCTCCACCGGTGCGGCGCACCTGCTTGCGGGCAATGTGGTGAACGAGGCCCAGATACTGATCGAGCAACTTGCTGCGAGCATCCGGATCCCTGTTGGCCCTATACCTTTCCCAAAGCAATAGCGTCTCTTCGGTCATCGCACTCATGACGCAGCCTCCACCACCATTTGTCCGAAAGGCCACAGATCTGGGTGTTGCTCCACGATGCTCTGCAACGCCTCCAAAGCCGGGTTGTCGCGCGCAAGCGAGATCAGCCCGCCGGGCGTTCTCACGGCATCACGTACACCCTCATCCAGCGGTAGCTCGCCAAGGAAACCGGGTTCGAAATTGAGAAACCGACTACACGCCGTGGATAGCTTGGTGAACCCCCCCCTGCCGCTTTCTCCATCCGCCACACAATTCACCAATACCGACATGCCGAGCGTCGGGACTTGGAGGTGAACGATCTTCATGACCGCGTAGGCGTCGATCAGGGCTGCGGGCTCTTGCACCGTGACGAGGACGAGCTGGGTAGCGCGCATCGAAGCAACCCGGACCACGGAATCCAGGCCCGATCCCGCATCGATCACGACAGCGTCGAAACGATCGTAGAGGCTGTTCAGTCGATGGTGCAGGCGTGCGCGGTCCACAGCCCCCAACGCATACAGTGATTCCGTTCCAGAATCGCCCGGCAGCAACCACAGCCCGTCCGCGACGTGTGTCAGCAGGTCGGAGGGAGACGCATCCCCGCAGAACAATGCCTCCAAGCGCTCCTTCGGGCGGACGCCGAGCATCACGTGCAGGTTTCCAAGGTTCTGCGCACCTTCCAGCAGGAGTACGTGTCGCTCTTGTCTGCTCAATGCATGCGCAAGGAGGGCCGCGACGACCGACTTGCCGACACCTCCCTTGCCGCTCGCAATGACAATGGCAGGGGGACCATCGACGGCCGGTTCAGCTCCGCGGCATGGTACCGTGTTCATCTGACGAAGCAGCGCGGCTTGATCTTTCACGAGTTCACTCCAATGGCTTCTTGCTGGCGATGTTCGACGCTGGCGAGCGCGGCCAGGAGCCGCGGCTTCGCAGCGCGGATGTCAGTTGGCACCTCCTGACCGTCGGTTACCCAACGCATAGGCAGGTGCATGCTTGCCGCGGTCTCGAACAGAGACCAGTCGCCCGGGAGCTCATCGAGCTTCGTGGGAAGGAGGTGCGTGATACCTCGGTCCTGATAGTGAGCAATGATCCGATTGGCCAGATCGGGTAAGAGGCCGACCTGGAGTGCCAGGTGCATCTCGTCCGGTCGTATCATTCCCAGCCAGCGGTGCACCGTGTCCGCGTCACGTTGGTTCCGAGGACCACGTCCAGGGGTGTCAATCAAGACGACGTCCAGGCCCTCCAGTCGACGCAGCGCAGGGGTGAGGTCGGGCGTATCGAAAACAGTCTCCAAAGGCGTCCGCGCTATGGAAGCGTAAGTGCTGATCTGTTCGACCGCCCCGACCCGGTACGTATCCAGACACAGCACACCCACAGATCTCGCTCCAAAGATGCGCGGATGCCCCAGCAGTTTCGCGATCGTGGTCGTCTTGCCGGCGCCCGTAGGACCGACTAGCGCTATCGTAAGAGGCCGCCCCGGCGTTATTTTCCTGCGCCGGCACCCGTCGCTGAGCGGTGAAACGCTTGTCAGCTCCTCGGCGTTGCCGCGTGTGAGATAGACATTGAGGTTGTCCGCCGCTTTGGCGGAATCGCCGGCCAGAAGCTCGAACGCTTCACTTCCATCCCACTGGCTCACTCTCCGAGTGTGAATTACGACCGCGTCATCTCCAAAGCTCTTCTGCGCACGCTCGAACAGCGCACCCAGATCGTTTCCAACGAACGTCTCAAGCGGCATTTGCCAACTCCCATGTTGCGAGACTCTCAATGGGCGTGGTGGGGGCCAATTCTCCGAGAGAAATCACAGGGACATTCGGCAGAACCGGTTCAACCAGCTTTCTTATGCTCAACCGCAGCGAAGGCGGTGTGATGAGTGGTCGGCGCTGCCCGCCCTGACTGTATGTCTGCATGAGTCTGCTCAGCGAGCCCAACGCATCAGTGATCTCGGCGGGCTGCATCAATCGCGAGCTGTCACGCGCCTGCGTTGGCGCGAACAGGTTCATCAGCGCCGCCTCCATGCGTGGCCCCACTGTGACACCTCTGACCGTTCCATCACCGTCGTCGTGGAGTTGCGTGATCACCGGCCCGAGGGTGCGGCGCACATTCTCAGCCAGCATCTCCGGGTCTTTCGTTTGCTCGCAACCGTCCGCAAGCGCCTCCAGGATGGTAGCGAGGTCCCGGATTGGAATCCCTTCTTTCAACAACCTCTGCAGTACTCTGTGAATGGTTCCAAGCGATGTCTTTGCAGGCACGAGGTCTTCTATGAGTGCTGGGTTCGTCTCCTTCAATGCATCCAGAAGCTCCTGCGTATCCTGTCTGCCGAGCAACTCTGCCGAATGCCGTTTGACGGTCTCCATGAGGTGAGTTGCCAGGACAGTCTGCGGCTCCACCACGCTGTAGCCGTTCGATTCAGCCTCACTTCTACGGTCAGATTTGACCCATACGGCGTTCATTCCAAAACTGGGGTCGACTGTCTGGATCCCGCCCTCCAGTGGTTGCACCACCGCGCCGGGGTCAAGGGCAAGCAGGTACTGCGGCATCACCTCGCCCTTGGCCACCTTCACTCCACGCAGCTTGACGGCGTATTCCGTCGCAGGCAGTTGGATGTTGTCCCTGACGCGCACAGGCGGGACAATGATCCCCAACTCCATGGCGAGCTGTTTGCGCATCAGACCGATCCTCAACAGCAGGTCACCCTTCTGCGACTCGTCCACCAAGGACACGAGGGCGTAGCCGATCTCGAGCTCCAGGGGATCGACCTGCAACATCTCGCTGATCTGTGGTGTGGCCTCCGGTTCGGGCTCCGGCTCGGAGGGTGGAGCAACCTCTTGCGCCGCGGCGATAGCGAAGCGCTGGTTTTCTTTCTTTTGAGCGACCCAGGCAATACCTGCAGCCATACCGGATAGCAGCAGAAAGGGGGGCTTGGGAAACCCCGGCACGATCGCGAACGTTGCGAGTATCGCGGAGACCATCCACACCGCCCGAGGATGCCGCGTGAACTGCGCCGCTATGGCAGGACCCACGCTGGGCGTGGATGTACCGTACGTAACGATGATTCCCGCAGCAGTGCTCACGATCAGTGCCGGAATCTGCGTCACGAGACCGTCTCCCACGGTCAGGACAGTGTAGGTCGAAAGAGCTTCGCCAGCCTCCATGCCCCGTTGCAACATGCCGATTACGAACCCACCGAGGAGGTTGACCCCGGTTATCAGGAGCCCGGCAATTGCGTCACCACGAACGAACTTGGCCGCACCATCCATCGAACCGTAGAAATCGGCGTAGCGGTTGATCTCCTCACGGCGTTCGCGGGCTTGATCCTCGTCAATCAAGCCCGCGCTCAAGTCGGCATCGATACTCATCTGGCGACCCGGCATCGCATCCAACGTGAACCGCGCCGCCACTTCCGCGATGCGTCCCGCACCTTTGGTGATCACCATGAAGTTGATCACCACTAGGATCAGGAAGATGACCATCCCAACGACGTAATTACCGCCAATCACGGCGTTTCCGAATGCAGCGATCACCCCACCCGCGCTCCCCTGCCCGAGAATCAACCGAGTGCTGCTAACGTTCAAACCAAGTCGCAGCAGCGTGATCAAGAGCAGCATGCTCGGGAAGATGCTGAAGTCGAGGGGATCCGTCGTGAATAGCGTGACCAGCAGCACTGTGACGGCCATGCCGATGCTCAGCGCCAGAGCAGCATCGAGCATCGCCGGCTGTAAGGGGATGATGAGGAGGCCAACCACCAAGACCACGCCGATGGCGAGCCAGGTGTCCGCAGCCGGTGCTTTCCACTTGGACTTCGGGCGCGGGGGCGCTCCTCCACCACCCGAGGCCTCATTGCCAGCCCGCGCAGCGCGAGTGCCAATAGCAGCGGCTGGAAGCGGATTCACGGGAGCCGCCGGTGCCGTCACCGTCCGCCTCCGAACGCCCTACTACGCTGTTCCGCGGCTCGCTTGCTCCGCATCCGGTATACGAATGCGATCACCTCAGCGACGGCAGTGTATAGTGCGGGAGGAATCGGCTGTCCAACCTTCGCGGTCGCCACCAGCGCCTGCGCGAGGGCACGGTTCTCCACCAAAGGTACGCCCGCTTCATTCGCGATCTGCTTGATGCGCATAGCGAGTTTGCGTTGCCCCATCGCCAACACTATCGGCGCCGATGCGATCGAAAGATCATATTTCAATGCGACGGCGAAATGCGTCGGGTTGGTAACCACGACATCGGCGTCCTTCACGTCCGCCAACATCCGCTTACGACTCATCGCAATGGCGAGTGAACGAATACGACTCTTGATGAGCGGGTCGCCCTCGGTTTCCTTGTGCTCCTCCAGTACTTCGTGTTTGGTCATCCGCAACTGCTTCTTGTGCTGGAAGAACTGAAAGAGGAAATCGATCGCTGATATGAAGAGGAATGCGAGGCCTGTTGCCACAGCCATCAGGAACATGAGACGCCGCAGTATGTACGCCACACCGGCGCTCCCGTGACCCGCTAGAGCTACTATGTCTGACCAGGAACTTCGGATCACCAGATAGGTCACCAGACCCAAAGCGCCCAACTTGAGAATGTTCTTTACGAGCGTGAAGGGAGCCTGCCAACTGAAGATCCGCTTCAAGCCACTGAGCGGGCTCACCCTTTCGGCTTTCGGCTTGATGGGCTCAGCGGAGAACACTCCTCGAGCCTGGACCAGATTCACGGTCAGGGCCACCGCGAACAGGCCGACGGCCAAAGGCACGAGGGCACGTATCGTGTTCACCACGATCATCCGGAGCAGCACGACTGCGGCAGGAACGTCGAGTACGCCACCCGAGAGTAGGCGCCCGCACTCGTGCATCAACGCGGTCAAGTGACCCGAGATTGCCTCGCCGCCGGCAAGCGCCAGCGCGCAAGTCCCAGCAAGCAGGATTGCCGCACCCGACAGCTCTTGACTGCGGGCGACCTGGCCCTTTTTGTGGGCCTTCTCCATTCGCCGTGGCGTGGGTTCTTCGGTGCGTTCCGCGTCGGTCTGCGATTCAGCCATATTCTACACCACAGGGTCCCGCACGAAGGAGGCGATCATCCCGTCGAGAAGTCGAGGCAGGCTTTCCACCCAGTTAGTCACCAACAACGCCACGAACGGCAACGAAGCAGCAAACACGAAGAGCCCGACGCTGATAGTCACGGGGAACGCGAACATCAGTATGTGGACTTGCGGCACGGCCTTCCCTAGGATCGCCAGCGCCAGGTTGGTCAGCACCATCGCAACCATTATTGGAGCTGCCACCCGCATGGCCGTGGCGAACACACTGCCCGCCAGAGATACGAAATAGGCGCCACCGGCGGTGAGTTCGAGTCGCGTCCCGGGTGGAAGCGCGTGTAGACTGGTGTCCAGACCTATCAGGAGACTCAGATGCCCCCCCAAAGCGAGGTACATTGCGAGCGCCATGAGGCTTTGAAGCTGGCCGATCGTAGTGGACGATTCGCCGGAGCCGGGCAGCAGAGTTCTGGCAATCGCAAGTCCCATCTGCACGCTGACGACTTCTGCACCCAGCCTGACTGCGTGCACGAACAGCCCCGCCGTGATGCCCAGAATCACTCCGAACAGCATCTCTCCACAAAGCATCACTGGAAGCGCCAACGCCTCTGTGGGCAACTGAACGGTTTCGACACCAGGAAGCAGGAAGAAACCCAGCAACACTGCGATTGCACCGCGCACGGACGGCGGTATTGTGCGTATCGACCAGACAGGAGCTACCAGCAGCAGCCCACCCACACGTGCAGTGACCAGCAACAGCGTCGGCCAGTTGACCGGAGCCAGGGCATCGATCCAGGACGACGCGGTCATGTCACTATGATCGTCGGCAGGCTGCGCAACGAGTCCATCAGGAATCCCACGAGTTGCTGCAGCATCCATGGCAGCGATATCAGCAGCACAATCGCCATGGCGGCAACCTTGGGAACGAACGTCAAGGTTTGCTCTTGCACCTGAGTGATCGCTTGCATGAAGCTGACAATCACACCAACGAGCAGCGCAGTGATTAGGAGCGGCCCGGCGGTCAGCAGACCTACGGTAACGGCCTGGCGCATGAGATCGAGGACGAGTGCCGCAGACATCTAGATATTGAAACTCAAGACGAGGTTGCGAACGATCAGCGCCCACCCGTCAGCCAACACGAACAGCATCAGCTTGAAGGGCAAAGACACCATCACCGGGGGTAGCATGAACATCCCCATGCTCATCAGAACTGCTGCAACAACGAGGTCGAGAACAATGAATGGGAGGTAGATGACGAATCCCATCTGGAATGCCGTCTTCAACTCGCTCGTGATGAACGACGACATCACGGTGAGCGTGGGGATGTCATCGATCGACTCCGCATCGGCCGAACCAGAGAGGTCTGCGAATGTCGCGAGTTCGCGGTCCTGCGTATTGGCCAACATGAATCGGCGGAACGGCACCACAGCGGCCTTGTACGCACTGTCCTGCGGGATCTCGCCATTCAAGTACGGCTGTAAAGCCGTAGTATTCGCCTGCTCCAGAACAGGATTCATGACCATGCCGGTCAACACGACTGCTATCACTATCAGCAGTTGTGTTGGCGGTGCCGTCGGCGTACCCATAGCCGAACGGAGGAAATGCAGTACGATTAAGATCCTCGTGAAGCTGGTCGCCAACAGGAACAACGCCGGAATCAGCGTCAACGCTCCCATGAAGACGACGATCCCCACGGTGCCGGAGAGTTCCAGCCCGTCGTCGCCGTCGCCCATGCGCACGTCGAATTGCGGTACCAACGAGGGACGATCCTGATTGTCGAGCGCGGGGTCCGGTGTTGCGCCGCTCGACTGCGCCTGCGCAGCGATCGGCGACACGACCATCAGCCCGACCGCGAGGCTCAAACCCGCCAGGCGCAGCAATCTCCTCGCTGGTACTGGAAGGCGTTCACGCACTGGTTCCGGCTCACTCAACGCAGCATCCAGGTCAGCACCACTCAACTCGGTCAGGAGCTGTATTCCATTTTCGACCATGGACACGACGAAGACCCGATCACCCACGCGAAGCAGCGCAACGCCCTGCCTCGGACCGACAGAGATCCTTTGCAACAGCTCCAGCGTAATGCCGCGTTTCGAGACTGTGACGCGATCATTCCAGCGCCGTAGCAGGTGCATCACGACGATCAGCAGACCGAGCGTTACAGCCAGAGCCGAAACCGCACCAATCACGCAGCTGCCCCACTCCCCGGTACAGAGGACACGACCCGGTTTATCCGCACGCCGAAGTACTCGCCTATGACGACCACTTCGCCCTCGCCAAGCTTCCGATCGCCGACGAGTATGTCCACCGGCTCACCTACCATTCGTTCCAACTGGATCACCGATCCCATGGTCAGTTCGAGGACTTCCTGAATCGACATCTCCGTCCTACCGAACTCGATCGTCACCGGTAGCGTTACATCCAGCAGAGTGTCCAGGGCCGCATTGCCACTGCCCCCTGCACTCTCACCGAGTTCGTTGAAGGAGGCCGTCTCCGCGCTGCCTGCGCCGTCTGCGGCCTGTATCGGTTCTATCCGTGTATTGTCGTCAGTCACAACAGTCGCCCCTTCGGTATTCTGGGTGCCGGTGCACCCTTCTTTCGATCCAGCACCTCGGTCACGCGTAACCCGATGTGGCCATCCGCCTGCCCTATTTCACCTCTGGCGTACTGGCGTCCGCGAACTTTCACCTCGACCGGCACGTTGAGCGCGTGCCCGGTCAGAATCACCTTACCCTCCCCGAGAGCTGCCAGCTCGGTGGACTTCAAGGCAAATGCGGGAAACCGCGCCGAGACTGCCAGCTTCGCGAGCTTCAGCGTAGCCTCGACGTCTGCCCTATAACGTTCCCGATCTTCCTTCGCACCGCGCAGCCTGGCTTGCATCGAACGGGCTGGCTTCTCCTGAAGGAATCCCTCGAGCGAACTGAGTGGTATGCATACGGATAGCCAACCGGCAAAATTCCCGGATTTGACCTCGAGGTTTGCGACCAGGACGTTGTCTTCCCTGCTTGCCACCTGAAGAGCGTCGGGAACCGACTCGAAAGTCACGTTGACCGGGGTGAAATCGTGATGTTCTTTCCAAACATCAGCCAGAGTCTCCAGGGTCTTCTCCGCGATCCCCTGTATCACCAGCCGCTCCAGAGTGGTTATCGAGCGGTTCATGTTCACTGATTCGCCCGGGCCGCCGAACAGCTTGTCTACGAGGTAGAAGGCCATATCCGTGCCCATGTCCATCACCGCGTACTCACCTGAGTCAGCTTGCATCTCGAAGACGAATGCCGCGCATGGATTGGCGAGCGAAAACTGGAACTCCGCGAACGTAGCTTGCTCGACGCTGCTAACCACAACATCGGTCCCTGCCCTCAATCGCGTGGACAGCATCCCCTGCAACGCCAATGCGAACCGATTGTAGATCGTCTCGAGGGTGGCCTGTCTATCCCGCGAAACTCGAGGGGGCCGCAAGAAGTTGTAGGGGATGACATCCACCGTCGTGCGTTTCTTCGGTGATGCCGTGTCCCCCTTCTTCAGAAGGGCATCGATGTCCTTTTGGGTAAGTGCGTCAGCCATTGGGCCTCACTGAATCACGAATCGAGGTACGAGCACCTGCAGGTGAGTGCCTTCAGGGAGGAACTGCCCTACCGACTCAGCCACTAGTGTGCGGAGACTATCCCGCGCGTTGAGCGAGGTCAGCATCTGGAGTGTCTGGCGCTCGAGCATCGACGATATCACATCACGTACCTCGAGTTCCCGCTCAACCAGGGCTTCTTTCACGCCGGCATCGTCCATGACCAGACCGAAATTGACCATCACGAACCGCATCCCGTCCGTGCCTGCCGGATTCACGACGATGTTATTGAGCTCGAGTACCGGTGCGCCTTCAGCAGCATGCTCACCGCTACCATGCCCCCCACCGTGTGCAGCTTCATGCTCGTCCCCGGCCCCGTTGTCGGCGTGTGGCTCGTCACTTGCTGTACCGGCACCTCGGCCTCCCGCAAGACGCGGCCCCACCCCTATTCCACCCACCACCGAACCGATAAGAACAGCTACGGCGATGATTGCCACCGCCTTCAGCGAAAGCCGCTTTCTCCCACCGGCGCCCGATTCGGGCAGAACATCTTGCTCTTCCACATCCTCTTCACGCGGTCTCTCATCGATATCAGCCATGCTCTCCTCTGAAGGTGGATCAATGCGAGGATTCGACTTGGATCCAGTTTGTTCGCGGGACGAGAAAGGCAAGTGCCGTACCAGTCATCTGCCGTAGAAGAAGCACGGGAATGCAGTAGCCCAACTATGCGTAAGTCCTTGTTTCGCAACAAGAAAGCCTGAGCGTCGGAGTTCGGGTTCAGGATCTGAACAAACAGGCTTCAACAGCGACTCGAATCAGTGGGAAACGCGAGGAAGGAACTGCCGCTTTTGACGGTGAGTCTTTCCGGACGGGGAGACTGCCGTTCAGAACCAAAGGGCAGCCTACCCGTCCACCAGATTCAACTACCGTTTCAGATTCACCAACTCCGACATCATTTCATCCGCGGTTGTGATGACCCGCGCGTTGGCCTGAAAGCCTCGTTGTGCGGTTATCATGCTAGTGAATTCCTGCGACAGATCGATGTTTGAGCTCTCGAGGGCACCGGGGGTGATCGTCGATTGATTACTCGAACCTGCGAATCCGATCACGGCTGGGCCGGAGTTTGCCGATTCCTCGTACATGTTGTCACCGCGCCTGAGCAAGCCACCTGGGTTGTTGAAGGCGGCGAGAGCGATCTGCGCTAGGGTCTGGGTGACTCCGTTGGAGAAGAATCCAGTAATCACACCCAGGTTGTCTATCTGGATGTCCTGCAGATCACCCATACCGTATCCATCCTGGGCGCTCGCCACCGCATTGGAACTCGACGCGAACTGGGAGATACCATCGATATCACCGAGCGAACCGGCGTCAAGGTCTATGTCGAGTCCGGATGATGCGCCGGAATTGGGATTGATCTGGAGGCTCGAAGCACCACCGTCATATTGGAACGTCTCCAGGTTTCCGTTGGAATCGAACGTAATAGCACCGCTGCCGCCTCCCGTGACGATTGCGGGCGACGGTACTTCGGCCTCCCACAACCAGCGATTCTCTTGTGTCGGGTCCTTCGTGAACGTAATCGAAACCACATGGGTGCTACCCATCGAATCGTAAACGGATATTGCTGTCTCGTGAGTGACGTCGGTTGCCTCCTGCTGCTCTATCCAGTTTCCCGGACGGCTGTCGAACACGGCATTGAATCCGGCCGCGCCGCCTGATACGCGGAAGTTTAAAGCGCTGAGCTCGTTGTCCATGCCACCGTCGCCAGTGATCTGCATTGTGCCGGTTGCCGAGTCCGATTGGACGCCCGTCACATTGGCTATCCCCAGAGTGTCGTCGACCTCTTGAAGCAGGTCGGAATAGGTGGTTCCAGCCGCCACGGCAAGAGAGCCCTGTGTCACCGCGGTCTCACCGACGTTTCCATCGATTAGGATCGACTGGCCGACCGCAAGCCCGAGACTCGCACCCGCTCCGTCCCTGAGGTCCGTCAACAGGTCGTTGGCGCTCGCCACGTGGCTGAATTCGTCTGTGGTCGACGTCCCGCCGGCAGCAATCGTTCCGTTAGCAGCCGCCAGCGCTGCGCTGAATGCGGTGTTGCTGCTCGAGACGCTCAGGGTGACTGGCGCTCCACCTGCCGTAAACTCTATCTCCCCCGTGGTGTCCACAATGGCCGCGGTCATCGTCGCGTAGTCGTTGTTTATCTCCGCCACGAGATCGTTCAGCGAGTGGAACGCCTGGTCGCCCACACCCGTGTCAGTGGATACGTAGGTGTAGGTGGTGCTCGTCGTACCGTCATCCACCGTCACGGTCGTACTGTTGTTGGTCATACCCAAGATGCGCGAGTCAGTCGCTCCCGCCGCATAGAGACCGTTTATGTCATTACCGAGCCCGCTGTTACTGGTGGACATCTCGATGGCATAGAGAGAGCCGTCATTCTTCAATATGGTACCGAGTGGCTGCGCCCGCGCGTCGAGGTTTCCTGTGAGTTGGACTTCCGACGTCGCGTTCGCCGGGGATTTTTGTCCGAACGGAAGTATGACATCCGTGATAGCGGCTCCACTGGTGAGGCTGCCCGACGAGTCTGCAACGATTCCCTGTACGGTGAAACCATTCGTGGGTTGGACCAGCCGGCCCTCCGCTTCCAACTGAAAGTTGCCGGCTCGAGTGTAAAACACCCGCTGGCCGTCGGAAGCCACGAAAAAACCGTCTCCCTGGATCGCCAAGTCCGTGGTGACGCCAGTGGACTCGAGGTTGCCTTGGGTGAAGTTCTGGTCGATGCTCCCGATGTTCATTCCAAGGCCGACTTGAATCGGGTTGATACCACCCATGTCACCGGGAGGCCGCGAGGCTCCCTGAACGAGCTGGGCGAATGCTTCTTCGAAGGTGACCCGTGAGCCCTTGAAGGCCACGGTATTGACGTTGGCGATGTTGTTACCTATCACGTCGAGTCGAACCAGGTGATTCCTGAGACCCGAGACGCCTGCATAGAGTGCACGTAGCATTTCTCCAAATCCTCCTATGTACTTGGGTCAGTTGCCTGGCGATCCAGCGCCCTCACCGGGTGCGACCTCGACCAGAGAACTCATTGGAACGAGCATCTCGCCGACCTGAAGCATCAGGCTGCCGTCGACGAACTGGATGCCCGTGACCGAACCGTTTACGTATTGGGTCACGGACACGGGATCATCATTTGCGTCAGTGACCTTCACTTCGTAGTTGTACTGGCCTGGCGGCAAGCCGATGTCGCTGACGTCCAGCGTGTGTTGTCCAGGCCCGAGAGTGCCGAGCTGTAGTGTCGCCATCTCATATCCGTAACCGCTTGTGATCCGGAGTTCTGCATTTCCACCACTGCCTCCGACGTCGACGGTCACAGCCCCCCTTCCTCCGGCATCAACCTGCAGTTGGTCTCCAACGGCGACGATGTCGTGTCCGAGCAATGAGGCAGCGAGGTTAGTGTTAACCGACAATGCCATCATGGACGTCGCCTCGCTCTGCTTGTCGACACTCTCTGCCACCTTGAGCATTTGCTCGAGACTCGAGAACTCCGCCAGCTGCGATGCAAACTGGGTGGCATCCATGGGGTTCAATGGATCCTGATGTTTCAGTTGAGTCACCAGCAACTCCAGAAACTCCTGTTTGCCCATTTCGCCACCGGGTGCCGGGGGTTTGCCTGCGCCGATTGCGCTGCCCGGAACACCCACCGGGTTGAGGATACCAGTCATTCAATTCCTACCTTTCATGGTCTCTGCGAGAGCGTTGCCGGTTATTCGACTCTTCACGATCTCTGGACACGTCGTCGCGCTCCCGGTGCTGATTGAATCCATCCCGCCCCCCTTTGTCGTGACTGCTCTGCGACCCGTTGCCACCGTCCGAGCTGCCGCCGGGGGCACCGCCGGTATTCTGAGCACCTGAGTTGGGTGCCACGGTTGCTGACTGCACTCCGAGACGAGCACTCGTCAATCCTTCCCGTGCCAAGGCCTGCTGGAGGTCCGGCAGGTGTGCCCGCAGGTTCTCGACCACCGATTCGTTGGGATGCATAATCGTCGTGCGCACAGTATCTCCTCGCACGGCGACCCTGACTCGCGCCGCTTCGCCATTCACGTCGTCGAGTCGCAAGGTCACCCATTCGGTGCGACCTGGTTGGTTGCCATTATTCGTCGTTTGGACCCTGGCCGGCCTCGCACCCTCAACTTCCACGACCGGTTGGCTCTTCACCGTCGTACCGCCGGCCGACTCGCCCCCGGAAGACATCTGAGCACCGCCCTCCAAGGACGCTGAACCGCGCCCAGCGGCCTGGAAGGAACTCTCACGGGAACCTTGGGGCTGCTCAACTCTGGACGTGGCAACCACGCTCGGATTCTTTCGTGTCGCGCGCTCATCACTCTCATTCGCCAGCCCATCCACGTCGACCGAGTGCTCAACATTCAGTTGCGAGCCACCCTGAGGGTTGCTTCTGCCGGTATATGGTTCCTGCCCGATTGAGGGAGTAGATGATGAAGAAGCTCGAGCGGGAGGCGGTTGCATACTCAACAACTCGGGGGTCTGCTGGTGGGATCCTTGGGCCACCTTAGCTGCTCCGGGATCGACGCTCGTGCGCGACATTGAGCGAGAATCAAACCCGGCCTGCTGCTGAGCCCGCCGAGCCACTTCTGGAATCGTTTCCGCGAGTTGTGGGGACGAGATGACTCTCGCAGCAACAGGACCATCAACCGAAGCTCCTCGCCCGATGACTCGGATACGACCGGATTCCGGTATCTCACGCAGGTCGCCCCGCTCTAACGAGATCTCAGCAAATTGTCCTGTCTTCCCATGCGACGCAGCTTGCACTTCGGGGCCCTTACTCAGCGCGATTTGTGCGTTCACCGAAACCGCATGCTTTGGTGATTCCGCTCCCCCGCGCGTACCGCGTGCCGCAGCAGACAGGTCAGCCGAAGCGCCGGCATGCGACGGTCCGTGCATATCAATCGGCATCGGTTGTGCAGCTTGGTCACTGAGCTCCAATATGGCATTCGAAGACGTCGAATCCGGCGCGACATACCCTTGCGCGTTGTCCGCGGATCGCGGGGCGACCGCCTGCGCCGCGACCGTTGCCTCCTCCGAGATCCTCGACGATGCCGAAGTGGTACCGTGGAACGCTTTCGATTCCTCGGCACTACCTCCATGTTCAACTCCGCCGCCTTCGATTCCTCTTGGCGGATCAGTTGAATCAGTTCCTACTGCGACCGACCTCGAATTCGCCTGCGAGTCGCCGACGCGAGGAGCCGAGTTGAAGGCTAGTGGCGGCGATAGCTGCTCTTGCGATCCTTTGACGAAGGCTGCGGTATCTATTGTGGTGCCCGCCGAATCAGATCTACCATCACCTGAGGCGCGAGAGCAATCCGATGTAGCGGCTCTTACCATCTCGGCGTTCGTATGATTGGTCTCGGCGTTCGTATGATTGGTCTCGGCGTTCGTA
>CAZOJI010000002.1:0-89587 GCA_964580055.1 uncultured Gemmatimonadaceae bacterium | reverse complement strand
CTCGGCGTTCGTATGATTGGTCTCGGCGTTCGTATGATTGGTCTCGGCGTTCGTATGATTGGTCTCGGCGTTCGTACCATTCGTCTCGGCGTTCGTACCATTGGTTATGATCTGCGATTGCTCGCGGCTCTGCGCCGTCAGCAGTGACACAACGTGTTGGCTCTTTCTCTCGGTACCAGAAACCTCAGCATCCTTCGCCAGGGCCGGCTCGGGGGAGTTCTCTCGAACCTCCGCATCCGAACCCATAGACCCCTCTCCGTTCCGACTGCTTTCGAGGCAAACCGTTTCGCAGGTCTGCGGCGTCCGACCGCCGGCAGCGCTTTGATCCTGTTCTGCCGGATTTCGGTGTTGAGCGATCGCAGTAGCGGCAAGGACTTCGCCGAAAGAATCTCCAGTGTCCGGTCCACGCTCTTCAGTGCAAGCAGCCGCACGCGGGTTGAGCGCGCCACAAAGCGGAGCCACGGCTGTCATTGGTTTGTCCCTCCACATCCCTCGCAACTGAGCAAGAGTCTGCGACTGATTGCCGCCGCACGCGTATCGGATAAGCCAGCCAACACACCGGCTGCCTTCCTGGTGTTGAGGTGTCGCAGTATGTCGACTACCTCTTGATCAGACATATGCTTCAACACGGCCGCGGCCTCGTCCGGCTTCATGGCCGACATGATGCGCGCAATCTGTTGCGCTGATTCTTGACGTCGCGCCTGCAACGATTCGGGCGGAATGGCCGGCGTTTGTTGCGCTCGATCGTCCTCCAATACCGCTGCTACCGGATCGACCGGCTTCGGCTGTATGTCCCTTTCGGTTCTCGTATCCTCCAGCCCGATGCTCCGTTGTCTCAACCATCTCGAGCGTGGTGAAACCGTGCGTTGGGAAGCACTCGGCCTCTCGGTTTCAGCAGAATCCGTTGACTGATCCACGTCGCGGCCGGTATCAACGTCGGCCGGCCCCTGCGCAACCAGCAATGAATCCTCACTCGAGTCAGACGTGTCGGCGTCCGCCAGTTGTGCCGCTGCGACCGTATCCTCCGTCTGTGCCGGCGAATCCACTGCTGCTTCTTCCGCGACGGTTTCCTCGCTCTGAGGAGCTGGTCCTGTCAGTAAGACCACTGCTGCGGCGCTGGCAGCCAACGAAAGGAGAAACGCGGCGCCCGCGATGAGATAGAGCTTCATCGTCCGCTCCCAGTGGAATTCCCACTGTCACGGGCCGCGTTTTCGTCGATCGCGGCCTGCTCTTCGCGCGAGGCGTCGCATAGCCAGTCGCTTTTCTGTCGGTCTCGCAGCCGATCGAGGACTCGACGCTCTTTGCGCGCTTCTGCGAAGTTGCGGCGCTCGACCTCGGTACCCTCTTCGGCCCTTCGAAACTCCGATTCGGCCGCACTCACAACCTCCCCGAAACTCCCCGCGACACTACTGAGGTTCGTCAGCGAACCGGCAGCCATAGAGCCGCGCGTTTCGTTCGCCGCTTCCATGAACTGCGCCCTGGCAGATTCGCGCCGTATAATACTCTCATCCAACGCTGCTCGTCGCTCTGCCTCCACCCGCATCGCCTCACCGAGTGCTCGAGCACGTTCCCGCTCAGCAACCTCGCGGAGGCGCCGCAGACGCTCCAACCGAAATACGAACTGCTTCATACCAAAGCCTCGCCCGCCTGCGATCGGATCTTGCCGGCTAGCTGCGCGAGCCTGGCCCTTGTCTCCTCGAACGGCGCCTGCTCACCCGGGCGTTGACGCAAGAAACCCTCTGTCTCCGCCCGCATCGCTATGGCCGTGTCGGTAATCGGGTCGGCCCCGGACTTGTAGGCACCCACCGAGATGAGGTCTTCGTGCGCCCTGTAACTCGCCTCCATGCGCTGGAACGCGTTTGCCGCAGCCAGGTGATCCGCATCAAGGACGGTGTCCCGGAGCCTGCTGATACTCCCGAGAATGTCGATTGCGGGGTAGTGTCGCTGCTCGGCAAGGGCTCGACTCAACACGATGTGACCGTCGAGAATGCTGCGGGCAGCGTCCGCCAGAGGCTCATTGAAATCGTCGGCTTCGACTAGCACGGCGTACAGACCGGTGATACTCCCCTTGTCCGACGTCCCAGCCCGCTCCAGCATCTTCGCGAGCGCAGGATAGATGGACGGGGGATAACCTTTGGTGGTCGGCGGCTCTCCGATGGCAAGGCCGATCTCCCTCCACGCCATCCCGACACGGGTAATGGAATCCATCATGAGCAGCACGTCGTTGCCCGAATCGCGGAAGTACTCCGCCACAGCCGTTGCCAGATGAGCTGCTTTGGAACGAACCAGAGCAGCCTCGTCGCTGGTTGCCACAACCACTACCGATCGGCGTAGCCCTTGCGGCCCCAGGTCGCGCTCGATGAATTCGCGAACTTCCCTTCCCCGCTCTCCCAGCAAAGCAATCACGTTCACATCTGCAGCCGTATGTTGGGCAATCATGCCAAGGAGAACACTCTTCCCCACACCACTGCCGGAGAAGATCCCGACTCTTTGGCCTCGGCCAACGGTTATGAGCCCGTCTATCGCCCGAATTCCCGTAGCCAATGGTTCACTTATCGGTGTGCGGGTCAGTGGGTTGGGCGGTATCTGGCTCAGTGGATAGCGTCCCTTGTCTGCGAGTGGCCCCTTCCCATCTATCGGTTGTCCCAACCCATTGATGACTCTGCCGACCAGGTTCGGCCCGACACCTACATCCAGGACCCTTCCAACCGACCAAACGTAGGCTCCCGGATTGATGCCGCTGAAATCGCCCAGCGGCATGAGCTGGATTCCTCTCTCGTGAAAACCCACGACTTCCGCATCCACCGGCTCTGCTTCGTTGCGTTTTATGCGGCACAGATCGCCAACCGCAACATCCAGCGCCGTGACATCTACAACGTTGCCCACTATGCGGGTTACCGTTCCGTGCTTGCGAAACGGCAGCACACCCTCGAGCTTGTCGACGGTCCGCGAGAGTCGATCCAGCAAGACTGCGTCAGGCATGGGTCATCCGCTCGTACATGTCGCGCAGTACGACATCGAGTGTTCCATCCACCAGACAACCGGGAGTCCTTACTACAAACCCTCCGCGGCCGACCTCCGGATCCGGCATCCACTCGACCTCGCCCTGCTTCACCGTGCATTCCGGCGAATCGAACAGATCACGTAGGAGTTCGAGGTCTTCCGGGTGTACTCTCACTTCGAGCTTCGAGTCCCAGGCAACAACGTCGAGCGCTCTTTGCACGATGTCTCGCAGAACCGCCGGATCGGATTTCACCTCTTGACCGATGAATTGACGTGCAACCGCCATGGCTACCAGCAGAACCAGCTGCTCGATTTCGTCCCGGCACGCGGCTCGCGCTTTGATCAATGCTTCCGTAGCGGCGGCAAGAGCCCGCGCATCGTCAGCTTTCGTGGAACTCAGTTCTTTGGCCATCGCAGCGCGGCCGTCCTGAAGTCCTTTCTCGTAGGCAACTTCTTCAGCCGACTTGGTCTCCGGAGCAGGCGCTGCAAATCCACCAGAAGCACAATCCGATCTCACTACTCTGAGTTCGGGCAACGGCCAGAGCGAGAAGCTCGATGCCTGAGCCTGCGGTTCCTCGCGAAGTACAGCGGCTTCACTCGATGATGTCATCGTCGCCTCCGCGGCCGAGAATCATCACTTCTCCGGCTTCCTCGAGAGCCCTCACGATTCCGATGATCTTCCCTTGGCACTCCTCGACGTCCTTGACGCGAACCGCGCCCATGTATTCGATCTCTTCACGGAGTGCCGCGCCGGCGCGTTCAGTCATATTCCGGATTATGTGGTCCTTGATGGTCTCGCTGGATCCCTTGAGTGCCAGGGCGAGTTCCTTGCTATCGATATCGCGGAGTACTCTCTGCATTGACCTGGTTTCGAGCAGCTTGAGATCCTCGAACACGAACATGTGTTTCTTGATCGAGCCGGCGAGTTCTTCGTCGCGCTGCCCGATGGACTCGAGCAGCGATTTCTCCAGCGTCCCGCTCGCCAAGTTCAGGACATTTGCTACGGCTACAGGCCCGCCCGAAAGAGTCAGGTCCTCATTCAGTGAAAGGTCGGCTTTGCTGCTCAATCCCTGCTCGACCACCTTCAACATATCGGGCGACACCTTTTCCATTCTGGCCACTCGATACAGCACGTCGCTGGCGAGGTCCGGGTCCATCGATTCAATGACGCCTGAGGCCTGCTTCACGTCCACGTGAGCGAGAATCAATGCAATGGTCTGCGGGTGCTCACCTCGCAGCACCGTCATCAACAGGTCTGGAGGCGCACGCTTGAGCCCCTCCAACCCAAGCTCCACTCTCTGCTCTTGAATCCTCTCGATTATTTCCAGTGCCCTCGGCGGGCCAAGCGCCGACTCGAGGATGTCTCGGGCGTAGTCCATACCGCCGGCCGAGATCGATTGCGCAGCGCGGGCAACGGTTCTGAACTCTTCGAGCAAACCTTGGACGACATCTGACTTGACAGCGGGGGTCTTGGAGATGGCACGCGAGACCGCCTCCTGCTCCTCCGTGCTCAACTGCTTCATGATCATCGCGGAGGCTTCCTTGCCAACCGCCATACACAAGACGGCCCCCTTCTGAGCGCCCGTCATTTCTTCGAGTAGCAGCGTCGAACCGGCCATTCAGCTAACCCCCAGCCATCCAGGCACGTACAACCTGCGCCGCCGTTTCGGGAGGCATGCTGGAGCCGGATAGAATCTCCTTGCGAAGCCTCTGCGACTCACTCATCTCCTCCGGCTGCTGTACCATTTGCGTGGACTGCTGTTGAGGAGGCTCGAGTGCAGGCGTAGCGTCCGGCTGGAACGACTGCTCCGCGTTACCCATACGTAGCACGCGCCAAGCGAGCGCAAAAATCAGCAGGATTCCCAACAAACCCATTCCGGGTCTCAGGAACCGCTCTATAGTGGTTATTATGTCGCCCGTTGGCTCGGGTTCGACCACCAGATCGGCCACATCGACGGCCGGGGTGGTACCAAACGGGATTGCGGACAATGTGAACAGGTCGCCACGTGCGACATCTATGCCCACCGCAGTGCGCACGAGAGCATCGAGTGTCTCGACCTGCCGAGTCATCAGGCCGGGATCCTCGTCCGACATTCCCGACAGCGACTGCTCGTTCACCAGTACGGCGACGGTGAGTCTCTCAATGTCCCCGACGGACCCCACCGTTCTCTCGATCGTCTCTGAATTGAGATACTTGTTGATGGTGTGCGTTCCACCTCCCAGACCTCCCGCATCGGTACCGCCTTCCTCGATGTCCTCGCTTGCGATTACGGAGCCATCGGGATTGTATGACCGCACGGTTCTATCGACCTGCTCGAAATCCAAATCCGCCGATACCTGAACGCGGTAGTTGCCGTCCCCCACTACATCCTGCAGTATTTCCTCGGCCTTCGCGGAGAGATTGCTTTCAACCGACTGTTGCACGTCGATCTGGCCCGATGTCAGACCCGTGGTGGAGTTGTCACCGGGACTCGATGAAAGCAATCGCCCGGCATCGTCCAATACCGCAACATTCGCTAGACTCAGCGCTTCCACGCTGTTGCTCACTAGATGTGTGATGCCGCGAACCACGTCCGTGGGGAGCCGTACGCCGCCTCTGGGAACCACGACCACGGCAGCCTCGGCCGGCCGCTCCATACGCCTCAACGCACTGGCCTCCGGCAGGGCCAGATGTACGTGGGCCCGTTCTATTCCGTCCAGGCGACCGATGGTGCGAACCAACTCACCCTCGAGAGCGCGCCTGAAGGTCACCCGCTGCGTGAAATCTGTCATTCCCCACGACGACTCGTCGAACAACTCGAGTCCCGGACGACCCACAAATGCATGGCCGTCCCGTGCGAGCAGCACCTGGGCCTCGGCGAGCCTGGCAGCATCTACCTGTATCTCCGCCCCCCCTTTCGAGAGTCTGTATTCAATACCGGCGCCCGCCAGTTGATCTTCCACTTCGCCTACCTGATTCAAATCCAATTCGAGCTGCAGTGGGACCCAATTAGGCTCCGTGCTCCATTGCCACACCTTCCAAATGGGGATAAGGAAGAGCAGGAGCGCCGCAATGGCCACGACTCGCCTGGACATATTTGTCTGAAGAAGTGTGTCAAGCATCTTTCGTCGCTATACGCCCGGAAATCCCGGTCACTAGATCTGCATGTTCATGATGCTGCGATACGCATCTGTTAGCTTGTTGCGGATCTCGGCCAACATTTCAATCGAGATCGACGCCTCCTCGGCCGCCATCATGACCTCGTGTACATCAACCGGCTCACCTCTCAGAAACGCGGAGATCGTCTCCTTCGCGTCGCCCTCCATCTCGGACACGTCTCCGAGCGCATTCTTCAGGGCATCACTGAACGAGGGTCCCGTCTCACTGGGACCGAGCTGAATGCCACCTCTTTCGATCGGGCTTACTACCTGGCCGCCAGGTCGAATAGGAACGGTCACCGATCAGACCCTCACATCGATCCGCTGCCCACGCGGTGCTTCGGCCGAGGGATGGGAAGACTGCTTAGGACCGTAAGTCAAAGGACCAAGCGAATCCTGCCTCAGAAAGAAGGCCTGCTCCTCGTCTGTCAGAACACCCCACAGTTGAGGGTTCACACCCTTGGGTGCCTCCGGCGCTGCGGCATGAGCGGGGACCGAAACGCTGTCGCGAGTTTCAGGTGCACGGACTGCCTGTCCATTAGAGACAGGAGGGATCGGTAAACGAAAGGCGGGCGTTGGATTGATAGTCATCTCGCCTCCCTAAATTTCGAGCGCCCGCCGAACCATGGCTTTCGCGCTCTGGAATGCAGTTGCGTTGGCCTCGAACACTCGGTTCGCGATCATCATGTCGACCACCTCCGTAATCACATCAACGTTCGGATACCTGACCATGCCGTCCGCGTCCGCATCCTTGTGCCAGGGCCGGTAGATTTCTCTGCCGGGAGTCGGGTCTTCGGCGATGGCTACCCTCACACCGCCGTGCGGGTCGCGCTCCAAAACACCAACCTTGCGCTGGTACGGTCCACCGTCAGGCGTCGACGTTGTGTCAACGTTCGCGATGTTTTCCTGAATGGCTTCGGCGAGGCGCTGTTGCACCCGCATTCCACTGGCTGAAATGCTGAAAGGCCGCATGAGCTGCCGCATGCGGTTGGGTTCACCGACCCTGATCGGGGGAATCGGCGGTATGCTAGGCATTGCGAATCGCAATCCGGAACTGGCCGTAGGCCTTCTGGGCCAGGACGGCGGCGGCATCGAACCGGGCCTGATTGTCCGCGAGCCAAGCCATCTGCGTCAGCATGTCGACCTCATCCTGTGTACCATCGGCCAACTGAGCTTCCAGCACCCTGCCAAAATCGTCTTCGGCGCCCGGCGTCCTGGCATTCGCGATACGATCCTGAATGTCGCGATGCGTAGCGCTCGCCTCATCCAAACCCTTGCGCAGTATCCCAATTTTGGTATCGGGCCCGAACAGTCCTTTGATCATCTCTTCTGCTCGACTCTCCGTGATTGTGGAATTGCCACGCTCGCCAAAGGGCAAGCACCGTACCGTCACCAGGCAGTGCATTCCAGGTATCGACTCCGAGATGCATAAACGTCTAATTGACAAGTGTTTACAGCTATACCGCCGGTGCCGAAGAAGCGTATGTTGAGGGGCGAGTCTGGTAGGAAATAACTGCCGAGCCGGTGGAGCCGTATGCATTTCCTGCCGGGCTAAACCTTTGATTTACAGTAGCTTAGCTCTTGTGAATAGAATCTAATCTGCGGCCAATCGCGTGGAACGAACACAAACGTGTCTAATCTTCATTAACCTGTGCGGATCAGCGGTCGGATTCGTTGGTCGTAGCTACCATCTTGTGTTGGTTAACATGCGACTGACGCGAAGACTCCTGAGAGCGGCACACCCGGAAACCCATCAAGTAGAGGATGTCGAGCTGGGAATTCAAAAAGAAGCGCAGTGCATCCCGAGGCGTCTCGACAATGGGCTCGGCCGGACCGTTGAACGATGTATTCAATACCACTGGTATGCCGGTGAGAATAAAAAACTCTCTGAGAACCTCGAAATAGCCTCCACAGCTTTCATTTACGGTCTGGATTCTGGCTGTGCCATCCACGTGTGTCGTAGCCGGGATATCCCGAGATCTCACACTGGCTGTGTGCAGCATATAGGGCGAAGGTAAAGGCAAGCCCCGAAACCAATGCGCTGCTTCAGACTCGAGGACGGCGGGAGCGAAAGGTCGCCACCAGTCACGCCCTTTGAGCTTGTTGACCTTGATCCAACCGTCCGGATCTGTGGGATTCGCCAGTATCGACCTGTGCCCGAGCGCGCGAGGTCCGATCTCACTTCTGCCTTCGAACCACCCTATCATTTTGTTCTCCACGAGATCCAAAGCGGCCTGCTTTGCTGCACCCTCGATCTGCTCGAACACTATGGAGTCACCGCACTCGGCGAGGGCTTCGGCCGCCGAGAGTTCATCGTACAGCGGGCCAACGTATGGCAGCTCCACATATCTTGGGCCCGTACGTTCGATCGGTTGATCCAGGAGATTGTGATACAGATACTGTGCTGCACCGACCGCTACTCCGCTGTCATCGCATCCCGGTTCGACGAACGAGTTTCTGTAGGGTCCTTCGTTAGCGACTCTGGTATTCGCGGGGCAGTTCAGCGCCGTACCTCCAGTCAAGCAGAGGTTGTGCGAAACCGCCCCAGATTTCCTGAGCACCTCAAAAAGAGTGCTCACGGACCACAGAGTGCTTTCTTCGAAGAGCCTTTGTGTGCTTGCTGCGATATCGGCGTTGACAGGCGCGGTCATATGGTCCGGTTCACCCAATATGTCGATATCGTAGCCCAGGTCCGCGGCCATCTTGATGCAGTGTTCGATCCACTGTTCGAGGGGATCATCACCGACGTTCTTGATTAGATCATAGAAGTTCCCAACGAACTTCCTATCGAAGAGACGCGGCTTACCGTAAGACGCCAAGCCCATGAGTTTCCCAGGTGAGCCCACCGCACCCAAGTTCAGCGCAAAGCCGGTTCCCTCAAAGAGCGCTCCCAGTGTGAGATGGTGCGGACAAATGGGCGTGATAGTATGGCCGACGCCGTAGTAGTACATCCCGCTGTGGTAACTCACACCACTCGCAAAGCCGTCGTGACTGTGGATAGCGGACTCATCGAAACCCGATTGGTAAAAAACCGAAGCGGCATGGCAGGCGTGATGGTTTATGAAGTAGGTTGGTATCTCAATTCCATCGAGAACCGCCGTCCCCGGAAAGTGAAATCCGTACCGGGACTCGCCGCTGTTCAAGAGCACGTTCAGATCCATCTCCGCGATGTCGGCCAATGAACTGGGCGAGCTCCATGGCTCATACGTGATGAAGTTGTCGATCCAGGGGAACGCGTTGAATTGTTCGCGCGTACGATCAAGCGCCTCCGGGAACAACAGGCTGAACACTGCGCGGTGAAAAGTGCCCGCCATTGCCTGGTCGAAAATCGTCGGCAGAACGATTGCGTTACACTGTTGCTGCACGGATTTTCCGGACCCGCGAAGCACTTGTCCGAGGAGGCAGGGCATTTCTCCCTCATCCCCGTTGCCATACTTCAGGGAGAGACGTTCCGGGTCGTCAACTATCAGCTCGACGTTCTGTGTCGAAGTGACCGCGCAGTAGTCCAGATCTCTGACCTCCACGCCGGCATCTTCGAGTGCCGACCTTATCGTCTCAATATCCAACGACAACGCGTGCTTGGTTCTGCAAACGCGTTCTCGCAGAACGTACGACGCTACGGCCCCATTCCTGACAACCGTGGCCGCGGCGTCATGCCCAAAGTGGAGACCTAGTATGTTCATGAGCCCCTTCTCATTCTCGTCCAATGCAGGCTTGCCCGTTCACGGTTCCGTGCCGGAAACAATCAGCCGGCCCCACCGGAAAAACCGTCCGCATCGTGCATGGTGGAGCATTCCCAAGCGGCGGTTCCGTACCTGTGTCTTCCTGTTGATCTGAGAAATGGCAAGTCCTGTTCCTCAAAGCTGCCACATACGTACGGCGATTCGGCGGTATCGGCTGGTCAACGTGGCGCTACCCTGTTGCGGCACGAGGGTTGCTCCATTCCGGTTGAGCCTGCGTATGAACAAAGGGCCTGCAAGAACAGCAACAGCAAAGGGAGCGAGTGGGATACATAGTCGTCGGTGGGGGGCCACGCACGGGAACGTCTCTGCTGCAGATGATACTCTGTCAGGACGAATCGACCAACAGGTATGTGCACGAGGCCAGATATCTGAGGCGCCTGGTCACGGCCTATGAACGCGGTTTGCAGGAATTCGACGCATTCACCAAAGACTATTTCTTATCCAGGGAAAACCTCCGCCGATTCCACCGTGGCGTCATAGATGGTTTCTTCGAGGTCATGCGAGCTACAAATGGCGGCGTAGAAAACCTCGTTGTGAAGGATCCTGACCTCACCCCATTCTTCCCAGCGTTACACGATTTGGTTCCCGCGGCCAAGTTTGTTTGCACCGTGAGGAACCCACTCGATGCCGTAGCATCTCTGATAAGGGTGGGGGAGAAACAGCGGTCAGCCGGGATAAGATCCGTTATGGCCGACCGAAACGTCGAACGGCTGTCGGAGATGTTCAAAGCAGTCTACGGACCGGTAGTCAATTCTGGGAAACAAGAACTGTTGGAAGCAGTGCTGTTCGTCCGTTACGAAGACGTAGTATTACACGCTGACGACATCATTCGGACGCTCAGAGAATTCACCGGTCTGTGCTTGGAAGGCATTGATCCCGCGCGTGGCTTCGATACCGGATACGTCGACATCAGGGACTCGACACCGGAACAGGAGTTCTGGTCGTCCGGTTTGTTGGGCAAAAGCATAACGAGCGAGTCGATCGGGAAGCACAAGGACGTGCTCACCCCGGCAGAGATAGACACAGTCACATCAGTGTGCAGCGACTTCGCTGCGATCTTCAACTACGGTACCGCATGCACAGCCCAGGTTTCTCGAGAAGACTGAAGGGGTGCCCATGAACTCCGTCGCACCAGCCCTCCCAGATGTACGAGGCACGTTCGAGGCCGCGTTCAACCATCACACGGCCGGCAATCTAGAGGTCGCTGAAAAGCTGTACATAGACCTACTGCGAGAACGACCGGATCACCCTGACTCTCTCAGAAACCTCGGCGCCATAGCCCTCGTGCACGGTGAACCAGACAAAGCGATTGCGCTTCTCACCAGAGCCATTTCGGTCAACCCGAATGATGCTCAGGCTTACAACAATCTAGGGGTTGCATACACCAACAAGAGGCTAGATGGCCGGGCGTTTGCATGCTTCCGGCACGCAACCGCAATTGACTCCGAATTCGCGCAGGCCTGGAACAATGTCGGTACGTCGTTGCGCCGTAACAAGGAACCACGCGAGGCAGAATGGGCCTTCCGGCGTGCAATCGTATTGAACCGCGATTACGTCGAAGCCCTGATCAACCTAGGCAACCTGCTCCGCGAGCGGGGAGAGAAACGAGAAGCCGAGACACTGCTTCAGAGAGCTGTAGAGCTGAGCCGCAACAACGTCGCAGCCAATTGCGTGCTATTCGAATTGAGAGGTGCCGACTCGAAAGACACGGAATTGGGAAGGCTGCTGCGGTTGAGACAGGAGAGGCTGACCGGCACCAACGCCGTGTTGCTCGAAGCAACGCTCGGCAGGGCTTATGAGAAAGCCGGCGAATATGACAAGGCCTTTGCATGCTTCCGTTCTTCCAACGAACTCAAGAAAAAACAGCCTTCGGTGGCAGAACCGGTAGAAGAGCAGCTACGGTCGCTGGCTGAACTCGAATCATTGACCCGTTCATACTTCGAAGCAAGAACCGGCTGGGGAATTGACAGCGCAACGCCAGTATTCGTTGTAGGGATGCCAAGGTCGGGTACCACCCTTTGCGAGCAGATCATCGCAACACACCCAGATGCCCTCGGGGTGGGAGAACTGCTCCAGATCGAAGAGTTCAACCGGTCCGTCATGCGGGCGTGCATCAAGTCTGGCAAACCGGACTCCTTCGAGCAGTTGGTCGAGCATGTAAACCAAGACCATATAGCCAGGCTGGCTCAATGCTATCTGGACACCCTACAGCGACATGCTCACCCACTCTGTCCCACCAGGATCGTAGACAAGAATCCGTTCAATTTCAGATATCTCTGGTTGATTGCGCTGATGTTTCCAAACGCTACCGTCATCCACTGTCGTCGCGACCCACGAGACAGTTGTCTATCCTCTTACTGCCGGTTACAGGCCACTTTTCTCAACGATCTCGAGGAGCTGGGACGCTACTATATCGCATACGAGAGTTTGATGCGGCATTGGGAAAACGTGTTGCCCTTGCGGGTGCTCGAGATGCAGTACGAAGAGCTGGTCTACGATTCCTCCACGCAGATCCGCCGGATGATCGAGTTCTGCGGCCTATCCTGGGATGAGAGGTGCCTGCGATTCCACGAGGGGCGGCAATCCATCCAAACGCCGAGCGCCGACCAAGTCAGGAAGGACATCTATACCTCCTCGGTGGGCAAGTGGAGGGACTACGAGACTCACCTGGAGCCACTGCTCAAATGTCTCGAGGATGGCCAAGGTCGACGCCACGGCTAGTCACCAATTCCTCAGCTCACTCTGCAGATCCTTGGCTCTATCGTACGCTGCCTGCACTGGCACGACTACCTCGTCCAAATGCCTCTCTTTCTCGGCGATGAAGCCGATTCCCATCTGGCTGTATTCCGAGGTGAAGACATCGGGGTTCACGTATACCTGTTCATGCGTATACGGCCACGGCTCCCATAATGTGTTCTGGTTCTTTCTCCAATCTCGCGCGCTGCGAAGCATGAACGACTCCATGTTCGAGAAGCCGTTCGACTCGTAGAAATCGTAGAAGAAGTTCAGCGAGAAATTGTAGAAACCGTGGTTGAAAGCAGCCATTGGAGACAGGTGACATACCGTGCCGCCTACCTTCACGGCGCTGGCTATGTTCCCAATCACAGTCTTCACATCGAAGATGTGCTCAATCGTACCATTCTCGAAAACGAAGTCGAAGGCGTTCCGCAGATCTGGTGAAATCGGATAGTTCATGTCGTGTAGAACGGTACAGCCTTCGTTTTCGTTGAAGTCGATGTCTTGACAATCATCGAAACCCAACAGCTCGAAGAAGTCGCGAGACGAATACCGGCTGTTTCGTAATCCTATTCTCGTGCCCGCTTCCTCGTTGTATGCAACGCCAGCTCTCTCCAGATGTGTCAACAGGTCGTCGATATTCCAGCTCATCGACATTCTCCCTATGCCCAACATCGAGTCTCTGTTCTTCACCCTTGGCAGTACGTGCTTGATCAAGAACAGTCCGTGACCCGCTAATAGCGCCATCGGGTTTCTCTCCTGTGCGTATCGATCTTGCGTTCACATGATTCTCGATCGGTCTTCCGCAGCAGCATGAATCACATGAGTCACTTGGTTGTGGGATACCGTTCCGCTTCTCTGAGAATCCGCAGCAAAGGCTGGAGTTCATTCTCGTAGTGCTTCCAAAGCTGAACGGAATCGGAGTTCATGGGGCGACGGACCTGTACCGCGCTCGCTGTGGCGACATCCCGCTTCGTTTCGTGAAAAGACAGACAAGCCGGTTCCCACGGTAGCCCGCAGAAGTCGAGCAGCTCTCTGGTCAGGCTTTCCTGATCACGTACGAGTTCCTCGTACTGCAGATCGAAGAAGAACTCAGGTATCGTCTCGCGCCAATGATCCATCAAATCCGCGTAGTAGGTGTAGTAGCGCCCGAGTTCCTCCAGATCGTTCGTGTATTTCTTCAACCCGGTGAAGTAGTGCTTGTAGATGGAGTAGCAATTGTCCATCGGGTCCCGCATGCAGTGAATGACGCTGGCATTGGGAAGGATTGCCTTGATGAGTCCGAGAAACAGGAAGTTGGCAGGCAACTTGTCGGTAATGTACGTGGCCGTTGTAGAATGGCGTCTCACTCTCCCTACGTATCTCGCACCCAAATGCCAAAGTTCCTCCCCTCCCCACTCCAGTACTCTCTCAGGGAAACGATGCTGGCATTGGTCTTCGACGAGGTTCTCCAGATCCGGCAGCTCGCCGGCCCCGAAGACCTGCGAGTGGCTGGCCAGGATCTGTTCCACCAGCGTGGTGCCCGATCTTGGCATTCCGAGGATGAAGATCGGAGTTCTGTCGGTACAACCTCCGTTCCCGAGGCGCTCGAAGAAACGCGCGGAAAACACCTCTTTGATTCTCCCCAAGTGATCCTTGTCATCGGCAATGGAATACTCATAGGAGCGGCGTCTAATGGAGTTCGCCGCGCGAAGATATGGAAACACTTTCCCATACTGCTTCTTTGCCTCGTACGCCTTGCTCAAACCGAAGGCCAGGTGCATCTTCTGCTCGTCGGAGACCCCAGCCTGTGAGTAGAGTCCTTCCATGGCTGCGATCGCCTCGTCATCCTCGACACGCTCCTGGATCATCGACAGGAGCCTGTGCGCCTCTGCGTTGTCAGGATCCAGCGTGATGGTCTTTCTATAACTCTCAGCGGCCTCGTCCAGGCGCCCCAGCCGTTTGAGCGCTCCGCTCAGGTTGAATTGTGCATCGCCATAGGTAGAACAGATGGACAGGGCCGCCTGGAAGCACTCCATGGCGCTCTCGACACGTCCGAGATCTTGGAGTGTCGCACCGAGATTGTTGTAAGCCTCGGCGTACTCCGGCTCCTTCTCGAGGGCCTTCCGGAAACATTGGACAGCCTGTTCCAGATGCCCGCTGTCGCGCAATGCAGCACCGAGGTTGTTTTGTGCCTCGGGATAGTCCGGTTTCGCTGCCAGTGCCCTCCGATAGCAGTCAATCGCATCATCCAGACGTCCCAGGCGCTGCATTGCTGCGCCAAGGTTGTTGTTTGCGTTTGCGTAGTGCGGATCGATCGACAGGGCTGTTGTGAAGCTTTGGACAGCATCGTCCAAAAGACCCAGGCGCTGCTGCACAGCACCCAGGTTGTTTTGGCTCTGCGCATTCTGCGGAGCGAGAGACACCGCCGTTTTCAGAGCTGCCAGCGCCTCCTCATCTCGATGAAGCCGCATCATTATCTCGCCGAGGCAACGGTGAGCTTCTGCGAATTCAGGCTTGAGCGATATTGCCCGGCGGAAGCTCGCAGCCGCATCCTCGTGCCGCCCGACTTGCTCTAGAGCGCCTCCCAGGTTGAAGTGCGCCATTACGTATTCCGGTTTGAACGCCACAGCCTTGGCGAAACACGCAATAGCATCGTGGGGTCTCATCAACGCGTGAAGCACCGCGCCGAGATTGTTGTGTGCTTCCGCGTAGTCGGGTCTCAGCTCGACCGCTTCGGCGAATGCTTCTCCTGCCTGCTCCAGGTTGCCGAGATTTTTCAGCACACTCCCGAGATTGAAATGGACTTCCGCGTTTTGAGGGGCGGCTTCAATGGATCGTCCGAATAACTCGATCGCCAATTGGCTCTTGCCCGCTCGATGTGCAATGGCACCAAGCAAATGGTACGCATCAGGGTTATCTGGATCAGCGCCTAGAACCTGACTGCAGACCTGCTCCGCCTCTTTTAGCTGTCCCGCTTCGTAGGAACGTATGGCCAATTGCAGGGCCTGTGCGACCGTCACCTCGCCGGACCAATCGGATGCTTGCATCTGCAGTTGGTCAGTATTCCTCGAGTTCTCTGAACTCTTGGTTTTCATCAGCCCCTTCTTCGACTCGCCAGCACGAATGATCAAGCCACTACGTAATGCCTGCGACGCAGGCGGCCAGCGCCTAGAAACGTGAATATCAAGGAACAGACTCGGGCGATCTCGAAATCACTGAGAAAGGAGTGAAACGGAAGTCCAAGCAGGCTGGACCCGAGGAACCGGGTGACAGGCAAATGATCACAGCCTCCGGGGCCCACGATGGTGCCATCGGAGAACGCCGGCTGTTGGTCCAGCGGCGGGTAATACCATCTCCTCGTCTCAACGTTCTCACCGGCCAGCTGCTCAGCCAAACGTGCCGCGCCGTAGTCACCAATGATCTTCACCGGGAACACTGCGCGGGTGAAGTCGTCGTCACTCTGTAGGATCAGCCAGTCTCCCTGATTGCTCAAACGGCGCCGGTATTGCACCCATACTCGTTGACGTCTCATCAACACCCGATCCAGCCGCGCCAACTGGGCCAACCCCACGGCCGCGTGGTATTCGCTGAGCTTGCCGTTCTGCCCCGCCGTGCCGGCCAGTCCTCTTCCAGAGAACCCGAAGTTGCTCAATTCTCTCACCTTTGCGATCAGCTCTTCGGAACACGACACGACCAGGCCTCCTTCCCCGGTGCACAGCGTCTTGGTCGCATGCAGGCTGAACACGGTGGTACATCTACGCCCGATCCCCTGGCTACCGAATGCCGCAGCGGCATCCATGAGCACAGGAATGCCTGTCTCGACTGCGAACCGATCCCAGTCATCTGCCGGCAAGGGCCGTCCGAAGCCCGCGACAGGGACCACCATGTCCACATCTGTGTAGTCGAGAGCTTTCCTTGCAATCTCCGGCGTCAGACACCAGGACGCGGGGTCCACATCGACCAAAACGATCCGCCCACGGCAGCGTCTCATTGCAGTTGCGGTCCCCGGGAACGTGAGCGCCGGAACCATGACTGCGGCATTGTCATCAAGACCGATGGCGGTAGCCGCCAACTCGAGGGCAACTGTTCCGGAACTGGCAGACGCAACCCGGACGGCATCCGGGTCTCCAGCCAGATTCTCGCCTCGTAGTCTCTCTTCGATTCGTGCTTCGAATTCCCGCGCCAAAGGACCGAAGTTCGTGTAATGCCGAGTTCGGTCAATCCGCTCGAGCCAAGGCAGCAAGTCCCTGGCAGACGGCATGTCGGGAATCATCAGCCGAATGGCCGGTTGCGATTCGGAATCCATAGTCATCCGTGTTCTATTCACGTGTCCTCAGGGGCAATCTTCGTACCCGCAAACACAGGCGTAACGAGGGCACGCCACTCTCGTCATAACCTCCATATCATCATGCATTTACACACTCGGAACGAAGCAGTGCTCGGCGTTCAAAGCTGGCCGAGTGCACCGGTCACCGATGACCGGTCGTACCGGCAACAACTTCCGGTTTGGCACATCCGCTCCACGTGTTGCACAAGTCAGAAAGTGCCGTCACAGCAGCGCAGCGGCCGAATTCCCGTGGCGAGAGAAACCGCAACCCTCAGCCGATGCCGCGCACGGATCTTGCTCTTTCCGGGGCAAACGCCAAGACAACGGACCCAAGACGGGAAGAATGGAGCGCGTTAATGACGGCTGGATCAAATGGCATCGCTGCGACACTCGAACAAGCAGTATCGCTGCACAAACGGGGCAGACTTGCCGGGGCCGAACAGCTCTACCGAAGCGTTCTCGATGTCAGCCCCGATCATGCGGATGCCAACCACCTGCTCGGGGTTGTGGAAATGGACTCAGGACACCCCGATCGCGGCAGGGTTTTGATCGAGAGGGCATTGGAACACGATCCCGAAAACGTCGTCTACCTGAACAATCTGGGGATCTGTTTGCGTCGCCTGAGGCGATACGACGAGTCCTTGGACTATCTCGAAAGGGCCTTGGCTCTCGAACCCGATTACGTCGAAGCGCTGAATAGTAGAGCATGCGTGCTAGCCGACCTGGGCCGGTTCGCAGAGGCCGCCGACGCCTTTCGGAGCATGCTGGAGTTTCGTCCGGACGACGCGCAAACGATGGAGAACCTGAGCAAGGCCTTGATTAGGACAGGACAGCTCGAAGATGCCGAAACAGTCCTCCGGGACCTACTCGAGATTCACCCGGATTCTGCCAACGCGCTCAGTCTCTTGGGCAGCGTATTTCGAGAGCGAAACGATGCCGCTGCTGCGTTCAATATGCATTGGCGTGCGATTCAAGCAGATCCTGAGAACACGTCCTTATGGGTCACCTTCGCCTCTACCTTTTCACAGTTGGAGTTTTCGGAGGTACAGGACGAGAAGCGGTTGAGCGATATACTTCTGGCATCCTTGCTAAAGGAAGGAATCGACCACCAGTCGCTGGCCAAGGTCGTGAGGCAGATACTCTTGCGTGACGCGTCGATACGCAGGCTGATCGAGCTAGCGCGCGAAGACGAGACCTCTCTGTTCCGCGACCTGGATCGCAGCGAAACAGTGGCAGTGCTTTCTGAACGCTCGTTTCTGACCGTGCTGCAGAGGGTAATATTGCCCGATGTTGATCTCGAGCGGTTCCTAACGAAGCTGAGGCGATACCTGCTGGGTGTTTCTGTGCGCGCAGACATCGATGACCGCTGGTGCGTTCAGAACCCGAACTTGATATGTGCTCTCGCCCGACAGTGCTTCATGAACGGCTACGTCTTTGAGGAAACCCCGGAAGACGTCTCACTTTTCGATCGCCTCATATCGGAGATGGCAAGCGAGCCTCTGGAAGCAAACTCGCGTGACCGTTTCAGAATCGCTGTTGTTGCCTGCTACGTCAGGCTCGCGGATTGGGACAGATCGGCGGAGATCTTAGAATCGACGCGAGCGGACGCCGAGCAGGATTATCTGACATTGCTCACTCAACAGATCGAGGAGCCATTACTTGAACTAGAGCTGCGGGACCAGATACCGGTATTCGGAGAGACATTCGGCGACATCTCCACGAAAGTACGAGCGCAATACGAGGAACATCCCTACCCGAGATGGACTTCCGTCAATACACTGCAACCCAAGACGGTGCCCGACGTTATGCGTGACTTGTTCCCGGGTTTCGATGTCGCCCGTCTGAGAACCACGGAACCGCCCAAGGTCCTGGTGGCCGGTTGCGGAACCGGCAAGCAGTTGCTGCTCACTCGCTCTCGCTTCAAGGACGCACAGATCGTCGGCATGGATCTGAGTATGACCAGTCTCGCTTACGCGCTGAGAAGGATGAGAGACTTCGGCGTGGACGACATCGCATTGATGCAGGGAGACATACTCTCGCTGGACGCCTGGTCGGAACCGCTGGACATAATCGAGTGTGTGGGCGTGTTGCACCACATGGAGGATCCGGTTGCAGGGTGGCGAATCCTGACCAAGCTCTTGAAGCCGGGCGGCATAATGAGAATCGGATTGTATAGCGCCCGCGCGCGTGAAGAGATCGTCAAGGTGAGAGATTTCATCGCCGAGAGAGGTTACGATGCTACCGAAGACGATATCCGCAGGGGAAGACAGACGATAATCGAGCAACTCCGTGGCAGTGCCGGCGAGCATCTACTGAGTTCCGTTGACTTTCATTCTCTGCATGGCGCCAGAGATCTATTGTTCCACGCCCACGAAGGCAGATTCACCCTGCCTCAGATTGCAGGAGTCATCTCCGATCTGGGACTCGAGTTCCTGGGCTTCGAGTTCGCCAACTGGTGTACGTTGGCTGCATTCAAGAAACGTTTCTCGAATGCAGATGCGCTGCAGTCATTGGATGCGTGGCATCAGTTCGAGGCCGACAATCCGCATGTCTTTGCGGGCATGTACCAGTTCTGGCTCCTCAAACCCGCGGTTACCTGATTCCCCAGGAAGAGACGATGGAGAAGATTCTCGTCACCGGTGTGGGCGGCGGCGTCGGACAAAGCATAGTCAAGGCACTGCAAGGCACTCGTTACACCGTCGTCGGGGTCGATTCCGAGGAGCTGGCGGCTGGCTTGCACGCGGTTCCGGTGGCCTACAAGGGGCTTTACGCAGTGGATCCGGCGTTTGTAGACAGGTTGTTGGAGATCTGCGAGCTAGAGGATTGCCGCCTGATATTCCCGGGTCACGATGTGGAACTGATGCCGCTCGCCGAAAACCGCACTCGTTTCGAGGCGGTTGGAGCAATCCCGGTGGTGAGCTCTCCGGAGATCGTTCGCTTGTGCGATGACAAGTTCGCGACTTACTCATTCCTCAAGGAAAACCAGTTCGCTGCTCCTGACACATGCCGCCTGTCAGAAGTCGATTCGTTCGCTTTTCCCGCTGTTCTGAAACCCCAATGTGGCGGCGCTCGGTCTCGAGGTATACACGTCGTCCGCTCGCAACAGGAACTCGACTCGATCCGCAAGGTCGTGGATCAAGAAAACTGCGTCATTCAGGAGCACATCGAGGGCAACGAATATACGTGCGGTTCGGTTGTGTTAAATGGCGAGTGTGCCGGCGTTATCGCCATGCGCCGTACCCTGAGAGCCGGGGACACCTACAAAGCCTTCGTGGAGCATCATCCGAGCATCGAAGCCACGGTCAAGGACATCGTCGAACGTCTGAGACCGTTCGGGGCATGCAACGCACAGTTGCGGGTAAGAGACGGAGTACCGTTCGTCTTCGAACTAAACGACCGATGCACAGGGACCACGGCAGCTCGCGCTCGGGCGGGTTTCAATGAGCCGAAGATGATAGCCGACTATCTACTTCACGATGAAGCGCCAACGCATTCGATACGCGAAATCGGCGTACTCCGGTACTGGCAGGAACTGGTGGTCGATAAGCATAGAATCGAACAGCTGAATGAAGCTGGCTGCATCTCGGGCAACGGGACCATTCTGTGACCGGGGACGGTTCTCACCGGAAGATGCGCGTGCTGCTCACGGGCGCCAGCGGTTTCGTGGGCAGACATGCTGCCGAGGCCCTCTTGAATGATGGATTCCAGCTCGTAATCCTGCAAAACCGAACCGGCGTTCCCGAGGAAATCGTCAAACAGTGCGACGACTTGATCATTGGTGACGTCCGTGACGCCGCTGTACGGCGGAGGGCCGTCCGAGACATCGACGTGGTCTGCCATCTGGCTGCATACATCCCTGAACGGCTCGGTGACCTTGGAGAGGCAGAAGCGTGCTTCAAAAGCAACGCCCTCGCGACGCTTGGCCTGGCGGCGGAGGCGTCGCAGGTGGGCGTGGAACGCTTCCTCTTCATGTCCACGGCCAATATGTACGCGCCGTCAAAGCAGCCGTGTGCCGAGGATGCTCCGGTTCTCCCGGCCGCACGCGCGATGAGTTATTTCGCCAGCAAAGCCGCCGGTGAATTATACCTGACTCAGGTTGGCCGCGACTCGGGAATGGAGGTTCTGATCCTGCGTGTAGCCACTCCATACGGGCCGGCTGAACCCCCTGGAAAGGTGATACCGACCTTCCTGCGCAGGGCGGCGAACGGTGAGTCCTTGTTGATCCGGGGTGACGGCACCGCAACGTACAACTTCGTCCATGTGAAAGACATTGCTGGTTGTGTGGCACAGGCTGTCCGCATCGGCCGGTCAGGCACGTACAACATCGCCTCCGGAGAACAAACGGGCCTCCTTTCGCTCGCCAGGACGGTTGCCTCGCTTTTCGATGAGAGAAGCATAGAGGTGGTGCTGCAACGAGACGCAGACAACACGGCGCCGCACTTCTCGCCCGTGTCAATCGAGAAGGCGCGTCTGACTTGGGACTACGACCCGCTTTCCCTGGCTGAGGGATTGAGCCGTTACCGTGCCGCCCTCAAATACGGCTTTGCTGGAAGATGAAGACCGCAGTGTTCGGCGACGTGCACGGCAACCTGGTTGCACTGGACCGCTTCATCGAGGAAACAGAAGGCCTGGTCGACGAGTATCTCTGCCTCGGGGACATAGTCAACTACGGTCCCTGGAACGACGAATGCCTGGAGGCGATTCACCAGCTACCGCAAATCACGATTCTCCAGGGCAACCACGAGAGGCTGTTTCTCCAGACCGGCAACGCCGAACATGAATCACCCTTGGTTGAGGATTTCCTGCATCAGTCGCGGCAGTACTTCTCGAGGCGGGATTTGATCGTCGATTTGCCAATACGTACTCACATCGGTCCGTTCGTCTGTACCCACACGATCAATGACACATATGTCTACCCTGACACGCGAATGACAGTCGCCAACAATTTCATCGTCGGTCACTCGCATCACCAGTTTCGCATCGAGCGCTCCGGATTCCACATCTTCAACCCCGGGAGCGTTGGCCAGAATCGAACCTGGATCGACATGGTCGACTACATGATCGTCGATGTCGAGACTCGTGTTTTCGAGTTTCGGTCCTCGAGGTATGACATAGACCGCTTCATCGCGGAACTGGCCCGCCGCGGATACCCGGATCGCTGCATCTCGTATTACGCTGAGAAACCTCGACGGGTCAACTGACCGGGGCGGCCCGAACCTCGTTATCAACGCCGGAATTCAGCATGACACCACTACGAGCGTCGGGCGACCAGACCTTGCGCCCGTCAGCTCGAATTGCTTCGTGATTCTCATATAGCCACCAGAACAACTCAACGAAGTCCTTTTCCCGGTGCCTGTATTCACTATCGTAGTGCGCCCCTTCGAGATCACAGTCGAGTATTGCACGGCTCGCTTCAACTCTCTCGTTGTCGCTGTCAATTAGCCGCAATGCTACCTGCAGGTACTCCTCTTCACTTCCTATGACCAGCCAGTCAGGTGCACCCAAGACACGAAGCAGCGCGCCGTCGATTCGCGAGTGTACCTCCGCCCCCTCTAGAGTCAGGACCGGAATGCCCTGACGCAGAGCATCCAGGTTGCTATTGGCGTTACCGAACGGGAATGGAGCCAACTGCAGATCGCAACGATTCAGATTCTGCACGAATTCAACATACGGTGTGCTGGGATAAACGACCGCAGCAGGTAGAACATCGCGAACCCGCCTGCGTACGTGGTGATATCTAGGTCCGATCGCACTGGGGAAGAAATGATATTCGACTGTCCTCCTACTGCGCTCGTCGATACGTCTGCAAATATCCAGGAAGGCCGGGTTCAGCTTGTAGTAGGTGCTTGGCACGGCGATCCTGACCGGATTGGCCCGAGTACGAATGACCGGGGTAACCGGCTCTGCATCGTGACGCATCACCATCTGGCAACTGCCGTCACGCAGCAACAATATCGTCTCGTGCAGCAGTGCCGGATCACCCAACTGAAGCTCCTCGAAAACGGCATAGTCTATGACATCGCTCATGGCGGTGCCTGGATGCCCGAATGTCATGACCTGTATCGGCGCCAGGCGCAGATTGGCCAGAGCAATCACCTCCGCACTCATCCCTATGCTCGGGTAATAGACCATATCCGGCTTCAGCTCTCGAACCTCGTCAACGCATCGAGTGAAGGAACTCTCGCCGAATCTCAGATCGAGCACCTGGTCGAAAACCGTTCGGCTCTCACTGTCCAGCCATTTCGGGTCGCAAACCGCAATCAGCCGAAACCTCTCGCGCAGTTGCCGAATTGCCGGTGCCCAGCACCTGTACATTGCGTGAACCGACCTGAAGCGTTCCAGGGGCACCAACATGGTCGGGCGATCTCTGGGCGGCCTTACCGAACCGAAAGCCAGGTCTTTGCAGCCAAGCCGCAACACCGATCTCCTGAACATCTTGTTGAGATCGGCCTTCACTTCGTGTTTGTCACGCCAGTCGTCGTAGCTGCTGAGGAACCATGGCTGAGCGAGGAATTTGAGGGAATTAAATGGTGGTGCTCGATGGGTAAGCTTTGGGATGAGCTTTGACAAATGCCGGCGCAGTCTTCTGGCACTGTGGCTCAAGACGACGTCGGTGGCCAATAGACCTATGAGCGCATCTGCGACCTCCTTTTCAGCCTCGGAGAGGTAACTCTCGATGTTCAGTTCAACTTCAGTATACAGAGAGTAGCTCAGCAGGATCTTCAAAAGAGCCGTCAGGCCGCATTCACCTCGTTTCTCCAAGCCCGTGGCAACCGCGCCGAGCATGACGTCCATGTCACCGTATTCACTCGCTGCGAACAGGTCCGTGAGCACTCGCTTGCGTAGCACGACCTCCCGGTAGAAGATGCTGGAGGGTTCGTATCCCGGTGCCGCGATCAGAGCCGCGATGGCAGCGGCCCACCGGCTGAATCCGCGTCTCGATTCCTCCTCGCTTCCCGTGCGCATCTGTAGATCAACGACGTCCATTGCCTCAACCAATGCCCGGACCCGGGCTGAGGCGTCCGCATGATCGTTGTTGCTTACGGCACGCTCGAGTTCCAGAAGGTTGAAGGGGTCTCTTGACTCTCGTTTGCAGCGATCGTCGACCGCCATTTCCCAACTCAAGCCGCCGCAGCGTGGACTGGTGACGAATATGTCTTCACATGTCTCGCCGGTGCTCCGATGTAGAGGCTATTGGGCGCGCAGTCTTTGGTCACGATTGAACCCGCGGCTATCACTGCATTTTCATTTACAGTAACCCCGGCGAGCAACACGGCGCGAGAACCTATCATGCAGCCGGACTTCAACGTGACCCACTCTTCTTTCTTGACTTCGTCGGCAGCGTGAGGTTTCGGGTATTTTATTCTCGTAGTGCTCACGCAGGACCCGATCCACACATTGTCTTCCGTCCGCACGGCCTGCCCTATCATTGAGCATCGTTTTATGCGCACGTTGTTCCCGATTTCCACATATCCCGATGTGTTCACGTAGTCATCGAGCTTGCAGTTGTCCCCGATTCTGGTTCCGGGCATGAGTTTCACATAGTCCATCAAGGCGACGTTGCTACCAATCCGAGCACCCGGCATGATTCGAGTGTAGTTGCCGATCACAACGTCATCTCCGATCTGGACATCCTCTTCGATGATCACGAACTTCCCGCAACTGAAGTTCCGTCCAGTTTTGCAGCTCTTGTGGATGAAGGAGAAATCTCCCTCGACGAAATCATATCGGTTGTCCATCTTCCTGCTCCTTGCCTGGTAGTGCGTGGGATGACATTGGGCACTCATGCGGTAATCGCAGCGGCTATCTACTTCACCACCTGCCTTCTCAACTTCGGCATTCCCGTGGGATCCCTGGACTCACCCACCCCCTCCAGCTTCCGAGCAGGAACGCCGGCCAGAACAGTGCCCTCTTCCATGCAATCGTGAACCACAACAGCCCCCACACCCACCACGACGTCATTGCCGAGCCGCACCTTTGCCCTGCAGCGAACGCCCGAACCGATGAAACACCGCTTTCCGATTACGGTCGTACCGCCCAACGCTATCGCATTCGAGAGTTGCGTCTGTGCACCAATTCGCGAATCATGGCCTATCATGGTACCGTGCGCGATCTTCACGTTCTCTTCTATTACCGTATCCTCCAACGAACCCCTCACGACGGTGATGTTCGATCCCAGGAAACAGTCGTCACCTATCCGTGTGCCGCCGAGCTGCGGCATTTCCCACTGTCTTCCATCGGGACCCCACGCCCACGTTTTCCCGCTCGCGCCTATGACCGTATTCGATTCGATCACCGTTCCTCTTCCGATAGTCGTTTTACCGTAGACGGTCACGTGATGATGCAGCACGACCTCATCATAGAGAACACAGTCATCTAGAACGCAATAGGGACCAACACTAACCGTCGGCGCGATATCCGCATGGGGACTCACTATTGCTGTCGGGTGAATTCCGGGAGGAGGTTTCGGAGGCGCAAATTCTCCTGAGAGAATGTAGAACGCCAGCTTGGGATCAGACGTCTTAATGCAGACAACGCTTTCCGGAAGACCGCTTATTTCCGGACGGCATATGAGAACGCAGTCGGCGAGATGCGCTACAGGTCCATCATCGCTGCCAGCATAGTAGCATATGGAATTGGGGCTGTTACGCGCGTAGTAGCTGAGATGATCTGGATCGATGTCGCGCGCGTTTTCCACGGTCGCGTCAACACCTTCTCTCTTCAAGGTCTCCAACATCGATGATATCCTGGCGTTGATTACCTGTTGCACGTAACGCCTCGCGTCTTCATCGTAGGACGATCGCTCGATCCTCGAGGTTCCCAATGGCCCCGGCATTCTCTCCGGATCCTGGTCCAGAAGCCTCTACTTCGACTGCACTCCAGGTGTTTCTCGCATCAATAGTCCACACCTTTCGACCGTCTGCCACAATCAATTCGTGATTGTTGTAGAGCCACCCAAAGAGGTTTACGAAATCGCCTTCAACGCCTCGACCGTGCGCATCCAGAAGCAACGAGTCGAGATCGGTGTTCAACATCGAGCGACAAATCGCGCTACGCTCTGAAGAATCGTCGATCAGCCGTACCGCCGCGTCGACATACTCCGATATAGTGTCGGCGATGAGCCAGGCTGGCACACCGATAGTTCTGAGCATCCCCGCATCGACTCGTGAATGCACCTCAGCGCCTTCGATTGTCACGTAGGGAATACACTGCCTGAGGGCGTCGATGTTGCTGTTTGTGCCGCCGAAGGGGAATGGAGCCAACTGAACGTCGCAGCGGTTCAGATTCCGCACATACTCATTGTAGCACGTGTTCTGATAGACTATCGAACACGGAAGCATCTCTCGTATGCGGCGCGCAACATGGTGGTGTCTCGGCCCGATCGTGCCCGGGAAGAAATGGAATTCCACCTGTCTATCCGCCCGCTCCGCAATTTCCTTGCACGTTGCCAGGAAGGCGGGATTCAGCTTGAAGAATATGCTGGGCACGGACACCCTCACCGGATCGGGATCCTCCCTGATCAACGGCTCCAAAGCCTCCGCTTCCGGATGAATCTCCATCTGCCAGCTATCCCTCCTCCCCAACAGGATGGTTTCGCTGAGCAGTGAGGGATCCCCCAACCTGTGCTCCTGAAGCACCGCATAGTCGATGGTCTCACACATACTCGTGGCGGGATGGCCAAACGTCATGACTTGAATCGGCGCTAGTCTGAGATTCGCCATCGCTATCACCGACGCGCTCATACCAATGCTGGGGTAATAGACTATGTCTGGCTCCAGTCTCACGAGGCTCCGGATTCCCTTTTTGAAATCCTCCTTGGTGAACTTGAATTTCACGACGTCATCGAAGACCGCCTCGGAAACCTCGTCGATGCGGTGGGGTTCACACACCGCCACCAGGCGAAACCGCTGGCGAAGCTGCCTTATGGCCGGGGCATAACATCGATACATGGCATGAGTCGACGTGAACCTCTCGAGCGGTATCAGAACGACTGGCCGGGCAACGCGCCCGCGTTCTTTCCTCACCGGCGCTTCCCCAATGCCCTCATTCAACAATGCCCTCCTGAACATCGAGTTCATCGGGGCCTTTGCGTCGTGCTTACCCTCCCAATCATCGTAACTGCACCGGAACCAGGCCTGTGCCAAGAAACGCAGCGATTCGAAATGGATTGGGTATTTGGCGACGGAATCGATCATAGAGAAGAGCTGCTTGCGTTTTTCTCGACCACCCTCCGTCAAGACTACCGAGGTAGCAAGGAGGCCAACATATGCATCGACGACTACTTCCGAGGCTTCGTGCAAGTATTCACCCAGGTCAAACTCCGCCTCGGAATCAATGGAGTAACCGAGGAGTAGCCTTTTCAGCGCATTCAAATCGCAATCGGCTTGTCGTTCCAATTCCCGCGCTACCACGGCCAATAACGCATCCAGGCTTCCCAGATCGCTTGCTCCGAACAGATCTACGAGAACGCGTTTGCGAAGAGCGAGATTGCTGAAGAAATCAGACGAAGGAGTGAATTGAGGTGAGGCAACGAGATTTGTTATCGCCCTCGCCACACGTCCGTAGCCGAGCCTGATTCGATCTTCGTCATCCGTGCCCATATCCACGTCCGCCCCGTCCGATCCCAGTGCTCTCACCAACGCAACAACGCGAGCCGCGGCATCCTGCCAGTTGCCTTCATGCAGTGCGAGCTCAATAGCCGGGATGTCGCAGGGATCAGCGATTCGTCCCCTTCCCATACCGGACCCAATCTCCTTACCGGGCGTTATCGGAACCCGCGCAGCCCCGCTGCTGCGTTTCCTACGTCTACCACGATTCCAGGTATTTCGTCCGCGTCTCGCCATTCAATCTCCTGAACTCGCACAACCGCATGCTGTGCCCATGCGGAGTACGGCGCCCTTCGATCGTTTGTAGTCGCTTGATTGGCAAGCATTGTACCTCGATAGGAACACGTAGACAGCTATTCAATCGGGGTCCGACGGCGTATCACCTTGTGCAACAGTGAGTTGCACAGATTCGCCAGACCACGTGCAACTGAGGGTCGCCGTTGCAATACGCTGGCAGATACCGATCAGGAGTGTTCAGGTCCAATTCGCGACTCGACACTCGCAACGCGCGTCGCTCGTCGCCTCGCACAACCGGCACGAATTGCCGGTGGGATGGTTCACATTTGCCGCAATTCGGTGGTGGTGGTGGTGGTGGTGGTGGTGGTGGTGGTGGTGAGTACTACCTGGCGGCTTTGGGCTTATTCAGCTTGTTTCTCAAAGTGCGCTCGCTTACTCCAAGCAGCTTCGCGGCGCGTGTCCTGTTGCCACCAGTGGCATTCAATGCCCGGTCAATGGAGATCTTTTCGAGTTCACGAAGGTTCAACGGTAGCTCGGTAGTCCCGGCGTCATTTTCGGTCACCGCTCCGTTCCCCGAACCCTCCGAGACCGGCTTCGCCACAGGCTCCGCCTTGGAGAGATCGAGGTGGCCGCTGAACGCTTCCGGCCTCAGAACGCCGTCCCTGCACAGTATCACTGCCCGCTCGACCGCGTTTGCCAGTTCCCGAACGTTTCCCGGCCAATGGTATGACCGCAGCAAGTCGATCGTCTCTGGGGCTACCGCGCTGACCGAGACTCCCATATCGCGGGCCGCAATCTTCGCGAAATGGTGTACCAGGAGCGGCACGTCTTCGAGCCTTTCCCTCAACGGCGGGGTCCTGATCGGCACGACATTCAACCGGTAATAGAGGTCCTCGCGAAACCGCCCTGTCTCCACCTCGGTCTTGAGCTTCCGATTCGTTGTGGCGATCAGGCGGACGTCCACATTGATCGACTCTTTGCCACCTACCCGCTCGAACTCCTGCTCTTGTATGACCCGAAGAAGCTTGGCCTGGAGATCGAGACGCATCTCGGTGATCTCGTCCAACAAGAGTGTACCGCGGTGCGCTCTCTCAAAAGCTCCAGGCATTCGCATGGTTGCGCCGGTGAAAGCTCCACGCTCGTGCCCGAACAGCGCACTCTCGACAAGACCCTCCGGCATGGCGGCACAACTGAGAGAAATGAACGGCTGATCGCGACGCGGACCTTGCTCGTGAACCGCCCTCGCGAACAGTTCCTTTCCCGTGCCGGACTCCCCCTCCAGGACCACTGTAGCCCGAGATGGAGCAACCATTTGGATGGTGCGCATCACTTGCCGCACAGCCGCACTGTCCCCGATTATCTCCCGCTTGAGATGAAATCCGGCGAGCTCGTTACGGTAGGCCTCATTTTCGCGGCGAAGCTTGGCTACTTCGAGAGCCTGGTCCAAGGCGATCTGCAAGGTTTCGCTTCTGACCGGTTTCGTGAGATAGTCGATTGCCCCCGCCTTGATCGACATTACCGCATGCTCGACGCTCGAATAGGCCGTCATCATGATCACCGGAATGTCGTAGCCGTCGGCAGTCAGCTGCTGGAGCAAATCCAGGCCGGTGGCGTTGGGCATTCGGTAGTCTGCAATAATCAAATCGACGGCGGTGCTCCGCACGGTCTTCATGGCGTTCGCGACGCTATCGGCAAGAAGTGGACGATGGCCCAACTTCGTCAGAGCATGCTCCAGCACCACTCCGACCGCCGGCTCGTCGTCAACGCAAAGAACTGTCGCCATTTCAGTATATGGATAAACTCGGGATTCAAATTCGGACAGAGCCTTTCCCCTATCGTGCCGACTCTATCCCACGACCACGAACATGTAGTGTAAATGATCAACGCCAAATGACAATGATCGGCCCTATTACGGCATCATCCAGCTCCAAGTACGCATTTCCAGCAAGCAACGCATTTCACGGGGCAGTGGCTCAAGATTTGCCCCATCCTTGCCGATAACGAAAAACGTATCTGCATTTTCGGGCAAGGAGTCACGATGCGCATCACGCACGGCATGATGCAGGAAAACCTGCTGCGCAACGTTCAACGCAACATGCGGCGCCTCGTGGACGTGCAAGCCACCGTGTCGTCGGGCAAGCGCATGCAGATTGCGTCGGACGACCCCGTAGCCGCATCCCAGAGTATGCGCGCAACGCACGGTCTCCGGGAGATCGCGCAGCATCGCCGTAACACGAACTCGGCGCGCATGCGGTTGAGCACCGAAGAAGCTGTGCTGGACCAGATCACTGACATTCTAACACGCGGGCGCGAACTCGCGATAACGCTGGGGTCCGATACAGCCGATGCCTCAGGCCGGCTCGCAGGTGCGGCAGAGGTCGACCAACTGATCCAGGAAGTGACAAAACTCGGCAACACGGTCCTCGACGACGAATATGTCTTTGCCGGGCACCAGTCTGACGCGGCACCTTTCCAATCCGACGGCACCTATGTCGGCGACCTGGGGCAACGCGAGACCGAGATCGGCAGCGGCTATCGGATTACGATGAATCACAACGGCGCAGAACTCCTGGTGAATAGCGAAGTAATCGACGGGCTTCAGGAACTCGAGGCAGCCCTGAACGCCGACGACAGGGCTGCGGTCCAGAACTCATTGACGACTCTGACATCCGCTTTCGCCAACTCCCAGTCGCTGTTGAGTGAAACAGGTGCCCGGCTCAGGCAGTTGGACGTCGCGCTCGAGAATCTCGACGCGCTCGACTTCAACTTGACCGCCAGTAGGGCAAACGCTGAGGAGGTAGAGTTCGAGGAGGCAGCCGTAGAACTCGCCAGCGCGCAGACTGCGCTAGAAGCAGCGCTGGCGGCAACCGCGCAGGCATTGCACATAAACGTCACGGAGTACCTCAGGTGACTGCGCTTCCTCTGGTTCAAGACAAAGTGACAGACGTCGTAACCACACATTCGGCAATACTCGGTCCGATATCAATACCAGCTGACCAGTGTATTTCCTTTGAACATGGTCTGCTCGGTTTTCCTCGTGCACAACGCTTCGCTATGCTTCCGGCGGCTCCCGACGGTGTTTTTTGGCTTCAGGGCGTCGACGACGGATCACTGGTATTCCTGGTAGCAGATCCACATCGGTTCGTCGAGGGTTACTCATTCGACCCGCTGAGCATCGAAGGACCCAAGCCGATCCTGGACGAAGAAGCCGAATGCGCAGTCCTTTGCATAGTCACGCTTCCTCATCGTGCCGGTGAAGCCGTTACGGCGAACTTGCAAGGTCCAGTGCTCGTCGATTTCAGCACTCGCAGAGGCTGGCAACTCGTTGTCGCCGCCCCTGGACACGGAACCAGGCATCCCATTGACATCTCACTCCCGAACGACGGCGAAATCTCAAGTTCTGACCAGAAAAACCGATAACTATGTCAGACGATCGCTGCGTCGTCAAACCGAATAGCGATGGAGCATGGATGCTCCGCAACCTTTGTTCAGGGAGTGACAAACAATGAGGATTCAAACCAACGCAATGGCGCTCAACGCGCACAAACACCTCAGCTTCAACTCGAAGAATCTGAGCCAGTCGATTCAGAAACTCTCGTCTGGATTCAGGATCAACAGGGCGGCTGACGATGCGGCGGGCATGGCCATCGCCAACAAGCTGCGTGCTGACGGGCGAGCAATGACCCAGGCATCGCGTAACGCATCACAGGCAGGAGCGCTGCTGCAGGTTGCCGACGGCGCGTTGACGACGATCGGGGGTATCCTCGACAGGATGAAGGAACTCGCGTCTCAGGCAGCATCCGACAACGTGAGTGCCTCTCAGCGTACCACGCTGCATTCCGAGTTCAACGAGCTGCGCTCCGAAATCACGCGAATCGTGGACACCACGACGTACCAGGGCGACGTTCTGCTGGACGGAAACTACGGTGCGAGCATCCACACCGGAAACAGCTCGCTGACCTCCGCGGCCAACATCTCCTCGGTGAGTATCGGTGGCACTGCTGCCGACACGTACAACTTCCAGGCTCTCGCCGACGACGTGCTGACGGTGAACAACGGCGCGGCGACCGGCGACACCGAGACCACGATCGCGATCAGCGACGGCGCGCAGACCATCAACGTCTCCACCTTCAATATCACCATCAAGACGGGCGGCTCCTTCAACGCCGACAGTGACGGCGACTTGGGTACGCAGGTGGACCTGGTCGTGAGCGCCGGAAACGGTGGCAACTTCCTGGTTGGATCGAGCGGAAAGAGCAGCTACGACGACGACTTGATTTCAGTAACCAACCTCGATGCAACCGTATCCACGCTCGGCATCTCCGGCTCCGATCTACAGACCTCGAGAGCCACCGCTCAGTCCGCGCTTGCGGAGGTCGACACGGCGATCGATGCCGTGGCAACCTCGATCAGAGATCTCGGCGCTTCACAGAATCGGATCGGGTTTGCGCAGCAGAACATAGCTTCCATGATCGAGAACTACTCGGCGGCGGAGTCGGTGATTCGTGACGCGGACATGGCCCAGGAGATGGTGAGCTTCACAAAGAACCAGATTCTGCAGCAGGCCGGTACCGCTATGCTCGCACAAGCGAATGCTGCACCGCAATCGATACTCTCACTGCTGGCGGGTTAACAGCCAGACCACGAGTAATGGCGCGTTCAGTTCCGCGCGCGCACCCGGAGGGCAATCACCCGCCCTCCGGGTTTTCCCACATATGACAGTAGAGGGACATGATGGCTGATCCAGTTGGAACCTTCTCGGGCGTTGCCAGTGGGCTCGACTGGAGAGCAATGGTCGAGCAGGTCATGAAGATCGAGCGGAGGCCGGTGAACGTGCTGGAGGGGAAGATCTCGCAGGAGGAGGCCAGGGAGTCCGCCTACAGCAAGCTTCGATCGCTGGTCTCCGAGGTGGAATCCACCGCATCCAAGCTCAGAGATGGATCGGTATTCGAGCAAGTCACAACCCAAACGAGCGGTTTGAGCACCAGCGGAGGCACTCTGCTTACGGCCTCCGCAGCGCACGGAACCGCTCCGGGATCATACGACATCGAAATCCTCTCCTTGGCGCACGCAGAGAAGCTCGGCGGCGAGCAATTCTCAGCGACTTCCGACGCGCTGGGCTACACCGGCGATTTCTTCATCAACGGCACCAAGATCACGGTCAACACAACCGACACACTCACCAGCATCCGCGACGCGATCAACAACGCCAATGCCGGTGACGACGCTACCGGCGTGACGGCATCGATCCTCACATCGGGCACCGACGTAAACCGACTGATCCTCTCGAGCGACGAGGCGGGTTCCGATGGAATCCAGCTCATCGACACCAGCGACGGCTTACTCGGGCAACTCGGATTCGTCGATTCCACCACGGAATTGAAGAACGCTAGCAGCTCCGGAGGTGAGTCCGATCGCTTCTCTTCCTCCAGCACCGCAATATCAACCCTGTTGGGCCTGACCAGCAGCGTAGGCTCGCAAAGCGTAACCATCGGCGGCCAGAGCGTCGCTATCGATCTGGACAACGAATCGTTGACCGACATAGCCGCCAACATTGACGCACTGACCGGGGTCAGCGCCACTGTCGGGAGCGAGACGGACGACGACGGGAATACGGAGTACTATCTGGACATCCGTGACACGACCAGCTTCGTGGATGCCGGCAACGCACTGGAGCTGCTTGGCGTTGTCGAACAGGGACGCGGATCAGTCGCCCAGACCGTGCAAGGAGCGGCGTTGACGGACGGTGACGGTTCCACCGCCGCGACAACGGCCACTTCTCTGACTAACCTCTGGTCCGGTGGCGCCGACGCAGGAGTAACCGCCGGCGACACGCTCGACATAACCGGCACCAGGGGAGACGGCACATCCGTGAGCCTCACGTACACCGTCGGCGGAGCAGACACCGTCCAGGACTTGCTCGACGAGATCAACAACTCGACTGACGGGTTCGGGTACGGATCCAGAACCGCCACGGCCGGCATCGACGTGGACGGAAGGATCGTGCTCACAGACGACACATCGGGCGACAGTCAGATGACGCTTTCGATCGTCGCCAACAACGAAAACGGCGGGAGCTTGGACTTCGGCGACTTCACCGTCGAGAACCTGGGCCGGGACAGAGAGATCGTCTCAGGCGCCGATTCGACGATCAAGATAGACGGCGTCACCGTGACCAGGTCCACCAACCAAATATCCGACGCACTCGACGGCGTGCGCTTGAACCTGGTGCGAGCCGAAGAAGACAGCATTGCGACTGTTGTGGTTGCCCGAAATGCGGGAGGCGCCACGAGCGGGGTACAGGCATTCGTGGACGCCTACAATGCGCTGATATCTTTCGTGAAGGACCAGTTGGTATCGGATCCCGAATCCGGCGAGAAACAAGTCCTATATGGTGACTCACTGCTGAGAATGACGAAATCCCAGATGGTCAGCAACCTCCTGGCGGAAGTAGAAGGCGCCGCGAGCGATCTGGCAACCGTCAGCACCGCAGGGCTCTCGTTCGAGACGAGCGGTCTTCTGTCACTCGACAGCTCCCTTCTAGAGGATGCATTCGACGACCAGTACAACGACCTCAGACTGCTCTTCATGGAACAGGGATCCACGACCAACTCCGAGATGACGTATGTAACCTCCGGTGGGACCGCCGACGCCGGCACCTACGATGTCGAGATCACACAGGCGGCAACTACAGCATCTGCGACGAGCTCGGGGTTTTCGGGAACCTACAGCGACAGCGGCGATTCCGACTACATGACCATCACTGACATTGTCTCGGAGGCAGCCGCCCAGATTCAACTCCAGGACGGCATGACAACGCAGGAAATCGTAGATGCGCTGAACGACGAATTCAATACGGCGGTACAGCAGAAGCGGATTTCGGCAAACACACTCTACAGCGATGACCTACAGTCTTCGGAAATAGTTTCCGGAACCACGTTCGATACGATCTACGATTCCGGTGGCTCGTCGGTTGACGTAAGTGCCGATGACACAATCAGCTACAGCGGAGCAGGCCCAAGCGGTACGCTGTTTGCTGGAACATACACGATTACAGATCCTTCGACCGACACGGTAGGTGATCTCATTGATCAGATACAGGAGTCGATAGGGAGCGACGTGTCCATGAGCATCGAATCCGGCAGGATCCAAATCGAGGACGTAGAAGGAGGCACCTCGGATACTTCGCTGTCTCTCGTCTACAACGGTTCCGGGTCGCTCGACTTCGGATCGATGGAGGTCGATACGGTGGGACGCTACGCAATGGCCATGACGGCCTCCACTGACGGTGACGAGATCGTGATCACGCACGACGCATACGGTTCGAATCACGGATTCACGGTATCGTACACCGGTGATGAGACGTCCCAGCTTGGCCTGACGGAGCAGTCCTACAGCGGTAACGACGTAGCAGGCACGATTGGCGGTTACGACGCTACGGGATCCGGTACGCAGCTGATCGCCAATGACGACACGGAGATCGAGGGTCTCCAAATCTCCTATACGGGCAGCTCGACCGGAGACATAGGCGACGTGGAGCTGACCGTGGGCGCCGGAGCTTTGATCGAACGGCAGCTCGATCAGCTCCTCGAGAGTGCAACAGGAATTCTCGCCACGCGAGAGAAAGATATCGGCGAGCGTATCGACAACCTGCAGGGACGGATTACAGTAGTCGAGGAACGCCTCGCCCGCCGCCGTACGCAACTGATCGCCAAGTTCACAGCGATGGAAACGACGTTAGGGCAACTCCAGGCACAATCTGCTGCCGTGGGTTCGCAAATATCGTCGATGTTCTCCAGCATGGGGAGTTCCAACAAATGAGTTCCCGCATCTCCAGCAACTATCAGGCCTTAGAGATCGAGTCGATGACCCCTGCGCGCAGGGTGGTATTCCTGTATGGATTCCTTCTCGGTCAACTCAATCAGGCTAAGCGTCATCTCGCCGACGGTGACCACGAGGCGAGGAACCGCAATCTTAGCAAGGCTCACGCCGTGATCACAGAACTCCTGGTCTCCCTCAATCGCGAAGGGGGCGGCGAGATCGCAGAAAACCTCTCTGCTCTATACGCGTTCTTTTTGAAGGAATTGCTACACATCGATCTTCACATGGATGCGGTTCGACTGGATCGTCTGCTTGCGCTGGTCTCATCACTTCACGAAACATGGAGCGAGGCCGAACGCAGACTGGAACAACAGCCTCCCCAATCGCTGTCAGCCGATGCGTGACATCGAGCCCGGCACCTACGCTGAGGCAAGAGAGGCGCTCGAGTCTCAACGGGGGGCATACGGTCGCTATATGGAGATCGTGAGCGCGCAAGGTAAGGCGGTTGACGAAGAAGACGTGCGTCTAATGAACGGTCTCGCCGAGCAACTGGATGCAATCATTACAGAGATCGAGGAGACCGGACGTCGTGTCGCTCCCATATATAAACTGGTGGCCGACAGTGCAATGGCCGGACCCAACGCTCAAGCGTTGCGCGATCTGATGACCGCGGTAACCGCCGACGCTGCATTGGCACAGGCAAGCGTTCGCAAACTCACTCAGAAGTTGGTGAAACGGCGTGACGAATTGCGCGGCGAGTTGGCCGCACTGGACGGTGCGTCCCACTCGACCGTGGCCGAAAACGGGTTCGCGGCGCAGCCCTCACACCTGATCGATACACGCCGATAGCTGTGCAGCCAACTAAAGAAATCCCGTCAAATGCCGATAATGCAATACAGGAACGGTCTGTCACTGAGCAAGGAGGCTAGCCATGACCGTGCCTGGAATGGTTGCTAACCGCAATGTGGCATCTCCAGCATCGGCGCAGGGTATCGACAGAGAGCGTGCGAACAGATCACAAGATCGTGAGCGACAGGACGTCGCTGCGGACAAGAAGATGCAGATGCGTGCCGAAGCAGACCGTACTGACAGAGCGGAGATATCCACAGCCGCACGTGCCCTCGCCGAGGTTGTCGTCAACGACAAACCAAGCCTGCAGCTTTCAGCACAGGATCTGCGTGCACTGACAGGAAAGCTGCCGGACGAATGAGCAGGTCCCCGTGAAAACACCAATCGGGCAGCAGACTCAAGAACGCTGCAGCATCGACCGATAATGTATTGCAGCTAGGGAGTGAATAATGACAGTCGATTCGATAAACCCAAGAGGCTCGCGGATACAGCCAAGGCGCGCAAGCGAGAAACGCGTTACCGAGGCACCGGCAGCCGGTAAACGGGCAGCGGGGGAATCGGACACTTCCAGTGCGAGAGGCGACCGCGTTGAAATCTCGGATGCAGCTCGGAAATTAGCGTCCGGTGCAGAAGCCGCGAACGGGAGCGGGAAAGCAAAGGGAACGCTCAGTCCAGAGCGCATCGCCGCGGTCACACAACGCATCAACGAGGGGTACTACGACCGCGAAGGGATCCGCGAGGAGATCGCTCGGCGAGTTCTCGAGGACCTCTGAGGAACTCCTGGAGGGTAAGAGATGAAATGCCTGGTAGTTGACGATTCCGCCACGATGCGCCGAATCGTGTCGAATGCGCTCAAGAGCATTGGCCACACCGATCTCTTGGAAGCCGGAGACGGCACAGAGGCTTTGGAGCACGCGGATGGCTCGGTGGATCTGGTGATCACCGACTGGAACATGCCCAACATGGGAGGGCTCGAACTGGTACAGGAGCTGCGCAAACGATCGGAAACCGCAGAGACACCGATTCTGATGGTCACCACCAGGAGCGTCAAAGAGGACATACTCCAGGCCGCGCAGGCGGGCGTCAACAGCTATATCGTGAAGCCCTTCACTCCTCAGACTCTAAAAGAGAAGATAGACGAGGTTATCGGCTAGCCCATCGGCTAGTCAGCGGAGAGGAGGGATCGCAGATGGATAAGACGCAGGTTGGCACCCTGATAACGGAACTCGAAAGCACCCTCGCACTGCTTACGGAGCTCATCGGAGAATTGCGCTCGGTTGAGTCCAAAGAGCAGGACATGGGCCGGGTCAGTGAGATCGTTGACGCCCTTTCTTCGCGTAGCACTTTGACAGAGCTTCCGAAGATTCTGCTCAACGTGTATTCCGAGATCACTGCGGCGCTCGGAGGCATAAGGCTGAGCCGTGAGGCAATACAGTCGCACGCGATCGACCGGTTGCGCGACACCTATGCCAGATTGGACAAGGTCACATCGGAAACGGAGTCGGCAACCACTCTGATTCTCGACGGCCTCGACCGCTCACTAGCGGTAATCGACCAGATCGCCGAGGCCAATGGAAACGGTGCTTCCCCTGGGGAAAAGGAAAAAGCCGTCCAGGAAGCCGTCGACACGCTTCGCGCCGAGGTCATGGAACTGTTCAACCACCTGCAGTTCCAGGATATCACGGCTCAACAGCTGCGTGGTGCGATAGAGTTGCTGAACGACGTCGAAGGCAGGCTGGAAGCGCTCGCGAAAGTCTTCGATCCAAGCTGCCTTACTCAACACGGTTGGGAGCAAGACAGCGGCGGGGAGGATCACAACGCAGAGGCGTCAATGTCGGATGCAGAGGCTCGCCAGGCGCTCGCGGATGAGACCGTCAAGAAAGCTCTCAACACCGAGACAGCGTCACCGTAGCCTCAAACCAATCCGACTCGTGCCCCAATCCGACGATCTCAACCGGCCATCCCAGTTGGATGCCGCACAACCTGAAGAGCTGCAGCATGACAGAGTAGCCGTTGTCGGTCAGATGACTCTCGCTGTAGCTCATGAACTGAGTAATCCACTGGCGGCGATCGTGGCGAGCGCTCAAACGATGCTGGCGTTCTGGCCAAGGCAGACGCAGCCACGCGAGAAAGACGACGAAGACGATCCGCCTCCCGCACAGCTCGATCCCGCAGCGGCAATACAGTACAGAGAGGACATCGAGTTGATCCTCTCGGAAGCCCGGAGGGCAGGCGAGATAGTCGGCAGTCTCCTGGCCTTCGCGAGACAACAGCGTCCGGAACGCAAGATCGTGTCGCTCTCCGAGGTCGTACAGCGGGCGGCAGTGCTCGGAAACAATCTCCTGCAAACGCACAACATTCGCTTGAGGCTACCGAATCTGGAGAAACAGAAAGACCGTGTCTGGGTGAGAGGAGATTCCAACCAGCTGCAACAGGTCATGTTGAACCTGCTCGTAAACGCACAACAGGCAATTACCGGTGCGGGCAGCGGCAGCACTATCGAGATTGGGTTTCGGCATCCAAGCGCTATGCTCGCTGAGATTACGGTCGAGGATGACGGCCCCGGCATCCCTTGGGATAAGAGGGCGATGGTGTTCGAGCCCTTCTTCACCACTAAGCCGGCCGGACAAGGCACCGGATTGGGACTGCCTATATGCTCCGAGATCGTTAACTCCCACGGCGGAAGTCTGCGGCTCGAGGAGCCCGAATCCGGCCCCGGCTCCAGGTTCGTGATCTCCCTTCCTTTGATCGATGCCTCGCAGAACGACAACACGACCGAGTGCACGCCAGATGCAACGTGTGCCGATATCAAATCGTTGCCGGCCCCGGAAGCCTCGAAGCGACCTCGCCGGCTGCTGATAGTGGACGATGAGAAAGCTATTCTGAGAAGCGTGGGACGTTTCCTGAAGGGATCGGGATACGACGTCGAAACCGCAAACACAGGAAGCGATGCGTTGCTGGCGTTGCGCGATCGGCAGTTCGATGCGGTGGTGTGTGACCTCCGGATGCCTGGGCTCAGCGGGGAAGAATTGTTTGAGCGCGCACGGGCCGAGTGTCCGGAAGTCATCCCGCGTATCGTATTCACGAGCGGCGACCTCCTGAGAGAGGAGTCGCGCGAGTTCGTGCGCCACTCGGGATGCAGGTCTCTACAGAAGCCTTACGAGTTGAGCGACCTGATCGATATTCTCCACGAAGTCTGCGGGGACGGCGGAGAATGCAAAGCGGCGTGAATAGCGACGCCGGCCCAGTAGCAGGTGAACCTGCATTCGAGAAGCTCGATCTTACAGGGCACAGGTGGAAAAAGGCACTGCTGGAAGCATTCCCTGACGCCACATTCCTCACGGATGACGCGGGTCGCGTGCTCGACTGCAATTCCGCCGCCGCCAGGATGCTCGGCTACAATTCAGCGGATCTGGTAGACCGCCGGATAGGCGGACTCTTCAGATACGACAAGGAAGAGGTTAGTGGAGCCATTCCAGCGGTTTCACCCGATACATTCGGACGGAACCAAGGCAGCCCCAAAAAGGCGTTCTGCGATTCCACAAACGGGACGAGTGTGAGCTGCGAAATCCGGTTTCGTAAGATCCCGAATCAGGTGGGTCGAGCTTCCTGGCTAGTAACCGCTTGCGATACTTCCATTCGGGAATTCGAGCAGGCCCGCATGCGCGAATCGCTCAAAACTGCGGCCGCCGCCGATCTGGCCGCACGCATCGCCAACGACTTCAACAACCAGCTCGCCGCCATTAGCGGCAACGTGGAAGCGATTCGGCTGCAACTTCAACAGGATGGCGTGACTCTTCCGTCAGCACTGGCGGGTGCCCGTGATGCTGTGGAGAGCGCCGCCCGGATTGTGCGACGCCTGGAAAGCATCGCGAGACCGGCTCCCAGCCGGTTGCGACCGATAGACCCGTTACTGATTCTCGATCGAGCAGCCGCGGCATTGAAAGCCGAACTCCCCCCGAAGATAGACCTGACAGTCGAAGTCGATCATGGCGACTGGATAGTGAATGCGGACGCCGACCAAATCGGCGATACCATTTTGAACATGGCCATGAACGCCAGAGACGCCATGCCCGCGGGTGGACTCCTGTCAATCTCCACCAAGCAAGAGAAGATACCGCTCGTGAACGGTAACTCCGCAGGCGGTGAGGACCGTGAATACGTTCGGATCGACATTTCCGACACCGGATGCGGGATCTCGCGTGAAGTGTTGCCGCGTATCTTCGACGCGTTCTTCACTACTCGAAAAGCAGCTCAAGGAGCCGGATTGGGCCTTGCTGGAGTATACAATGTGCTCAGTCAGCATGAAGGGGGCGTCAGGGTAGAAAGCACTGTAGGCGCCGGAACCACTTTCCACATCTTCTTGCCACGTGCATCTGGTGTTTCCGGCACTGCCTGGCTCTCGCCGCAGTCGAAGCCGGTTCGTGGCAACGAGACGGTGCTCCTCATAGATGACGAAGCTTCGGTTCGGAGCACCACTCGATCAGCCCTCGAGCATTTCGGATACAGAGTAGTGGAGGCAACTGACGGCATAGAAGGATTGCAGTTGTTCGGTGAGGCACCGAATCCGATCAGCATCGCGGTGCTGGACATAATGATGCCGGAGATGACCGGATGGGACGTCCTGGCAAAACTGAAGTCGAAAGCGCCAGATCTCCCCGTGATCCTCATGAGTGGCTTGGCATGTTCGGGAGAGGCGCCAACTGATCTGAGCGCGCAGGCGGATGCGTTCTTGCGGAAACCGTTCGAGCTGCTGGAATTGACGAACACCGTCAGGAAGCTGCTGGACAGCAAAACGTCACACTGAAGAAATGTCTTCTCGCCTCGACGAGAAGAAGGCTGCAACTCGGCAAAATTAGTGGTTCCCCTTCTGAATCGTCGAGGTTCTTGCTATTTTTTCCGGTTATCATGGCTGACATCTCACTTACATCGAGCAAGATGCTTCTGATGTCGGGCACGGCGAACCAGCCGTTAGCCCAGGAAATCGCGGAGTGTCTCGAGCAACAACTCTGCCAGGTGACCATCAGGCGGTTCGCCGACGGCGAGATATTCGTCAAGATAGATGAAAACGTGCGCGGTCAGGATGTCTTCATAGTCCAACCGACATGCCCCCCGGCCGAGAATGTCATCGAGTTGCTCATTCTGATCGACGCCGCGCACCGAGCGAGCGCAGCCCGGGTTACGGCAGTAGTCCCATATTTCGGCTACGGACGCCAGGATCGCAAGGACCAACCGCGTGTGGCGATTGCTGCGAAACTGATGGCGAACCTGATAACTACGGCTGGTGCAGACCGGGTTCTCGCCATCGATTTCCATCAACATCAGCTGCAGGGTTTTTTCGACATCCCGGTGGACCATATGTTCGCGGCGCCGGCACTGGTTCAGCATTACCGGCAGAAGCACTTGCTCGACCCCGTTGTCGTTGCGCCTGACGTTGGTGGAGCGAAGATAGCTCGCGGATTCGCAAAACGGCTCGATGCCGCACTGGCCATCATCGACAAGCGACGCCCGTCGGCTAACATAGCCGAAGTTGTGAACGTCGTCGGAGATGTGGATGGCCGGGACTGTCTGATCGTCGACGATATGGTCGATACGGCCGGCACGATGTCGGAGGCCTCGCATGCCCTGAAGCGGTTGGGCGCTCGCGAAGTATACGGGTGTGCCACGCACGCGCTACTGTCCGGACCGGCGGTTGACCGGCTGAGCGGCAGCCCATTGAAGGAAATAACGGTCACTAATACGATGCACATACCGGAGGAGCGGCGTTTCGATCAACTGTATGTCCTATCGATCGCTCCGCTGCTGGCACAGGCAATCCGGTTCACACACAGCGACCAGTCGGTGAGTTCTCTCTTTTGATCGACACCGGGCTGGAAGCCCATAGGGAAGAAAGATGGCAGAAACACTAGTGCTCGACGCGAAGAAACGGGCCGAGTCAGGCAGATCGGTGGCGCGAAAGCTCCGCCGCCAAGGCAACATACCGGCGGTCCTGTATGGCCATGGCAGAAACCCCGAGCCCTTAACGATTTCACAGTCCGATTTCGACAAGGCGCTTTCATCGGTACGCGGTACGACGGTGCTCAAGCTCAAGGTTGGCGGCAAGACGAGCCAGGCCCTGATCCAGGAGATTCAACGGCACCCAACTCGACCTGAGATCTTGCACGTTGATTTCCTCGAGGTTCACAAAGGTGAGAAGCTCACGGTTCGGCCACCCATAACGCTTACGGGCTCTCCGGAAGGAGTCCGCAACCAGGGCGGTGTTCTCGACCAGATCCTACGTGAGTTGGAAATCAAGGTATTGCCCAAGGATATGCCGGACCACATCGAAATCGACGTCACTTCACTGATGGTCGGACACTCGATCCACGTGAGGGACGTCGCTGTCGAAAACGCGGAGATTCTGTCCGATCTCGACGCGACCATCTGCACCGTTGTGCCGCCGCGCATTGAGGCGGAAGTAGAGGAAGTGGTGGAGGAGGAAGAGGAAGAGGGAGCCGAGCCCGAACTGATACGCAAGGCCAAAGAAGAGGAAGCCGGAGCTGGAGAGGCCGGCGGCTCTCAAGGCGAGGGGTAAGAAGCTGCGCGCCATAGTCGCGCTCGGCAATCCAGGGCCCGCATACGCCGTCACCCGGCACAATGCGGGCTTTGTCCTTGCCGACTTCCTCCAGAGAGAATGGCGGTTTCCGAACTTCAGGCGTGTAGACAGAGCAGTGGTGACTGATGCAGTGGTTCATGACGAGCCGGTTGTCATAGTCAAACCGCGAACATACATGAATCGGAGCGGCACCGCGCTCGCGCCCTTGTTCGCGCTCTCCGGGTTCGATATCTCGCGGGACATGTTGGTGGTAGTAGACGACTACGCACTCCCGTTGGGTACATTCAGATTGCGTGCGCGGGGTTCGGCCGGAGGCCACAATGGGCTGAGAAGCATCGAAGACGCACTCGGCACGCAGGAATACTGCCGGCTCAGAATCGGTGTTGGCCCGCTCCCGGCCGAAGACATTGACCCGGCTGACTTCGTTCTCTCGAACTTGCGCAAAGAAGAAGTGGAGTCGCTCGCCAAGCTCCTACCAGATATCAGTGAAGCCGTGGAATGCTGGATAACGGCGGGGATTGAAGCGGCAATGAACCGATTCAACCGCAAGGGGGCTCAGGAAGTCTGATCTGAGCACTAGCACCAGCTCTCGGCGCTAGCTACATTTTCTCGTTCGACAACAACCTACTCCGTTCTGCGACGGGAACGGGGTCACCTCGTCCACAGGATGATGTCATGAAGCGTAGGTACGAGATCGTGTATATCTTCGACAGCGCACTCGAGGAACCCGAGGTAAACGAGCACCTCGAGAGGTTCCACGAGCTTCTCAAGAGCCCCGAAACACCAGAGCCGATCACCGGTCTCGTACACTGGGGCAAGCGCACGCTGGCATACCCAATCAAGAGAAGAGATGCGGGATACTATGTGGTGGCGCATTTCGAAACCGACACCCAACTCCTCAGCGAGTTCGAGCGCATCATCAAGTTGAACGAATCGGTGTTGCGCCACCTGATCGTGATCAACGAAGGTCTGTCTGTGGACCGCTTCGACAGTCAGGAATCGGATGATTCGGACACCGAGGATGACGATTCCTACGTTGCGCCGGCCGCCACAATGGACTCAGTCCAACGAGAGGATTCCGGAGTGCAGGTTCACGGTGATGATGCCGCTGCCGACCATGAGCCAGAACCAACGGTTTCGTCCGACGGAGGGAAGGACTAATGCCCCGGGCAAGCAAGTCATGCCCGATCTGCGAGTCGGGCAATCGGATAGTCGACTACAAAGATGAACGGACCTTGTCGCGGTATACGACCGAGCGGGGGAAGATCCTTCCAAGCAGATTATCGGGTATGTGTGCGCGCCATCAGAGACAACTCACCACGGCTATCAAGCGGGCTCGGCATCTGGCCCTGCTACCCTTCATCAAGGGACACGGCAGATAGAGTGGCATCACCGTCCAGGCGGGTTCGCTAAGGGCGGTATCTCGTGAAACCCCCGGCATGGCTCTCTCGTCATTGGCGGATACTGGCGGCAGTCCTGGTTTTTTCTTTTTTTGCGCCAGTTGCGCTCTTTCTGCTTCCGCTTGCTGCCCTTCTTCTGGCTTCCCCTCCCCACCCCGCCCGAGTCAAGGGTTTTGCGGTATTCGCCGCTTTGTTCGGTGTCTTCTGGCTGACGCAACCGGGAGAACTGCCCGACCAGATGGTGCGAGCGGCTACCGCGATTGTCGTATGCGTCTTCGTGCCGGTTACTTTCTTCACTCGGGCCGAAGTGACCCATCGAGTGATTGCGGCGGCCGCCGCGGCGGCCCTGGGCGTGGCGACTTTGTGTGCGGCGCTCGGTCGATCATGGGGAGAGATGACCTGGTGGGTCGAACGCAGAATCGGGCACGTCGGTTGGTTGATGATGCAGAACACATGGGGAAGCGGCGGAACCGGCAGATTCGATCAGACGGAGGTGGCCGATCTGATAGGAGCATCGGTGGCATTTCTTGCAGACTACCACCCTGCGCTGATTACTCTTCAGTTAATGGCCGGGCTGGCGCTTGCAACGTCGGTGTATCAACGCATGGCTCCAAGACCGCGAGGTTTGCCGCAGGGTCGATTCCGGGATTTCAGGTTCACTGAACACCTTGGATGGGCCGCGATTGCTGCGCTGGTAGTGGTACTTGTGCCCAGATTCGCCCCGGCCAAATTGGGAGCAATGAATATCCTGCTGGTTCTGGCCGCACTCTTCGGTATGCGCGGAGCGGCAGTTACGACCTTGGGAATTCAGCACATTGGCGGCGGATGTTTGACGGTTGTCTTTGGACTTGCGATAGTGTTTCTACTTCTACCGATCGCGCTGATCGCGATGATAGTCCTTGGCATCGTGGACACGCGATTTGAACTCAGGAGGCGGTGGTCTACGCCGCCATCAGGTGGGTGAACATGGAAGTGATCTTGAGACAGACGGTAAAGGACCTTGGCAAGGCGGGTGAGATCGTCAAGGTGAAGGACGGATACGGACGGAACTTCCTGATTCCGCAAGGCCTTGCGTACCTCGCCACCAAGGCAAACAAGTCCCGCGTGGATGCAGAGGCGATCAGACGCGCACAGAAGACCGAATCGGACCGGGCGGATGCGGAGATTCTGGCCGAGAAGCTGGGCAACCTGTCGGTCGAATTCACTGTGAAAGCGGGCGAGGGCGACAAGCTCTTCGGATCCATTACGTCGGCCGACATAGCAGCGGCGCTTGCCAACCGTGGCTACGAGATCGACAAGCGATCCGTCGTCCTGGAAGACCCAATCAAGATGATCGGTATATACAAGGTACCGATTCGGTTGCACCCTGAAGTGCACGCCGAAGTCAGGGTCTGGGTGATCAGAGAGGAGTGACGGGCCAGGCAGCCGTGGAAATCGCCTACCTGGACGGTCCTCGACTCAGGTCATCCCTGCTCGCAGCGGCGGACTGGGTGGATGCGGGCATAGAAGAGTTGAACCGCATCAACGTGTTTCCCGTCCCCGACGGAGATACAGGCACCAACTTCGCATCTACCATCCGCGCCGTTGCAGAGTCGGTGCGATCGCTCGAAGCGGCCCCGCTCCATCGGGTCACCCAGGCCATGGCGCAATCATGCGTGTTTTCCGCACACGGCAATTCCGGCATGCTCCTATCTCAGTTCCTCCTTGGATTCCGCGACACCATGGGGGATCTTGAAACCGCGAGTGCGAGCGACGTGGCTCGTGCCATTCGGAACGGAGCCGAGCGGTTGAGGGAATCGCTCGACCATCCGGTGGAGGGAACGATCCTCACTGTCGCACATGAGGTGGCTGCCGAAGCCGAGAGAGCGGCGCAGGATTCCGAGAATTTCGTAGAGATGATGAATCGCGTGCTGAAGCGCGCGAATGAAGTGCTCCTTCAAACGCCGGACCTGCTCGCGGTGCTGAAAGAGGCAGGGGTGGTCGACGCCGGGGCAAAGGCGTTCGTGCGCATGTTGGAGGGCGTCGTACGTCTCATTCACGGCCATCCGATACGTGAGGTTGCGGAGGCTCCGGTGTACGAAACGCGGGATGCGGCAGCGCTTGCAACAACTGCCCTGAAACAAGATTATCGATACTGCACTGAGGTGTTGGTCAGCGGCTCTTGTTTCCCGCCAAGCACGGTGGTGCGGTCTCACCTGCGAGATCTAGGCGGGTCTCTGGTGGTTGTTTGTGCGGAGGGGCTGCTGCGTATTCACATTCATACAAACACCCCCGACGATGTCTTCGCTCTTGCCAACAAGTGGGGGGAGATCCGTTCGACCAAGTCTGAGGACATGCGTGAACAGCATCGAGAACTCGTGGCTTCCGCGCGCTCGGTGACCGTTGTGGTCGACTCTTCTTGCGATCTCCCGGACGATATGATCGACAAACACGGCATCGTTGTGGTGCCGTTGCAGGTGATGGGAGACTCCCAGACCTATCGGGACCGAATCGACATCAGGGGCGCAGAGCTGTACGAACGCATGCGAGATTCCGCGACGTACTTCACGACATCGCAACCCACTCCCGGCTCACTCCTGGGTGCTTTCCAGGATGCACGGTCGAGCACGCCGGAGGCCCTGGGCTTGTTCATTTCAGGGGCAGTGTCGGGCACGGTTGCGTCTGCGAGTGCAGCCGCGCAAGCGAGCGGTCTGGCAGAAATCACTGTGGTCGATTCCCGCACCGCGTCCCACGGACTCGGCATGCTCGCGCTCCGAGCTGCGGAGCTCGCGGAGCAAGGGTGTTCGGCGTCCGAAATCAGCCGCGAGATTGTAAGGGTGCGAGACCAGTCAGGGGGATTATTCACCATCGACGTCTTCGACAATCTGCTGAGATCGGGACGCGTGAGTCGCGGTCGTGCGTGGCTTGGCGGCCTGCTCGACATCAAGCCGATCCTGGAGGTCGATTCGGGGGGCAGCATCGTACCGATCGACCGGGCGAGAGGACGCGACGCGGTGGTAACAAAGGTTTTGCGACTCCTGGACGAGCGTCTGACGCCTCGGCCAAGGTCGCTGCGCCTGGCAGTCGTGCACGCAGGTGCCGAGGATGTCGCGGAGCGAATCAGGACGGAACTCGTAGCGCGATATGCACCGCGCACGTGTTTTCTCGACTACGTGACATGCGCAATCGGCGTGCACGTCGGCCCTGGCGCCTGGGGTATATTCTATCAGGTAGAAGATTGAGAACACAAGAATTCAAGGAACAGGTTTCCACGCAGGCTAAGACACCACCTCCAGAATCACCGGAAATCCTCCGGGATCTCCGCCTCGTCGCCGCGGCATTGGACGATCGCAAGGCAACGGATGTCGTCGTTCTCGACCTGCGCGGCTTGAGTGATGCGACGGATTACTTCATCCTTGCTTCGGGATCATCTGACACTCACGTTCGGGCTCTTTCCGAGCACGTCATTGAGACAATGCGAAGCGTGGATCGTACAACGCACCATGCGGAGGGCCTGAGAGCCGGGCGTTGGGCCTTGTTGGATTACGTAGATTTCGTGGTACATGTTTTTCACCCTACACTGCGAGAGTTCTATCAACTCGAACGTCTCTGGATAGATGCTCCATCAGTGCAGTTATCGTTCGAAAGATGAGCGTGTAATGCAGCCCTTCGAATCACGCCGGCCGATTTGGGAGCTCTGCTCCAGCTTCGCGCGACTGAGGGCCCGTCACGCATTGTTGTCTCTGTTTATTGCTTTGTCGGCATGCTCGGGTCAGGAAGGTCCCAGCCCCGTCGAGCAAGCTTTCGCGAGTTCGGACAACTCCACCGCAGTGGGCGCGGCAGTAGCCTTCCGATTTCCGGCCGAAGGAGGGCTGGCTCGTCTGTACCGCCTGCCAAGTCTCGATGAGGGTACTTGGCGTTTTGAGATCGGGCCGAAACGCCCGGAACGCCTGATCGGATTCGTGAGCGACGACGACATCATCTACGCGATCGCGAGTGGTGAAAGAGCCGACACGCTTTCACTCATCGGACTCGACCTCGTAGCTGGCCGAGCTCGCACCATCGACTCCAATGTGACTGAAGCGGCAATCGGACCATCGGGAACCGCTTTCGTGGTGCATCCCGACGGTACCGTCGGTCACGTCGAGCATCTCACCACCGAATCCTGGCCCGACACGCTCGACGGTGAAACGCGTGCGGTCTGGGGAGCTGCACGTGGCCGCATGTTGGTTGTCGTTGGTGCCGGCAGCTCTCGGGAACTGGTGCTGCTCGCACGCGGCCAAACCCCGATAAGACAGCCAGTTCCTGAGGGGGAGTTGGCTGTCTCGAGATGGTCCCGGTTAGTGGCGGTTGCTGTCGACTCGGGTGTGTTGACCCTGGATCCCACTGATCCTTCAGATCGGCGCTTCATCGAAGTTGCGCCCGGTACCAGGCTTGTTCGGTTTTCGACGTCAGGACACAAGATCTATGCGATCGCGGGGGATCGCGACCTCTTTGTCATTGACCGATTTCAGCATGAGATCGGCACGAAATTGCAGTTGCCGGATCGGGTCACAGCACTGCGAACCGGACCTTTGGGTCACAGGCTTCTGGCTTATTCCGCGCAAGAGGGAAGCGTGTGGGTGGTGGATCTAGTCAGGTTGCGTGTCGAGACCACGTTGCCCGGTTCTTGGGGAGACGATCTCCCGGCTATCGCGCCGGACGGGACCATCCTGCTCAGGCGTGGGGGAACGCTGGTTGCCCACGCCGGTGAGCAACTGGAGGAGGTAACAACAGGTGAAGCCGGAGCCGGCGATCTCTGGCTGGTGGCACAGTGGGATCCTCGACGCCCAGCTCTGGAGCTGGCGCGAGACGAAGAGCTCGCGGAAGAGCAGGCTGGAAAGACAATTTTCGTGCAGATCAGTAGCTCACGTAATGCGGCTTGGGCACAAGCCCTGGCTGACGAACTCGTTAGCGCGGGTATGCCCGCGACCGTGCTCCCAGCCGATTCTTTGGACGATCTATATAGAGTTGTGATGGGACCTTATTCCACGCGAGAGGAGGCAGAAGCGAACGCGAGGAGGTTGGACCGTCCTTTCTTCATACGCGAAATCGACACACCGATTCCATGACACCGCGGGAAATAAGGATTCCTGACCTACCCAGGATCGCCAGAAGCCTATTCACCTCGCACTGCATCGTTGCCATCACACCCGCAGCAGGAGACTACGAGTGGGCGGCCGACGCTGCCTGGAAGATGGCCCGCGCCGCTACTACAACAGGACGACGCACGGCTCTGGTAGATCTCAATCTGGAGAATCCCATCCTCCACAACCAGGCGGCGAAGCCGCTCGACACCGGGATCGTTGACGCCTTCGTCTTCGGAGCATCGCTCCAACACGTGGCATCCCATGAAGAGAACCCGAACTTTCACTTCATAGGAGTCGGCAGCGCTCCCGCGGACCCGATCGAAGTGTGGAGCAGCGCACGCTGGTTGCGCTTGGCAAAGGGTTTCGAAAAGGAAGAAGCGATCCTGTTGCTGTACATTCCGCCGGCCGCCCTCGAGCATTTGCCGTTCACTCCCGACTTGCTGATTGCGGCTTCTCCTCGCGGTTTCGGCCCAGACGGACCCAAATCGCACGATGTGCGCGCTATCGTGGAACGAGGAGTTCCTTTCGTTGTGTTGCGAGAAGGACCTGAGCATGCGCCGGTGCCCCAAGATCAGGCCGTTGGCATTAGTGGTGGGCCACCGGAACCCGCGAGCAGCAGCCCAAGGCGCGGGGCGAGTCCGTTGCGCCGAATTCTGCTCCCAGTGATCGGTGTGTTGGTCACGGTAATGGTTACCGCGTCGATACTGCTGCTCAGCAGGGGCGAAGGTTACCAGTCAGAGTCGCGGCGCACGTCGCCACCGGATGCACTCGACACCTCACCTGAATCGCGGACACCCGTCGCTCCGCCTCTCGAAGACTCGATCGCTCCCTCCCCAGAGGGCGGGCGCGCCGGCCCTGTTTCGCAAGACGCGTTGAGTCGGGTAGATTCCACTGCGACCGACTCAGCAGCTGTGATGGAGGCCGATGTGCCCCCGCACGCCGCATCCGACTCAGTACAACTCGATGAAACCGAGACTCCCCTGCAGGATTCGCTCACGCCGCACCATGAAACGCCGATGGTGGCTGATTCAAGCACCTTGACCGAAGCTGGCGAGCCCGCTGTTCAGGATGTCGCGGAGTCGCCAGGTCCGCAGGACGCGCCCACAACGCCTGAGAATCCGGATTCCCTGTTCTACTCCGTTCAGGTAGCGGCCTGGCCGAGCTTGAGCCAGGCGGTTGATCACATCGGTCGTTTCTTTCGAGCGGGATTGCCTGCCACCATCGCGGCAGTACCGCGCGATACGGAAAGGGTGTGGTATCGAGTTCTCGTTGGGGCAGTCTCCGATGCAAGCGCGGCCGACTCGCTGCGCCGACGACTCAGGAATGCAGGGTTGGTCGGTAGAACGCGAGTAATCCTGGCGAAGACGCCCTACGCGTTCCTGCTGGCCACGCACCAGGACATGGATTCGGCACGCGCTGCAACAACGGGCCTTCGAGAATCCGGCATACCCGCATACATTGTGTCGATGCCCAATGGCTCCGCGCGAGTGCTGGTTGGAGCCTTCGATTCGCCCAACCAGGCAGAACTGGTCGATTCGGTCCTTCCCCTTGGGGGTCGCGACCTCTCCAGAATCCTCGTTTCAAGGGTAGGGATCGCACGATGAAACTGACCCGGCTCGAGTTGTCTGGGTTCAAGTCCTTTGCGGACAATATCCGTCTCTCGTTTGATGCGGGCCTAACCGGCATCGTGGGACCCAACGGGTGCGGAAAATCTAACATCTCAGATGCGGTGCGGTGGGTGCTTGGAGAGCAGAGAGTCAGCCTGCTTCGCGGAGCCAGGATGGAGGAGGTGATATTTCAGGGATCGGCTAAGCGCCGGCCGGTCAACGTCGCCGAGGTTTCACTCGTTCTAGACAACAGCGACGACACCCTCCCGATGGCCTACGATGAGGTCGTTATCACACGCAGACTCTCGCGCAGCGGCCAGAGCGACTACTTGGTGAACGGCAAGACGGTGCGTCTGAAAGACCTTCACGACCTGCTTCAGGGCACGGGCCTGGTCAGCGACGTCGGGGTCGTAATCGAATCTCAGATGATCGACAGGCTGCTTTCAGACCGCCCCGACGAACGCCGCTCCCTCTTCGAGGACGCCGCAGGCATCGGTATCTACAGGGAGAGGCGAGTCAGCACCGAACGGCGCTTGGAGAGGACGCAGGAAGACCTCCAAAGGCTGGACGATCTCATCTCAGAAGTGCAAACGCAGGTCCGCAGTCTAGCCAGGCAACGAGGTAGAGCGGAACGGCACGAGCAGATCGCGGCTGAACGTTTTGGGATCGTCATGACCATCACGAGGCGTGCTCTGCAAGACATCGAGGAAGAAGAGGAAAATTACAAGAAGAGGCAAGAGGTCCTGGCCGTGAGTATCCCGGATGCCAGGCAGAAACTCGGTGATCTCGAGCTGGAACGGGAGACACACGTCCAGAGCTGCGCTAGCGCCGAAGCTAAACGCAACGAGCTGGAATCCAGACTGCACGAAGTCCGGCTGGAGGTGCAGCGCCTGGAAGCCGACGTCAATCTGGCCTCGGAGAAGTTGAACAGCGCCGCAAACCGGAAGGCCAGAGCCTCCGAGGAACGCAGCCAGGCAATAGACGCGGCTGCGCGGGCAACCCGGGAACGCGACGCCGCCGCTGCCGAACGAGCCTCGGCCGAATCGGCTCACGAATCCGTACAAGTAGAATTGGGACTGAGATCTGCCGCCGAAAGCGATGCCCGCGAGCGTCTCGCCGTGCACCGTAGCCACGTTCATGAACTCGAAGGGGCGAGATTGCGAGAAGCTGAGGCACAACGAGCATCAGCGGGTGAAATTTCTGCCATCGAGCACGAGCTGAGCGAGTTGAGAACGCAGCTGAAGAGTGCGGAAAGCAGGCGCAACGAAGCCCGCGAGCACTTCGAATCGGCCCGCAACCAACTCGATTCGAGCCTGTGGATCAGAGAACAACGTGAGTTGGACGACAAGCGGGCTCGGAGCGATCTCGAAAGAGCCAGACATGATCTCGCGGCCGCGAGAGAGAGAGAAGCCGCGCTACTCGTTGAGCGCCGTTCATGCGAGGAAACCATTGCCCAATTGCAGGCCCGCAAAGAAGCACTCCAAGAACTCGAAAGAACGAGGGAAGGCCTCGCACCCGCCGCTCGAGCACTGCTCCGGGCAAGCCAGGAGTTCGGCGAGGGCTCGATTCTCGGCCCGCTGAGTGATTTCGTGAGCGCTTCTCGAGTTCATGCCGGCCATGCAGAACGGCTGCTCGGGATCTGGTTGAATGCCGTGCTGGTCAGGGACGAGGAAACCGTGAGTGCTGTGGAGAGGTGGCACGCGGAAACGCAGCCCGGACCGCTGGCGCTGCTCCCCGTGTCTCCCGGACCACTGTCGAGCAAGGAACCCAACGACTCACCGGATTTCCGCGTTCAGCATCCGGCGTCGGAGTGGGTGCGGTCGATACTCGCGGATACGCGCTTAGATAACGCCCGGGCCAACGCAGTGCGTCACGCGAATGGTGCCGTGTACCTGCACAACAAGGATGCGAGCGGACCATTGAGCCGCAAGGCAGAACTCGCTCAACTCTCCAAGGACCTTGAATCTGCCGACAACGACTTGGAGCGATTGAACGGTCTAGTCGAGAAGGCGGCAGACGAGCACGCCGGCGCTGAGAAGAAACTGGAAGTAGCCACGACACGAGCCGAGGACGCTCGCTCAGCTCTGCGCGAAGCCCAGAATTCACATGATGACGCCAGTCGCACCGTTCATCGCGCCGAGCTCGAGCAAGCGGAAGCCGAACAGACCTATCAGCGGCTCGAGGGCCGGCGACAAGAATGTTCTGAAAAACTCCGCCAGTTGCAGAACAAGCTACAGCGAGCTGCCGCGGAGCATGCACGCCTGGGAAACGAATTGGAGACTCAGCAAGCAGCCTTGGGGGAACTGGAAGCAGCCCAGGAAGCAGCCCGAGAGAGGCTGGTGCACTGGCAAGTAGAGGAAGCGCAGGTTTCGGCTCGAGAGAAAGCAGCCGCTGAACGGGAATCGCGCGCTGCGGAGGAACTCGGCAGGGCACGGCAAACGATAGCGGCGCTCGAGCGCGAAATGGCAGAGATCGAAGAGAATGCCGAGGAACTGGAAAAGAACCGAACAGAGTGGCTCGATATCCTGGCTGAGCGGCGAGCGACGACAAAGGAACTGGAGGGAGCCGTTCGCGAAGCGGGAGAGACGGAACAGAAGGTTGACGCCGCTGTTCTGGATGCTGAAAAGAACCTGGCGGACGCACGCGGCAACCTGGAGGTTTTGAGCGAAGAGGCTCACAGAATTGAACTGTCCCTCACGGAATCGGGAGGCAGGCGACAAGCAATCATAGAGCGCACCGAGGCGGAGTTCCATAAACCGTTGAATGAGCTTCTGGAGGGAAGCCCCGTAGTGGAAGGCGATACTGGAGAGCTTCGAGAAGAAGCAGAGAGGTTGGCAGGATTGCTCGATGCAATGGGGCCGATAAACCCGCTAGCCGCTCAGGAACATGCCGAAGAGGTGAAACGGCTAGAGTTTCTGCAGGAACAACGTCAGGATCTGGTGGAGGCCAGAAAATCCATGCTACAGGCGCTCGGAGAGATTGACGCAACAGCGCGCACCCTGTTCCTCGAAACCTTCGAACTGATTCGAGAGAACTTCCACAGCGTTTTTCAAACCCTGTTCGATGGTGGCGAGTGCGACGTGCGATTACTCCAGGAATCCGATCCACTGCTGAGCCCCATCGAGATACTCGCGGCGCCTCGGGGGAAGCGAACTCAGCGGATCCATCTTCTATCGTCTGGAGAAAGAGCGCTCGTAGCACTTTCGCTCCTGTTTGCCATCTACCTCACCAAACCCGCCCCATTCTGCCTGCTCGACGAGGTCGACGCACCTTTGGATGACGCTAATGTGACTCGTTTTGTGCGCCTCCTGGAGGAATTCAAGAATGACACTCAGTTCATCGTCATCACGCACAATCCACGCACGATGCAAGTGGCGGACGCGGTATACGGCGTGACGATGCAGGAACCGGGAGTGTCCACGATAGTCGGTGTGAGGCTCGGTCAAAGGCAGGCGGTCGCCTCGTGAGAATCGGAGCCGTCGCTCTGGTGGCTGCAAGTTTTCTCGCGACGACAATCCAAGCTCAACAGCCCACGCTCTCCCCTTCTCTGACAAAGCACGGCTCGGCCGACTCGACCGTCACCGTCTGGTTGATGGTGAGAGAGTCATATGCGCTGGGGGACGTGGAAGATCTCTTACGAAGAAGTGGCGGTCGATTCAGGTACCGCAGCCGCTGGCTACATGCTGTATCCGCGGAACTCGACCCGGAAGCGTTCGCCCAAATCCGCCAGTCCACGCTCATCGACCGCATCCAGCCGGTCGCGCGTTTCGCTGGACACTCACGACCAGAATCGACGCCTGTGTCCGTGCTGGCACCGGCGACGGCGCAATCTGACGCGGACTCCGTCTATGGCCCGTCAGCGATGCCCCTGAGGCAACTGAACCTGTTTCCACTGGTAGAAAGGGGATTCCGCGGTGCCGGAGTACGCATCGCTGTGCTGGACACGGGCTTCGAGACGGAGCATTCGGCTTTTTCCAACGCCACCGTAGTAGCTCAACGCGACTTCGTCTTCGGAGATTCGATCGTGCGCAATGATCCGAAGGATGCCTCCGGTGCGTCGCGGCACGGCACGGAGGTGTGGTCGCTCTTGGCGGCACAACTGCCGAACCAAATCGTTGGCATTGCTCCCGATGCGGAATACGTTCTGGCCAAGACCGAGGATGTCAGATCGGAGACACGCGTCGAAGAGGACAACTACGTTGCCGCCTTGGAATGGGCAGACTCCATCGGCGTGGACATAATCACTGCGAGTCTGTCATATCTACAGTTCGACGGCAGGTTTGGTTACACGAGCGAAGATCTGAACGGGGACATTGCTGTAACGACTATTGCCGCTGACGCGGCGGCGGCTCGCGGAATTGCAGTGCTCGCATCGGTCGGCAACGAAGGCAGTCGCGGATTCCGTTCGTTGACCACGCCCGCGGACGGGGATTCTGTGATAGCGGTAGGCGCCGAGGACTCACTGGGGGTTCTCGCTGGATTCAGTTCCCGAGGTCCGACAGCCGATGGGAGGCTCAAGCCGGACTTGACCGCCCCAGGAAGCTCGGTGTTCGTAGTAGACCCGTTCGGTACGTCGGGTTTCGCTCGGGCCAACGGTACTTCTTTCTCCACCTCGATAGTGGCGGGCGCAGTTGCCCTCATGCGTGAGTTGCACCCTACGCTGACACCGACCGAATTGCTGGATGCGCTGAAGAGCGCCGGCACTTACGGAACGCGCCCCGATTCGAGCTTTGGGTGGGGGCGCCCCGACGTTACTTTTGCAGCGACCTTTCCCTTCGGACTGCGTGTCCTGAGCCCGAGCGACAGCATACTCACATCCATCACGCCGTTGTTCTCCTGGCAGATCCCCGAGCTTCCCGCCTTCGCCGAACCGATAGCCTACCGGTTACGCGTCGCGGAAGACACCACATTCGAGACACTGATACTCGACACGACGCTAACCGACACCGAGGTGCAAATCGGCTCACCGTTGCTGCCCGGGCGAAACATGTTCTTCGAGATCGCCGCAACGAGTGTCGATTCGGCTTTCCTCGTTTACACGCCCGACACCCTCCTGGTTGCTCCCGATTGGCTCACGTTACAGACACTGAATTCGCCCGAAGGCGTTACGATCAGAGATCGCCGGCCGGTTTTCCGCTGGTCCTCGCCTGAGGTAGTCAGCCCGCCCGGTCCCTTCGTCTACGACTTTTCGATAATCCGCGTGGACAATGGAATGGCTGCGATTTCGGCTACCGAGCTGTCCGAAACCTCTTACGTTCCCACGCGCGACTTGGAACTGAACACACCCTATCGGTGGCATGTTGTCGCCCGGCTTGGCGGCGACAGCGTCGCAACCACTAGCGAAGGCTCCTTCGTGGTCGTGGACGAATCTTTGCCGACCGCTACGCTCTTGTTCCAGAACTTCCCCAATCCCTTCCCAGACCATCGAGCAGGGGTGACTTCGACGTGCATCTGGTTCGACCTGTCCGAGGATGACAAAGCCAAATTGGACATTCTGGATATCAGAGGGCACCTCGTGAAGAACCTCGTTCCAGGGAGGGTGTTTCCTTCCACCATTAGGGCGGGGAGATATGGGCGCGGCCAATTCGGCGACACAGGAAGGTGCGATCCGCGGTTGGAGTGGGACGGTACTGACGACGATGGGAAAATCGTGCCGCGAGGCATCTATCTCGCCCGGCTCAATTCGTCCACCGGCACGTTCTTCAAACGAATCGTGTTTCTGGGAGGCGAACCCTAGAGTGCCGTTTCGACCGATCAAATCCGCGGTGTGCGTTGCTGCACTGGCTGTCGGACTCGTCGCGGTGGGCGCTGGAAACAGGTCGCTTACCGCTCAGAACACGGCCCAGGCTTTGAGACGCGCGGAACAGACCTACCGCAGCATCGAGACACTGAGTGCCCATTTCGTTCAGACGCTGGAGAACCCAATGCTGGGCGACCCGGCCGTCTCTACGGGCACCCTTTACTTAGCTCCGCCCAGTCAGTTCGCCATGCGTTTTGAGGAGCCGGAGGGCGACAGAATCGTATGCGACGGCACATGGCTGTGGATATACCTGCCGAGCAGCGTGCCCAATCAGGTATTTCGACAACCTATTCCCAAGCGCGGTGCCGCCACCCCGAACCTGTTTGCGCAGTTCGTAGAGCGTCCTCTCGAGCGCTACAGGGCATCTTTCATTGCCGACGATAATGTGGCCGGAATTGTCGTCGACGTCGTGCGACTCGTGCCACGTCGCGACGACGACCCGTTCGCCGAGGTGGAAGTGTCGATTGCGCGTGCCACCGGCCTCGTGCGGCGCCTGGTAATCCAGGAGCCTGCCGGGCAGAAACGCACGATGGTGTTCGACCGGATTCATGTGGATGAGGCGATTCCGGATGCCCGGTTTGAATTCGTGGTGCCGGAGGGAGCTAGAGTCATCGTGCCCTGAAGCTCATATGGCGTGTAGCCGCCCATCCTCCAGCAGACCTCTCATTGTCGCCCGTGTACGTTCATCCAGATCTGCTATTTCGAGCGTCGCTAGTCCAACGGCGCAGTAGAGGGATTTGTCGCAGCCTGCCAGGGCTTCGAGATGCTTCTGAACTGTGTCGATGTCCCCGCGAGCTATCGGTCCTGTTAGCGCACTCGCGGGATCCTGTTCAAGCGTGTTCTCGAGGGTGTTGCTCGCCAGAGTCCTCAAGGCTTCCCGTGCCCGGCCTCCAGGCAGACCGGAAGCCTCGAAGAGACGTTTCGCGGTGGTGATGAGCGTAACGAGGTAGTTCGACGCGAACACGGCGCCCGCATGGTAAAGGGCCTTGGATTCAGTGGGTATCCGCACGGTCCTGAGGCCTATCAGTGCGGCCAACTCTTCAGCGGCTCGCACCGCGCTCGCGTCCCCCTCTACCGCCGCAATCGCCCCTTTCAGCCTATCAGCCGAGGTCGACGGATCGCCGAATGACTGAAGAGGATGTAGAGATCCCAAAGCCGCGCCGGTGGACCGCAACGGATTCAACACCGTCGCGTCATGCACGCCGGAAACGTGCAGTATGACCTGGGTATCCCGCAGGGAGGTCTCGGATGCCAGTGCCGCAGCCACCGCGGAGATGTCACCGTCGGGGACCGCCAACAGGATAACGGCTGCTTCGCGGATCCACTGCGGCCACCCCCCCCACGAATAAACGAGCAACTCCGGCAGTCGCCGCGGGCGCCTGCCATGGATCCACACGGTCACCCCTTGCTTGGCGAGCGCCAAGCCGAGCCCGATTCCTGCACGCCCCGGTCCGACAATACCAACGGAGTCCACTTCGGACTTCAGTTCTCTGAAGGCGGAAATGGCACTCCGAGGCGAGACAACAATTCGGCAGTCGTGCGCACGTCGTCCAACAAGTTGAGCGCGCTTGCCGCTTGCGCGTCATCTCGTATGCGGCGTCTCGCCTCGACGCGCCGGTCGAATACGTAGCGAGCCAACTCGTATCCTAGTTGACGATCGAGCAAGTCACCGGCTGCCTCGAAGGTCTCTTGCGGCATGTCGATTCCTCGCTCCCCAAATCGACGAATCAACCTGTTTCGCATGGTTCGCGTCACCTCGAAACCGGGGCTGCTGATAACGCCTTCTCCTTTGAGGTCGAGTGCATACGACGTGAGCACGTCACGATAGACAGGAATGTCAGCCCCCAGCGACCGTATGAATTCCTCTTCACCGTCCGCGAGCGTGTCCGACCGAACGGTCAAGTCAGGCCGGATTCCACCGCCTCCCACCACCGGCCGTCCCGCATCCGTGTAGAAGACGGCACTCGAATCGACGAAAGTGGTGTCTCCCAAGAGATCCTCACGCTCTTCCTCGTGGCCACCGACAATTCGCAATCTCTCACCGACCCGGCGTATGGGGCGCTGGATCGTTCGGCCACTCGGAGTCTTCCAACGTCCTGTAGTCAGCTGCAGAGCCTCCTCGGGCCCCAGAGGAAACACGGTCTGGACGAGGCCTTTGCCAAAGGTCGGCGTACCAATGATGACAGCCCGGTCGTGATCCTGGAGCGCACCAGCAATTATCTCTGCGGCACTGGCAGTCCCTCCGTTCACGAGGACTACGATAGGCAGGCTGGGCCACGCTTCTGGTGACCGCGCAGAATATGCATCCCTCACCGCCGGGTTTCTGCCCGTGGCTCGCACGATCACTTCACCGTCTTCGAGAAACAGGTCGGCCAGAGTCACTCCCTCATTCAATAGGCCACCTGGGGCGTCCCTGAGGTCGAGGATGAGCGCTCGGGCCCCATGTCCGAGGAGTGAGTCTACTGCGCCACGAACTTCCTCCACCACGCTTTTCCCCATGGTCGAGTACGCGAGTGACACATATGCGATATCTTCATTCAGCAGCAGTACTGACTGCACCGACTTGACGTGCACTACGGCCCGCGTGAGCGTGAGTTCGAACGGTTCGGGCACTCCGGGCCTTTCAATGGCGATGCGGACGGACGTGCCAGGCTCTCCTCTCAGCTCCTTCACTGCCTTTTCGTTGCGCCAACCGTGTGTCGACTCCCCCTCCACCTCGACAATGCGGTCGCCGGATTCGATGCCTGCCGCCTCGGCAGGAGTGTGTGCGATCGGGGCGATTACCGTGATCCAACCGTCCCTAACGTCTATCTGCATACCGAGTCCACCGTAATCACCTGTCGTACGCTCTGTGAGTTCGGCGACATCTTCAGGACCCAGATACGACGCGTACGGATCGTCGAGATTATCCACCAGGCTCTCTATGGCCGTCTGGTAGAGTTCCGCCTCACCGATAGAGTCCACCGCGTATTCAGCTATGTGCGACACGACGGCTTCAAAGAGCCTTGCCCTCTCGAATACACGTGTGCTTCTCTCGCTGCCGTGCTGCAGCAGCCAACCACCGGATACCAGTGCAACCAATGCAACGGAAACGTACAAGACCAACCGAGAGCCCTTCATGAGCCACCTCTAAACCATGACGGAGTCATCGATGCCAGAATCACACGGCCGCAGTCAGATTGCCATCAGTCAGCGAGCCGATCGTGGATGACATCCCACGCGGCAAGCTCGACATCCTCTTCCGACCCGCTGGCGTCGATATGGACTATCCTACTGCTCCCTTGATCCCCGAACACACGGGCGATTCGAGTTTCGTCTCCGAACGCACGTGCGACGCGGGCGCGAACATCCCCATCAGCCATCTCGATACGATCCGGTGCCTTTCCAGACGAAGCTATCCGGTCGTTCAAGACGTGAATTGGCGCATCCAAAACGAGAGTAAGGTCAGGTACCAGTCCGCCCGTCGCCAACCTGTTCGCGACGAGAACAGCGTCCTCCGGCAACTGCCTGCCCTCTACCTGATACGCCCACGTCGACAGTTCGTAACGATCGCAAACAACGAGCTTGCCTTCAGCCAGAGCCGGCCTCGTTACCCTGCGAACCAGATCCGCCCGGGCCGCCAGAATCAGGAAGAGTTCTGCAAGCGGTGAAGCGTCGAGCGCGGGATCCAACACGATTCTCCTAGCGGCCTCGGCAACAGGAGTCCCTCCGGGTTCCCGCACCTCCAGAACATCGCCCCCAATGGAACGTAATCGGCTCGCGAGCCTTGCAGCGAGAGTCGTCTTGCCAACGCCGTCCGGTCCCTCGACCACAAAAAAACGCCCACCCATGAGTCTTGCTCAGATCATCCAGGTACGATGATTGAACTCTCACCGCTCTTTCGGATACCCTCTACAATCTTCTCGTTGATCTGGAGCATCATCTTGTCGAAATTCGATTGCGCCGCAACGACATGCTGATACTTTGGGTGGGCTTGAATGCTCGACATCAAGCTCTCGTACTCCTCAGCCATCTCCTTGGGTGGCTCCTTGCCCTCTTTGGCGTAGGGTTCGAGCTTCTCGGTCAAGAACTCCACTCGCTGCATTTGCGCCTTCACCTCTGGAGTGGATTCGAGTTCCTGTCGAGCACTTTGCATAGCCTTGTACTCGTTGGTCTGTCCAAGCATCTTGCCCAATTCCAGGGCCCGGTCTTCAATCACTTACGTCTCCTTTGTTGCGAGGAAAAAACGGGGTCTTTCAAAAAGATCATCCTCCAATCGCACTTCCGACCACCCCAGCCTCTTAGCATAGTCGACCACGGCACCGGCCCTCGTGGAATCTACTTCAAGGGCAATCAGCCCGCCCTCTGCCAACCGGTGAATGGCACTTTCGAGTACGACCCGCGTGTGGTGCATCCCGTCCGTTCCGCTCAACAACGCATCTCGCGGCTCGAACTCGGTCACGCCTCTATCCATTGTGGCATACTCGGGAGCAGAAATGTACGGAGGATTGGAAACCACCACATCCACGATCATATCACCCAGCGGCTCCAGGAGAAAACCTTTGCGCAGTTCGACAGGCGTAACGGGCGAGACAGCTTCGACGTTTGACGCCGCCAACTCCAGAGCTGATGTAGAGATATCAGTAGCAAACACGCGTGTGAAGCGACCTTCGGTTGCAATGCTGAGGGCAATGCACCCAGTCCCCGTTCCAACATCAACGGCGACCCCCCAGTCATCCGCGCCAGCTCCGGTTCTTCGTTGCCCCCAATCGAGCACCCAGTCCACCAAGCCTTCCGTCTCGGGACGAGGTATCAACGCCCTACCATCGACTTTGAGGTCGAGTTTGCGAAACCCGGTCTCACCCACCACATACGGAAGGGGCTCTCCGTGCGAGCGACGCAGCAAAGCCTCACGATAGCGGCGGGAATCAGCATCGAGTGCTTCACAATCTCGCCGCAACCATACATCGCCCGCATTCAGGCCCGTCATCGCAGCCCAAATGGCAATCGACTCCCGCCTGGGATTCGGGATCCCTGCCTCGTGGAGCATACGTGTGCCCTCGAGCAGCACTGCCTTTATGGAACACGACTTCTGCATCAGGTTTCCGAGCGTTCGCCCTGATACGCCACCTGCAACGACTCGACCAGCTCATCCAGATTGCCGTCGAGGATCTCGTCCAAGCGATGTAGCGTCAGATTGATGCGATGATCGGTAACGCGGTTCTGTGGGAAATTGTAGGTGCGTATCTTGGCCGAGCGGTCGCCGGTACCTACCATCGCTCTCCTCTCCTGCCCCCGTGCAGCCTCCTGCTCCACGACCATCCTGTCGAGCAACCGCGCCCGGAGCACATCGAGGGCCTTCACTTTGTTCTGCAACTGCGACTTCTGATCCTGGCACTGGACTACGAGACCGGTGGGTATATGTGTGAGCCTCACCGCCGAGTCCGTCGTGTTCACACTCTGACCTCCAGGACCCGACGATCGGAATACGTCCACCTTGAGGTCCTTGTCCCCGATTGCGACGTCTACTTCCTCTGCTTCCGGAAGCACCGCGACCGTAGCCGCAGACGTGTGTATACGCCCCTGGGCTTCCGTTGCGGGCACACGTTGCACACGGTGAACGCCGGATTCATGTCGGAGATGCCCGTAGACCCCTTCACCTCGGACTCCAAAGATCACCTCCTTGAGACCGCCGGCATTGCCCTCGGAAAGTGATACCGGCTCTTGCATCCAGCCTCGACGATCGGCAAAGCGTATGTACATCCTGTAGAGATCGGCGGCAAAGAGCGCGGCCTCGTCACCTCCGGTGCCAGCCCTTATCTCGACTATGGTGTCACGGTCGTTCAGAGGATCAGGGGGAACGAGCAGCGCATAGAGTTCGCGCTCAGCCGCCTCGATCTGGGGCTGTAGACTCTCGGCTTCCTCCCGCGCCAGCTCGGCTACTGCAGAATCGCTGTCACGTGCAAGCTCCAAAGCTCCGGACAACTCGCTCTCGAGTCTGTCCAGATTGGATGCAGCTTTGCGAATGCGTTCGAGACCGGAGTGCTCGCGTCCGAGCTTCTTCAGTCTGGCGGGATCTCTAGCTGTCGCCGAGTCGGCCAATTCGCGTTCGATTTCAGCCGCGCGCTCGAGCGCGGCTTGGAGCCGCGCCTGCACCCATCACGCTCCAGACGTCTTCGTCTGCTTTGAATAGCGCTGCCTGAAGCGCTCGACGCGCCCGGCCGTGTCAACCAGCTTCTGTTTTCCAGTGAAGAAAGGATGACAGTGCGAGCAGATCTCCACCTTGATCTCCGGTAGATTTGAACGAGTCTCGAACGTGTTGCCACATGCACACGTTACGACTGAACGCTGGTAGGTTGGGTGTATACCTTCTTTCACTTTATGCTCCGTCGATTCCTTGCGTGTTAAGACCTGGAAATATAACTGACGTTTTGACTTGCAGGCAACGGAAGAGCGTCTGGACAGATTGACAGTGGGCTGGAGGCGGGCTACTCTTGGCTGGAATTGCAACAGACACCCAAGGATGCCCGACAGATACAGATATGCCTCCTGAGCCTCTCATTCGGTCGGTCCCGCTTTTAGCGCATTTGAGCGACGAGGAAGCCGCCAGCATAGAGCGCGCAACGCGCGAGAGGACATATCCCAAGAACAGTGTGATCGTATTCGAGGGCGATCCCGGTGACGCTCTCTTTGTGGTGAGGACGGGTCAGGTCAAGGTTGTTCTGATTGGGGAGGACGGCCGGGAGGTGATTCTCTCGGTCTTGCGTGATGGCGATTTCTTCGGAGAGATGGCATTAATTGACGATCAACCGCGGTCGGCACACGTGATCGCCATGGAGAGTTCGACACTGCTGGTCCTTCACAGGGACGACTTTTTTCGCTGTCTGGAGAACACGCCGAGGATCGCACTAGGGTTGCTTCGAGCCCTCTCCCGTCGTTTGAGGAGCGCAGATGACAAGATCGGCGGTCTCGTTCTTCTCGACGTGCCCGGGCGCATTGCTCGTCTGCTCTTGGAATTGGCGGACGATAGCAACGGGCACACGATCAGTCGCAGCATAACCCATCATACGATCGCTCAAATGGTTGGTTCGAGCAGAGAGACGGTCTCGAGAACAATCCGCACATTCAGCGAGCGCGGCCTGATATCGGTATCCAAACAAGCGATAGAGATCACTAACCGTCCTGAGCTAGAATCAGTAGCGGGGACGGCGTGATGCGCGTCACGCGGTACCCGTGATCGTATTCCTTGCTGAACACCGTCATCCGAGCACAAATTTGCTCATGACGGAAACCGGCAACAACATCGAGAAATGTCGATCTCTGTAGGGTTCTGGGGTGTACGCGGTTCAATACCGGCGCCGGGACAGGCAACGGCGAGATACGGCGGCAACACGCCCTGCATATCGTTGGGACTCGACGATAGCGACGGTGCACAAATCATCGTTCTCGACGCTGGAACAGGCATACGCGTCTTGGGAAACAGTCTGGCAGAACGGGCGAATGGCAACTTGGAAGTGAACCTGCTGATCAGCCACACGCATTGGGATCACATACAGGGTTTGCCGTTTTTCACGCCTTTTTTCAACAGGGGCAACAGCGTCAGGATCTTGGGGCCGAAGCAGGGCAAGGTGGACCTGGAGAGGATTCTGACTGAGCAGATGAACCAGGTGGTGTTCCCGGTGCCTTTGAGCGGTCTGGATGCCCGGTTGGAGGTGGAACACATAGCAGAGGGTGAGTTCACGGTCGGCGGTTTCGTGGTGAGGGCTATGCGGTTGAGGCATCCCGCGCACACATTGGGATATAGACTCCGACCGGAGAATGGAGGCCCGGAATTTGCGTATCTAAGCGATAACGAATTGGGTACGGGAGGTGAATACGAGGTCGGATCGTCGTGGCGAGAAGATATCGTAGAGTTCTTGAAGGGTGTCAATGTCCTCGTACACGATGCGATGTACGCGCCGGAGCAACTCGAGCGCTTCAGCGGTTGGGGTCATTCCTCGTACGAAGACGCTGTGGCACTCGCAGCACAGGCTGGTGTAGATGAACTGGTGCTGTTCCATCACCGGCCTGAACATGATGATGGCAAAATCGATGTCATCCTGCAGCGTGCGCGTGAGGTTGCGGCAAGACAGGAAAATCAGCTCGAGGTAACTGCGGCGGCCGAAGGCATGCAACTGACGCTTTAAGGAGGATACAGCTATGCGGTGGCGTTCAATGATGGCCATGGCAATTGCGGCGGGTTTTGGTCTGACCGTCCCTGCTGCGGCTCAGGATAACCGTCCGGGAGTCGGTATCATGCCGTTCGACAACGGTGGCTCCTACGGCCAGGATGCGGAGGATTACAGCGCTCTCTCGGTCGGACTGCAGCAAATGCTCATCGGTGAGATGGCGAGGAACTCGGGACTCCGCCTGGTCGAGCGGGGACGTCTGCGAGACCTCCTCGAGGAACAGGAACTCGGGGCTTCCGGCCGTGCCGATGCAAATACCGCTGCTCAAGTGGGCAGGCTGGTTGGAGCGCGTTACATGATTCTGGGCAGTTTCATTGATTTCTACGGCGATTTCAGACTCGACGCCCGTGTCGTCGACGTGGAGACCGGTGAGATCATCAAGACTGACAGGGCACGCGACCAGAGAGAAGACCTGTTCGATATCGTCTTCTCACTTGCCAATGATATCCCGAACGGTTTGGAGTTGCCCGCGCTATCCTCGCGCGACCGGCAGATCCGGGAAGAGAACCGAGAGCGCCTCAGGGAGGCTCCACCGGACGCGGTTAAGGCCTACATGCGCGGCCTTCTGTATCAGGACCGTGGAGACAACGAGCGCGCGGCAGAGTTGTTCGCGGAAGCCGTAGAGACCTTCCCTGAGTACCATGAGGCTCAACAGGCTTTGAATCAGGTCTCGTAGTGGGTAGCTTAGGCGCGTGTTTGCGCCAATAGCTGGGTTTGGAAGAGGTACTGTGCGTGCCGTCGCTCAAATCGGAGCGATGGCACGCTTCTTCTTCGGCGCGCTGGCATCATGGTGGTGGATGGGAAAACCTGGGCGGAGGGTGACGTTTCGGATCCTCGTCACTCAAGTATGGTTCACCGCGCTGCAGGCCATCCCCATTGTGATTGTGCTGGCGGCAATCTTGAGCTTCCTGCTGATCTCGCGTGCCGCACTGGAGCTGGGCAAACTGGGTGCAACGGAGCTGATCGGGCGGCTCATGGTGATCGCGATCGTGCGTGAACTCGGTCCACTGATTACCGCGTTGATTGTAACTGGCCGATCCGGGACCGCGATTGCCGCCGAACTGGCGACCAACAAGGTTATGGGTGAAATCGATGCGCTGGAGAGTATGGGAATCGACCCGCAACAATACTTGATCTTGCCGCGGCTCGGCGGGGCCATCATATCCGTGTTCGGGCTGATAATCGTGTTTGACCTCGTGTCCATCGCGGCCGGTCTCGTGGCAGCCACCCACAACGGAATGGCCAGCGCTCGGTATTTCGACATCGTGATCTCCAGTCTCGCCTTCAAGGACGCCTGGCTAACAGTGGCCAAGGGCATCGTATTCGGAATCATAGTAGGTACAGTTCCAAGCTTTCATGGCTTGTCAGTGGGAAGTGCGGCGACCCACGTGCCGGTTGCGGCAAGTCGTGGGGTCGTAGCCAGCATCCTCGCTATCTTTCTCGCGTCCGGCCTGTTCGTGGTGGTGCTGTGACCGACGACTCACCTCTCCGTTTCGAGAATGCGAGCCTGCCTGGATTGGGACCGGACGGGCTCAACCTGATCATCCCGGTGCATACCGCGACATCCATCACTGGAAGGGCAACTACCGGCGTGAATGACCTCGGTTCGATCGCACTGGGCCTCAAGTCGCCAGTTCGCGGTCGGGTTCTTCTTTTCGGTGAATCCGTCTCCGATATGCCGCGACGCCGAATGCTCGCGTTTCGCCGCAGGGTCGGCTACCTTCCCGCCGGCGATGGTCTGCTGCAGAATCTGACGCTCAGCGAGAACATTGCGCTGCCACTTCGGTTCGGAAGCGAGATGACCGAACGAGATATTGACAGTCGCGTTTCACTGATGCTTTCGATATTCGGAGTCGAGAAAGCAGCCGGTCTGAGGCCGGCTAACGCCACTGACGAGCAGCGCAGACGCGCTGCACTGGCGCGAGCGCTGGCGTTTGACCCCCACCTCGTTATCCTGGAGCAGTTCTTCGACGGTCTGACTCCGCGCGTTGGGGCGAAACTGCTGGACCTTGCTCTCGGCGGAATCTCCGCGGAGGGCCCGAGAAGAACTCTACTGATCACGGGTCAGTATCTTCCGGAACAGTACAAGCCGAGAATCGAGTGCCGTTACCGAGTCACCGATGGCACGCTGTCGACGGATGATTGAGAGGCGGTAAGTGGAGAAGAGACACACCGACTTTTTGGTTGGCCTATTCATTCTGGTAAGCGTGGGCGTGGTAGCGGGTGTGCTCGCGCTCACGAGCGGCATTGGTGAGGGTAGATACGACGTACATATGATTTCCACGACCGCCGAAGACTTGAACCAGGATACACGAGTGATCATCCAGGGACTCGCGATAGGTCAGGTCACCCAAGTGAATCCCATGGTCGACTCGGCCACACGAGAGCTGAGCTTCGTGGCCCAACTCACCATCCGCGACAGATTCCCGGACGGATCTGTGTTGCGTCTGCCCGTGGGTACGAGGGCGACTATCGTTCGCCCTACGCCGATAGAACCTCCCGTGATTCTCCTGTCAATGCCGCAGGAGATCCGAGCAGATGACTACATCGAACCGGGAGACACCCTCCTTTCCGATCGCCGAGCGAGCGTTTTGGACGCGCTTGGCGCATTTGCAGCCACAATGCGTGAGGAGATACCGGAGGCTCTCGACGAAGTACGTAGGATCATGAACCTGACCGCCCAAGCGTTGGCCCAGGCACAGGAGTTCATGGCTGCCAGCCAACCTCGGGCCGAAGACGCGCTCGAAAAGCTATCCGCCAGTCTCGAACAGACACAACAGCTCTTGGAAGCGGAACACGCGAGGCTTGGGCCTCTCCATGACACACTCGAGTTGGTCTTGAGCGACACCCGCATGGTGCTGGCGAGGTATGACACCCTCGCGGCCACAGCCATAACAATGGGCAGCGAGAATCGAGAACGGATTCGCGAGACTATTGAAGAGCTTGCGCGGTCAGCGGTGATCCTGCACAATTTCGCTGACAAAGTGAGTCGCCGGCCACTGCGCATGTTTACCGGTGTCCGGCCCCCGCCCTCAGATTCCGGGAACATGGAGCGATGAGCTACACACTCCTCTACCCCGAGCGGTACGACATCTCTTCAATCCGGGATGCTCTGGAAGTGTCCGGCGTATTGGCGGAACCCATCCAGGGGCCCAACGAACTCAGGGTCGGAAACGGCGTCTCCGTGTTCCTGTTGAACGCCACCAGCCGGCCTGATTTCGCCAGCGACAGCTTGAAGCGTTACGTTGCTGCCGGAGGGGCGGTTGTGGCTCTGGGGGCAGCCGGCGAGACCGACATTCCCGAGGAGATCGATTCAGACCTGCTGTCTGGATTCCTCGGTGACGGCCAAGGCCCCAAGCAGCTCCTGCTTCTGCTGCGAACCGCCTATCGCGAAGCCGCCGCTCGCGCGGATTGTGCGCGTATATCCAAAGAAGCGGAAACGCGCGCCACCGAAGTAGATGACCTGACTAGTATCGGTATGGCGCTCACTACCGAACGCGACTACAACGCGCTCTTGGAGCTGATACTATCACACGCCCGCCGCCTCACTTCGTCGGACGCCGGCAGTCTTTATCTGGTGGAGACCGTGGAGAACGAAAACAAGGTGCTCCGATTCAAGCTGTCCACGACCTACTCCAGGCCCGAGATTCCTCTCGTCGAGTTCACAATGCCACTCGACAAGACCAGCATCGCGGGATTCGTTGCCACCACAGGCGAGCCGCTCGTCATCGATGACGCCTACTTTCTGCCGCCAGACTCCGAGTATGCCATAAACAGATCGTTCGACAAGAAATACGGGTACCGCACCAAGTCGATGCTGACGATACCGATGATGGATCACAAGAACGTCGTCATCGGCGTATTGCAGCTCATCAACCGAAAACTCGATTTCAGCGCCGAACTCAAAGAACCCGAGGACTTCGACGAGCAGGTAATCCCCTACACGCGCCGCCTCGTCCATCTGGTGAGCGCGCTCGCCGGGCAGGCGGCTGTGTCCATAGAGAACAGCCAGCTTTACGAGGACATAGAGCGGCTATTCGAGGGCTTCGTACGCGCATCGGTAACCGCAATCGAGCAGCGCGACCCGACTACCTCAGGACACTCCGCACGGGTCGCCGACAAGACCGTCGGTCTCGCCGAGGTTGTCGATGCATCCAGCGACGGGCGGTACAGGAATGTGAAATTCTCGCGTGAGGAAATCCGCGAGATCCGATACGCCGGGCTACTCCATGACTTTGGTAAAGTAGGGGTGCGCGAAAAGGTGCTGGTCAAGTCGAAGAAGCTTTATCCCCCTGACCTCGCCCTGGTGAAGCAGCGCTACGCGTTTATCCGTGTGCAGGCGGAACACAGGTTGCTCAAGAAGCGGGCCGAGTTTCTCGAGGCTGGGGGAGAAGGATACGACGAGTTCAGGCGTTCACTTGATGAGGAATTCGACAACCGCACGAAGGAACTCGATCGGTTTCTCCAACTAGTGATGGAGTCTAACGAGCCTACCGTTTTGCCCGAGGGTAATTTCGACGAATTGCTCCGATACGCCGAGAGTTTCTACGAAGACCTGAACGGTAGTCAGCAACCGTACCTGTCAGATGATGAGGTGCGCTATCTGTCGATTCGAAAGGGGAGTCTCGACGAGGCCGAACGTCTCGAAATAGAGAGCCATGTAACACACACCTACAAATTCCTGTTGCAGATCCCTTGGACGAAAGAACTCAGCTACATTCCCACGATCGCATACCGGCACCACGAAAAACTGAACGGCGCTGGATACCCGCGCAGGATCACTGCGGATGACATACCAATCCAGGCGAGGATGATGACGATCGCGGATATCTTCGACGCCCTCACCGCGTCGGATCGGCCCTACAAGCGTGCGGTGCCGATCCAGCGGGCCCTCGACATCCTCTCCTACGAGGTCAAGGACGGAATGATAGACAATGACTTGTTTGACTTGTTCGTAGAGGCAAAAATATACGAGCGTGACGGGAGTGCCTGACAGGCCCAACCGATTGCAGGAATCCGAGATCGGGAGGGCTAGACAGCTTCTTTGCCTCGCCACCAAGAATACGCCAGCAGAGTAATCGCCACCAGCACGCTCGTTCCACCCACCCAATCACCGAACCGAGCATACGCGGTTATCATGTCACTGGTTGACACCAATCCCGTCAAATGGGTGTTCGCACCGAGTACAGTACGTTTTTGCACGTGGCCAAGCGGATCGACGAACTCCGTTATTCCCGAGTTTGCGGCACGCACAACACCTAGTCTGGTCTCGATAGCTCGCATCACCAGATGGGATGCATGCTGGTGAGGTGCCGTGGTGTGACCGAACCACGAGTCGTTTGTGATATTGACGAGGAACTCCGCTCCTTTCAAACGGTATTCCCGAGAGAGCTGTTCGAATGCGGACTCGTAACAGATAAGTATCCCGAAGCTTCCCATGCCAATTTCGTAGACGATTCCTCCCATGCCGGCTTCAAAGCTGCCGAGCCACGGCAGATTGAGCTCGTAGTCGGGGAGGAACGGCACCCGCTCGGTCACCGGGACCAAGAACTGCTTGTGATAGACCGGATGCGTGTCGATTCGCCCCAGAGAATCGAAGAGAAACGCGGAGTTGAAACGGACGGTCGTGGAGTCGGCTCGAGACTGGTAGTGCAGTCCCCCGACAACGAGCGGCGTCCCGGTCTCATCTGCAAATGTCGAGATCCACGATCTCCAGTCTGGGCGCCTGAAGACGTCGCCTGGTATTGCTCCCTCGGGCCAAACGACGAGATCGGGATCCGACTGGTTGTGGACTAGAACCGACATCTCCACCAACGAACGGACTATGGAGTCCTGCAGGCCGGCATTCCACTTGTCGGCGAACGTCACATTCGGCTGCAACAGCGTGACTTCTCCAAGCGATCGCGTCTTCAACAGACGTTCTCGGACGAATCCGTAGGAACCCGCGCCGGCCACGCCGCAGACAACTGCGGTCATCAGCAGGATTGCGCGGCGCCGCTCGCTGCGCTTCAGCCACGCGACCGCCAGTGTCGCGTTGGCCAACGCGAGCAAATAGGTGATCCCGCGTGCTCCGACGAGATCCGCCACTTGCACCAACGTGGGGAAGCCTGTCAGTGAAGTACCCAGGCCCAACCAGGGAAACCTCAAATCGCCCTGATGCGCAAGCACCCACTCCTGAGATGTCCAGAGCAGCGGGAAAACTACCACAATCGGCAGCGACGTTGCTCGCCGTATCCATCCACATATAGCGAAGAAGACCGCGCTGTAAGCGCTCAGCAGCAGGACAGCGCCAGTGTAACCAAGCACTGAAAGGGGGGTATATCGCCAGAGCGCGAAAACCATCCAATACAGCGACAGCCCATACACCATCGCACCGAACCAGAGCCCCTGCTCGAGCTGCCTCCTCAGAGGCAGACGGTCGCTGTTTCCCTCTTCGATCAGCAGCACTGCCGGAACGAGACAAACGAACGAAGGAATACAGAGATGGAACGGCGGATAGGAGAGCGAGACCAGCACCGCGCCGGCCGCGGCCAGACACAGATCGCGCCGGGTCACTAGCCTCCGCCGGCGAACCTGTACATGAGGCCCGCACGCGCGGTCGCGGTGCGTAGCTCGCTGCTGAGTCCACCGCGCAGATCTATCGTGAATCGGATCGCAGGAAACAGCTCGATAGCGGTTCCAATCGATAGGTTGACACCCGCGTCGATGGTGTCCAAGGCATCCTCGACGAACGTGCCATCGATTGCGGTTCCGGTCCCGTTCCGTAGATGGGCGGCAAAACCGAGACCCACGTAGTTGGTAATTCTCCCGTCCCCTTCGAACACGTACTGTAGATCGAGGTCGGCTTCGATGTTGGACCATGTGATCGTGCCGACATCGATTTCAAAGCCGGGCGGCGGGTTCCGTACCACTCTTTCGAGCCCTCCCTCGAACTCGTCGATTTCCGTCTCGTGGAACTCACCCTTGAAATACGATAGGCCGACCAGCACGCGCACATCGGGTGCAATCCTCCCGTAGTCCACGCGCACCGCACCAGATATCTCCCTGGTGAGTCGGTCCGATGCCACACCACCGAACTCGAAGCCGACTCCGGAGAACCTCAAACCCTCGTAGGAGAACTGGTCTAGGAAGCCTTGGGCGGCCAAGATCCGTGGGCATATGAGCAATATGAATACGAGCCTAATACCAGCGTTCAATGCGCGTCCCCGGGAAGTAGGTTGAAAGTATCTCACGTGAAGTTTGTCCCGCTCGCGCCCGCCCCAACGCCCCCCATTGGCACATGCCTACGCCGTGCCCCCAACCGGCCCCGGAGATCCGAGCCGACGTTACGCCGTCTGGGGAGGGCTCGAGAGAGAGTTCGAACGCTGTGCTCCCCAGGGAAGTCTCCTCGGGAGTCAAAAAGACGCGCCGGAGGTCGGGGCCAAACACAGGGATTTCACCACTACCTACCTCGACCCGCAGCTCCGTCACCCTTCGAGAGGGTCCGAGCCCGTGGATGCGCATCGATCGGACCTCATCCACGAGCGCGGATTCCAGTCCCAGCACAGAAGGAATCGTCCGCTGTAATATATCGCGGAGCTGGTCTCCTTCCCATTCCACGGTCCAGCGAAATCGCGGTGAAATGTCACAGTAGTATCCACTGCTCGGCCGGCGATCCGAAACGGGGCGCAGATAAGGGACTGCCCGGACCGTCCGGAAAACCTCTTCCGGTGAAGCGGTTGAGTACCCACAAGTCGAATGAAAGAAGGCGCTGATCAGATCGCCACGATACGTCAACACGAGACCGGCGGTGCGTCGTACGGCCTCCGAACCGAGCTCCGTCTCACGCTCCACTCCGAGGTACGCTTGGTCGCTTACGCCGGCGTGCAAATCGAAGCCGGCGGAGCGGAAGCGACCACGGTTCTTCAGGGCATAGGTGCGGGATGCTATTGCTTGAGCCTCTAGTGCGGCCGTCTCGTTTTGCTGTCTTCTGCCCATTTCGGCGCCGACCACGCCGCGCAGATAAGCATCGGTCGCCACGACATTCACTACGGTCAATCTCGCACCGTCGTGGAGAACCTCGACGCTGCCGCGATACGCCCTTCCGTTCACGACCAGATGGTCATCGAAGTCGCTGCTTGTGAAGCTGATCCGTTGAGAGCGGGTGTTACGCCCTCCTACTCGCAGTCCACCAGGAGTGGCAACCACCTGTACTTCTTCACCAGGCGCCAGATCGAATGGAGCCGCACCACTCACACTCGCCCCCCCCTGACCTCGAACGAGCACGTTCTCGACATCCACCGACAGTCCCACCCTCAGCAGCGGCTCTGCGCCCCTGCGCTCAGCTGCGCGCGGCGCGGCACATCCTGAAAGCAGGAGAGCGAGGCAGATGAGCGACACGTAGCTGCGCCGAGCCTCCGAAGTGAATTCCGAGAAGCGATGCGGGTAGAAACTGTTCACTCTATGACCCTGGCAAAGAAATCGTAGTCTCTGTTGTCCTCGATCAGTACACGGCAGAAATCGTGTGGCAGTGCAGATCCGGCACTCGACAGGTAGGTCACGCCGTCAACATCGTCGGCCTGCCATTTTACGCGGCCAAAATGCGTGTACACGCTGTCAAACGATCCGGCGTCTCCGTCCACCAGCACATCCGTCTCTCTCCCGATGAACCGTCCAAGCCGATCCTCGGTGATGGTTCGTTGCAGCTCGGTCAACTCCTCCTGCCGCCTTCGCTTCAAGTCTTCGGGCACGTCATCCGGTAGTTCCGCCCCCGGCGTCCCCTCCTGCTCGGAATATGTGAAGGTTCCCAATCTCTCGAACTCCATCTCCTCGATGAAGTCACACAGAATCTCGAAGTCTCGATCGGTTTCGCCGGGGAAACCCAATACCACCGTCGTGCGAACGGCAACGTCAGGAATCGCTTCGCGAAGCATTGCCATCTTTGCTCTTATTGTACTTTGGCGCTCGGGACGACGCATGCGCTCGAGCACCCTGTCAGAGCCGTGTTGGATCGGCATGTCGACGTAAGGCACGAGCCTTGGCTCCCGTTCCATGATTTCCACCAGGCGCTCACCGAGCGCCGCCGGATACAAGTAAAGCATGCGTAACCATGGGACGGATGTCTCCGTCAAGAGAGCATTGACCAAATCGGGTAAACGAGGGGCTCCTGTTCCGAGGTCTCTGCCATAGTGACCGAGGTCCTGCGCAACCAATGTGATCTCTTTGGCACCCGCTCGCTCGAGTTGTTTGGCTTCCTCCACGAGCCGCTCGACCGGCTCCGAGCGATGCTTGCCACGCATCAGCGGAATCGCGCAGAACGCACACGAGTGATCGCAGCCTTCCGATATCTTGAGGTACCTGACGTAAGGAGAATCTCCGAAATAATGCCTTACTCCCGGATGTAACGCGACTGAATCCGTGACAAGGCCCAATTTAGCGAGTCGCGGAATGAGCTGGTCGAGTTCGTTGAAGCGCAAAAACAGATCGACTTCGGGAATCTCGCGTTGCAATTCTCCATGGTAGCGTTCTACGAGACAGCCCAGAGCAACAACTGCGCGGATTCCGCGCTCTTTGAGAGAAGCCGCCTGGAGAATCGCGTCGATCGACTCCTGCTTTGCTGCATCTATGAAGCCGCATGTGTTCACGAGTACCACGTCTGCCGCCTCGGGATCCTCCACCAGATTCGCACCGTTGGACACGAGGTTCCCGATGAGTCGCTCGGAGTCTACCGTAGCTTTGTCACAACCCAATGATTGTATGGAGAAGTTCATTGAAGATCTAACAACTGAACGCGGGAAACGGGAAATCCTGAATGATCAACGATTCCCACTCCCCGCATTGTGGAGTTGCGGCCTGTAGCCTAGGTCAGCCCAGAAAGCTGGACAATGCTCGCGCGCGCTTGGCATGGCGCAGTCGCGCGAGCGCCTTCTCCTTTATCTGACGAACACGCTCGCGCGTGATACCCATCATTTGCCCGATTTGCTCGAGCGTCATAGGTTCTTTGTTCTCGAGACCGAAATAGAGTCTGAGGATACGCGCCTCGCGCTCCTTGAGCTCCGTTAGCATGTCTTCGATAGACTCCGAGAGAGCACGTTCGAATGCCTGCTCGTCGGGACCTTGGCTCTGTTTGTCCGGCAAATAATCGAGGAGCCTATTGTCTTCTCCGGGAGTAAGCGGTGCATCGAGGGACAAGTGGCTCTGCGAGATTGACATGGTCTTGGCGACCTCCTCGCGAGAGATGTCCATTCCCTCGGCGATCTCCTCTACGGTCGGCTCTCTGCCAAGTTCCTGCAGCAAGGTAGAGGATCGTCTCCCTATACGGTGCAAGGTTCCGGCCCGGTTCAGCGGCACGCGCACTATCCGGCTCTGCTCTGCCAGTGCCTGCAGGATTGCCTGGCGAATCCACCATACGGCGTACGATATGAACTTGATGCCTCGTGTCTCGTCGAACTTGTGTGCGGCTCTGATCAGTCCGAGGTTACCCTCATTGATCAGATCGGCGAGACTGACGCCCTGATTCTGGTACTTCTTGGCAACTGAAACGACAAACCGCAAGTTACTCCTCACGAGCTTGTCGAGTGACCCAGCGCACCCGTTCCTGATCCTTATCGCAAGATCGATTTCTTCCTTGCGTGTGATCAACGGATACTGACTGATCTCCCGCAGATACTGATCCAGCGATCCATCGTCTACCTGCCTCTTCTTGGCAGTGGCGAGTACCATAACGTCAACTCCCTCTTAGGAGTTCAGGTGACCCTAGCCCAACACGCACCGTCAACGAGTTCCGGACGTACTTCTCAACATCACTCAATTGCCGAAAAGGTTCACGTGAGAATTGGAGAGAGAAGGAGGGACCGGCCCTGGTCAGGTTCAGACAGTGCCTTACGAAATCGAAAGTCGGAAAAGCATCTCTTGTTGTCAGATCAGCCCCATACAAAAAAGAGCCGAGGGCCGCACGCTGCAAACCCTGACTGCACAAAAGGTTAGCTAGTTCTGGCGAATGGCGCAAGCGTTATGGACCAACCACGATCTGTTGCCCACGGCCGAAGTGCATCCAGAAGATCGCACGCCGAGCATTCGTGCTCGAGTGTCGCGGCGACACATGCCGCGGTTTCGCCACCGGCAAACTCCGCTCTCAGCACTCTTGCCATGGGTATGTCACTGAGCGTCGAGAGGCTGAGCGGAACGCCATGCGTGTTGAGTATGACTGCCACCGAAGAAGATCGCATGGAACGAGGATAACAACCATTGCAGGCATTGCTTAACCGATTTAGTGCGACATGATGCAGAAGAACGCGGCGCCCCGCAGACTCCTTCAGTCTCGCTCTAATCCATACTTCTCGATCTTTTTGTAGAGATTGCTCCTGGGCATGTCGAGCTTGCGTGCGGTTTCGCTCACGTTCCATGCGTTCTCGGAGAGTTTGCCCTGGAGAAACGCGCGCTCCGCATCCTGTTTGAACGAATCAAAGGTTTCGCACTGCATGAGATCACCGAGTTCCGCGTCCTGCGCCATACCCGTCAACCTACTCACATCGGCCGCCGTAACGACATCGTCGCTGGTTAGTATCACCAGCCGCTCGACCGCATTACGCAATTCTCTCACGTTTCCCGGCCAATCGCGCGCGGCCATCGCCTCGAGCGCGCCTTCATCGAAACGTTTCTGTTTCAATCCGGAATCCTTGGCGAGTTGATTCACGAACTTTTCCACGAGTGCCGGGATGTCTTCTCTCCTGGCGCGCAACGGAGGCACATGGATCGGCACTACGTTCAGTCTGTAGTAGAGATCCTCACGAAAGCGCCCGGCAGCGATTTCCTGTTCGAGAGACTTGTTCGTCGCGGCCACGACCCGCACGTCGACATTGACTGCCTTTGTGGCCCCGATTCGCGTCACCACACCTTCCTCGAGTGCTCTGAGAACCTTCGATTGTGCCGCGGCACTCATGTCACCCACCTCATCGAGAAAGAGCGTTCCGCCGTCTGCCTGCTCGAACTTGCCCGATCTGTCGGCAAACGCACCGGTGAAGGACCCCTTCATGTGTCCGAACAACTCACTCTCGATCAGTTCGCTCGGTATCGCGGCACAGTTGACCTCGATGAACGGGTGGTTCACTCGAGGTGACAACCGGTGGATTGCGCGGGCTACCAGCTCCTTGCCGCTACCGTTCTCGCCGGTGATCAAAACCCTTGCGGGAGTAGGAGCGACTTTCTCTATGACCTCCAACACCTGTCTGATCGCTGGGCTGGACCCCACGATTTCGTAACGGTCCTCACTCCTCTCGCGTAACCGTTCATTCTCCGATGAGAGGTCGACGTGATCGAGCGCATTCCGCAGGGTGAGCAAAATGCGGTCGGTGTCCAATGGCTTCTCGAGAAAATCATAGGCACCCAACTGCGTCGCCTCGACAGCCGTCTGAATGGTGCCGTGGCCCGAGATCATGACGACGAAGATGTCACCGTCCATCTTCTTCAATTCGGACAGTGTCTCTAGCCCATCCATTCCCGCCATCTTGATGTCGAGGAACACCAGGTGAGGATGGAATTCCGGCACTATCTTGAGGGCCTTGTCGCCGGACTCCGCCGTGCGCACCTCAATACCCTCGTACTCCAGCGTCTGACGAAGTGCCTCTCGCACACCTCTCTCGTCGTCCACCACTAACACTCGTTTTGCCATCAGCGGGCTCTTCTGTAGAAAGTCACGCCGTCCGGTCGAATACGCAAATCATCCACTTCGGCCGGTACGGCAAATATCACGATTCCACCGGCCCCTCCAGTGAGACGCTGCACGAGCACCGGAATAGCCGGCTGCGGAAACGGAAACGACGCCACCTTGAATTCGTCCACGTCCCAGCCAATCACCCCCGGAGCTCGCACAGCCGCCGTTCCGGATACGCGGATCGGCTCCAATGGGTCAATCATACCCCGCAGAGGTCCGAGAAGGTCTCGTCCGAACGCTTCGGTCTTTAGGGTGGCATCGAGTGTGAGCCGCTCCTCGGTCAGAGTAATGGATATGGAGTCGAGAGCCTCCTTGGCGTCCGATGAGAGACGATCACCGATCAGCGCCGACATCTCGTCCGCTGACAGCACCACGCTCTCTGGGCCATCGCGCCGGGCTATGGCACGCTCCTTTGCGAGCGCGTCCTGCAGCGCCGCAACAGAGGGCTCACCGCGAGTGCTCTGCACAGAAGCAACCTCCGCCGGGCGTTCAACCAGCGATCGGTAGGATTCGGAGATGTCGGCTCTGAAGTACCACGCTGCGACAGCCGCCACGCACACGACTGTGGCGCATCCTATCGCTGCAAACAGATTGGAGAAACAACCGCCAATCACGGCGTTAGCTCGAACGATTCACGTACAGTATAATCGGCCCCAGCCGGTGATAACTCACTTTGCATGAGCTCGATCGAATCCACTGAGAGGTCGCGGACATAGTGCAAACGATCCAAGACTCCTGCCAGCCCACCGAGTCGTGATTTCTCGGCGCCTCGCCGCAGACGCCCCAGGGTCACGTGCGGGTGAAACACGCGCGTCTCGCGCGGAAACCCGAGGCTGCTGGTGCTGTCCTCGATCTGACGTTGTAGTTGCTCTAGAGCAAGGGATGGCTCACACCCGAGCCAGACCACTCTAGCGCGCCGGGTGTCCGGGAACGCCCCGAAGCCCTCTAGGGAAAGTGTGAACGGATGCACTCCAGCGCTGGCTGTTTCCAGAGCGTTGACCACCGAATCTTCGCGATGTCCCGAAACCTCGCCAAGAAACTTGAGCGTTATGTGCATCCCCTCCGGCTTGACCCATCGAATCGGGTACCGCCGTTCACGCAGCAGCGCCGCACTGTCCCAGATTTCCCTGCGAATCTGATCTGGTAGATTTATTGCGATGAACAAGCGCACTTTTCATTCCCGTTGCTGAGACAGAATTTCCAAATCGGGGGTACTCTGCACCAGCAGACTACCCCGCCGATAGCCGGAGAGGTCGAGCGTGACCTTGGCAAATCCGAGCTTCGCGAACTCCGCGACGATGCTGCGCTTGGAATCTCTGACCTTTGAGAACTCAGATACCGCAACCTCGATCCGCGCTTCATCGCCGTGATGCCGCAATCTGAGGTCACCGGCTATCCCGAGATCGCGAAGAAAGGCCTCACCGCGCTCCACCTGATATAACCGGTCAGGCGTCACCTCCAACCCGTACAGGACACGACTCGACAAGCAGGGAGCCGAGGGCACATCCCATATCGGAATACCGAGGTAGCGCGCTTCTTCGCGAACCATCTCTTTCGTGTAGCCAGCATCAACCAGTGGCTTTACTACGCTCAGTTCGCCCGATGCCGCCAGGCCTGGCCGGTGCTCGCTGAGGTCGTCCACCGTAGTTCCCTCGGCCACCGCAGAAATACCCAGTTCACGAGCTGCTGCCAGCATCTTTCCCCACAACTCACGCTTGCAGTAGTAACAACGCTGGGTGCTGTTCGCAACGTACTCCGGGTCGTCCAGTTCATCGGTGGCAATCTCGCGGAGATCGAGATCGAACCTCTCAGCTATGCGCCGCGCCTGATCCAATTGTGAGGCGGGTAGCGAAGGGCTCTTGCCGATCGCTGCAACCGCTCTTGATTTGCCGAGCACATTTCTCGCCGAAACCGCGAGGAGCGAGGAGTCGACTCCCCCTGAAAAGCCGACCAGCATGGAATCATAACGCGCGAGTAGGCGTTGAAGTTGAGATGTCTGCATCAGGGAATAATATAGGGGTTGGGGGTGGTGTGTGGTGAGGGGACGGTATTGGGCGGTGAGTCGTGCGGTAGTGAGTGGTGAGTGGTGAGTGGTACGTAGCAGGTAGTGAGTTGTGAGTTGCCTGCAGCGGATAGGGCCTATCAGGCTGCGCCTTTCATTTTGGCTCGAGATGAAGATTCTCGGGCATCCAGCACTTTTCGAACAGTATCTAGAAGCGTCGCCAACTCCCAGGGTTTCTCCAAGAGGGAATACTTGCCGTCCAGCAAATCGCCGCTGCGCAGGTCTCCGCTGCTGTACCCGCTGGTGAAAACGATTTCAGGTGCATTGCCGCCGCACTCGGCGAGCACGGTCTCGGCAAGAGCGGGGCCGCTCATGTTCGGCATGACGACATCTGTGAGGATGAGATCGACTTTGCCCGGGTACCTGCGGTAACGATCGAGACCTTCAGTTCCGTCAGAAGCAAGCAACACCGTGTAACCGAATCTCTCGAGAGCCCGTTGCGCAGCCCGGCGCAACTCCGCTTCGTCTTCAACGACCAGAACTGTCTCCACGCCTTCCAGATGCCTTGCCGGCCCGGATTCGCGACGCTTTGGCGTGCTGTCCGCTTCAACCAGTGGAAAGAAGATATCGATTGTCGTGCCCGCATTGGCCTCGCTCTCAACTGCTATGTATCCAGCCTGCTGCTTGACAAGGCCGTACACAGTTGACAGGCCGAGCCCAGTGCCTTTGCCGCGCGGCTTGGTCGAAAAGAACGGTTCGAAAACCTGCTCGCGAGTTTCATCGTCCATGCCGATTCCAGTGTCCGAGACACGCAGGTAAGCGACCGGTCCCGGCCTGGCACCTGGATGGCCGAGGCAGTAACGCCGGTCCAACTCGGTGGAGCCGGTCGATATCGAGAGTGTCCCACCATCGGGCATCGCATCTCTTGCATTCGTGGTCAGATTCAGGAGAATCTGCTCCACGGTCGCCGGATCGATGCGGATGCGTGTCAGAGGTTCTGCTGCCTCACATTCGATCTTGACGAACTCCGGAACCAATCTTCGTAGCATCCCAACGGTCTCGACGACCACTTCCGTGAGATCAATGACCTCGACCGACAGTCGCTGCCTTCGGCTGAATCCCAGAAGGCGCTTCACAAGCTTGCCTCCTCTGATGGCAACCTGGCGCACCTCCTCGACATCGTTGGTCAAATCAGTGCATTCGGCTGGCAGGGCCCTGCGAATCAACTCGGTGTCGGCCAATATGATGGAGAGCATGTTGTTGATCTCGTGAGCCACTCCTCCGGCAAGCTGCCCGACAGCCTCCATCTTCTGTGTCTGACGCAGCTGCTCTTCCAAAGCTATCCGTGACGTGACATCTTCGGCGAACATCTCCAAGTACTCGACGCCGGCGTCACCATGACAGGCGAGGTGTCCGGTCACGCCTACATTCACGAGCTGTCCATCCCTGCGTTTCCATACTGCTTCAGTCGAGGACATACCTCCACGCGAGAAGCGCTCCTCAACCAGTCGTGAGTGGACTTCCGCTTCCGAGTAGACATCGCTGGCGAGATTCAGCTCCAGCGCTTGCTCCCTGGAATCGCAACCCAGCATCGAGACCATCACCTGATTGACATCCAGGAGATTGCCTTCCCGATCCGATCGACAGATTCCGTAGGGCGCGTTCTCGATCAGCTTTCTGTATTCGGATCTCGATCTCTCGAGAGCCAACTCCAATCGCTGCTTCTCGATGGAATGGCGTATGGCCCGCCTCAGTAATTCCTCGCTGATCGATTCCTTGAAGACGTAATCCTGAGCGCCATTGCCAAGGCAGGACTCTGCAACCTCCTCGTCAGTCGCGTAGCAGAGCATCACAATGGGCACAGCGGCGAGCGTTTTGCGGACGCCGGTCAACGTTTCCAACCCGTGCGCGTCTGGCAAGCTCAGATCGAGCAGAATGACGTCGTAAGGCGAACTCGTGAAAGCCCAAATCTCAGAAGCCCTGCGGACGCGTCTTACATCGCATCCGGAGCACCCCGCTTCGAGACAATGTCGTATGCGGGATGCATCCCAGTCGTTGTCTTCCACCATCAAGACTTTCAGCGCCATTGAGCCTCCAGCTCACACCCGTGCCAGCAGACGAGCAGGGCGTTCACTCATTATCGGCTCAGTTGTTCGGAAAGATTAGCGGCAAGGTCTCCAGGGTATACCGAGTATCCCATCGCAAACGCGGATGCTGGAACTTGGACATTGGATGTTGGACATTGAATGTTGGACATTGGACATTGGCTGCTCCCTCCGCCCGTCCGACCTGCGTGAGAGTTCCCGGTAGTATTACTCCACCAGCTCACGATACCCTTCGGGCTCTGCATCCGAGCCCGACAGAAATGGCCGGCGGTCTTCGTTCAGTTGAAGCTGACGCCGCAGCTTGAACTCGAACTCCTTGACTCCCTGAATCACCTCGGCCTCCAAAAGGGGAGACCGCGCGCCTCGCCAATCGCGCCACGCCTATCCATCCCGCCCATGCGACTGATGACCGCGTCCAATTCGCCGACATCCATGCCTTCCTGTGCCAGCTCGCGCCTGATCTCGGAAAGCTGCACGCCGGAGTTGTCAGCCCCATCGGTGAACACGACCAAACCGGCAAGGGGCACGGCAGACAATTCACGCGTGACTTGCTCGAGCGCTGGTCCCAGCCGCTTGCGACCGCCGCTGAAGCTCAGCGAGACAACATTCGGCACGCGGTCCGTCGACTCTGAGAAACTGAAGAATCGGGGGCAGCTTGTTAGCCAGCGCACCTAACGCACATGGCATGCGCCGGACGGAGAACCGACGCTCGACGCGGAGTTCGTCGGCACGCATACGGTTAGGGTAGCCTAACCGTTGGGATCCATTCCGGTCCTGAAACCGCGGGAGGTCGAAGCCATTCTCAAACGCCTTGGCTTCGAGTGGTTCGACAACGCGGCTCTCACCGGCAATATCATCACTTCATCGTGGGGTCGTAAATCTTCGCGTCCCCTAAACTCAAAAATACCGCTTCCCGCGACAGATCCCATCGCTCGCGAATCCCACACCCAAAAACCACACCATCCACACCACGCAACCGGCGAATACACTCAGTGCTGCTTCACCATTCCTCGACTCCGCTATTCGCCCCTCCCTCCCAATACGCCGCCCACACCCAGGCATTGGAAACAATCCCCATAGCTCACCGCGGTTCAGTCCAACAGATTGTATCCAGAATGCGCAACCCTCGTAGTCCACTCTCCTTCCGTTGCGCTCAACCATCGACTCAGAAATGCCGCTACATCAAGTGAGCACTCCGGATACAATCCCTGTGTGTTAGGCTGCGCTGCATTTGCGCACTTGCGTCTATGTCATATATGACATAACGTTCAATCGTGTCGGAGAATGCCAAGCCACTCGTCTGGCTCCGCGGCGAGGTGAAGTCACCGCCGTTCAGCCCGGAAGCGCGCCTCGAAGCAGGATTTCTGCTGCGACGGTTGCAGGGCGGCGAGACTCTATCAATGCCATCTTCGCGACCGATGCCGTCCGTTGGCAAACGGTGCCACGAGTTACGAATCGTTGATCGCGACAACACTTGGCGCATCATGTACCACGCTGATAACGACGCAATCGTAATACTCGAAGTGTTCGCCAAGAAGACGAGGGCCACGCCCAAATCAGTCATCGAAAACTGCAAGCTTCGCTTGCGCAAATACCAGCAACTCCGGTAGGAAGGAGTCGAAGCCATGGACAAGAAGAAAGCAAAGCGACTCGAGGATGCAGGTTGGGCAGTCGGAGATGCCGGTGATTTCCTTGAACTAACAGATGAGGAACGTGCATTCATCGAAACAAAGCTCGCGCTTGCGGTGGCTGTTCGTGATCGACGGAAACGGCGCAAGCTATCGCAGACGCAGCTCGCACGGAAAGTTGGGTCCAGCCAGTCCCGGGTGGCCAAGATGGAGGCGGCCGACCCAACTGTGAGCCTCGACTTACTGGTGCGTTCGCTTCTCAGTCTCGGAGCTACACAAGCCGACATTGCTAAGGCCATTCGCAAGGGTGTGAGTCGCAGCGCTGCCTAACTCTCAGCATCAGCGGCGGCGCGTAGCGCCGACCGATGCATGCTGTTGCTAGGCATTCCGCCACAGGGCCAAACCATCCTGCTACTCCGGGTTCTCCGTCGCCTGCGCTGGCAATGGCGATAGTCCGAGTTCTTTCAGAAACTCGTTGTGCTTCGCCGTTGATTCACGGATTTCCTTCTCGATCTCGACCAACAGCTCATGCGTAGCCGACAGATCGACCTGGGGGTCCGCCTCGGCTGTGCTGACGTAGCGCGAAATGTTCAGGTTGTAGTCGTTCTCTTCGATTTCTTCCATCGTCACCGGCCGGGCGTAGCGCTTCTCCTCGTTGCGGTGCTGGTAGGTGTCGATGATTTTCTTGATGTGCTCGGGGTTCAGATAGTTCTGCCGCTTGCCCTTCTCGAAGTTGCCCTCCGCACTGGCGTTGATGATCAGCACGTCATCGGGCTTCTTGCACTTCTTGAGCACGAGAATGCACACCGGAATCCCTGTCGAGTAGAACAGGTTCGCAGGTAGGCCGATCACCGTGTCGATGTGGCCGTCCTTGAGCAGCTTCTCTCGGATGGCTTTTTCCTTGCCGCCACGGAACAGCACGCCGTGGGGCAGGATTGTCGCCATCACGCCATCATCTTTGAGGTAGTGAAACCCGTGCAGCAGAAAGGCGAAGTCGGCCGCGCTCTTCGGCGCCAGCTCGTGGTTCTTGAACCGCATGTCTTCGGCTAGGGCGTCGTTCGGGTCCCAGCGGTAACTGAACGGCGGGTTGGCGACCACCGCGTCGAAGGTGGGCTTCTTCGCCGGGTTCTGCTCGCGGAGCATGTCCCAGTCGTTGGTCAGCGTATCGGAATCGGTCGAGAACTGAGCCAGCCCCTCGGCGATCTTGGTGATAATCGTGCAGAGCTTGGCGTTGCGGGCCTGATAGGTCTTGCCCAGCTTCTCCGAGCCGAGGTTGATCTCCGAAAACAGCCCGGAGAAGGTGCTTTCAAACGATTCGTTCTCGATGTACTTGAAACCCTCCTGCAGCGTGTTCAGCAGTTCCTTGTCCTGGGTCCGGGCCATGTGGGCGATATTCGTCCACAGATGCTTTGGCTGGATGACGTAGTGGGCCTTGCGGCGCATCTGCTTTTCGAATGCGGCGATTTCGGCGGGGTTGTTGTCGTACCACACCGACAGCGGCGTCCGGCCGCCGTTGTCCACGGCATCCGGGTCGGGGTAGTCCCGCCCCAGTTCCTTCTTCGCCGCCTGCTCGTAATTGTCCGAGAGCTAGCGCAGGAACAGGAACGCCAGCATGTAATCACGGAAGTCGTCCGCGTTCATCGCCCCGCGCAATTGGTCGGCGATGTTCCAGAGGGTTTTGCCGAGTTGGTTTTGGTCGTTTTCGGTCATAGTTTCTTCCTGTCCCTGCTCACTGTTTTCGTTTCTTGATCTTCGCTTCAAGCGCTTTCAGCTCGGCATCGTCCTGGAGGTCGGCTTCTTTCGCTTCCTCTATTTTGCGCTGCCGGTCATATTTCAGATACAGCGCGGAGGCATGTTTCTCCATTTGCTCATGGCTGACGGACCCCGCGTGGCTGAGCAGGGGAAATCCGTTGGACGTGATGATCTGATCCACGTTCTGCTTCCAAAAGCTCATGCGGGTTTCCTGGCGGTTCTTGGCGCGCAGTTCCGCCGTTTCCAGAAAGATCACGACCAGGCGGTTGAGGGTGTCGATCTCGTCTTCGGTCAGATAATTCTTGGCGATGAGGATATCCTGCTTACGCACCTTGCCGCCTTGCCAATGCAGGAGGCCAAAGTGCGGATCATCGCGATCGGCCCGCTCCGTGATGAGTTCGGCGGCGGTTTGCCGCGTCACGGCATAGATCAGAAGGTTTTGCACGGTGGCGAAGAACTGGTGCGTGGCCTGGTCCGTCTTGGCGTAGTCGCTGCTGAGGGCGAAAAGATCCCGCACCTTCTGGTAAAAACGCTTCTCGGAGGCCCGAATCTCGCGGATACGCTCCAGCATCTCATCGAAGTAGTCCGGGCGGCCATCCGGGTTTTTCAGTCGCTCGTCGTCCATCGCGAAGCCCTTGAGCAGGTACTCCTTGAGGACGGTCGAAGCCCAGCGCCGGAACTGCACTCCACGGGGCGAGCGCACCCGGTATCCCACGGCCAGGATGGCGTCCAGATTGTAGAGCAATGTCTTGTACCGCTTGCCATCGGCGGCAGTTGTCAAGGATTCCTTGACAACTGAATCCGTATCCAACTCCCCGTCCTCGAAGAGGTTCTTCAGATGCAGGGAAATATTCTGTTTGGTGGCGTCGAAGAGTTCCGCCATCTCCAACTGCGTCAGCCAGACCGTGTTCTGGTCCGTGCGCAACCGAATCGTGTTTCGGCCGTCTTCGGTGGTGTAAAGAATCAGGTCGTTCACGATGTCAGCAACCCTCCGGCGATGCGCTAGCTGTTGAACCACGAAAGGCACGAAAAGGGAAAAGGTTGATCGTGTATTTTTCGTGTTTTTGGTGTTTTTCGTGGTTCATAGTGCCTCCGGCGCGGGGAAGAGCTGCTGCATCAGGCCGCGTTTGTGTTGCTTGAGAGCCTCGATTTTCGTCGCTTGCGCGGTGATCCGGGTGTCGAGGGTGGAGAGGCAGTCCGCGATTTTCTGTTGCTCCTCATTGGAAGGTAGCGCCAGTGAAAAGTCGGCTCTTCACCCAATTGCATCCCTGACGGTTATCCGACGAGTTCATAGCGGGTCTCGTGCAGGGCAAATATCCGGAGTCGGAAGAACTCCTGGTCTCTGTACCCGTAGGCTTGGCGCTGGAGCAGCTTGATCTTGGTATTCGTGCCCTCCAGCGGCCCGGTAGAGATGGGCACGTCGTAGTAGGCCAGTACTCCATCCTTATAGACGCTCAAGGTGTCGGCCATCTGCCGCATCTGGCCGATACCGGTGGCCCGGGCTCTGGCGATCCAATCCCCAAGAACTGTCAGATACCGATGACCCCTGCCGATGCAGATTTCGTCGATGGCAATCCGTCTCACGTCCCGCAGTCGTGGTCGACTGAATCGACGCCGGAGTTCCGCCTTCAAAATGGTCTTGACCAGATTCCAGCTCACCCCAAGATGCTTCGCCACATCCGACATCGCCATACATTCGACCAGATCCAGCACGTAGCGGCCAAACCGCTTCGTGTAGCGGTGTTGCCCCGGGGCAAAATCCACCTCCGCCTGTCGTACTGCACCGCAATCCTTGCATCCCAAACGTGGTACATCCAACACGATCCACACCGACCTGCGGCCAATGGGAAGGCCCCGAAAACGCCGCTTGCGGCCTCCCTTGCGGATCACTCGGCGACTTCCACACACCGCGCAGCGAAGCTGCTTGTCGGGATGCGCTACTGTGAAGTGCACCTCACCCTCTGGATACTCGGTGCGAACTTGGCTATAGCCTCTCACTGCAAACCGTTCCCCTTGGCTCCAGGGACGGAAATGGGTGAAGAGCCTGTATTGAATCGTGGCGGTCTTGGGGTACGGAGTCCGGCAGATGACATTGGCGGCGGCGGTGGAGGCGGTGCCGGCGGAGGGCGTGGGGCGCAGTGATAAGTGCATAGATCGTCGGGCGCTGCGATCTTGCAGGTGTGGTGGACGGGGTGCAGGTTAAGTACAGGTTAGACGGCGACGTGATCTGTGCGTGCGGTGCGGTCGATCGCTTATCTGATAACCGACGGAGGATCTTGATGAAATTGTTACACCCTCTTTTCGCACTCCTCGCTGTCAGTTGCGCTGCCGAAACTGCAGTACCGCTGACGCAGTCCGAGCTTTCGTCTGAGGCACAAGTCATCAGAACTTTGGACGCAGCGCTGTCCCAGGCTGCACAAGCCCAAGACGCAGTCCTCTTTGCGTCCTTCTTCGCAGATGATGCCATCCAGATGCCGCCGAACGCACCAGCGCTTAATGGCAGGGCGAGCATTCAAGAGAGTGCTGCGGGCCTTCTCGGTCCTGGCGTCAGCCTCCGGTTCGAAACCCAAAACGTCCGCATTGCTCGTCTCGGTGACTTGGCAACGTCGCGTGGCAAGTATTACCTGGTGATCGAAGCGCCTACGGGGCTCATTCAAGACGAAGGCAGCTTCGTTGAGGTTTGGGAGAAGCTAAACGGGGATTGGAAGATCACTCTGGACATCTACAACAGTGATGTGCCAACCAGTTAACGCAGGTGAGTTGTTGACGGGGCAAGTAGTCGGTCGCCGCATAACAGGCGCATGAACCTGTCATGCGTGGTAGGAGCCGTTGATATGAGCGCACAGCGAGATCACAGGTGACCGAAGGTCCCTTGCAGCAGGTGAGTCAGCGCACGCAGGTTATGCGCAAGGTCGTTAGACGGCTTGGGAATTGATGGACCGGAGCGTTGAATGGAACTAACACAATCTGAAGCCGATCTACTGATCGCGAATCCGAAGTGGTTTGAGAACAATACCACGATTAGTCTCATGCCCGGCAAGAACGAAATATACGAGCTTCAATCATTTGATCCTCGAGAGAAGTATCTTTTTGACGCCACGCGCGGCAGGATCAAGCTTGCAAACGTGCGGTACCAGAACAGGGTCCGTACATCTATCGTATTGGTAAGATTGGACTTAGATGGTCCGCCTCACACTAACCCCGACGGGCAGGTCATTGCTTGTCCGCACATACATGTGTATAAAGAAGGCTACGGCACCAAATGGGCGGAGGCACTGGACACCAAGATGTTCTCGAATCCCGCAGATGTGGCAACGGCGCTCGCCGATTTCTGTGGGTTTTGTAACATCACAAACATTCCACATTTGCAGGATCTAATACTTTGACCGCCTACGATCTCAAGAACCTAGTTGGCGACTACATCAAATGGTTGAAGACTGGACTGTCAGTGGAGCAGATCGATGGCGGTTGCGAACTCACCACTCCATTTTTGGACCGTCACAACGACCACCTCCAAATGTACGCCCTGCGGAAGGGTGACAAGATCATTTTGTCTGATGATGGGTACGTTCTTTCCGACCTCGAAGCTTCGGGAATGGAATTCAACACGCCGAAACGAAAGCAAGTACTAAACACGATCTTGAACGGTGTGGGAGTCCGTTTGGAGGGAGACCGTCTCGAGACTGATGCGTCGACGCGAAACATCGGCCAGCGTGTGCACGCATTGTTGCAGGCGATGATCTCTGTCAATGACATGTTCGTCATGTCTCAATCGCGGGTGTCATCTCTGTTTTGGGAGGATGTTCGATCATTTCTCGATCAGCATGACATTAGGTACAGCCCCAGCGTGAAACTTGCGGGAAAGACCGGGTACGACCATGCAATTGACTTCCTCATTCCAGCTTCCCGTTCCGCTCCCGAACGCATCCTTCAAGCAATCAACACACCGTCACGGAACACGATTGGTGCATATCTGTTCACGCTGACCGATACACGAGACGCACGCGAACACAAGTCCCAAGCGTTCGCGTTTTTAAACGACACCGAGCGCGGAATTAGCAGCGACATTGTCGAAGCGCTTGAAGCTTACGACGTCGAACCCGCTCGCTGGTCTGGCCGCGAGAAGTACATCGAACAGCTAGCAGCTTAGGGAACCAAGCCGTCTATCAAGCGAATGAAGCATGACGAGCGCTGGGGAACCAGTCCAATTGTGCGCACGGTTGGATCAGTGCCATCCACATCATTGTTG
>CAZOJI010000001.1:0-176349 GCA_964580055.1 uncultured Gemmatimonadaceae bacterium | reverse complement strand
TCGAAGAGCTAATGCTGAAGCGAAAAAAGGATTGAGCTGAGGCCGCCGCATTAGTGCCGTCCCGAGACCGCTGAGTTCACCGGTCGATCGAGAGGCTCACCCGCTGCAGCACCCCTTCTTCTACGACTTCCCCGTAAGACCGCGCGGGGAAATGAGTATCCCACCAGTGCCTCGCTCGTTCCTGCGTCCACTCGTTCGGCAGAGATAACGCCGCGAGTCTGTCCCACAGCTCCTCTCCACTGGCGGGCCTCAGATCCCGCTCCTTGGCCAGACACGACAACACGAGCTCGTCCAGCTCGGGGGGAACCTCCAGCTCGGTGCGATTGGAGGGAGGCACCGGTTCTTCCTTGACGTGTTTGCTCATCACTTCCGCCGGGTTTCTGCCGTCGAACACCAACTGGCCGGTCAGCAACCAGTAGGCGACGCAGCCCAGCGAGTACACATCGGCGCGCTGATCCGGCTTTTCTCCCAGTGCGATCTCGGGTGCCATGTACGTGGGAGTTCCCGGGGCAACCTGAGGAGCAGTGAGGGTGGAGTCAGGCTGCGGTCCGATGTTCTTCACCAGGCCGAAGTCGAGAATCTTCAAGAAATCCACGGCGAGACCCAAGCGAGTCGCATGGAGATTCGACGGTTTCACATCGCGGTGGATCATCCCGCGAGCGTGCGCCTCTCCGAGCGAGAGGCACGCATGCTTCAAGAGATGCACTGCGCGCTCCGGCGGCACAGGACCGAATCTCTCGACCAACGTCTCCAGGTCGAGACCGTCCAGCAGTTCCATGACGTAGTAGAACGTCCCGTCCTCACTCATGCCGAAGTCGTACAACTCGATGGTGTGGGGGGACCGGAGCGCCGCCGCCGCCTGCGCCTCTCGCCGGAATCTCTCCAATATCACGTGGACTGCCTGAGCCGAGCTGGCGCCCAACACCTCCGCGCGGACGATCTTGATGGCAGCGGGTCGGGCAAGCATGCGATGCGTCGCCAGGTGCACCTCACCCATGCCTCCCTGACCGAGAACTTCACCGAGCTTGTAGCTGCCCAGCTCCTTCGCCTTGGATGCCTGGCGTCCGAGATTCGCGATGATGTGTGCCGGCACGACCGCTAGCGCGGCACATACGTAGTTGGGAAGGAAACTCTGTACCGCGTCCGCAACCGTTGCGTCTATCTCCCCAACCCTCTGGAGAGTCATGCCCAGAGCCACCGGATCCATGGACGCCGCGACGAGGGACGCCAGGAAGGTCTTCCAAACAGTGTTGGGAGCTATTGACGGGTAGACCAGGATGATTATGCAAATCCACGAGACATTTCCAGGAATGAGCAACGGACGCCACTGATTGAGTATGCCGATGAGGAAAGCACACACGATCATGTAGGACAATCCGATGTTGGACAGCAGTACGGGTTTGTGGTGCAGGCTCCGCGCCGCCACGATCAGTGCTATCGAGACAATCAACCCAACAGCCGCTACCAGATTACCCGGCATCGGCCAGGCACCCGCTATTCCCGCGTCTCGAGCCGCACCGGTTATGGGCCTGATCTGCGAGTTGACTATCGCCCAGAGCCAGAGACCGGTACCCACCATTCCAACGATGCCGACCCGCTTGCAGGACTGCTGTAACAGATCCAGTGGCAGAGACTTACGCTTGCCACTTCCCGGTGTCTTGGTCTCTGCCACAGATAGGTTGCTGCCTTCACTCATCGTTCGATCCCGCGATATCCGAGTGAGCGTTTCTCAGTTAGTTGGCTTCGCGGCTTCGCGCACACAACTAAATAGCCACTAGTCGCTCAGAACGCCAATTCTCCCGCAATGCGTGGCCGGCGGCAAACTCACACCGAGCGGTTCGACACTTCAGAGATTATGCAGGGCGACATTCCCGACACTACGGGGTCCGGCATTTCGACAAGATCTCACTTTGGACTCTGCCATCGTTTGCAGCGATCTCGTAGAAATCGTCAATGTATTGAAGCGCCCGTTCGCGGTTTCGTTCGCTGAGATAGCCGGCATTTTCGAACAGCCCTCTGATCTCCGGTTCGCGATCCTCAAAGAGCCCAAGCGCCGCATTGAGATGCTTCACGGGACCGCAGATCCCGCGAAACAGTCTTTCGCGGACAGTACGGATCGGCAGCGAGGGAGCAGGCTCTGCGTAAGGAGCATCGACGAGTCCGGCATGGTCGAAATCGTAAGGCAGAGGAAAAACAGGTCCGGCAGCGGCGCCGATAGGCACCACGTTGTGACAGCAGTAGTCCTCGTCCGGCGCCGAACGTGAGTAACTCCAATCCGTGTTGCCGATGAGGTATTGGAACACCTCGAACACGGTCCGGGCATCGGCGTCGTATTCCTGGGGCGGCACGACCGGCAGCGTCAAACGTTCCCAACCATTGCGTTCAGCAAGAACGTCCCAGTGTTCGACGAAGAAGCCAAAGCGCTCGGCCCTCAACTCGCCGCGCTCCGAATCGAAGTAGTCAATGTTCGCGAGACGCACTCTCAGACTCAAATCGGCTACCATGTTGTAGATGCGATAGGCGAGGTACTCGAGCAACATGAATTGCTCGTACGAGTCGCGGTCGTTGCAGTGGGTCACTGCGGGTAGCACGTCCTGCCCCTCGAAGGGAGTTCCGGCGGCATCGCGTTCGAAGAACAACATGAGCCCCGGAAAATCGCAGAATCCCCTCTGCAACCGCGATTTCCCCCGCGGCGCGATTTCGAGACTCAAGGTATCTCCAGGGGCGTCGGAACTCACTATCCGAGCCGCAAAGCGTCCTTCATCTTCCGACAGCAAACGTCCGAAGTCCGCCTCGATTCGCAGATCCAGAGGCTCCAGTGACCGGAAAAGAGGTTGCTGTGCAACCGCTGGTTCCGAACCCATAAGCCCCAGGATCAGAATTGCCGCGCCGAGACGCGCCCAACCGTTCGGCTCCAAACGCTGACACCTCGATCCTGGTTTCATGCGTAAAGGCCACGCAACTCGGCGGTCCTGGTGACTCTCTCCATGGCCAAGACGAACGCCGCCGCCCTCATCGACACTCCGCATTCTTGTGCAGCCGCCAACACATCCTGAAACGACTTGCGCATGATGCGATCCAACTCCTCGAGCACCCTCTCTTCGCTCCAGTAGTACGCAGTCCGGTTCTGCACCCATTCGAAGTAAGACACCGTCACCCCGCCGGCGTTGCAGAGAATGTCGGGGATGATGAAGACACCCTTACCGTTCAGGATATCGTCAGCCTCCGGTGTGACAGGCCCATTGGCGCATTCGGCGATCATCCTGGCCTTGACGTTGTTGGCGTTGTGTGCAGTGATCTGGTTCTCGAGCGCTGCTGGTATCAGGACGTCGACATCCAGCTCCAAGAGATCCATCGGGTCGGCCATTCGGTCGGCAGCCCCCGATTCCTGGAAATCACTGAGCTGACCGTCATGGTTCTTCAGCCAATCGATCGCGGAATCCACATCTATTCCGTCGTGGTTGCAATACGCCCCCGTCACATCTGATATGCCTACGATCTTCATACCCTTCGCCGCGAGCAGAACTGCAGCGTTGGAGCCCGCATTCCCGAACCCCTGAATGGCCACACTAGTGCCCTCGGCCTTCATGCCGAGGTGCTCGATCGTTTCCTCCAATGTGAACACCATACCTTGAGCGGTTGCCTGCGTACGGCCCTGCGATCCGCCAATCTCGAGCGGTTTTCCGGTGACGACCCCCGGCGCATGACGCCGTTGGTGCATGCTGTAAGTATCCATGAACCACGCCATGATCTGCGGGTTCGTGTTGACGTCAGGGGCAGGAATGTCCTGTTCGGGGCCGATGTCGCTTCCCAGCTCCGAGAAATACCGGCGCGACAGCCTTTCCAGCTCCCCCAGGGAGAGCTTGGAAGGATCAACCACTACTCCCCCCTTGCCGCCGCCGAACGGGATGTCCACGACCGCGCACTTCATGGTCATCCAGAAAGCCAGCGCCTTCACCTCGTCGCGCGACACATCCTGGTGAAACCGAACGCCACCTTTTGCGGGGCCGCGCGCGATCGAATGCTGCACCCGGAACGCCTGAAATACCTGAATGCTGCCGTCGTCCATCCGCACCGGCAGCTTAAGCTCGATGATCTTGCGCGGCTCTCGGATAATGGCCACCTGGTCCGCAGTAAGCCCCATTATCTGTACCGCCTGATCGAATTGCCGCAGAGCGTTCTCGTACGCATTCATGGTCATCAATGGTGCAACGCCCTGGGTTTTTCTTACGTCATTCATTGAAAGCCGCCGTTAAAAGCTGGTAGGAGAAGGAACCCGATCCGTCGGTAAACACTAGGGCCGCGAGATTGTCGGCACAAGGTGGTGCCTCGAGACACTGCTCCCGCGGAAAACCGCCTCCTTCCATCCAAAACAACTTCTCTTTAGACTGCGCATCAACACAATACGAGGCCCGCCTGTGCCGGGGAACAACATGCCAGAACATGATACCATTGCCGTCATCGATTTTGGGGGACAGTACGCTCACCTGATCGCCACCAAGGTACGGCGTCTGGGGGTTCTCGCGGAGATACGCCAGCCGGAAGATCCGATCGAGGCCTTACGCTCGTATCGCGGAATCATCATTTCGGGCAGTCCGAGCCTCTCCGCGCACGGCGAGGACTCGGAGTACAACAAGGAGGTCTATGACCTCGATGTGCCGATTCTCGGGCTCTGCTTCGGTCACCAGGAGATAGCAAAACACTACGGAGGCAAGGTCATTCACGGCGGACGCGAGTGGGGAAAGGCGGACTTGCACCTCACCGGCGACCACCCGTTGTTTGCCGGGCTCGGGCCCGTGGAACAGGTATGGATGAGTCACTTCGATTCCGTGGTCGAGGTGGGACCCGAATTCAAGGAACTCGGCTACACGCCGGCCGCCGACGGCGCGGAGCCGCATCGCTGCGCAGCGATAGGGTCGGATTCCCTTAAGCGGTATGGCTTGCAGTTCCACGCAGAGGTGGACGACACACCGCACGGCCAGGAGATGCTCGCGAATTTCCTATTCGGCATCTGCGGCTGTGAGGCGTGGTGGAACATGGACAGTTTCCTGAATGAAGAGATCGACCGCATACGGGAGCAGGTGGGAGACAAATCGGTCTTCTTGCTCGCGTCCGGAGGGGTCGACTCGACCGTCGCGGCCGCTCTCATTGGGCTCGCTATCGGTACCGAGCGGGTCAAGCTCCTGCACATAGACAACGGCTTGATGAGAAAGAACGAGAGCGCCCAGGTAGTGCAAACCTTCAACGAACTCGAAATGGGCGACAACCTGCACTTCGTCGATGCCGGCGAGAGGTTTCTCTCGGCATTGGAAGGAATTACGGACCCGGAGCAGAAGCGCCTTGCAATTGGAAAGACCTTCGTCGAGGTTGCCCAGGAGCAAGCGAATCTGCTCGCTATCGACAACCACCTGCTGGGCCAGGGGACCATCTATCCGGACACTATCGAGGCCGGTGGAACGAAACGGGCAGATATCATCAAGACGCATCACAATCGGGTTCCCGTCATCGACGAGATGATTCAGCGCGGTGAGTTGATCGAGCCTCTTGCCGAACTCTACAAGGTCGAGGTCAGAGAGCTCGGTGCCAAGCTAGGGGTACCTGAACGAGCGCTGTCACGTCACCCCTTCCCGGGACCGGGTCTCGGAGTCCGTCTACTGTGCAGCCGCGGCGTGCCGGATCGCACCGGTTTTGAAGAGATCGAACTTCATCTTTCCGAGCTACGGGAGAAATCCGGTCTCGAGATGTTGCCGCTCCCTATCAGATCGGTGGGTGTGAAAGCCGACTTGCGCGCATACGAGCACCCGGTTCTCCTCACCGGTAAAGTCCCTTGGGACACCATCATCGAAACTGTATCTACGATCACGGCGGGCGTACCCGGCATCAACCGCTGCATTTGGAACCTCTCCGATGAACATCCGAAAGGCGCGTTCCCCGTTGCCGTCACGGTCACCCGCGAGCGCCTCGACCTGCTGCGAGAGGCCGATTACCTGGTGATGGATGCGCTGGCGCGCTACGGCTGGTACGACGATATCTGGCAGTGCCCCACGGTGCTGGTGCCGCTGAGGTTCGAGGACACCGCGGGCGAGCTGGTGGTCATCCGGCCGGTGAGATCGCAGCGAGCCATGACGGCTACACCGGTCGAGCTGCCGCGGGAGATGCTGGACGACCTGCGCGGGTCGATCCTGAGTCTGGATGGGATTGGTGGTCTGGCGCTGGACGTTACCTCGAAGCCGCCGGGGACGATTGAGTGGGAGTGAGGGAGGTGGTGAGTGGTGAATGGTGAGTGGTATGTGGGGTGATTTCGGCGAGAAGACGGACGGCCGGACAGAAATCTATTCACTGGGGTGCACCGCCTATTGGGCGCTCACCGGCAAGTACGCCTTCCAGGGCAAATCAGCCATGGCTACCGTGATGATGCATGTCAACACAACGCCGTCACGTCCATCGTCATGCGGCGTACAACCGGTGCCTTCTGAACTGGACGACGTTGTCATGGCCTGCCTCGAGAAGGACCCGAATGACAGGCCGCAAACCGCAGACGCACTCGCCGAGATGCTGGCGGCGAGCGGCGTGGGGAACAACTGGTCGAACCAGCAGGCAGAAGATTCGTGGGAGACAAAGGCTGCAAACGCGTGAACGAGACGTTGCTCGGTGCAGCAGTGCAAGTAATGCGAGCAATACTCAGTTCGGGGCATCGGCAAGTGATAGCCCGGTCGGCATCGCGGCGGAGCTGAAACTGCGGCCGGTGGAACCGTGTGGGCAAAGAAGGGCCGCTGCAACGAGTGCCCCCCGCCGCCCCCGAGACGCACTAGCTCGTGGGGTGTCCCAGCCTTCCCGACACGGCCCTCAGCGTCTCCTCAGCCTCCTGCACCAACTCATGAACGATATCCGCTATTGGTTTGATCTCGTTTGCCAGGCCCACGGACTGACCGGCCATCAACGAGCCCTGCTTCACGTCACCGTCTACGACCGCGGATTTCAGGGCTCCTACCCAGAACCTCTCCACCTCCATTTGTGCCGTATCACGGTCGATCATTTCGTTGTCCAGCTTGTGGAGCAGCTCGTATTGCAGCTTACCGAACTCGAGGGTCCCCAAGTTCTTCAACGCCCTGACCGGAATCACCGGAAGACGGCTATCAAACTGCGGCGTGGCCATGGCGTCGCGTGCGCGGGCCTTCACGAAGCTCTCCTTGAAAGCCGGATGGGCTTTGCACTCGTCGGAGAGAACGAAGCGCGTACCCATCTGGATGCCGGCCGCACCCATCAAGAGCAGGTGCGCCATCATCTTGCCCGTGGCAATTCCCCCCGCCACGAAGATCGGTACGGAATCGACTTTGAATAGTATCTGCTGGATCAGTACGCTCAGGGATACAGGGCCGATGTGACCGCCGGCCTCGGATCCCTCCAGCACCAGTCCGTCGACTCCGAGATCCACGAGCTTCATGGCCAACGACTCGGCCGGAGCGAAACAGAATACCCGCGCACCCGAATCCTTGGCGCGTGCGATGTCGGAGCGCCCCGGCGTTGCCCCGGCGAAAGTGATCCATCCACACTCCATCTCGCACACCAGGTCGAGCTGGCTCTTGAAGTTGGGTGCGATGGTGATAAGGTTGACACCGAACGGCTTGCCCGTCGCCTCGCGTGTCGCGACGATCTCGTCGCGAAGTGCTTCCGGCGGGGCGTTGCCGCCGGCCAGCTGCCCGAAACCGCCCGCCTCACCGATCGCGGCCGTCAGTTCGTGATCGCTGATCCAAGTCATAGCTCCCGCGATAATCGGGTAGCGGCATTCGAGAACCGCGCGGCCACGTTCCAGAAGAGGTTCGAGGAGTGAGTCGCCTTGGTATTCGCGGTCGCTCTTGTTGGTCGGTCCGGACATTGACACTTTCCAGTGTAGCCCGACGAGAGCCAATTAGCTAGACGGGAGTCGCATGACCCAATTCATCTTTCAGACCCAGAATCTCCGCAGAGTCCATCCGCCCGACAAGGTGGTCATAGACAACATCTCGCTCTCTTTCTACGCCGGCGCCAAGATCGGGGTGATCGGCGGCAACGGCGCGGGAAAGAGCACATTGCTCAGGATCATGGCCGGAGTGGACCGCGATTTTCAGGGAATCGCAAAGCCCGCCGACGACATACGCATCGGCTTACTGCCTCAAGAACCCGAGTTGGACCCATCCAAGTCGGTTCGAGAGATAGTAGAGGAGGGAGTGGCGGAAACGCGAGATCTCCTGACACGCTTCGAGGAGATCAGCGCCAGGTTTGCCGAGCCCATGAGTGACGCAGAGATGGAGCAGCTACTCGCCGAACAGGGACAGCTCCAGGATCAGATCGACGCCGCAAATGCGTGGGAACTGGACCGGACGGTGGAGATCGCTATGGATGCGTTACGGGTACCGCCAGGAGATCTCAGCGCCGAGGTAATATCCGGTGGGGAGCGGCGCAGGGTGGCGTTGTGTCGCCTGCTACTCCAGCATCCCGATATGCTGCTGCTCGACGAGCCCACAAATCACCTCGACGCCGAGTCGGTGGCCTGGTTGGAGCGGTTTCTCGCCCGGTACTCGGGTACGGTCATAGCGGTCACCCACGATCGGTATTTCCTGGACAACGTCGCGGAGTGGATACTGGAGCTGGATCGCGGACGCGGCATACCCTGGCGCGGCAACTACTCCTCGTGGCTGGAGCAGAAGAAGGAACGCCTCCGGATCGAGGAGAAACAGGAGTCCGCACGCCAGCGGACGCTGGAGAGAGAGCTGGAGTGGATCCGCATGGCGCCCCGCGCGCGCCAGGCCAAGGGCAAGGCACGCCTCAACGCCTACGAAGATCTGCTCAACGACGGGGGCACGACACGACAAGGCAGGGCCGAGATCATCATCCCCGTGGGACCTCGGCTGGGCGACCTGGTAATTGAAACCAAAGATCTCGTAAAGGGTTACGGCGACAAGTTGCTCATCGACCGGCTGGATCTTTTGGTCCCTCGCGGAGCCATTGTGGGAGTGATCGGGCCCAACGGTGCCGGAAAGACCACTCTGTTCCGGATGATTGTCGGCCAAGAGGAACCGGATTCCGGAACGGTGAGAGTGGGTGATACAGTGGTGCTCTCTTATGTGGACCAGATGCGCGACGCCCTCGATCCGGAAAAGACGGTGTGGGAGGAGATCTCGGGCGGGGACGAGCAGATTGAGCTCGGCAATGGTGAGATGAACTCGCGCGCATATGTGTCCTCTTTCAACTTCCGCGGCGCAGAGCAACAGATGCGGGTCGGCTCTCTATCCGGCGGCGAACGCAACCGCGTACACCTGGCAAAGCTGTTGCGAGGTCAAGGCAATGTCATTCTGCTGGACGAGCCCACCAACGACCTCGACGTCGACACCCTGCGTGCCTTGGAGGACGCACTGCTGAACTTCGCTGGGTGCGCGCTCGTTATCAGCCATGATCGCTGGTTCCTGGACCGCATCGCCACCAACATCCTCGCATTCGAGGGTGACAGCCAGGTACGATGGTTCGAGGGCAACTGGACCGAATACGAGGAGGCCCGCAAGAAACGGTTGGGCGCCGAGGCGGAGCGGCCGCATAGGATCCGGTACAAACCGCTGAAAGCCTGACCGTTTTCGGGGGTATCGGGAAGGCATCGGCTTCTTATGTCACGCCATCGATGACCTGGATCGCGAGAGTTGCCATTTGAGGTTCCCTTCCCGGACACCTCGCCATCGTGTTCTCCTTAAATCGTTGCGTTCTTGGTTTGACCGGACTTCTCTATTGGACCCGCTGCAGAGAGTTCTCGATCGGTTCTGTTGGGCGTGACTCGGCCGCGAGGCACTCCCCGAAGGCCCTAAGCGCTCTTCACAACAGTGGTTGCGCTTTCACGATCGGTGTTGTTCAGCGGACGACAGGTGATTGGGAAGTCACGATGGGTGATTGCGAAGTTGCGATCGGTTATGGTGATCGAACGATGGATCGCCGTGAATTTACAATCGGCGATTGTGATCGAACGAAGGGTGACCGCGAACTTACAATCGGCGATCGCGAATCTGCAATCGACGGTTGTGAATTGACAATCGGTGATTGTGAGCTTGCAATCGTCGTCTGCAATTCACCGTCACCGATTGCGCGTTTACCAACGACGTTTGTGAATTCACGGTCGGCGTTGGTGAGTTAGCAATCGACGGCTGTGAATTGACAATTGATAATTGTGAATTTGCAATCATCGTCTGCAATTCGATATCGACGATTGTAAGCGTGCAATCACCGATGTGATGCTTACAATCGCTGCCGTTTTGGCATACGGGCGGCTTCCCGGGACCCCGACCAACACCGATGTTCTTCCGTCCTGGAGGCCTGTGCGCCGAGCCCGCCGTCACGTCGAGAGATTAAAACCCCGGCGTCGTTAAACTGCTGAAATGGTGTGTCTGCTCGGATGATGGGACCGCGCCGATCGGTGCTGGCTGCATCGACTCAGATCGGCCCTTCTCACGTGCCGAATATGAGAAGGAGCAGGCCGTTCCGAAAGTCTGTGCCGGCTGCGAAGTAGCTTCCCAGGATCCACAATCTCCATTCCGGGTCCACGCGCGCCTCTTCGAGCACCGTATCGCCATTCACTTCGACGTAGCGCGCAACAACGGAATCCCCCCGCAACGAATATGAGAGGGAATCCCCTTTGCGTATCCCCCTTTACCTCAGAAAGGCAAACCTGGTCTCCATGTCTAGATCGATTCTCTCAGCCGACGCGGCATCGATCATACCATTCCTGAACAGTGTTCTGGAGGTGTTGCGGGTTCCCCCGATGAAGCGACCGAAGCCGACCGATCTCTCGAAAACAAGGCTGATTTCGGCGTGGCGGGTGTCCATGTAACGCGAAGCGACGGCGTTCTCCAACTCGTCGCTGCGCCGACGCCCCGTGACAATCGAGTCGACGTCAGCGGCGGTCTCATCGTCAACGGTGATCTTCAGCCACAACACGTCGATCTTGAATATCGTCTTTTTGAGCAGGTACTGCAGCCGAGCGTACCGCTCCGGCCCGGTGTTTGTTATCCCGTTCCGACCGCCGAGATCGCACTGCCGGCAGTGTAATCCTATCGAGGCGTGCGCGAGGTGAGAAGCGGGCTTTCGTCTAGAAAGTGGGTGGTGGTTTTTCCGAGGCCACTGCCAAATGACATTTATGTTCGATGCTCAAATACTCTTCACCTCGTGCATGGGGAGAGACGCCTGGCGGCGTGGGGCGTGGCCCGTCTTGATCCGGTCCAACTGTTGGAAGCGGATGGTGGCAGCGAAGGCAGAAACATCCCAATTGTAACAAGATTGTGACAATCCCATGCTGGCGCGTCAGAGCACATGCTACCATTGTTCGCACGTTCCCCCGTGGCAATCTCGGGGAACGGATGCGCTCCTCAGATGGACAGGCGCTCCCCCAAAACAGCAGGACAGCGGAAAACCGAAGCTAAGCAGAGGCAGGAAAGCGTTTTCGCCGCCGCAGATCGTGTTGACCTGAGAGGGCTGCGATGGAGACCTGGAAATGAACGACCGCCTGCGGGTTGGAAAGATCGAGATCGACAAAGAGGGCATCAGCATCGGTGGAAAACGTCACATATCGCACGCTGTTCCTGAAAAGAAACCCGCGAAGCCGGGCAGTGCAGAAACAACCCTCGAGAACATCCCTGACCGCCCCCTGCTCTACGCGGCGCCGGTCGCAGTCGTGATTGGGGTAACGTTGCTGCTGACCGCCCCATCCATGTTCAGCGCACACTGGGTCGGCGGGATCCTGCTGACCGCGGCAGGTATGGGCGCGGCGTTGTTGGGTGGCGCAAAGGCTGTTTCCAAGCGGCTCGATGCGAAGAGAGATGCGGAGAAAGCCGCAAAGAAGGTCGAGGAGTGCAAGCTGGCAATCAAGAGGCTCTTGAAAGGGGAAGACGGACCCCGCACCAGGAGTTGGATAGCCGACAGAGTCAAGCGCTTCGACCTCGAAACCACCACTGCTTCCCTACAAGCTCTTGTTGCCGGGAAGGAGATCGTGGAGGATGTCGATCTCGACACCGGGAACTTCACCTACGCGCCGGCCGAGGACATCACAGAAGCAATGGACCACATTCCACTGAGCGAACTCGAGAAACGTTTACAAAAAGGAGAAGGGAAATGAAGAGTAAGGTCGCCGCCGCGGTACTGGCAATTCTCTTTGGGGGTATTGGAGTACACAAGTTCTATCTTGGGAGAACAGGCGCAGGCGTACTCTACCTACTGTTCTGCTGGACGTTCATCCCGGCCGTGGTTGGTTTTGTGGAAGGCATCATCTACCTCTTCATGAGCGACGACGAATTCAACCAGAAATACAATACCAAGTGGGCTCCCGCGCAGTCCCAACCGCAGAACATCGTGGTGAACGTCGAAAACAAGGCTGTTACGGGGAACGAAGATAAGAAACAGGAGAAGGACATCTCAGCAGCCATTTCCGACCTCCATAAGCTGCTGGAGAGCGGTGCGCTGACGCAAGAGGAATTTGACGCGCAAAAGGCGAAGCTGCTCGGCGCCGGGACTGTATGACTCGGTCGGCCACCCGTTTCGGATTCGTCGTTGTTTTTCCGGGCTGGCCAACTCACTGAAACCAAAGAGCAGGCGACGTTCGCCCTTCTATGCCGAGCGGTTCTGGAGACCTAATCCACCACCGCTCGGTTTTTCCTCTCAACGCCTTCGGCCCGGATACGCTCCTGGACAGCCTGCAGCTCTTCAATTATTGTGGAATTCTTGTACCTAGTTTACCTGTAGTGTCAGCAAAGACAATTCTGAGGTTGATGAGTGAAGCTGTCTGACACGTCCATTCGACGGCCGGTGCTGACCAGCATGGTGAGTCTCGCGCTGGTTCTGTTTGTCGCCAACGGCGAGAAATGACTGTCGTTGATCATGTTGCATAACGAGTTAGGCTGCAGTCGTGTGACTATCCGTGTCAAACCGAGGTCAGATGCTCTTCGAGAATGCGCCGGTCGCACCGACTGTCATCGAAAGATGACTCGGGTTCAACTGCCAGCGAGTTCGGTCACTGATCTGTGATACAGTTGGACTGACAAAAGACTATCGGCGCTACAGACCTTCCCGGCGACTACGCAACGACCATTTCGAATACACGCAACCCACCCCCCAATCGCACGTCTCGCAGCCGCATAGCGATGCTAGAAGACTCGATCGAACTCATCGCATCGCTTGACGGAGTCTGGTTCGCAACGCACGAGGGAATTGTCCGCTGCGTCGCGGAGATTTGAAAGCCCGCCGGAGCCGGATCAATACCTCCAACTCGTAGTGTCGGCACCCGGGGGAGCCGCTTCGCGGATCCTTTCGAGGATTAGCGGCACGTACATCTGATTGTATCTCAGACGCGATAGGGCGTTGGGACGTGTGTGGTCGCCATTCCAGCAATGGCCCGCGCGGGGCTCATAATCCACCAATCCGTCGTAGTAAGGATCCGTGGTGCTCTCCAGAAACTCTTCCATCAGGTAGACCGCATTGTTGAGATAGGAGTTGTCCATCTCACCCACGTAGATGTGGATCTTGCCGACGAGTTTGGAGCCGAGCGTCTCCCAATCGCGCTCGAGGATGTACCGCAGGTCGTAGTTCTCGCGCATGTACTCCGCGACCTCGGGATCTATCTCCCCTGTCATCTTGTCCCAGACGTGCCGAGGATATCCATCGTCGCCAGCGGGCCCGAACAGAGTGAGCCATACGTCTCGCTGCCCTCCCGAGCGGCCCTTGGTGCCCAACACCAACTCTTTGTGGTTCACATCCTCGAGGGTCGCCTCCACCTGGCCCAGCGTCGATCGTCTCCTCGGACGCGCAATGCGCTTCCAATCGGACTCGTAGAAGTAAGCGTTTTCGTCGTCGTAGATATTCACCAGCGTAAAAGCGCGGAAGTCGATCGGGTCGGGACAAGCTGCGAAGGCGCCGTTATACTCGTCGGGATAGAACACCTGCACGGCCAGCGCCTCCCAACCGCCCGTGGATCCTCCATAGAGGAACCTCGCCCAACCCTCTCCGATGCCTCTGAATCGTTCCTCGATATAGGGGATGAGCTCGTGGGTTATCGCGTCGCCGTAGGGTCCCATGTTCACCGAGTTCACGGCGTACGAGTCATCGAAATAGGGCGTGGGATGCTGGATCTCGATGATCAGCATCCTCGGGAAGTCCGGTCCCGTCCACTCCTGGTAGAACTGGTAAGCGTATTCCTGCTGGATTCGGTTGTAGCCGTGGATATCGAATCGCTCACTGTAGTCGGGCTCTAGATCCGGGTCGGGAGGCGTCTCACGAAATCCACCGAAGTCGCTGGGGAAATGACCGTGGAAAACCGCCAGTGGATAGCGTGCTTCGGGGTGCTCATCGAACCCCTCCGGCAATAGAACGTGCGCACCCAGATATGTGGGGCGTCCCCAGAACTCCGACAGTAGCTCGCTCCGCATGCGGATGTGTTTGATGTATTTGGTATCCTCGGGGGGCTCGATGGGCGGTATCTCCCTGTCCATGGAGATACGAATCGTCGCGTCCTGCCGTGGATCGATTCGAATGCGCCCAGGAGTACTGTAGAAATTCCCGGGTTTGCGCTCCAGGTGTTGGCCCTCTCCCCTGTCGGGAGGCAACTTCAGCACTCTGCCATCCTCGAGGTGGAAGGTCTCGTATCTGTTGAGAAGCGCCTGTACCCAATAATCTCCCGCCGGAATCTCTGAGATACTCTCCACAGGATAGCCGAAGACGCCGGCGTCGATGACGACCTCATCTCCGGGTCGCATGCCATCGGCATTCACACCGAACACAAGCTGAGAGGCGTGGCCATTGCTTACCTGGAACCTGGGTTCCGAATCATTGTTGTTGGATATGTAGAGGAGGACACGGCCGTCTTGAGGTTCTCCGCTGCGCTCCTCAGGGAAAGAGACGGCGAAACGGAGCGGATGTTGCGTCACGGCGGCATCAGCGGCCTGGCCGGAACATGGTGTCGCAGGAATGGACATGAAAACGGCACTCAGAACGATCAGAGCCAACTGCGTATCTGCAGCCCGGATTGGAGATTTCATCATTGGTTACCGCCACTTTGGGAATATCGGAAAGTATGCCACGAGTGTCCTGAAAGGCCAAGTGCGCTCCTGACGTAGAGGATATGGCCCAGAGGGTCAGCCCTGAGGTACTCACAAACTGTACATGCCATCGTCATAGGTCGGCCCACCCATTCCGCCACCTTCGCCCATGCCAAGATCGCCAAGGTCCTCTTCGATCTTGTCCGGGTCTTCGCCTGCCTCAAGGCGCCGGACTGCCTCCTCCATCTCCGGTTCGAGGCTCTCGCCCGTGATCTCGCTCATCTTGCGCATGAACGTGCCTATCTGTTTCGGGTCCTCTTCGTCCAGGCCCTCCATCTGACTCATCAACCGCATCATCTCCCGTTCCTGCCGCGGAGACAGATCCGGCATGTCGCCGCCGCCGCCGCCGCCGCCTTCCGGCGAATCGGCGTCGCTACTACCGCCGGATCCCTTCCGCGTCGATCCGCTGACGGCGAACCTCGACATCACCTTTTCCATGGTCTTGGTATTGCCACAGCGGGGACAATATGCGCGCTTGGCTTTTGCGACGTTCTTGACCAAGAAGCTGAAAACGACGTTGCATTCCGGGCACAAGTACTCGTAGATCGGCATCTCTGGTCTCTCGATTCCTGGAGCGAGGATTCAGTATTCACACTATCTCTAAACCACAACGAACTATCATCGCGCTGACATCCGGAATTCGTCAAGACTCGTCTACCTGAATCTGTCTTTTCTTTCGAAGCGACCATCGCCCGGAGCGCGCCCCTCCCCGATATCGCTGGACACCTTCAGAGACAATGGTGATACTTGAAGCCACAACCGAGCGTCCTCCGACCCCTTCACCTCGAGGATTCGATGAGAGTTCTGGTCACCGGTGGGGCAGGCTACATAGGCAGCCACACCGTTGTTGAGTTATTGGCCGCGGGATACGACGTGGTTGTCGTTGACAACCTCGATAACAGTTGCGAGGAAGCGCTGGTTCGTGTCGAGGAAGTCAGCGGGCGCAAGGTCGAGTTTCACAAGGTGGACATCCTGCACCGTGACGCCTTGTCGGAGGTCTTCGCGGTCGAGCCGGTCGACGCGGTAATCCACTTCGCGGCACTCAAAGCAGTTGGGGAGTCGGTGGAGCAGCCACTCCGCTACTACCACAACAACATCAGCGGGACGCTCGTGCTCTGCGATGTAATGCTCGAGCATGGCGTCAAAAACATCGTCTTCAGCTCCTCCGCCACCGTCTACGGAGATCCTCACACCGTACCGATCACCGAGGGTTTTCCCCTACAAGCCACGAATCCGTACGGACACTCCAAGCTGATGATGGAGCAAGTTCTAACGGACATCCAGGCGGCCAACCCTGACTGGAATGTAGCCTTACTGCGGTATTTCAATCCTGTGGGTGCGCATGAGAGCGGCATGATCGGCGAGGATCCCAACGGCATTCCCAACAACCTGCTCCCTTTCATCGCGCAGGTCGCCGTCGGCCGTTTGGAAGAGCTATCGGTGTTCGGGAACGACTATCCGACGCGCGATGGAACAGGGGTGCGTGACTACATTCACGTGGTTGATCTCGCGACAGGACACCTCAAAGCGCTCGATAAACTCGCGGAGCAGCCGGGAAGGGTTGTTTACAATCTTGGCACGGGTCGCGGCAACACTGTTCTCGAGATGGTGCACGCTTTCGAGCGGGCGAGCGGCAGGAAGATCCCCTATGAGATAGTCGGGCGACGCCCGGGCGATATCGCCGAATGCTACGCCGACCCCTCTCTGGCGCAAAGCGAACTCGGTTGGACCGCCATCCGGGGAATCGACGAGATGTGTGCCGACACTTGGCGCTGGCAGTCTCGCAATCCCAATGGTTACAAGAAGCTTAAATAACGCGTACAGGGTTTCATATGCCATCAATGGCCTCAACTTCACCCAAGGCTCTAACTGACGGATCGAGACTCATAACGGAGTCTTGCGTGCGGGCGGGAGCAGACGTCTTCATCGGTTACCCGATAACTCCGGCCAACCTGCTGTATCTCTACGCATCGAGACGGTATCCGAGGATGCTTGCGGCACCCGATGAAATCACCACACTGCAATGGATGGCGGGGTTTTCAGCAACCGGTCACCTGCCCGTTACTGCGACGTCGTTTCCGGGGTTCGCGCTGATGGTCGAGTCGATCAACATGGCCTACATGATGGAGCTGCCGATGGTGATAATACTCGCGCAGAGGCTGGGGCCTGCCACGGGATCGGCCACGTGCGGAGCGCAGGGCGACCTCGCGGTCGTCAACGGCACGCTCTCGGGCGGCTACACGCTGCCCACCTTGTGTCCCAGCGACTTCGACGACTGCTGGACACTGCCGGCCGAGGCGGTGCGACTCGCTCAAGCGCTACGTACTCCGGTCGTGCTGCTCACGTCCAAAGAGATGATCATGACTCGGTTGAGCTACGACTGGTCGAGGTTGCCGAAAATCCAACGGACCGAGAGGAGAAGCTTCGCCGGTTCCGGTCCTTTCGCTCCTTATGCGGTGGGCGACGACATGGTGCCCGATTTCCTGCCTCTGAGTCAGAGGGACCACCAGGTACGGATCACTGCGTCAACACACGATCGGAAAGGCATAATCCAAAATGTTCTGCCGGAAGCCATAGACAACACCAAGCGGCTGCAGACGAAGTTGGAAAAGAATCTCCCGGATTCCGCGATCTTCGCCTTGGACGAGCAGGAAGACGCCAATACCCTGATTGTGTCGTATGGTATCACTGCGCAGGCTTCGCGGGAGGCAGTTCGGCGCCTCAGAAACGCGGGCGAGAAGGTGTCGCTGCTCACGGCGAAAACCCTGTTGCCGGTCCCTGAAGTCTATGTCACTATATGCGACAGATATGAACGCGTCGTAGTGGCAGAGGAGAACTTGAGGGGGCAGTTTCGGCAACTCCTGTACGGCAGCCGGGGCAGGAATGGCGTCACCGGCGCAAACGGCATCTCTAGAATGATCTCTCCGGAGGAGATCATCGAGGAGGTGCGACCATGACCGGCAAGCCGTTCCTAAAAGACGGTGGACTCCCCTTCTGCAAGGGTTGCGGACACACTCATGTAGCCAGGAATACGGAGAAAGCGCTCCAGCAACTCGGTGTCGATCCCCTCGACGTAATCCTCGTTACGGACATCGGTTGCCACGGAATCGTGGACAAGAGTTTCTTGACACATACCGTTCACGGCTTACACGGACGGGCGGTTGCCTTGGCAGGTGGAATCTCCGCGGGGCTCGAGGACTCGACCAAGAAGGTGATCGCGTTCATTGGGGACGGGGGAGCCACAATCGGCATGCAGCACCTATTGGGAGCTGCGCACCGCGGTCTGGACATTACCGTGGTCGTCCACAACAACATGTTATACGGAATGACGGGCGGTCAACCTTCCGATTTCACGCCATGTGGCTTCAAGACGCCCACCGCTCCCGAGGGGAAGACCTCAGCGGGTTATGACATCTGCAATCAGATCGCCGCCGCAGGCGCATCATACGTGGAGCGACTCATAGGTGTCGGGGATTACTCCGAATCGCTCGCACGGGCGTTCGGAACAACGGGCTTCTCTCTGGTAGAGGTAATGGAGATCTGTCCAAGCCACGGGGTGAAGTCAAACCCGGGATTGAAGCTCAAGAAGGTCGTCGAGGAGGCTGGTCTCGAGGTGAGACTCTTCGTATCGGAGCCGGCAGAGATGTCCCAACAACCCCGTCGAGCCGAGACGAAAAACCTGTTGGCGCCCAATATGGCGCTTCACCCCGTCTATCCGCACACCCTGAAGGAACGCATCAGCATCATGGTCGCGGGTTCAGCAGGGGGAGGCGTGCAGTCCGCCGCCGAATGGTTCGCGAAGGCCGCTATCGTCTCCGGGCTGGACGTGACGTTGCGAGGAGCCTATCCGGTCACGGTGGGAGTGGGGTTCTCGGTGGCGCAGATCAACGTATCTCCCGAACCGATCCTGTATACCGGATCAACCGCACCCGACGTACTGATAGTGACATCGCAGGATGGAGCGAACTACGCTCTCTCTTTCGCCGGCAAGATGTCGAACGGCTTGTTGATCTTGGACGAAGGCCTGGAGACACCTCCTACCGGCGCAGAAGTGGTTCGTGTGCCCATGAGCGCGCGAGTGGGCTCCCGGGAGAGCGCAGTCTACGGACTCTTGTGGTATCTGAATCAGGAGCAGCCGTTCCCACTGGAGGCGATGATGGACATACTCACCGCGGCGGAAGGCTCGCGTAAAGTCAAGCTCGAGAAACTGATTCAGTTCTAATACCGTTGCATGACCGTTTCGAGAACACGAGGAAGTAACCCGCTCCCGGGGGTATTAGATTCTCCGGATCGGGGACCGGACGGGTTTTGCCCTCCTATCAAGAAGGAGAAAGAAATGCCCTCGATCTGCTCGTTCAGCAAATACCTATCGATGGCCGCTCTGGTCGTTTTCTCAGCCGTTGGAGTGTCGCCCCTCCCGGGCCAGCACGCGGCTCTTTCTGAAAACCAGGTGTTCAATCCTGATCTGTTCAGCGACATGGAGTACCGCCTGGTCGGGCCTCACAGGGGCGGCAGAGTAACCGCGGTGGCGGGTATAGCCGAGCAGCCGTTCACCTTTTTCATGGGCACTACGGGCGGTGGGGTGTGGAGGACGGTGGACGCGGGAGAGACCTGGGAAAACATCTCCGATGGTTTCTTCGATGTCGCTTCCATAGGGGCGGTCGAAGTCGCGGATTCCGATCCCAACGTGATCTATGTGGGCACGGGCTCCGCGGGAATCCGCGGTAACGTGTCGACCGGAAGGGGGGTGTACCGCACCAGAGACGGGGGACGCACCTGGACATTCCAGGGGCTCCGGGAAGCCGGATTGATCGGCCGCATCGCCGTCGACCCTGACGATCCCAATATCCTGTTCGTGGCCGCACTGGGGCACCCGTTTGGCAAGAACGTGGAGCGCGGCGTCTACCGCTCACGAGACGGTGGTGACACCTGGGAGCACGTGCTCTTTCTCAGCGACAGCGTAGGCGCCGTGGACCTGTCCATGAATCCGCACAATCCCCGCGAGGTGTACGCGGGCATGTGGCGGGCGGAACGAAAGCCGTGGACCCTCATCGACGCTGCAACAGAGGGAGGCGTATACAAGACCAGCGACGGTGGAGAGAACTGGACCCAACTCACCAGGGGTCTCCCCGCGGGGTTGACCGGACGCATCGGCGTGACCGTGTCACCCGCCAATCCCATGCGCGTTTGGGCTCAGGTAAACGCTCACGATCCCGAGGGCGGCATATACCGGTCCGACGATGCGGGCGCGACATGGATTCGTGTGAACAGGAATCGGAAGCTCCGGCAACGGCACTGGTACTATTCGCACATCTATGCCGACCCCCAGGATGAAAACACCGTCTACGCGATGAACACCAGATTCTACCGCTCGATAGACGGCGGCAAGACGTTTCAGTCGATCGCGGTGCAGCATGGAGACGTTCACGACCTTTGGATAAACCCGACCGAAACGGACCTGATGGTGCTCGGCAACGACGGCGGCGCCCAGGTGAGCGTCACGGGGGGTGAGAGCTGGTCGACCATGCACAACCAACCCACCGCGGAAATGTACCGAGTTACCGTGGACAACCAGTTCCCTTACAGGCTCTACGGCGGCCAACAGGACAACAGCACGATCAGCGTCTCAAGCTGGACGCAGGGCGTCCTGACTCCCACCGAGGATTGGTTTTCGGTCGGCGGATGTGAGAGCGGGCATGTCGCGGTCCACGCCGAGAACCCGGACATTGTGTACGCAGGGTGCTACATCGGTGAGATAACCCGCGTCGACCGGAGCACCGGGGATTATCGGAACGTGATGGTATACCCGGTTCTAGTGGACGGGGTGGCGCCCAGAGACCTGACCTATCGGTTTCAGTGGAACGCGCCAATCGTGTTTTCACCACACGATCCCGACGTTCTGTATCATACGTCCAATCACGTGCACAGGTCGAGCGACGGCGGTATGACCTGGGAGACCATCAGCCCGGATCTCACACGTGACGACGAGAGCAAGCAGGACTTCCCGGGAGAGCCTCTACAGCACGACCATACGTCGGTGGAAGTATATGGAACGATCTTCGCGTTCGCGGAGTCACCGCATACACCGGGGACGCTCTGGGCAGGTAGTGACGACGGAAAGGTGCACGTTTCACGGGATGACGGCGCCTCATGGTCCGACGTGACCCCTTCGGATCTCTCTGAAGACGGTACGGTCAACACGCTCGAGGTTTCACCTCATCAGGCTGGAAGAGTGATCCTGGCTGTCCAGCGCTACAGGATGGATGACTACTCGCCCTACGTATTCCTGACTGACGACTACGGGGAGTCGTGGAACCTGCTGACCGACGGAGCGAATGGCATTCCCCGTGACCATCCCGTTCGGGTGGTTCGCGAGGACCCCGACCGCCGCGGCCTCCTCTATGCCGGCACCGAGTTCGGCATGTTCGTATCGTTCGACGAGGGAGAACACTGGCAGTCATTCCAGCAGAACCTCCCCATGACTCCGATCACCGATCTCCAGGTCCACCGTCAGGATCTCGTTGTGGCCACTCAGGGTCGCTCTTTCTGGATCATGGACGATCTAACTCCGCTGCATCAACTGGACGAGAGCGTAGCTTCCGCGAGCAAACACCTCTTTGAACCGCGCGATCCATACCTGGTGAGCAAGGGGAGGAGTGGAGACTCGAGGTCGCCGGACTCACCTCCGACAGGTGCCGTGTTCCGCTACTACCTCGCGGATACGCTGGATACCGAAGCAACGCTGGAGATTCTCGACTCGGCGGGAGAGGTGATACGGGAGTACTCGAGCGATCCGACGAGGCACGAAGGCGACCCCGCACTCCCCGGATCGGAGGGTATGAACACGTTCGTGTGGGACTTCCGGTATCGCGGGCTCGACCGCCCTGAAGGAGCGATGGTCTATCTCGGGTATTCAGGTGGAGCCCGGGCAGTGCCGGGAACGTACGAGGTGCGCCTCACCATTGGCGACTGGAGCCAGGAGCGCACATTCGAGCTGCTGGGCGATCCTCGCCTCGACCGAGTAACTTCAGCCGACCTCGAGGAACAGCACCAGCTCAGCGTTCGAGTTAGATCGCGGCTGGGGGAGGCTTACGATGCAATGAACACCATCCGCTCCGTGCGAGAGCAGGTAGGGTCCGTTGCCGCGAGAACACAACAGGCCGGATACGGGGACGAGATCAGACTCGCGGCGGATTCGATAATCGAAGGGTTGACCGCGGTCGAAGACGTCTTGACCAACACCAAAACCGAATCTCATCAGGACCCGATCAACTTCCCACCGTTGCTGGACAATCAGTTCGGTTACCTCTACAGGTACGTGGTAAGCGCTTACGGTAAGCCGACTGAGGCGGCCTACACACGCCTGGAAGAGTTGGAGAGGCAGTTGGCGGAGCAGGTGGCTGAACTTGCACGGTTGCTCGACGAAGAGGTGGCCGGGTTCAACCAGATGTTGCGGGAGTCAGGAGTTCCAGGTGTGATAGTCCCCGAACACGGTCAGGCAACAAACCGCTACCCGGACTGAGCGAATCCCGACGCACTCCACAACACGGGCACGACGGGTGATTACTTTTCTTCTCGTTGCTGAACGTCCGGCGGCGGGAGGGCTCTGCCTCGCCGGACTGCGGAATTCAAATCGAGACGAGTGGTTGGCGACAACCGCTTTGTTGTGAATGAGGAATCCATGTTCAAAAGGGTATTGATAGCGAACCGGGGAGAGGTCGCCGCCAGAATCATCACGGCAGCCAAGAAACTGGGGGTGGAGACGGTCGCCGTGTTCTCGGCCGCCGATTCCGATTCTCCCCATTTGCAGGATGCTGATATCTGCGTTCAACTCGGAGGCGCCCAGAGCAAGGACAGCTACTTGAACGTTCGGGCAATACTGCAGACTGCACTGCAGTACGACTGTCAGGCTGTGCATCCGGGTTGGGGATTCTTGGCGGAGAATGCTTTGTTTGCACGGCTCTGCGAACAGCAGAAGACGACTTTCATCGGCCCGCCTCCCGAGGTCATCTCGCTGATGGGCGACAAGTCGATGGCGAAACAAACAATGAAGGCGGCCGGGCTACCGCTGATCCCTGGCTCAGAGGGTGTGGTTGCCAGTGTCGATGAAGCCCGAAAGGTTGGAGACGGTATTGGATACCCGATCCTGCTGAAAGCCCGATCGGGCGGCGGCGGAAAGGGCATGCGCATCTGCCGCAATGAAGACAACCTGGCCGGAATGTACGAGGAGGCCTCCATCGAGGCGGAGAAGGGTTTCGGAGACCGCGGGTTGTACATAGAGAAGTTCATCGAAAATGGCCGTCACATAGAGTTCCAGGTATTGGCCGACGCCTTCGGCAATGCCATTCACCTCGGTGAACGTGAGTGCTCGGTTCAACGTAACCACCAGAAGCTCATCGAAGAGGCCCCTTCGCCCGCCATGGCGAATGAACTACGAAATGAAATGGGTGATAGGGTAGCCCAAGCGGCCGCGCTGGCCGGGTACGTGAATGCCGGCACGGTCGAATTCCTCATGGATGATCGAGGCAACCTCTATTTCATGGAAATGAATACGCGACTACAGGTCGAGCATCCCGTCACAGAAGAGATCACCGGTATCGACATCATGGAGCATCAATTCAGAATCGCCGCGAATCAACCGCTGGCGCTGAAGCAGGAGGACGTCGTATTCTCAGGACACGCGATCGAGTGCCGGATCAACTCCGAGGACCCGTACGCGGACTTCAAGGGATCGCCGGGCAAGATCGAACGATTCGAACCACCCGAAACCAGCAATGGCAAGATTCGAGTAGACACCCATATACGAGAAGGCGCGACGATTCCGCCGTTCTACGACTCTATGATCTGCAAGCTCATCGCCAGCGGCGAGAATCGTGAAGCCGCCATTGACACTCAACTCGAAGCGCTGCGCAATTTCACGATCGAAGGAGTCAAGACCACAATACCGGCGCACTTGACACTATTGGATTCCGAAGAGTTTCGCTCGGGTCAATACGATACCGGAGTGGTCCCCCGCGTCCTCTCCGCGCTGGGACAGAAAGGAGGAGACTGATGGCCAAGGTCATCCTCGAGGACATAGGCATTCCGGTAGAAAGGCTGCTGAAGAACGCAGAGTACAAGAAGAATCTCAACGCAATGCGTGAGTTGGAAAAGACGATAGTGGAACGCCGCGAGGAGGTTGCGGCCGGGTGGGGACCGAAATACGTGGAGCGAGTGCACCAGAAAGGCAAGCTCACTACCTGGGAGCGCATCGATCTGCTGAAGGATCCGGATTCCACCGTCTATCCCGTCGGCACATTCGTCAACTATGGAATAGAGTTCGGCGACCCGCCGAGAACCTCGCCGGGAGCCGGGGTGGTCACGGCGTTCGTGAAGGTCAGAGGCCGGCATACGGTCGTGATAGCCAATGACAACACAGTGGCCTCTGGATCATGGTGGCCGCAGACTCCTGAAAAGATCATTCGAGCGCAAGAGATCGCCCTGCGCCTCAAGGTACCCGTGATCTATCTGATCGACTGCTCCGGGCTCAACCTTCCGGAACAGGCAAACACGTTTCCCGGGAAGTACGGCGCAGGCAAGATCTTCAAGATGAACTCACTGCTATCGGCCGAGCAGGTGCCGCAGGTGGCAGGCGTGTTCGGGGACTGCATAGCGGGCGGCGGCTACATGCCGATCATCAGCGACAAAGTAGTCATGACCGAGAACGCATACATGGTCATTGCCGGTGCAGCGCTGGTCAAAGGGGGTAGATCACAGACTATCACCTCGCTCGACATAGGCGGGCCGGACATACACGTTCACCTGTCCAACTGCGCGGACATGCGCGCCCCTGACGATCCCACCGCAATCGAGATGATCCGCCGCGAGATCGAGTCGCTCCCCACGTCGGCCATCGAGTACTACCGCTACAACATGAGCCCAGTGGAGCCGCGGTTTTCCCCCGCAGAACTCACCGGGCTGATGCCTGCTGACCACCGGAGGGCTTACGACATGAGGCAAATCATATCGCGAATGGTGGATGCCTCGTTGTTCTGGGAGCTGCTCCCGGAGGTGGGGCAGGAGATGATCGTTGGCGTCGGACGGGTATCCGGGCTGTACACCGGCTTCATCGCCAATAACCAGTTCCTCACGGAGCACCCCGAAGACCCGAACCAATCAAGGCCCGGAGGCCTGCTATATCAACAGGGTATCGCCAAGATCTCTGCTTTTTCCAGAGCGTGCAATGCGGACGGCATACCCATCGTTTGGCTGCAGGACATCTCCGGCTTCGATATCGGCACCGAAGCGGAGAAACACGGCCTGCTCGGATACGGTTCCGACCTGCTGTACACCAACTCTACCAACACTACGCCCATGATCACGATTCTGCTTCGCAAGGCCTCGGGAGCAGGATACTATGCCATGTCGGGCCATCCCTACGACCCTGTGCTGCAGCTCTCCACGCCGATTACTCGGCTGGCTGTTATGGAGGGGCGGACGCTCGCGATAGGCGCGTACAGAACCAGGTTGGATCACAACTTCAACATCATTACAGAAGATCCCGAGGAGAAATCCAAGATCCAGCAGGGAATGGCCGCCGTGGAGGCACGGATAACCAAAGACATGGATCCATTCCGGTCCGCTCGGCAGCGCGACACCGATGAGATCGTGTTGCTGGGCGAGTTGCGCGACTACTTGAAGACAATCATAGAGATGAGCTACCAGAGCATAGGCTACAGACGAGTGAAGACACCGAGAATCTGGTCGCTTCACGACCTGGCTGCGATGTTTCGGAGGATATGAGTCATGTTCGAGAACACGGTCAAAGCGCTCGTCGAGCTCGACCCCGAGAACTCGGAACACAAAGTGTTGCTCTCGCCGGCCGTGGGCCTCTTCCGGCCGGACCTGCCCAAAGGTGCTTACGTAACACCCAATCTGAAGATGGGCACCTTCAATCAGCTCCAGCAGTTCTTCGATCTGGTTGTTCCACAAGGAGCTCGCGGCGCGGTGATCGAACAGCTCGTGGCGGACGGCGTCAACAGGGTTCAATACCGCACGCCGCTCCTCCGCATTGGTACGGCAGTGGCCGAGCAGATCGAAGCCGTCGAAGCAGATGCGACCAAAGCCGGCAGCCTATCGGGAGGGAAAGACGAGGTAACGATACAGTCACCCACTGACGGCATCTTCTACAGAAAACCGGATCCCGAGTCGCCGCCGTACGTATCCGTGGGCGACGTGATTGAACCGGGCGCCCAAGTCGGGCTGGTGGAGGTGATGAAGTGCTTCAACCGGATCCGCCTTGCAGATGACGCACCGGAGCGTTGTGAAGTCGCAGCAATCCCGGTCGAAGACGGAGGCGAGGTGAAACTGAAGCAGGTTCTCTTTGTTCTCAAACCCGTCTAGACGTTGTCGCCGGTGATCACCTCATGCGCCTCTCGCAAGACGCGCGACAGTTCATCGGAGTTGGCGGACTGTTTCTTCTTTGACAGTTTCTCGAGCGCACGGTCGAAGTCCCACCACGTGGGGTTTCGACCTTTTTCGCGCGCCCCCTCGGAAACCACGACCTTCAGGAGATAGGCGGTCACCAATTCGCGTGTACCTCGTTTGGGACGCTCGAACTCGAAGGTTGTGAGCGGGCGCTGGCTGACCGTACCGAGTACCCCCGCTTCTTCCTTGGCTTCACGCGCAGCGGAGTCCCAAGGTTGCTCGCCTTTCTCGACTTTGCCCTTGGGAAAGATGCGCCTGCCCGAGCTGGACTTTATGAAACAGTACTCTACGCCGGACTCTGTCTTCCGGTAGCAAACAGCCGCCACCTGATCGCCGGGGCCTGGGTCCGTAGATGTGTTCCTGCTCGAAATGGACACCTCCGCTACCTTAGAGATACACTTACGGAACATGCCACAGCGTTTTCGGTCAAGTGATTGTTATCAACTTTCGTCTCGCCAGTGCAAAGGAAGTGACTCCGTGCTGGAGCGCTTGGAGGCAGAAGAATGACAGAACCAGCATTGCTGGTAGTGGACAACGCCCTGGATCACGAAATGTACCGGCCGGTCGAGCATTGGACTCAGATGGTCGGCTCAACTCCGGATTCGGTATACCCACCCGGCGGAGGGATCCTACCCGACGTTGACCGGTACAGCCACGTCATCATCACCGGTTGTGAGGGAAGTATCACCGAGATGCCGGACTGGGCAAAGGAAGAAGCAGCCTGGCTCAACGAGGTCATCGCGGCGGGTACCGCGGTGCTCGGATCATGCTGGGGTCATCAACTGATCGCCGTCACTATGGCAGGGCCTGACTCCGTGAGGCGAGCAGCCGAACCGGAGTTTGGATGGGTGGAAATCCCGGTGTTCGACAACGGCGGTCTGCTGCCTATTGGATCGTTGGAGACCTTCACTTCTCATTTCGATGAGGTCGTTGCCGATTGCCACCCCGACGTGCGCGTGCTGGCCGGCACTCCCGCATGTGCCGTGCAAGCGGCACGCTGGGGCGACAAGCCGGTTTGGGGCATACAGCCACATCCGGAAATCGGCCCTCAGCAGGGAGCAGAATTCCTCACCCTTGCCGCGCAGAAGTGGCCTGACTCAGCCGAACAAATGCGTGCTGCCCTGGCCACACCCATGCGGGACTCAGGCGCCGGTGAGCCCATCGTCAGGCGATTCCTCGAGATCGGATCGCACTAGCCGCATATAACACGGAACTGCGCGGAGACAGGCCGAGCGGCATGCCGGACAGGTTCCACCCCTCGCAGCGATAATAAACGCGGGAGGAAAATGCATTGAAGACTGAACGACCTATTCCGATTTGGACCGAGAGTTTCCCCGGGATCTTCCGGGTTTGGCTGGGCACCGCACTTCTCTCACAAGAACTTCTGGACGCTGTGCTCCAAGCATTGAAAGAGGTCTGCGGCACGTCGAATCATGCAGTTCTCGTGATGGTCGCACACCGACGCCCACCAGCCTTGTTGCAGTAGACGACTAGCCTCGGCGATGAACAGAATACTACGGCTCGCGAACCCGATAATGGAATATGCCTGGGGATCCAGGACACACATCCCCAAGCTGCTAGGCAAACCCACGCCGTCGGAGCGACCACAGGCGGAACTCTGGATGGGTGCTCATCCGAAAGCTCCCTCGCGTGTCGGTGATAGGACCTTGGCGGAAATAATCTCCGACGACCCCGTCGTTTTGCTCGGCGAGGTTACAGCTCGGCGCCACGGAAACACCCTCCCGTTCCTGTTCAAACTCCTGGCTGCCGACACTCCACTGTCGATCCAGGCACATCCCAACAAGACACAGGCAGAAGAAGGGTTCGCCTCCGAAAACGCTGCAGGCATCCCTCTCGACGCACCCAACCGAAACTATAAGGACGACAACCACAAGCCGGAGTTGCTCTGCGCTCTCACCGAATTCTGGGCGCTGAACCGTTTCAGAGAGATCCCTGAGATACTCGGTCTGATGGACGAGGCAGTTCCGAAGACAATAGAGAGCGAGGTGGAGGCTCTGCGCCGTTCACCAGACCGGGATGGCTTGCGACAGTTCTTCCGCTCGACAATGGAGATGCGCGGAACCAGGAAACAGGTACTTCTGAGTGAATTGCTGGGGCGTGCCCGCAAATTGGAGAATACGCGGCCAGAATATGGCTGGATACTCCGCGTCGCCGATCAGTATCCCGGCGACGTCGGCATGCTTTGCGTTCTGCTGCTGAATCTCGTGAAGCTGGAGTCAGGACAGGCGATGTTTTGTATGGCGGGAGATCTACATGCATATCTCAGCGGCTTTGCCGTCGAACTGATGGCGAACTCAGACAATGTGCTGCGAGGCGGCCTCACACCAAAGCACGTTGATCCGCAGGAGCTGATGAAGATCCTCACATTCCGCGATGAAAAAGTGGAGATTTTGGAGCCGGAACACGGCCGCTATGCGACACCTGCTGATGAGTTCGAGCTCTCGGTACTGGACATTGACGACGAGGGCGTGCGGAGATCCTCTCCGGGCTTCGAGATCCTGGTCGGCGTAGCCGGCCAAGCTCGCGTGTCGGTGCCGGGAGATCCCGAAGTCCTGGCGCTGGGGCAGGGTGAATCGTTGGCCTTTCCGGCAAACGTACCCGACTATCTGATAAGCGGTCCTGCGAAGGTATACTCTGCCAGCACACGCCAAAGCTAGGTCGGTGGGGCGCCGGCATCGGCCTCGAGATCGATGATGCTCTCACCACCGGGGGCGATATCTGCAAGAGGTATTGTGATGCCCCACTCCGTCCTCACGTGCCTCAGCAGCGCACCGTCCTGTGTCGGCACCCAGTCCCTGGCACGTCCCGGTAGGAAGAGTTCCAGCCAGGCTCCTTTCAGCCCGTCCCCGGAGTCGGCGTTGACCTTGATCTCGAGTTGCGTTTCACCGGTCCTGTGCACTTCCACGCTCGATTCCCAACGTGAAAGCCACCAACGGGCCATCTCGTGACCCGTTGCAAACCACCAATCTCCGCTGGCGCGAGCGCTGTCAACGACCTCCGCGATGACCCGAACGCGATCACCCTCTCCACCAACCTGTGTCCGCAACGACACCACTGCTAGAGCACCTAACGCGTTGACCTTTTTCATGCCGGCTAAAAAGGCCTCGGTCAGCCGCCTGGATCGCATCGCACCATCCTGGACGTACACGTTGTAGTCGTTTTTGACGATCCTCGGCAGCAACGCGATCTTGCCGTCCGGGGTGTCGAACACCTCCGGGCTGCCTGAACGTGCCTCGTTCACTCCGACCAGGTATTTGCCGCCGGTCCAGGTCCACGCTCTCAGCGTGGACTCGTCGAAACGTTCTTCAGGAGGGCGAAATCCGTAGGCGCGCGTACCAGCCCAATTGCGAAGCTCCGCCTGGCTGCGACTGAGTCTGGCCCGTTGATCTACGTACGGCCTGCCCGCCACGACGGCATGGTCAGAAGAATGGCTTCCGATCTCGCCAACCTCCAGCAGGGAATCAGCAATCTCCGGGTGTTCGGCTGCAAGTTGAGAGACCACAAAAAACGTTACCGGCACGGCTTTCTCACGGGCGATCCTCGACAACCTCGCAGCGTTTGGGAAGTGTAGTTCAACGTCCTGCGTGATCACCAACGCTGCCTGCCCTCCATTCGGCCAAGGTGCTACCTGCGCCATTGGCACTCCCGCAGCCCACCGTAAACCATTAGCGAACAGTCGGGATATGTACTCCTCATCTCGCTCCGACGCTCCCTGCCCCAGTCTGAACCCGAACCAGACTATCCTCCCGCCCCCCGCGGTCCGACCTGACCACGCTGCGGCATCCATCCCCACCGCATCATCCGCAGGTTCGGAGTTCATGGCCCAGTCGGACCAGTATAGTCGCGTACCCGTCGTTGCCATCGTTAGTTGCGATTCGTTGCGCAGCTCCACCCGAGTCGCCGGGCTAAAACCCACCGCGAATGGCAGTCCTGCGGGAATAGTCAAGTACAGGGCTTCCCTGCGTTGCAGCGTCCTGAATTCGGTTGTGTCTGTGAGAGTGTTCAAGGCCTCCCAACCCAGCCAGGTGCAGGTCGAATCCCTCGCCCCCGCCGCCCAGGTCACGACGAGGCCGCCCCCCTCCTCCGCAAACGCACGCATCGCGGACACCTCCGCCCCCGACAAACATACGGCTGACGGGACAACCAGCACCTGGTAACCATCCAGTGAGTCGAGACTCTCAACACTCGAAACGCGTGTTACCTGCGCTCCTGAATTTTGCGCCAGCGCCCCCCAGCGATCCAGGAGATCGGGATAGTAGTCGGCGTCCTCGAAGAATCCGTTCGTGGCACGCGAGTGGTAGAGCGCCAACGCAAACGGGGTTTCTTCGTGTGCCGGCAGTGCGGGCAGTAGTGGTAACGGTGGCGAATGCGGTTCCCGTAACGCCGAGGAGGCGGTCATGCGCTGCACATCGACGTTCTCCCATAGCACGGCTCCTCCTCCCACAACCGCCGCTCCTATCAGACCCAGGACGAACAGTCCACCCAACCACTGTGGAGCAGTCCGAACTCGTGGAAACGGATCCCGCTTAGGTGGCATCTACCTGTTCCGGGAGAACCGGAGTCTCGCTCGGAGGCTCGTGCAACACGAAGTACCGTCCACGAGGCTCCTCGTCTTCGATGTACTCCGGTTGTCGAGCCAGGCGGAGCTTGTAGGCGATGTACGTCGCAACTCCCAGTGCGATCGTCACTAGGATCGTGACCACGATGATCGTTATCAGCAGATCGATTACCGACATCCGTTATCGTCTCCAATGTGAGCCGTTATGCGACCGATATGGCTCGGCATAGCAACTGAGACTTCAGTGCGCGCCATGGCTGTACGTGACACGGCGCAGCTTTCCCCAACTCATACCGAGATTGAACAACTCTTCGATGGCTGCGAATGCCTTGGTGACATCCAAGAACAATATGAACGCAAACCGATAGATGAGTGCGTGTGGAACCAGAATCAGCTCTTCTTCTTCCATCGCCACCGTTATCAACGCCACGACGAGATCGAGCACCGTCAACAAAACCCACCAATACAGTAGCAACTCGCCCATGCCGTACAACAGAGCCACCATGGCAAAGAAGAGATGAGCGTAGACGTTCAGAATGGGCCACACCACTCCCTCGAAAGCCATTTCAACCGTCGACAGCCACAGCGGAAAATCAGGGAATGGATGCCAGATGATCGATCGTCGCTTCCGCAGCACTTGGAGGATGCCGCGGGTCCATCGGTATCGTTGCTGTATGAGGTCCAGCACATTGGTGGGCCCGTGGGTCCAAGTCACCGCACCGTCCTCGTAGATGATCTTCCAGCCCGATGCCACGAGCTTCATGGTCAGGTCGGCATCCTCCGCAAACGTGTCGTCGTCGTAGCCGCCAACATCCTGAAGCGCTTCGATACGAAACACCCCCAGCGGTCCGGGAACGATGTTGACAGCGGCCATGAACCCCTGTGCGCGGCGCGGCATGTTCAGTCCCTCTATGTACTCGAGGGCCTGAAGCCGTGCCAACCAGTGATCCCTGTTCATTACCTTCACGTTGCCGGCGACAGCGCCAATGGACTCGTCCGCGAAATGTGGCATAGCCGCACGAAGGCTATGCGGCTCGATCCAAGCGTCCGCATCCATACACAACACGAACTCGTGGCGGGCCTGGTCGATGCCCGCGTTCAGCGCCGTAGCCTTGCCTCCGTTCGCCTTCGTGAACACTCTTACATCGATCGCACCATGGCGTCCCTCCCACTGTCTGGCGACTGCAAGAGTCTCGTCGGTAGACCCATCATCTATGATGATCACCTCCAACTCCGGGTAGTCCAGTTGGAGCAATGCTTCAATCGCATCTCCCAGCACCGGAGCCTCGTTGTATGCAGGAACCACCACCGACACCGGCAGATAAGTGGCGTCTGCAGGAGGGCCCTTGATGGTTCTCTCAGCGTGCTGGAGATAACCGAACCACAGCAGAGTGAAGTACCGCAGGAAGAGGGTGACGAGGAAGAGTAACAAGCTCACAACTACCAGCCGGATCAAGAACCGTTGCACTTGGAGCGGTGAGTTGAGAGTCCACCAGATGACCAGAGTCGTCACGATCACCATCGTGGTCGTGATTGTTATGGACGCGAGCGCCTGGGTTTTCGCCGGAGCGGCCATCTCAGGGTCTTATCGAGAGACTCAGGTTCGCAGCCAGGGAATTGTACTCGCCTGCCCTGCCCCGGTAGTACGCCACATCAGCCTCCAGCGAGAACCGGTCCTTCTCATACTCAGCTCCTGCAACGGATCCAAATTGAGGAACGAGCTGTGTACGGACGACTTCCCTCTCACGGGCCAGCGCAAATCCGGGCGTCAGCCTCGCGAAAAGCAGCCACGGATCGGCAGCCACGCTTCTCAGCTCCAAGATGAGCGAGTTCGCCCAGAAGAAACTCGGGTCCCAATAGGAACGCCGACTTCCATATGAAGGCGCGGCCCGAGAGTGAGTCAGGACTCTCGATGTGAATCCGGCCGCGAGCAGTGCATTGAGTTGTCGGTTGGCAGTCACGGTTCCACCCAACCGCCAGTTGTCCGTCGACCCGCCGCGCAGGGAAACCACCGTGGCTGCCCCTGCAACGCTCCAATCCTTGCCAACTGCTCTATACGCGGAAAATCGGAAGTCGTCGGACAGCACCCCGCCAAGCACACTCGCGATCGTGGCCGTATGGGGGTATGCCGGACCGTGAGCGTAACCAATCTGCAATGACGTACCGCCGGCATCCGGGACCTCGATTGCGGCGTTGACAACAGGCTCGTTTCCGAACGGTTCGATCTGTTGCACACCGGCTCTCACAGATGTTCGCACCGTACCGAGACGCCACCAGCGTACCAGCTCCAACTCCGCGTACGGGCCCCGTTCCTCCACCATCGCCGCACCGCCCGAAGCAGGGCCGTCCAGATAGCGGTAGCCGGTTTCCAAGACCAATCCGGTCGTGTGCCACCGCATTGCGCCGCGAACCGCGATATCGAGCCGGTTGAACTCGTCCGAGTCTTGAAAGTATGCCAGGTGCGGCCCAATTCCGGACGGATCGCGCGCGGCAATCGCAAGCTCCACCTGCTCACGGATATCTCGCATACCTCGCAAAGCCAGTTCGTTGTCCGCCGCTTTTGCCAGTGCTTTCTGGTACGCCGACCTGGCGCCAAGCAGATCGCCTTCCCAGCGGCGGACGTCTCCCAAAAGAGCCCATGCTTCAGCCCGAGTTGGGTCCAACCTCAACAGATTCTCCAGTTCCGCCTCCGCCATCGCCTCGTGACCCGTCCAAACATGCAACTGTGCCAAACGGTAGCGCTGATCCGGCGACAAGTCGTACCGCTCTTCGCGAGAAATCAACGCTGCCCGGGCTGCCTCGAGATCTTCCAACTCGTATTGCAGGAAGTCCACCCAGTCGACCCAAACATCGGAATCGAGAGGAGTGCGCAGCAGTAACCGGCGGTACAACGCTCTTGCCTGGTGCAGGTCGCCATTTTGGATGGCACGCCCAATCAGCTCTCCAAACCCCGGTGCCTGCGGCACGACTTGGGGGAGAATTTCCGCTAGAAGCTGTTTGACTTGCGGCCACGCCGAGTCGTGTGACGGGTATCCCAAGAGCAGCGCGAAGGCCTCATCGGCTTGCCCGTTCCAATACAATGCCTGAGCGAGTTCCAACCGGAGTTGAGGGAAGTCACGCACTAGGTTCCTAACAAGGCGATACTGCGCAATCGCTTTCTCGTACTGTTCGTCCCATAGCAGAGTCCGAGCCAGTTCTAGTCTGCGTTCGCCATTGTCCGGATCATCCGCAACTAGCTCACGGAACAGTGCCAAAGCACCGTTCATGTCGCCTCGATCTCTGAGCAAGCGCGCCAGATCGTCCCTGTATTCCAGCCTGCCCGCCGCAATGAGGCGCTCGTATACCGCCTCCGCTTCGGTGGCTTGACCCGCACGTATGAGAGTGACCGCGTACTCTCGCAACGCATCTGTATCATTTGGAAAACCAGCCAGGTATGAGGAGAATACCTGAAGGGCCGCGTCATATTCCTCAGCCGTCAGCAGGGGAAGCACTTCCGCCCAAAGCTGTTCGGAGGGTCCAATACCCGCCGCCCCGGACTCGGTCGTTCGGGGATGTGTGGGGCGGACGTCGAGTCCCCTCTCGGGGGCCAAGAACGGCAGATTCTCGGATTCGAACGTTATCCCCGATTCGACCAATCCCGACTGAAGTATGAAGCGTTTCGGAAGCACTACCAGCACGAAGGCGGAAGTGAACCCGCCAAAGCCGAGCATCACGAGCGAGAATCTCACCCAATACGGCGTACCCGATTTCTTATGTCCGGGCGGTCTTGGCATGATCTCGATCTATCGCCTAAGGCAGGGAGGTGTGATTGGTTGGCTCGCTGCTTTTGGGATCGAGAGTCTCGACGATACTGTCAGCCTCCGTTGCGCTGTTCAGCAACCGTACGGTCATGTCGGACAATGCTACCGATTCCCCTTTCAAAGTTTCGCGCAGGCGACTGAGAAAAGCACCGGCTTGATTGGGGCGTGCACCCTGCAGCACGACTCCGAATCCACCGGAGACCTCTCCTGCTATGTCGCCCACATCGTTGCGAACCTGTTGCAGCAAAGCGTCGCCAACAAGCTCATCGGGTGCCGCGGACTCGCGAATGAGAACGAGAGTGAAAATGCTCCCGTCCGCAGTTCCTAGACGCTCCTTGACGGCAGCGAAAAACGAAGGTGCGTCGTAAACCTTCGCCGGTGTTTTTTCGAGGCGCTGCTCTTGCGAACGACGCGGCGGCGCCAAGCCCCGAACCGATTGAGCCGCCCGTTCAATTCTCGATGCCAACTCGGCCATCGCGAAGTTGTCACTCAGAAAGTCATTTGCTCCTGCGTCCAGCGCGGCAGTACGATCAGCCGCCCTCAATCTGTCGTCAGCCGCGAGGATGACCGGGGCGATAGTAAACGGCCGCACGGCTCGGCACGCCTCGGACGCGTCCTCCGTGTGCGCCCTGTCGACATAGATCAAGATCACGCCGAACGAGTCACCGTCCTGTAGTCTGGTGACCAGGCGTAGTGGATCGTCGAGTTCGACGACGTCGTATCGCTTCACCGCCCAACCTCTCAATTCCTCCGGGAGCTTGTCGGCGAGGTTGAGAAGTCCCAAGCGCCGCTCATTGCCGATCGGGGCATCCGTGCCTCCGTGTTCGAGCCGCCCGGTAGAATGCTGCAGACCCACACCAGGAACCAGCTCGAGGTTTATGGGCCGCTGGATGTCGGAAGCCGGGTTGATGCGGCGAATCCAGAGTTGGCGAACTCCTGTTGGTAGCCGCTCGAACTCGAATACACCCGACGCCGCCTGCATCACCCATTCACCTGCGGGAGAGGCCGAGTCCGCCACCCCGCTGCCGAGAGTAGCCCACACCGTTACCTGCGAGCCCTCCACCCACTCGAGGAACCGGCTCGCGACTGTTGTTCCGGCACGAGTTTCCCACAGTGACTTCCCGGGATCGACCCCGAGGCGTTCGACACCCGGCCCCACCATCTCCGCCAATTCGCCAAAGACGTCTCTGGGATCGGCGGCGCGTAGCAGCAGCTGCTCGAAATTCTGGCTGAAACCAAGCAACCGCATCTGACCGCTGCGCCAGGCATCCTTGAATTCGAAACCCCAATGAGCGGCCTGATCGAACACCTGCTCAGGGGGCGCACCCGTCAGCAGAGCGATCTTTCCACCGCCGGTCAGCGCCGTGTTGAGGAACTGGAACATCGATACCAGCTTCCCACTACCCGGGACACCGGCGACCACGTACACCCCGCCAGCCCGTACGCCTCCCAGACGCTTGTCCAGTGGCTCTATGCCTGTGTTGATGTTCATCCAGCACCCCTCATTTCCGGGCGACCCCGCGCCGAAGGTCTTCGAGCATCTGGAAGAGTTGCTGGTCGTTGCCGCCAAGGCGCCATAGCAGCAGGCGACGAAAACCAGACTCCCAGGCCGCGTCCCATTTACTGAGCAAACTCTCCGAGTCCTCGAACCACACTTCGGTGCCGTCCTCCAACCGAGCGTTCGGTACGTCGTCCACGTCACTTCGCAACGCTTCCGGCGCTTCAGCCAGAAGCTCCCGCGCATGGGCCCAGTCGAGCGGCCTGACTTCGCCGCCGGGTTCCCACGCAAAACCTCCGACCGCCAGAGCCAAACCTGCGGCACTGTCGGCGTCGCCGCTGGCCCGATTTCTCAAACTCGAGACAAAACTCGGCGTAGCGCGCGGCCCAGGTCCCGAATGCGGCCCGAACAGGTCGTATCCCATCACGGAAACGCTGGTCGTGTTCGGCACAGGCAACGGTCCACGTGATGGCTCGATAACGACTTCCAATCCTAGGCCGGCCGCATGCAGTTCCTTACGAAGCTCCTGAACGAAATACCTGAACGCAGCGGAGTCTGTTTCGGCCAACATCTCGTAGTCCAAGTGAAGGCCCGTGAATCCGTCCGACGCCACTTCCTCCGCCAACGCTCTGGCATGGGACTGCCGCCGTTCCGTGTCGGCGATCAACTGGTGCACGAGATCAGGATCTTTCAAGATGGCACTGTCAGAGCTGTAGCGTACATCATTCACCACCGTGACCCACGGCGCAAACCCCCGTTCCTCCGCCAACCTGAGAAAACGTGGTATCATCATAGCAACGCCTGGGGCCGGTCGCGGCCGGCCCTGTGGGGTCAATTCGTATGCAAACAGAGAGATCCTGTCGAAAAGATCCCCGAACTCACTGACCTCAGCCAAGCCTCGTTCGGCGTCAAAGTAGACTACCCATGCCTGCATCTGTATGGGAGGGGCCACTCTAGCAGCCGTCGCGCAATGTGTCGACAATGCTAAAACTACAACGAGTCGCCAGTATGAGCTGGTATTCGAACGTTTCTGTATGACCGAGCGCTGGTTCATTGTGGCTTGGACACAATCTCACTCATCCACAGCCGGTTGTCACCCCGCTCACGCGGACGCAGGGGTCACGCCGGGCAGATACAGGGACACGCCGCCGGGCACGCATTCACGGCCGGCGTAGCTGCCAGAGTAGCGGCGCGACGTCACTCCACATACGTTTTGCATGGGGTATTTGTACACAAACGAACACGAATCTTCGAGGAGACGAGACGATGCACGACGAGAGCATCGAGCTACTGAACAAAGCAATTGCCGACGAGATGTCCGCGGTTCACCAGTACATGTATTTTCACTTCCACTGTGACGACCAGGGCTACGACCTTCTGGCGGGTTTGTTCAAGAGGACGGCTATAGAGGAGATGCTCCACATAGAGCGCGTTGCGGAGCGCGTTTTGTTTTTGAAGGGCCAGGTAGAAATGGAAGCATCGAGCAAAGTGGAGAAGATCCACGACGTTCGGAGGATGCTGGAACGGGCTCTGGAAATGGAGCAGCAGAGTTACAAGGACTACAATCGGTGGGCAAACGAGTGCGCTCAGAACGCCGATTCCGCGTCGAAGCGGCTGTTTGAAGACCTTGTGGGGGATGAAGAGCGCCACGCTGACCAATACGAGACCGAACTGGAGAACATGGACAAGTTCGGTGAGCGCTACCTTGCTCTGCAATCCATCGAGCGCAGCAAAAATCTCTCAGCGGGGGCACCACCCGCCTGAAGTATGTGTGACGCCCTCCGATTCACATCGAGTCGATGGGCGCAATATATGCTTGGCAGGCTTGACGGAAGAGTTGCAGCCAACCTGAGACCGTACACCGCAGCGAGGCTCATATGCAAACCCTCGTGGACCGCGAGGCATTCGCCCTGTTGGAGCAGGAGTTCTGGCACAGGGCACGGAAGGTCACGGGTCTCTTGTTCGGCGTCATCATGTGTCTGGCGTCGGTTATCCAGCAAACGCCAGTGCTGGGTTTCGGGCTCGCACTGTCCGTGGGATTGGTGGTCGGTACAATCACAGGAATCGGGTTTGGGTGGCTGTGGTCGTGGGCGATGCAGCGCTCATCGCGAAAGTATTTCGACCGCGTCTTCGATGCAGATCCCGCCGTTGTCGGACCGGCCCCAAGGGAATCCGAATACGAATACAGGATGCCTTGCAGCATGTTCGTTACGAACAATGTTACCGTTGGTGGCATTCTATATCTGGGTCGGTCTGGCGTCAGGTTCGTTCCGCACAGACGTTATCGCGGCGAACAGCCGATCCAACTCGATCGAGATGGACTGGTAGTCTGGGCAACCGAGTGGAACCCCAATTGGTGGGGACGTACATTCGTCGCCTCAGGACCGAGGGTTTTGGAAATCGGCTCAGGCGATTCGCGATATAGGTTTGCCGCTCCCAATCCGGACGATCTGGTTCCAGGGATTCGACGAGCATTGGGACAGCAGTAGCGGCGGTTGTGTTTGCCCACAACGTGGAGAGCTACTGCACGGAGCACCGTTGTTGAAGCTGTACACGCGTATCTGGATGCGTACCTGGGATTACCTTTCAGTATCGACGACGAGGCACTACGTCCGGGCAGTGCCATTCACGAGGAATTCGAGTAGCCTGGAGTGCACGCATGTGCGAAGCCGGCTCTAAACCTTCCCCGAACCAACATTTCAGGGAATCCATCTACCCAGATCCTTCACCTCTAGCTCAGGCAGAGGATCTCATCAACCGGATGCCCGTCGGAGTCGCCACACACGAGATCATATGCGACGAGTCGGGAAAGCCGCGTGACTATCGCTTCCTCCACGTGAATCCGGCCTTCGAAGAGCTGCTTTACGTCTCGGCAAAGGATGTCGTGGGAAGAACCGTACTCGATGTCTTCCCGGAAACGGAGGAGTACTGGATTCAGACATGGGGCGAGGTGGCCCTCGGAGGGCGACCTGCACAACTGGAGGGCTACTCCAAGAGCATCGGCCGGCATTTCGACGCCCATGGATTCAGCATTGGCGACCGAAGATTCATGGTCGTCTTCACGGATGTGACCGAACGGACCACCGCGGAAGATGCAATCGCCGCCGCCGAAGCCGACAAGCGACTCGTCCTCGACAGCCTCGCAGAGCACGTCGTCTACCAGAACCTCGACATGCGGGTGCTCTGGGCCAACAAGGCCGCCGCTGATTCCGTACAGAAGTCCCGGAGTGACCTGATGGGTGCCAAATGCCACGAAATCTGGCAACGGCGTGATGAACCGTGCGTCGATTGTCCCGTGGCACGGGCGGTCAAGACGGGAACGGAGCACGAAGCTGAAATCCAAACACCTGACGGCAGAATATGGCTGGTGCGAGGAGTGCCGGTTCGCAGCAACGGCGATACCGTGGGTGCCGTTGAGATAACCAGAGACATTTCCGATCTCAGAGACAGCGAGCGCCAAACCGAACTGGAGGAACAGAAATACAGGTCTCTCTTCGAGGCAGCCGGCGACGCCTTGTTCACTCTCGAATGCACGGGCAGTGACGCTCACTTCACGGACTGCAATCACAGAGCAGCGACGATGTTCGGTTGGGACCGAGATGCCATCACCGGCATGTCGCCGAGCGCCGTTTCGCCACCCAATCAACCTGACGGGCGTCCGTCCGACGAAGCGTTTCGGATGTACATATCGCCTGCACTCGCCGGCGAGCTGCAACGGTTCAACTGGGTACATAGCCGCAAGGACGGCACCCCCTTCCACGCGGAAGTCACGCTGAGCCGGATTGCCGCTGGTGAGACGGCCATCCTCCAGGCATCCGTGCGCGACATAAACGAGCGTGTGGAAGCAGAGCACCAGCGCCGCAGGCTCGAAGCACGCATTCAGGAAGCCCAGCGGACCGAGAGCCTGAGCATGCTGGCGGGCGGCGTGGCGCACGACTTCAACAACCTACTGACGGGAGTCCTCGGCAGCGCTGAGCTCGCTTTAGCGGATCTGTCGCCGGTATCTCCGGCTCGTGAAAACATCGAACGCATCAGAACCGCAGCGCTTCGCGCCGCGGAGCTGTCCCGACAGATGCTGGCTTATTCCGGCAGAGGGCAGTTCGTTCTGGAGGCCATCGACATTTCCGAGGTCGTACGAGAAACCCAACACCTGATCGCCGCATCCGTTTCCAAGAGCGCGCGGTTGGAATACGATCTGACTGAACCGATGCCTGCCATAGAAGCCGATGTAACTCAAATTCGTCAGGTGTTGATGGCTCTCATCGTGAACGCATCGGAGTCACTCGCCGATTCGGATGGTACGATACGCGTCAGCTCCGGCGTATCGAGACTCGACCCTGGTTGTATTCCCGCACCAGCCGACGAGGTCGATGTTGACGAATCCGAATACGCCTACCTCGAGGTAGCCGACTCCGGCGCCGGAATGGACCACGACACGCGCGAGAGGATGTTCGATCCCTTCTTCACAACGAAGTTCGCAGGTCGCGGCCTCGGCCTCTCAGCCGTGCTCGGCATCGTGCGCGGACACAACGGCTTCATCAAGGTGGACAGCACGTTCGGCTATGGCACCACCATAAGAGCATACTTCCCACTCACTGAAGAACCCGCGCGACAGTTCCGCAAGACGCCTCCCGTCAAGCGGGAGCAACTTCTCGGAAAGACCGTGCTGATCGTCGACGATGAGCCGGCTGTGCTCGAAGTGGGGAGGATAATGGTGGAGAAGGCCGGCGGTGTCGTACTGACGGCCAAGGACGGAGGTGAGGCCGAGGCGGTGTTCAGGGAAAGAGAGGAGGAGATCGACTGCGTGCTTCTCGACCTCACGATGCCGGGCATTGGAGGTGAAGAAACCCTTGAGCGGCTCCGCCGAATAAGGGAAGACGTTCGCGTGATACTCTCCAGCGGATACAGCAAACATGAAGTCGAGACTCAGTTCGGCGGCGAAGGATTTGCCGGCTTCCTTCAGAAGCCCTACAAACGGAACCGCCTGCTCCGCACACTGGGTGACGCAATCGAAGGCTGAACTCGGCCAGCCAGCCGAACAATCCAACAGGCCTTACTCACGCCACGTCCAACCGCAACACGCTCTGAAGCAGCAAATTCGCACTGTTGACCACGTCTTCGGGTCTCGTGAATTCCAGGGGCGAGTGACTGATTCCGTCCACGGACGGCACGAATATCATCCCCATGGGACCGATGCGTGCCAGCACCTGAGCATCGTGCCCTGCGCCGCTGGGCATCGCTCTCGCCGACAGCCCCAGGGATGATGCCGCCTCGGTTATCACCCGTTGAACCGCCGGATCTGCTATAGCCGGATCTACTCGAGTAGTCCGTTCGTAGTTCAGGGTCACTTCCAGACGGCGCGCGATCTCGTCTGCATCGGTACGAATCCGCTCCCATAGCATATCTATGGTATCGTTGGACAGATCGCGGATCTCCACGGTGAGAGTGACTCTGCCCGGCACCACGTTCGGAGCGTTTGGCTCGACATTCAGCCTGCCGACGGTACCTACATGTGAACCCGAAACAGAACGTACTTCACGATTGACTGCCAGCACGATCTCGGATGCGGCGAGCATGGCGTCCTGCCTTTGATCCATGGGTGTGGTTCCGGCGTGGTTGGGGAACCCCACAAGCTCGACTTCATAGTGTGTGATGCCGACGATCCCCTGCACGACTCCGATGTCGATCCCGGCACGGTCGAGTACGCCGCTCTGTTCGGGATGCAACTCCAGGTATGCCGCTATGTCCCCGCGACTGTGAGCGGCCTCTGAGATCCGTGCCGGCTCACCGCCGATGCGCTCAATACACTCCGACAGTGTCACACCTTCCATCCTCTCCGCAGCCAGAGCTTCCGGCGTGAGGCTTCCCGCGTAACCCAAGCTTCCCGTTAGTCCGCTCTCTTCGTCACACCAGATCACCGCCTCCATCGGATGGCGATTGTCATACCCGCCTTCTTCGAGGATACGAGTCGTTTCGATCGCCGCGAGCGATCCCAGGCCACCGTCGAACTTGCCGCCATTCGGTACCGTGTCGATGTGAGATCCGAACAGAATCGGTTTGGCGCCGGCATCGATCCCGTGTCGCCGTCCCAGTATGTTGCCGGCCGGGTCGATTCTCACTTCAAGACCGGCAGCACGCATCAAGTCCATGCAGAACTCTCGGGCGGCTATGTCTTCCTCTGAGAACGCCAGGCGGTGCACGCCGCCTTCCGGAGTGCGACCGAACATCGACAGTTCATCGATGTTGCGATGCAGCCGAGATTCGTTTACCCGGAAGCTCTCCCAGCCCTGAGGCAGAGGCGATCCAAGTGCGGCCATGCCGAGCGCCGAAGATGTCGATTGCACAAAACTCCGTCTGTCCATGAGATTCCTCACTGTGACTTCATTTCGGCCAAACCGGTTCCATACGGAATGCTTCATTGTCGACTGATTATGGACACTAAGCGCCAACCGATGAAAAAGGCAACCGGCACGTCCACGTTCGATCAGACCGGCAGCCCCAAGAATGTGGCGCTTTCAGTGGGCATCACGTAGTTTGCGCGGTGATGTCAAACCCGAAGCCACTCCCATTTCAGATAAAGGTCCCGGGTTACGATTCCATCGACTCACAAGGTGTTGTTTCGATCAGCATCAAGCTGGAGGGATTTCTACACCTTGGAGACGACGTCGTATCGTTCGAGTGGACCGCGACTCGGAAGACCGAGGCTGTATCGTTGAGCGGTATCACTGACGAGGTCGACCATTCCCCACTCGGTTCGTGTGAAATCCCTTTGAGTATGATAATGGAATCGCATGTGCGGGGTGGGTGGTGGGCGCCCCGACTGGAGCTGTTGGCCCGAACGTTGGAGGCATTTGCAGAAATACCAACGGCTCAAAACGGAAGGGCCATTCTCGAAATCCGTCGTCGCGACCGGAAGCACGCACGCGCCATCTGCAAGGCGATCGAGGCCGCCCGCGACTAGCTCGAGAGGATACATGCAGGAAAATCAACGGCTCGACCCGGTATCACCATTCTGGAGAGAACCGGATATAGTAGACAGGTTTGCGAGCCGAGAACCGGATCGGCGCCTCGCTGAGCTCCTGGGCAAGTACGCTGAACCGTCGACCGTACGAGTGTTGGACCTAGGATGCGCCGGAGGCCGCAACACGGCGCTGCTAGCGAGCTGCGGCTTCGATTTCCAGGCTCTTGACGGTTCTCGGCCGATGGTGGTGAGGACTCGAGATCGGGTCGCCGCAATCCTTGGTACCACGGCAGCCAGAGAACGAGTGCACACTGGGACCATGGACGATTTGGGAGCGTTCCGGAAGGCTCACTTCCACCTGATCGTTGCCCTCGGGATTTATCATCAGGCTTTGTCTCTGGAACAATGGCACCACTGCGTATCGGAGTCGGTACGAGTGCTGCGGGACGGCGGGTTGATACTGATTTCCTCATTCACCCCCGCTTCTCAGCCGGAGGGCGAGCCTCTGGTTCCCGTGGACGGCGCGAGCAATATGTATGACGGCTTCTCGTCAGGCCCCTTATGCCTCTTCAGTCCGGATGATCACGACGAAAGAATGGTATCCCATGGACTCGAGCCTTTCGAATCCACGCAGACGGTGAGGGTGGAAACGGAACTCGGATTTCGAACAACAATGAACGCTCTATATCGAAAAAGCGGCGCCGACTGACGGCATGATTCGAGATGAAGGGTCACACGCGCCTTGGAGCTTCAAGATAAGATGAGCGATCTGAGCGAACTGCAGCGGCGATTCGGCCAGGTACCCGTCAATCGCTTCCTCGGCTACCGCCTGATTTCCCAGTCGGCCGATGCAGCAGTGGTAGAGATGGATGTCACGAACGATCACATCCAGGAAGCCGGTGTATTGCACGGTGGAATCCTCAGCGGTTTGGCCGACACGGCCGCGGTTTATCTCTTCGAGCCCTATTTGCCGGACCATCAAACCATGACCAGCATCGAATTCAAGATGAACTTCCTCCGACCGGTACGCACGGGTGAAGGAAACCTGGTGGCCCGCTCCTCCACACTGCGACGAGGCCGAAAGGTCGGAGTGGCGGAGGTCGCGGTTACTCAGTCTGAGAAACTGGTAGCAAAGGGCCTGTTCACGTATATGTTCTTGGACAAACGCGAGTGGGGTGTTACCGCACAATAAGGCAGGGCTGTTGACTCGCGGCCGGCGTTGAGCACCGGACACACCGACAACCCGCTCCAATATTGACGAACACGCCCCTTCAGCTAGGAATCCCTGGAAGCTTTTTCGCTACGCGTCCATCTGCTGGTCGTCTTCGGGGTCGTCGCCGCCGCCAAATCCCGCTGCGCCCTCCTTGTAGAAGGCGGCTTCCATTGGATAATCGGCGACTTTTGCTTCGATTGCCGCCATCTGCGCGCTGTTGAGAGGCTGGAAATTCGCGGCAATCGATATGTTCTCTTCGAGCTGCTCCACGTCGTCACATCCCACTATGACCGTGCTGACGGGCTGGCTCATGGTCCAGGTGAGAGACTCCGCCATCGAAGTCAGGCCGCCCGGACGGAATATCCTGCCTCGCGCAGGAATCTTCATCGCAATGACGCCCATGCGTCTGCGATTTGCTTCCGGAAGCAGCTCGTCCATGAAGGGACGGTGATATTTGTCAGCGGGGTTCAGCGCCATGAGCACAGTGTCGAAGTCGAACCGACGCATGCACTCCAATAACACTTCGGGGTTGTTGTGTCCGGTGAAACCAAGGAACCTGACAGTACCATCACCGCGCGCTTCATCGAGAGCGTGTATGGCGCCGTCATCTGCAAAGATCTGGTCCAGCTGCTCCACACGGCTGAGGTTGTGGAGCTGCCACAGATCCAGATGATCCGTCTGGAGTGATTCCAGGCTCTGCTCCAAGAGCTGCATCGATTCGTCATAGCTGCGGCGATGAGTCTTGGTGGCCAGGAACACCTCATTGCGGCGAGTGGCCATCACCCTACCGATGTATACCTGGCTGATGCCTCTACCGTAGGCGGCAGCGGTGTCTATGTAGTTCACACCTAGATCGATGGCCCGGTTGATTATTGCGTCCGATTCCGCATCGGTGTTGGGTTGCTCGATTGTGGCCTGCCCACCCAGGCTGAAGAGACGCACGTTGTGGCCCGTACGCCCAAGGGGCCGCTCCGGCATTGGCGGCGCAACCGTATCCGGCGAAACGATGTCGGCCGGGTTCTGAGCGTTCGCAGATTCTCCAAAGACCAAACCAGCCGTTCCAACTCCAGAGACTTTCATGAAATCGCGGCGTGAAAACTTGGCACCGGACATAACATCCTCCAAAAGAGTGGGGTTCCCGGAAAATCGATTCAGAGAGACGACTTATTTATGGAAACAAACCTTTCTGCATTGAAGTATGAGGCACGGCCTGGCAGATGTCTAGCGGTTGAGAGAAGATACGTTCCTCAACGAGGGCAGCTCAGCAGCGGTAGGCGCGTGCAAAGAACAGGGGGACCGCACCGTCGAGGGTAAGGCTTTAAGAGATTTTCGCTGCATCGCAGCCTCACCACCGGAAACCGTGAAATCCGATGCGACACTTGCCACTTTGAGCGCGGAATTTCGCACGGCACCAATCCATCCCCCTGGTTGGTCTCACCTGCTACTTTGAGAGGTCGGCTGAGATTCGCTCTCGAAGGTGCGGCTCGGCGGGTGAGGTAGCCGCCCATCTCGGTTTCACATACTATCCGTTACCCTGCGCAGGCGGAGCAAACCAAGGGAAGAGCAGCAGATGAAAACGATCATAGAGCCCTTCAAGATCAAGACCGTTGAACCCATCAGGATGACTACCCGCGAAGAGCGACAGCGAATCCTCGAGAGCGCGGGTTACAATCCGTTTGCGATTCGCGCGGAAGACGTACTCATCGATTATCTGACGGACAGCGGCACGTCGAGTATGAGTTCCGACCAGTGGGCCGCTCTCATGCGAGGCGACGAGTCCTACGCGGGATCGCGATCGTTCTTCCGATTCGAGCAGGAAGTCAATCGGATAACGGGATTCTCTAACATCATTCCCGTGCACCAGGGGCGTGCAGCAGAGAGGATACTATTCAAAGTATTGAACCAGGATACGCCGGGCATATACCTGGGCAACACGCACTTCGACACTACGCGCGCCAACATCGAATACGTCGGCGACGAGGCAATCGACATCGTGATTCCGGAAGGTCTCGTTCCGTCCAAGGTCCACCCCTTCAAGGGCAACATAGATCTCGATCGACTCGAGCAGATGCTGAAGGAACATCGCGATGAGATCCGTGGTGTGGTAATCACCGTTACCAATAATTCAGGCGGCGGCCAGCCGGTGAGCATGGCCAACATACGAGAAGCGTCGCGCATGGCGCGCAGTAACGGCACGGTCCTGATCATCGATTCGGCTCGCTTCGCCGAGAACGCCTACTTCATCAAACTCAGGGAAGATGGCTACGCGGAGAAACCTCTTCTCGAGATTGCTCGGGAGATGTTTTCCTACGCCGACGTGTGTACCATGAGCGCCAAGAAGGACGGCCTGGCCAATATCGGCGGGTGGCTGGCCTGCAACGACAACTCCCTGGCGGCAGAAGCGAAGAACCTGCTCATACTCACTGAGGGGTTCCCGACGTACGGAGGATTGGCCGGGCGTGATCTGGACGCCATTGCGCAGGGACTCCGCGAGGTCTTGGAGGAGGATTACCTGCAATATCGGTTGCGCTCCACGGAATATTTCGCTGAGAAGATCGTAGAGGCCGGCGTACCGATCATACAACCTCCGGGCGGTCATGCAGTGTACATCGACGCTGCTGAGTTCCTGGATCACATTCCGCGCGAGCAATTCCCAGGACAGGTCCTCGCGAACGAGATCTATCTGCAGGGCGGGCTGCGTGGTGTAGAGATCGGCAGCGTCATGTTCGGCAAGACCGATCCATCCACCGGCAAGATGATACCTGCGCCCCTGGAGCTTGTCAGGCTCGCTATCCCTCGGCGAGTTTACACCCAGAGCCATGTGGACTACTCCGCTGAGGTAATCAACGAGGTTTATGCAAGCCGTTCCGAATTGAAGGGCCTGAGAATGACCTACGCCGCTCCGTATCTGCGGCACTTCACTGCCCGGTTCCAACCGCTGGGATAACGGTCGCTGCATAACGGGAATCGCCGGTTGGCACCTTGGTCGGTGCGACACATCACTGGTCTGTTGGTAGCGCTAGCAATGGAGAGCGAAGATGACATTCAATCTGGACACGCTGAGGATCAATGCCGAGCGGGAGAGCCACAAGATCGCGCAATTCGTGACGGAGCTGACACGCAACACATTTCGGAGGCGCGGAATCGTAGTCGGCCTATCCGGCGGGATCGACTCCGCCGTGATGGCATCTCTGGCGGTCAAGGCGATGGGGGAGGAAAACGTCGTCGGGTTGATAATGCCCGAAAGAGAGTCCAACCCGGTCAGCAGCTCATACGCTGAGGCCCATGCTCGGGAGCTGGGAATCGAGACAAACAAGGTCGACCTAACGCCCGCCGTGGATGCGGTGGCGTCGTATCGGAGCCGCGACGAATTCATCACCAATCTCATTCCCGAATACACGCCGGAATGTAGATACAACATCACGCTTCCGACCGACCTCCTCGAGCGCAGCGCTCTCAACTTCTACACACTCCGCGTTCAGCTACCGGACGGAACCGTGAAGAAGAAGCGCTTGGATCCAAAGGCATTTCGTACCTTGACCGCGTTCGCGAATATCAAAATCCGTTCACGCATGATTCGCCTCTACTTCGAAGCTGAAAGCCGTAACATGATCGTGGCTGGCACGACCAATCGCACCGAGTTCCTGCTGGGCGATTTCTGCAAGTTCGGCGACGGAGGCACAGACATCGAGCCATTGTCTCACCTCTACAAGGACCAGATTTACCAGCTCGCGGATTTCCTCGACATCACGATGGACATACGACAACGTACACCTAGCCCCGACACGTTCAGCCTCCCAGTGTCGGACCAGGAGTTTTTCTTCCGAATACCTTTTGACAAGCTCGATCACTTGCTGTTCGCATGGGAACACGAGGTGCCGCCAATGGAAGCGGCGGTGGTGCTGGAGTTGGATGAGGATGCCGTCAAACGAGCCTACGCGGATTTCGCATCGAAGTACCGCGCAACTCAACATCTCAGGGAGCCGCCGTACTCGCTACCGTTCACGCAATAGTGATGGAATACAGTTAGATAGCGATGCTGGCGGCAGAACCGGAGACACTAAGACCAGACTAAAGAGGCTAACCACAAATGACGAGGGACTCCGGCTACGACGTCCTGGTTATAGGAGCCGGCATCGCCGGGTTGAGTGTCGCGCTTCGGCTTGCAGATCGAGTTCGCATTGGTGTGCTCGCAAAGGTCTGTCTCTCCGAAGGATCCAGCCAGTACGCGCAGGGCGGAATCGCGGCCGTTCTCGACTCACGGGATTCGCTCGAGGAACACGTCAACGATACACTCGGAGCCGGAAGCGGGTTGTGCGACGAGGAGATGGTGCGCTATACGGTAGAGAGAGGTCCGGAGTGCATCCGCTGGCTGATCGACCTGGGCGTTCCCTTTACAAAGGCGTCTCATTCCCAAGGCTATCCGGAGTACGACCTTACTCGCGAAGGGGGGCACAGCCACCGGCGCATCATTCACGCAGACGACGCTACCGGCCGCGCCAGCTCGATGACTCTGCAAAGACACGTGCGGGAGCACCCCAATATCGAGATTCTCGAGAACCACATCGCCGTAGACCTCGTAACAGGAGCCAAACTCGGGACCGCAGAAAACCGCTGCCTCGGCGCCTACGTGCTGGATCGCGACGCCGACCGCGTAATAGCCGTGTCGGCGAGAGCCACGGTTCTGGCGACTGGCGGTGCTTCCAAAGTGTATCTATACACCAGCAATCCCGACGTATCCACCGGCGACGGAATCGCGATGGCGTGGCGTGCGGGATGCCGGGTGGCCAACATGGAGTTCGTGCAGTTTCACCCGACCTGCCTGTATCATCCTGAAGCCAAGTCATTCCTGATCAGCGAGGCGGTACGCGGCGAAGGCGGCAGGCTCATTCTTCCCGACGGAAGCGAGTTCATGAAGCGCTTCGACGAACGCGGTGAGTTGGCACCCCGGGACATCGTCGCCCACGCGATCGATAGTGAGATGAAAAGACTCGGCCTCGACTGTGTTTACTTGGACATCACGCACAAGCCCGCCGATTACATAAAACAGAGATTCCCCAACATTTACGACAAGTGCTTCGACTTTGGGTTCGACATGACGCGGGAACCTTTGCCCGTTGTCCCAGCAGCTCACTACACCTGCGGTGGAATCGTCACCGACCACTTCGGTCGAACCGGTCTCGACACCCTCTACGCGGTCGGAGAGACAGCCCATACAGGGCTCCACGGGGCGAATCGCCTTGCCAGCAACTCCATACTCGAGTGTCTCGTATTCGCTGCCTCGGCGAGCGAGCACATCGCTGCGCGCCTTCCCGAAATCGACGAACCTCCGCCGATTCCGGAGTGGGATGAGAGCAGAGTCACCGATTCCGACGAAGAAGTGGTTGTATCGCACAATTGGGACGAGCTGCGCCGCGCGATGTGGGATTATGTCGGGATCGTGAGGACGAACAAAAGGCTGGAACGCGCCAAACACCGGGTCGACAATCTGCGCAGAGAGATCTTCGACTACTACTCGCAGTTCCGTCTCACCAACAATCTCATCGAGCTGCGGAACGTCGCGCTCGTTGCCGATCTGATAATCCGATCCGCGATGGAGCGGAAGGAGAGCCGAGGCCTGCACCACAACCTCGACTACCCGGGAACCTCGGGGGAAGCGAAAAACACGGTACTAACGCCGGAGAACGCGAATTAGCGAGGCTACTACGCCATGAGCGAAACCGACCTCAGGGGACACAGAAAGCTGGGCCGGACAGGTATTCAAGTGAGTCGGATCGGTCTTGCAGGCGGCTATGGAGTACCGGCGCATGCAGTAGAGAAGGCTTTTGCCGAGTACGGAGTCAACTACTTCTATTGGGTTGGCCGAAAACCCGGAATGCGGGACGCGCTGCGCTTTCTGTGCACTACCAACAGAGACCGTACAGTCATCGCGATCCAGACGTACGATCACATCGGATTCTGGATACGCAGGTCGGTCGAGAAGGCGCTTAGAGATTTGGGGATCGCGAGAGTCGATATCCTGTTCTTGGGATGGTTCAACAAGGTACCCTCGAGGCGGATTCTCGAGGTAGCGCAGCAGCTTCAGCACGAAGGGAAGATTGCGCACCTGGGCGTTACCGGCCACAACAGACAATTCCACGGTCAGCTCTCGCATTCGGAGCAGTCGCCGATAGACGTTATCCAGGTACGCTACAGCGCAGCACACCGCGGCACCGAGGAGGAGGTTTTCCAGGACTTGCCCGCCAACCGGCCCGGCATCACCACCTACACCGCGACCCGTTGGGGCAAGCTGCTCAAAGCGAGCAAGATGCCGCCGGGTGAGAGCCCACTAACGGCCGCCGAATGCTATCGCTTCGTACTGTCACACCCGGCAGTAGACATGTGCTTGGCGGGACCACGAACCGAACAGGAAATGGTCGAAGGCCTGCGCGCGTTGGAGGATGGACGGCTGAGCAGTGATGAAATGCAGCGTATTCGCCGCATCGGCGACTTCGTGCACGGATAGCGGAAATGGATGCGCTCTAGCGACCGGGGGGAACAGCGCCTAGGTTCCTTACATTCCGGTGTCAGCCGTGTGCGCCGGACGGCGTTTTTGCGTTCCGAATTCCCGAACATCAGAGCAAGATCATAGCGAGCTAGGAGATGTTTTATGGACGTTGAAATCCTCTCCCGGATTCAGTTCGCTGCAACGATCGCTTTTCATTACATCTTTCCTCCAATGAGCATAGGCCTGTCGCTCCTGCTGGTCGTCATGGAAGGGACCTATCTGAAGACCGGCAACGAGCTATATCACCAGATGACCAGGTTCTGGGTCAAGGTCTTCGGACTGATCTTTGCGCTCGGTGTTGCCACGGGCATTGTAATGGAGTTCCAATTCGGCACCAACTGGGCAGCGTACTCTCGCTATGTGGGCGACATATTCGGGAGTGCCTTGGCCGCGGAGGGCATCTTCGCGTTCTTCCTGGAATCGGGGTTCCTCGCGATCCTTCTGTTCGGCTGGGACAAGGTGAAGCCGAGGACCCACTTTCTATCGACGGTAATGGTGGCGACAGGAGCCCACTTCAGCGCTATCTGGATAGTGGTGGCCAATTCGTGGCAGCAGACACCGGCCGGTTACCATCTAGTCGAGCGGGGAGACGGATTCCGCGCGGAGTTGACCAGCTTCTGGGAAGCGGTATTGAACCCGTCGTTCCTCGACCGCATCTCTCACGTGTATATGGGCGCTTGGCAGGCCGGCGCGTTCTTGGTGCTCAGTGTGAGCGCGTTTTACCTGCTCAAAAACAAGCATGAGGAATTCGCCAAGGCGTCGATCAAGATCGCGCTAGTGCTGGCGGTGTTCGCTTCCGTGCTGCAGCTGGTGACGGGACACTCGAGCGCTGTGGGCGTTGCAGAGAACCAGCCTGCCAAACTCGCCGCCTATGAGGGACACTACGCCGCGAACGAGCCCGCGCCGCTATACCTGTTCGGATGGGTCAACGATGAGACCCAGCAGGTAACCGGATTGAAGATTCCAGGGATGCTGAGCTGGATGGTGCACGGGGACTGGAATGCTCCGGTCACCGGACTGAACTCGTTCGCGGCCGAGGATCGGCCTCCAGTCAACATCGTGTTTCAGTCCTATCACATCATGGTAGGAATCGGCATGGTGTTGATCTTGATCTCGCTGCTGGGCGCATTTTATTGGTGGCGCGGAAATCTGGCGCAAACACGATGGCTGCTATGGGTAATGGTTTTCTCGATTCTGGGGCCCCACATAGCCAATCAGCTAGGCTGGTTGTCAGCCGAAGTCGGACGTCAACCGTGGATCGTGTACGAAATGCTGCGAACCTCCGACGCCCTTTCCAGCGTGGTCTCGGCGAATGAGGTGATCACGTCGCTCGTGATGTTCGGATTGATATACCTGTTGTTGTTCATCTTGTTCATATTCCTGCTGAACGAGAAGATCCAAAAGGGCCCTGAAGATGTAAGGGTCCAGGACGGGAGGATGGCATGACTCTCGACTTGAACACTGTCTGGTTTCTCCTGGTGGGAATCCTGTTCAGTGGCTATGCCATTCTGGACGGTTTCGATCTTGGTGTCGGCGCGTTGCACTTGTTCACCAAGAAGGATGAGCATCGCAGAATCATGCTGAACAGCATTGGTCCAGTATGGGACGGTAATGAGGTCTGGCTGGTGACCGGCGGCGGCGCGCTCTTTGCTGCCTTCCCGGACGTCTATGCGACCTCGTTCTCCGGTTTCTACCTGGCATTCATGTTGTTGCTCTTCGCCCTCATCTTCCGAGCGGTGGCGATCGAGTTCCGCAGCAAGCGGGAATCGGCCAGATGGCGGAACACGTGGGATGTGAGCTTCAGTGTGAGCAGCATAGTTTCATCGTTGCTCATCGGGGTGGCGCTGGGAAACATCGCTCAAGGAATTCCACTCACCGCACAACATGAGTACAGTGGTGGCCTGCCAGGGTTGCTACGTCCTTTCCCACTTGTAGTAGGAATAACGACCGTGTGCCTGTTCGCGATGCACGGGGCGATCTTCGTACTCATGAAGACCGAGGGTGAGCTGCATGATCAAATCAGAGGCTGGGTCCCGCGTTTGATCGCGGCATTCGTGATTGGCTATGTGCTCACAACGATCCTCGTTTTGGCTTTCATTCCACATATGACAACAACGCTTCTGGATGCACCGATCCTGTTTGTGATTCCAATTTTGAACGTGCTGGCGATCGCCAATATCCCCCGAGAGATAACTCGCGGCAACGATTTCAAGGCATTTCTGTCCTCCTGTGTTGCGATGCTGTGCTTGATGGCCCTGTTCGGAATAGGGATGTACCCCGACATGATCTACTCGAGTCCTGTCGCTGAGAACAGCCTCACGATCTATAACGCGGCATCGTCGGCAAAGACACACCAGATAATGCTGATCATGGCGGCAATCGGGATGCCGATCGTGATCGCTTATACGTTCAGCATCTATTGGATCTTCAGGGGCAAGGTCAAACTGGACGCACACAGCTACTGACGGTGCGTCAACCAGCCAGGGAGAGCCGGGTTGCGTATATTGCGTGGGGAGATACTGCCCGGGCAAAGGGAACACCGGAGTCTGGGAATTGTATGGATATGGAATGCAGATATTCGAGGAGATAGAGATGCTGGAGGAGCTGACTATCAGGAAAGCGGTGGAGTTCGCCGTTACCACGGAACAGTTGGGCAACAAGTTCTACAACAAGATGTCCAAGAAGTTCACCGACGATGAGGAGCTCAGCGAGATATTCGCCACGTTGGCCAAAGACGAAAAGACACACGAGAAACAGTTCCAGAACCTTCTGAAGACGGTGCCCAAAGACCCGGACGTATCGAGCCAAGACGAGCGCTGGCAGTATCTCAAGGTCATGTCGCTGTCGGAATTCTTCATGGGCGAGTCGGGTCTCTTCAAGAAGCTCGATGAAGTGGAAACGCGCGAAGATGCACTCAAGCGCGCATTCGGGCTGGAAAAGGACACCATCGGATACTACCGTGCGATGGAAGACATCATCGGCGAGAACGAAACCCTGACTTCGATCATCGAGGCGGAGAAGAGCCATCTCAAGAAGGTCATGGAATACATGATCACCGAAGCGAAAGTGAGAGGATTGGGGGACAAGTACCCGCCCGAATCGTGATCGTTACCGGGGCCGACGAACGAATGGTGCTGTAGGAGGCAGCAGGACCTCGGAAGTTGCTCGAACGCAGCCGTCAGGGATAGAGCGCTTTAGGGATTGTCCAGCACCACACCCAGCCCGTCCACATCCTGAACCGGAGAAGTCAGCCCGGGCGACCCGGAAACTCTGGGTGCCTCGGGCTCATACATCTGCTGGGTCTCCCACATGTGAGCGTATGAAGGACAGTCACGCAACAGATTCGCGTGGGAATCGTTGCCCACCACGCGGCCGCGGTCGAGCACCAGTATCCTCTGAGCCTGCCGTAGCGTCGAGAGTCTGTGCGCCACGATGAAAGTCGTGCGCCCGCTCATAAGGCGGTCGATGGCGCGCTGGACGTTGACCTCGGAGAGCGAATCGAGGCTCGATGTCGCTTCGTCCAGCAGCAGAATCGGTGCGTTCTTGAGGATTGCCCGTGCGATATTGACACGCTGTGCCTGCCCTCCGGAGAGTCCCTTTCCACCGATCCCTACGGCAGTGTCGTATTTCTCAGGCATCTCGACGATCTCTTCGTGGATCTCAGCGGCCCGCGCCGCCTCCTCAACCTCATCGTCCGACGCGTCTGGGCATCCACAGAGGATGTTCTCTCGGATCGACGTGGCGAACAGAAATGGTTCTTGGGTGACTATGGCCAGTTTGTCGTATACGTCCGCCAGCCGGTATTCGCGCAGATCTCTGCCGTCGAACTTCACGGTGCCGGACGACGGATCGAAAAACCGCGCCACCAAGTTGAGCAGCGTGGTCTTTCCGGCACCCGACGGACCCGCAATACCGAGTGTTTGACCGGCTTCGATCCGAAACGATACATCTTCGAGCACCGCAGTGTCGTCATACTCAAAGCAGACCCAATCGAACTCGATCCGCTGAGGCCCGTGCCGTAGCGGAACGCCATCGGGCCGATCGGGGACCTCGGGGCGCGTTTCCAGCAGCTCACCGATGCGGGCGACCGAGGCCCCGTAGTTTTGGATGGAGATGATCGTGCCGTTGATCGCGTTGAGGGGGCCGTGCAATGCTCGCGCTGCCATTAGGAATGCAAGCAAAGCCGGCCATTCGAGAGCACCACGCATCACGTCGAGGCCTCCCACGAGGATCACCACGACAATACCGATGCTGGCCAAAGATTCTAGAATCGCCCCGGCGAAGGCGCGAACTCTAACTATGGAGATGAGTTCGTCGAAATACGCCCGCCCCTTTTCTGTGGCGGTACGCGCCTCCTCTTCTTCACCTCGAAATGCTTTGATGACGCGAATGCCGCGCAGAACCTGAAGTATCACATCAAACAGTACATACCCCGTGCGTCGCACTTTGTACGACTGCGCCAGAATGCGCTTGGCTGCAAGCCAGATCGGGACAACCGCTATAGGCACGACAATCAGCGCCCAGAAGGTTAGACGTGCACTGAGTGAAAGAGCCGCCACGAAGAGGCCAAGTGCCAGGCAGACATTCACGAACAGTCCCGCCATGGACATCACGACGGTGCGAAGGCTGGAAACATCCTGGCGAACCGCCTGTATTATGTCGCCTTCGCTCTGCTTGAAGAAGAAAGGCACGGAGAGGCCAAGCAGGTGCCTGATCAATCGCTCCATCATTCCCAACTCTAGCACCTTGACCATATGCTGCCGGATCACGACGTTCGCGTAGCCCAGCAAGCTGCCGCCGATGTACGCCCCTGTCAGCAATGCCGCAACAATCCACAGTGCGGCCTGGCGTCCGAAAAGGTCGGCGGCGGCCCCGGCGAATCCGCCACCCTGACCGAGAATGCCAGAAAGAAATTCCTTGATGAGGAGAATGGCACCAGTGGAGAGCGCACCGCGGGCGAGGGACGTGAAGAAGAAATTGAACAGAAGGCCCTTCCGGTGCCGGAAGAGTTCGACAATCTGCTCCCTGCCTGGGATCTTCATCTGGAGACCCCGATCCTATCGCGGCTCACGTTGATTCGTAGCATTCAGAACACCGGTGCTCTGTGAGGTGTTTCAGCGTCCCTGGGCCATTCGCCAGCAAAGATAGGCGACTCGTGCGACGAAGGCAGCGGTCCTCCTTCTTGCGCGAATGGGAAGGGAAGTGCCCTCAACAACCGGTGTAAGAGGCATGCCAACCTCACATCTCGTGCCTTCGTGTAGTAGTTTCTCGGCCATCCTACCACCGAAACGGAATCTCCGGGCCACGGACAGACGCCAGCGCAGTATCCGTTGGAGCGGTAAGGGTGTAATGCCACGCGAATACTCGTCGGGCAATTCGGTCCCGGCGAGCCACGCTGCTGCTCCAAGCCAGGCGATGGTCCGCCGGCGTCCCGGCACTTCCTCCGTGTCCAGTCTTGGTTCGATCAAGTTCCAGTCGATTGAAGCCTTGCTTGCCAGAATCGACGCTGAATCGAGCAAGAAGCGCAATCGGTAAGCGGGCAAGCCGTGCCTGAGAGCATGTGTGGCACCGTGCCACATCAGCTCCGTCGCCGACGAAATGCGCGTTGCCACACCGTTGAGCGTGAACTCAGTTGCGCCAGTCACCGCCCTTCTCCAGGCTTCCTGAGGCGGTACCGACGGAATTGTTGAAACGTGAATGTCGACTGAGACACCGGCCTTGTCGGTTATCGGCAGCAACTCATGATAACCGGGCGGGATTGTTCGAGGCGGCCCTTCATAGGCGTACCCGTTTGAAGCGAGAAGCTGCCATAGAGCCTCCGCATCTGATTCCGGCACCAGAATGTCAATGTCGTTTGTTGCGCGAGAGTCGGCATGCGCGTAAAGGTGGGGTGCTGCTCGCCGCGCTGTTCCCTTCAGAAGGACGTGTGGAACACTCGCTTCAGACAGTATGCTCAGCAATTTGCACGCGCTTGCGTCAACCAGGAGATTGCGCGCACTGATGTGGTGGGCGGTACGCTTGAGCCAAGTCCTGAATTCTGCGTTCGCTGGGCTCGCATTGGTGGATTCCAATTGCTCAAGTCGACGGTAAAGCCAAAGCGCCGCCCCTTCCATCACAAGTAGAGAGCGAAGGCCACTCGCATCCACACTCGCCCATCCCTCATGAAGCACTTCTGGCCTTTGATCGTTGTGAAAGCGAAGCGTCTGCGCCAGCAGTTCTGAGGCGTGCATCTTCACTAATGCTCCGGGAATCGCGCGATCTCCTTGAATCTGCTCGGATCCGACCGATCGTTTTCCAGATACGCCTCGCCATCTCGAGCAAGCCACGCGTGGGCTGTAACGGCACCCTCGTCGTCGTGTTTCACGCCGATCACGAGTTCGATCGGTAGGCCGGCCTGGCGAAGCAGATGATAGAGCACGGTCGCGCGCTTGAGACATGTGTAACGCCATGGTCTCGGGAGTCGATAGAGAATTCGGCTCACCCAGTCCGCCAGCAACTCGTGGTCGACCTTGTCAGGAATTCGCGATGGTTGCAACGCGGTGCCAGTGAGCCAGCGTGCCACTCGCGCAAAGGATATGACAGTTAGAAGAGGCGGTATGGCTAGAGCCGATACCGTGGCGCGCACTCGCCACAAGGGTGCGAGAGAACCGGAAACGGCTACTCCTCCTTCAAGAGCAGCTTTGCCTCGAGACATTTGTCCACGAACTCTCGTGCGCTCGATGCCGCCTCTTCTTCGGACACATCGTATTCATCCAGTAATGCCCCGACCAGATCTTGGAAGTCGTGCGGTTCCGCGAGCGCATTGAGGATCGTGAGGCCGGTCTCGGTGACGCTGAAGTAGCGTCGGGTTCCGAGATGGAGGACGACGCCCTCGCCCTCGACCTCCGTGAGCCGCAGCTCGGGATGTTGTTTGTAACGCACGCTCATGGTATCAGCTCCGCAAGGCGTTTGGGATCTTCAAACAAATCTCTACCCAGGATGACCCGGTAACCTCGAGCCTGCTGCGCGAGCCGAGTCAACAAGTCCAAGTGCTCCTGCGCCAGCTCCGGCTCGAGCACGACCCAGGCAGACCAGCGTACAAGTTCCGCCAGCGCGTCTCGAGCGCCAATTGGATCCGCCTTTGAGATTCTGTCTCCCACAGTTGTGAACAACAATATGTCAGGTTCGACGCTCGGGAGCCATGCGGCACCCAACTCCTCGGGCCAGCAGACCATCTTCTGGCGGCGTTCCTGTAACTTTCCAACGTTGCGGCCGAGCAAGGTGTACCCGCCTCTTCGCAGAGCGATGGGGCCGTGATAAGCCTTCACCACAACGCTACCGCCGTTCTCCGCCAGAAACGCCGTGTCGTCGGTGCCGACAGGCCATCCGCGCGAAGCCAGCAAGGCAGCCGTTGTGGACTTGCCTGCGCGTGCGTCCCCCGCGATCAGCCACCCGCGGCCCTTCGGATCCACCGCTGTCGCGCCGTGCACATGGTGCCAGCCTGCACGGCGGAGGAGAAAGATGACGACGGTCATGAGGAAGGTCTGGATGCACAGCTCCAACTGGCCGGCGGCGGCTGGAGAAAGTGTCACGTGGGCCTCGGACGATCCGGCCGGCAGTATTGCTATGGCCGGTGCAACCAACCAATTGATGGTAACGTCGCCAGAGGGTGGCCCGGCTCTGATTTCGACGGCGGGTTGACGAAATGGGGGACGAGTGTCGACCAGCTTCGTTGGGTCACCTATGCCGATGGTGAGCGACAAAGCGCGTGTTGGGGCCAGACATGTACGGTCGAGCCAAGATCCAACGGTTTCGCGCAGACCAGGCGATCTGCATTTGAGGCGTATGTTCGAGAGCATCGGTATGAAGATTGGCCCTCAACGCAACGCGCGCCAGGGATTCCACTCCCCGGCGCGTGCCGAGCACCCAGACGCAGGCGCATACGTCGCTCGTCGTGTCGCACTTACAGTACGGCACTCGTCTGCAACGTCACCTCAGCCAACGATGCTTCTTCCCGCAATTCGGGCTTCACAAATGGTTTCTTTTTCTTCTCCATGATACCAGCTCCGGAGCATAGGGAAATGGTTAACCAGTTTCAATGAGCCGCAATTACTGTTCCGATGCCCATAACAATACCGCAACACCATAAGCCGCTATTTCGCAATCACTTACAGAACATTACCAGGCCTCGGCACACCCCGGTGTTGTAGACCCTCCGCAGAGCGGTGCGCCGACACACAGCAGCATGTAGCGTGGCCGCGACAGAGCCAAGACGTTCAGGTGCTTACGGTCACAATTTCGTTGCATACCACGACTAAAGCGAATCATTACCACCACCGAGGCTCAACACACGTGTCGGAACCTCGAGAACGGGCCTACCATGCGTGAGAGCGCTCCTTTCACGACTTGAGCTGGTAGAGTCACCGAATTCCGGATTGAGGTTTTCGCCATGGGGAGAACCACAAAAACGGTATCAACGACCCTTAGCGGCCTGCCCACCTTTCTTCTGGGATTGGCATGCATCGCCGCGGTCCCACTAGCGCTCTCCATTGCGTTCACGGCGAGTAACTCCGGCCTAGACAACCTCCCTGTCGCAGAGCTCATGGCCCTTTTGGCCTACGTAGCTGGAGGCGCCACCGTTTGGGGGCTGTTCGTGCGCCCTCTCCAATCCAGATCCGACCGCTTTGCGAGGGCACGTGACGAAGCATAAGAACGCTTCGAGCAGACACCCAATGGAGGCAGCCGACTCACTCGGGGCGCGCGGAGGTCGCTCCGCCTACCCGGCGGAGCCGGAACAGCGCAAACTCGCCTAGGCCACTGAGTGAATCGCCGAATATCCAACTGTCATCGAGACTCGACCTGCCGTACGTAGTCGGCGTACGAGTAAACCGCGGCTTCCTGAGCCGTGGTCTCTATGGAACCCGGCCGTAGTTCCCTGATCGTAGCAATCGCGTCTTCGGCCGATTCCCCGCAGAACACCAGGTAGGTTGCCAACATGGTCCCTGATCTACCGATTCCGGCAGTGCAATGCACACCCACGCGGCCCCCGTCGGTCAATCTCTGCGAGGTCTTTTCGGCGAATTCGATCTGCTGTTGCAAGGAGGGCGGTTGAAAATCGAGCACAGGAAGATGGAGTGACTCGATCCGATATTCCGCCAAGAGCGAAGGATCAACCGGGACGGTTGTTAGTGAGACGAGGAGATCTATTCCTTGCGCTCCCAAGAAAGCAATGTCGTCTTCGAGACTGCCAGACGCACCAGGGCGTGGCATCGCAGCCAACTTGTTGTCGATCACCCACGAAAAACCTTCCAGCACGGCCGACCCTCCCTGCTATTTGGCCAAGCTGTATCTAAGCCCCGTCGCCTTTCGTCACAAGTCCCATGAAGTGAGCGCGAAGCCATTCTTGGGTGGGGCTCTACACGGGCGTGATCGTCGACCTGACAAAACGCATGGCCTTACCGATCGCCCTCTCAACGCACGCAACACTCGATACTGCTCTCTCAAGGTCCGTGGACCGGTACCGATAATTGGCACATAATCCCTCAGCAACGTGCAAATAGGAAAGGACCTGGTAATGCTTATCCACGAGATACCCGGCAAGCTGAAGAGCGAGTGGAACCAGTCGGCTCGAGCAGTAATAGACACTTGGACAGACTACAACGTGACTCTCGATGAGTTTCGCCACGCAGTTTTGGAGAAGGCACTGACATACTCTGCGATGCACAGGGGCAGGGCATGGATTGTCGATTCTTCCAGGGCAAAAGGAGCCTTCTCGCAGGAGATTCAGTCCTTCATCGGGAGCGACGTGTTTCCCGCGTTCCAACGTAAGGGCATCAAGTACTTTATGACTATTACCGCCGACTCGGCGATCACCAAGATGACGGTGTCCCAATACTCGCAAGAGGCCGGACCTTGCGGACTACAGTTGGTGCAGGGGCGCAGTGCCGACGGCGCCGTCGAATGGCTGAAGAAGAAGGCCGCGTAGATACACACAGGGCAGCCGCGACGCTCGACTGGAACGCCGCGGCCGCCCCAACCCCAAAACCCGAAGCCTCGTCCACCTCCGCAGTCGAGCCAGGAAGCTGCTGATTTGACACCACCGCGGTTCGCTCTGTACCGTAGAACTCGCGAAGACGATATGATCCCGCGCAAGATATTCGACCGATTCACAACGAACCGAGAGCACGCACATGACCAGTCGCAGAGACTTCCTCGCAGGGATGACGCTTGCCGGCGTCGGAACTTCGGCGATCGCCGGCAACGGCGCAGCCATGACCTCTGATTCTCGATCCGCCGCCAACTCCGGGCAACAGCAGCCCGAACGCGGACCCGGCATTCATTCTGTGCTCGAGCAGGATCACCCCTACATCTTCATCGATTCCTGCATGCAAATCTGGCCGGATGCGCAACTAGACATAGCACATCGACACGGAGTGACGGCCTACGGCGTCACGGCATGGGATCCTCACGCAAGCGCCGCAGCGGCGTTGGAAGGTGTGATGTATTGGCACTGGGCAGCCCGCCAATACCCGAACCTGGTCTTGGTCGAGACTAGCGACGATATCCGGCGCGCCAAACGGGAAGGCAAGGCCGGTCTCCTGCTGGCGGCACAAGACGGCGATTGGATCGGCCACGAACTCCACAGGGTGCAAGCATTCCAGCAGGCAGGGCTGCGAATCATGCTGCTGGCCTACAACGCCAACAATCAACTCTGCGACGGGTGCCTCGACAGAACCGACGGCGGTCTGAGCCGGCTCGGTGAGTTAGTGGTGGACGAATGTAATCGTGTTGGAATAGTACTCGACTGCACACACACCGGCCGGCGCGCAACGCTCGAGATCCTGGAACGCAGCGACAAGCCCTGCGTCTACACTCACTCAAACCCGGCTGCCATTTCCCCTAATCCAAGGAACATCGATGACGAGCAGATTCTGGCTTGTACGTCGCGCGGCGGCGTGGTAGGCCTGGTGTCATGGGGCCCTCTGGTAATGCGGCCCAACACTACCCACTGGCCGACGCTGGATGAATTCATAGACATGATCGACTATGTGGCCCAGAAGACCGGCAGCAGTGACCATGTAGGAATCGGCACGGACATGTCGCTCGGTACCTACCCCGACCATGAGAGCGACCCCTGGGGTTCTCCGGACTATCCGAACATCACCGAACAGTACGACCGGCATGTCACAGATGACATTCGGTCACACCGGAGGAACGTCAACGGATTCAGCGACTACGCTGAGATCATAAACGTGGCTGAACGGTTGTTGGCTCGCGGCTATTCGGACACGGATGTTCGCAAGTTTCTGGGCGAGAACTTCCTGCGAGTCTTCGATTCGGTCTGGATATAGGTCGGTATCCGCATGACAATTGCACTCTGCGTGGCCTTCTTCGTCTCCGGCGCGTCAGCCCTGGTGTTCGAGACCTTGTGGTTCTCCCAGGCCGGATTGGCATTTGGAAACAGTGTTTGGGCGTCGAGTCTCGTGCTTTCCGCATTCATGGGTGGGCTTGCCCTGGGAAGCTGGCTCGCGGTGCGACTTGGGGATCGGCTCGGTCCGCCAATTCGAACCTACGCCGGCCTGGAGATACTCATCGCGGTATCGGGGGTATTGCTGGTCCTCGGGCTGCCCTCCTTGGGAATGGTGGCAGCACCGCTGCTCGAGTCCTTTCTCGGCGTTCCCTGGATTCTCAACCCTCTGCGTCTCCTCTTCGCGTTCGTTCTGCTGCTGTTTCCATCCACAGCCATGGGCTTGACTCTACCTCTGCTTGCGCGGGCGCTGGTGAGAGCAGACTCGAATTTCGGACGTGTCTTGGGTCGGCTGTACGGATGGAATACCCTGGGCGCGGTGTTTGGTGCTATCCTTGCCGAACTGTTCCTCGTTGAAGCTCTTGGGATCCGGGGAGCCGCCTTTGCAGCCGGAAGCATGAATCTGCTGGCCGCGACCGGCGCGCTGCTGGCGATGTGGTCATTCAGGAGACAGGTGGCAGGGTTTCAGGATGCCGGCGTCCCGGATCTTCAGTGGACGAGCGCAACGCGCTGGCTGGCCGCCGCATTCCTGTCCGGGTTTGCCCTTCTGGCGTTGGAGGTAGTCTGGTTCCGGTTCCTATTGCTCTACGTAATCGGGTCCTCGATGTCGTTCTCGGTGATGTTGGCGGTAGTGCTCTCCGGTATCGCTTTCGGAGGGCTCTTCGCGTCAGTGTGGCTTCGCATAAACGCCAATGCGTTTCGTTACTCCATGGCGGTCTCATTCGCCGCAGGGGTGCTCTGCACAGCCTGCTACGGACTCTTTCCACGAGTCGTAGAGCCGTTCGGACAACAGGCTCTGAGAAGCCTGTTCGAGGTGCTGTTGGTGTCTATCCCACTGATGTTTCCGGTGTCGTTTCTGTCCGGAGTGTTCTTCACACTGGTAGGCACCGCGCTTCGCGAAACTTGCCCTTCCGCGGCCTCCACGACAGGCGTCCTCACCCTGGCCAACACTACCGGTGCTGCATTGGGAGCCCTGGCCGGTGGGTTTGTTCTTCTACCCATCGCGGGTGTGGAGAGATCGTTACTCCTGCTGACGTTTCTCTACGGAGCCATAGGCATTCTCGTGTTGAGGAAACATGCGGCGCCTACCAGGGTTCTTATTCCCGCTATTGGGACCTATGTACTTGCAATCGTGCTGTTCCCGGCGGGAGCCATGGGAGAACGCCACATGGTCACCGCAGCCGCGCGGTGGGCGGGCACGGCGGAGTGGCGCGTCGTCGATATGAGGGAGGGGGTATCGGAGACCATCATATATGTGGAGGAGATGATATTCGGCAAGCCGCAGTATCACCGTCTGGTAACCAACTCTCTGTCGATGTCATCCACCAGATTCAACGCCCGAAGGTACATGAAGCTGTACGTGTATCTGCCTGTCGCAATCCACCCGAACCCGACCGACGCACTGCTGATCAGCTACGGTGTAGGCTCCACCGCCAAGGCAATGACCGACAGCGAAACGTTCGAGAGGATCGACGTAGTTGACATCTCCAAAGACATTCTGGAGATGAACTCGGTCGTCTTTCCCGACACGAGCGAGAACCCGCTGTATGACCCTCGCGTGAACGTCCACATTGAAGACGGCCGCTACTTCCTTCAAACCACGGAGGAGACCTACGATCTGATCACTGGGGAGCCGCCACCTCCCGAAATCGCCGAAGTCGTCAACCTCTACACTCGAGAGTATTTCCAATTGATGTACGAGCGGCTCGAGCAGGGGGGAATCGTAACGTACTGGCTGCCGTTGCACGGCCTGAGTGACAGGAGCGCCAAATCGATAATCCGAGCCTTCGCGGACGTGTTTACCGATGCGTCGCTCTGGCACGGATGGCGAGAAGACGTGATGCTCGTGGGCACCAGAGGCGCCGAGCAATATCCCGTCTCGGTTGAATGGTTCGAGCGTCAATGGCGGCAACCGCTCATCGCGAACGAGATGAAGTCTGTCGGCCTGGAAGAACCAGAGCAAGTGGGGGCGTTGTTCATCGGCGACTACGATTTCCTCGAGAGATTGACAGAGGGCATACCGCCGCTCGTAGACAACTATCCCAAACGCATACTCGCCGACTCCGTACTCGGCCAGGGTGGGAGTGTACTGTATGCATCGCTGAAGGACACCGAAGCGGCACGCCAACGGTTCTCAACGAGCGAGCTGATAAGGGATCTCTGGCCCGACCCGCTCATTGAGAGAACGGTTCCGTACTTCGAATACCATGGGATCATAGAGGACCTCATCGATTTGGTTGGACATCCGCTGACCAAAGACTTGGATGACCTCCATACCATCATGACGGAGACCTCGCTGACCGCACCTGCCCTGTGGTTTCTCGGCAGTGTGTCGGACGTGCAGGCCGGTCTGGACCACCTGACCCCCGAGGAGCGCGCGCTCCCAGTATGGCAATACCACATAGGAGCCGGTCTCTTGTCTGAACGGAATTATCTCGAAGCGGCAGCAACCCTCCGGAGGGCGGAGGAGAATCAGGATCTATTTGCTGCAGCGAGGTTGTTCCGAGTGTACGCGCTGTGTCTCGCCGGGCAAAGAGAAGCAGCGGCGGAACTCTTACAGGATGCGTACCCGAATCTGTCCCAAGATCCCCACCTCGAACGTTGGTGGGTATTCTTGTATGACACATTCGGCATCGATCCGCGCTGGGGCATCGCGAACGGCCGGAACACGGAACAATCGACCACGCCAAGCCATGGGGAGAAAGGCTAGTCTTCGGCGAGAAGGGCTATGTGACACTGACAGCGTGGAGTATTCCAGGATGTTGTGGTTTCTTGGAGGCCGGGCAAAGCTACTCTGTCACGGCCCTGAGGATTGCCATTCGATTGCACGGGTCGCACACGAGCGCCCATACGTCCTGTTGGGAATCGCGTGCGTCGTAGACGCCGCCGGGTTCCAGCTCTCCCCCGCAACTGGGGCATCTGACAGGAAGGTTGTTTGCCAACATCTCGCGGATCCGCTGAACGTCTTCCCGCGAATAGCTGACCGGCGTCTTTTCGAAACCTGACATCACTTCCTCCTGACAAGACTAAACTACCGCTTTCCAGCCAACCTGCCAGTCGGTATCGGCGGTCGGATCCCGCACGGCGAAAACGCTATCGCACCACGGTCGGTTTGGATTCCGGCTTCCTCCCGTTCGTGTACCAAAGACACGAAACCAACCACCTCGCCATTCGAGGCTTCCCGATTGCCGCAAGGTTTGTCAACCAGTGTCCTTGTCACCCACCCGCTTTCCTTGCATCGAATCGATGACTATCTGCCACGTCCGCACCTTCTTCAGATCATGCTCATCGAAGCTCGACTGAGTGCCGCCATATTGGCGGGCTATTTGAGACAGAGCGAAGGACTTGCCTTCGAGATCCGCAAGCTCGCTGATTGTTCCGTAGCCGATAACTGACTCGAACGAGAAGCTCCACTCACAAGCATCTTCCTCGTCGCGGACGAGCCGCACGCTACGCTCGAACTCAAAACACACGCGTTCGTTGGCCTCGAAAAACTCGATCTTTTTGCCCGTTCCCGCGGAATGGACATAGATCGATTCGCCGTCATATCCGAACGAAAGAGGAACGAGGTACGGCTCATTGTCCTTTGCAAGGGCCAGCCTGCACACCTCGCTGCCGCGAACGATGGCATCTATCTCGTGTCGATCCTCGACCAATCTATCTCTTCTACGCATATGCCGAGCACTGTTCCAGGGTGTGAGAAAGCCCGCTGTGAAACCTTCCCGAAGCTCTGCGTACTTTGGCTGACAACGTCACCGATATCGCTGCGGGTATCGCCCGAACCTACACTTCTTCAACTTCCCCGCCAGTGTAGGGAGGAGAGAGCTGTGCCTGGTCTTGGCATCACGAGCAGGTCCTCAACTCACCTCGCAGTACCTATGCCGCGGAAGACCGGTCGTGTAGTTCGTAGCAATTCGACACGCGTTGGGCACCATGGAGTTCGAGGTTTCTCTGCCGGCCTGCTTCGTATCGGTATGCGCTCCCATAACACTGTTGAGAATGCACACGGAATTCTCCCGAGGAGTGGTGTGGATTCTCACATGGGCAGGGCTGCGCGGTGGCATCTCCGTGGCGTTGGTTCTATCGTTGCCGCCGATTCCGGAAAAGCCTCTGTTGGTGACTTGCACCTATGTCGTGGTGCTATTCTCGATACTGGTGCAAGGGCTCACCATCCGAAAGGTTCTGGCCCGGTTCATCTGAGGTAGCTGGCGCCATTCACGTCTATCACTGCACCTGTCAAGAATTCTGCCTTGGTGGCCGCAAGAAACGCCACCACATCCGCGATCTCCTCCGACGTTGCCGCACGGCCCATGGGGCTCTGCGCCCGAATAGCATCGCCCTCTTCACCAACCATATGGCTCGCTGTCATATCGGTTTCTACCCAGCCTGGGGCAACAGCCGTCACCATCACACCGTGAGGTCCGAGTGCTTGAGCCAGCGACTGACTCAAGGAGTTGAGTCCCGCCTTCGACGCGCCGTAAGCCGGGGCCAAAGGCTCGCCTCTGTACGCTCCCCGCGATGTGATATTTATGATGCGGCCGCCGCCACGTTCCGCCATGCGGGCGCCAATTCGCTGGCAGAGACAGGCGGGGCCCAGCAGATTGACGTCCACCGTGCGCTGCCACTTTTCCAGCCACGACGTCGTATCGCCCTCGAGAACTGGATGCAGCTCGAAAACGCCTGCGTTGTTGACCAGAATGTCTACTACCCCCAGGAACCTCTCGGCCTCATCCGCAAGTTTGATCACGGCGGCGGGATCGCCCAAATCGGCCTGGAGGACCCAGTGGTTCTCACCTGCGAGTTCCGCGGCGGTTGCTTCTGCAGCCTCTTCATCGCGATTGTAGTGAACCCCAACCGTCGCCCCGTGTGCCGCCAGAGCGTTTGCGATGGCGCGTCCGATACCGCGTGAAGCTCCGGTGACCAAGGCACTCCGGCCATTCAACTCAGTTGGCTTGTAAGTCACGTTTCTCTTCCTTTCGCTCCAAGATCAACCCGCGTCACTGTTGCCCGCTTGCCCGACAGTACCTCAGCAGACATGCAACTGAATACCGGCTCACGTCAGCCGCCGCCTTCGAGGGCCGCCGCAACAGTGCGTATCAAATGTTCGCGCCTATATGGTTTCTGCGAGACCACGGCAAAGCCTCTCCCTTCAAATTGCGCACCCGATTCCGCTCCATTGTGACCGCGTACGATCCCCGATACCGCCGCGAGACCAAGGCCGCGACCCGTGAATTTCGTCGTGAAGAATGGATCGAACATCCTGGCCCGGGTATCCGAATCCATCCCAACTCCTGTATCGGAGACTTCCAAATACGCGTACGTTCCGGCAGTACAACCTTCGTTGAGAAAAGCCTTGTTCAGAAGTTTTTCGTCGCACTCTATCATTCCCATCGCTACGTCGACGAGGCCGGCATGGTCACCGAGCGACTCACAAGCGTTGACCAACAGATTCATGGCCTGCTGACGGACTTGCGTAACGTCAGCCGATACCGGGCGCATGTTCTTGCTCCAGCTGCCCAAACGGAGAAGTGCTGTCCATCCTTGGTCTTGGAAGAACCCTCCATGGATGCTTTTATTTGCATCAAAGACTATAGCTGCTCCTGGAACGTGCGCAGCAACTCGGCCTCTCTTTCCGGCACCAATCCCGCACGCAGTTCTCCGCGTCTCTCCACGGAGCGTGACCTGTGCCACTCCAGCGTATCGCGACTGGTTTCGGCGAGCGTTCGAAACGTCAATCCCTGTTCCAAGGCTCGGTCTATGCGAACGTAAGACTGGGGATCGTCGGGCATCCACACGGGCATGTCCGACCAAGGCCTCACTTCATGTTCCGCTAGCCAATGCGCATCCGCCCACGTGAAACGAACCGGAAAACTGGTCACAGCTCTGATTCCGTAGACCAAACCGGCCATCGATAGCCTGCCCTCGGGGCCGGTTCCATTGAAGGTTCCTGTAACGCCGTTCTCCGCCAGCCTTACTATCCAAGAAGTGAGGTCGCGCACGTCGATGAGCTGGACTTCGTCTCGCCCGTCACCGGGCACGAGAACATCTCCGCCGCGATCGATGCGCACTGGCCAATAGGTAAACCTGTCGCTCCGATCACCGGGGCCGACTATGAGGCCGGGACGCACAACAGTAACTCTTCCAGGAAACGCATCCCTGGCTTCTTGCTCCGCCAGCGCTTTGAACGGTCCGAAGGTTCTCCCGGTCACCTCCTCGCCCTCGTGTCCATGGGGTAGCTGCATCAATGCGGAGTCCTCATCGATCCGCATCCTCTCCCGTTCTGATGAGCCCGGCTCCGTAGATTTCCATCCGTTCAGCTCCGGCGTGTCGGTGGCATAGACCGAGATGCTCGACACGTGGACATATTGCTCGGCGGAATCTTTGAGAAGTTGAGCGGTCATGCGAACCCAGCGCGGCAGCGTTGAGTGGTTGTCGAGCACAACGTCCCATTCCCTACCCTCGAGGGCGGAAATGTCGTTGTTACGATCTCCCACGAGCTTCTCGACGCCCGGGAATAGGTGTGTATTCGTGCGGCCGCGGTTGAACAGGGTAACCGTATGACCCCGGCTGAGCGCATACTCGACCATGTGCGGACCAATGAAGCCTGTACCTCCCAATATCAGGAGCCGCTTTGGAGATACTCGCGGATCTGGTTTGACGGCTGGGACCGATGTAGCATCGGCCATGGCCGGTACGAGGCTTCCGCCGAGTCCGATCGCGGCTCCGGCGGCAGTGCTGATCTTCAGGAAATCTCTACGGTTGGAGAGCATCGGCATCTCGCGTCAGGCGTACGTGTTTTGGTGCAGGCCGGCATCGGGCCGTTCAACAATTGGAATGTACGGGGCGTGCGGGCAAAGATGCCCTGTTTCGTGGGCATTCGCCAGCCATTGCCTGCCAATGCGGTAGTCGGATTCATACGACGTCGAGAATCTCACTCTGAGAAAGCCTTGCTTGGTTCCATCTTGCTGCGAGCGACATCCACCAGGGCGCTCAACCGATCCGTTTCCTCGGCCAGCACGGCGAGCCCTTTCTCGGTAATCCTGAAGTAGCGGCGCCTTTCACTTTCACCCGGCGGTCGCTCCTCAGCATCGGTCAGCTCCGTCACCAATCCTTCGTCCGTCATTTCGTCCAGGCAGCGATACAGCATCACCGGCCAGATACGGAGCTGACCGTCCGTCTTCTCGAGTACTTCACGGACGATGCCGTTGCCATGCCGGTCCTCGTCCGCCAGCGCCACCAGTATGTGGAACCAGTGGGTCTTGATGCCACGCTGTGAGCTTCGTCCCACGATAAGCCTCTGAATATGTCACTATTCGGTAATATACTATTTGGTAATACGTGAGGGCCGTTCGAGTAGTTTCAGGAGCGGTGATTGTCGGATCCCACGAGGTTCTCGACCAACTCTGCCGCACCGATTCGAGCAAATGCTGACTCGCGCATCTGTGTACTACGCTCCCAAGCATGACTGAGATGGCGGTCGAACACCGAGCCGACTCGCAACCGGCTGTTAGGTGCTCGCTCACCCGAAACCGCGTATACGCAAAATGCGTATAGAGGAAGGAGTCACCAACAACCTGGAGTTGCAGCGAAGGTGCTGTTCGCCGACGCGGAGTTGCTAGCGAAGCTCGCCGACGACACGCTCTCGAAGCCCCCGGACCGTCCCGCGGAGGCCGTGTGAGTCGAACCTTCCGAAATCCGCGGTACGAGAGACTCGGCCTCACTATCCAGGTACTGCCGAAACCCTACCCGCGCCGTTTCAGGCAAGTTTACGGGTTGGACCTCGTGCATCAGCTCGAATCGAGAAAGGACACGACTGATGGCGTCGTGCGCCACTGGATTCGTGTACGGTGGAACATACTGCGCAACGCCCTCGGTGTGCGTTGGGATGTAGCTCGACACGCTCTCACGCAAACCGAAAAGCGCCTGGGGCAGCAAACTGACGCGCAAATGACGCAAAACTGTCACAATAGCGATCAGCGTGCCAACATGGATGGTAACATGAGCAATCTTCCCACTAACATGCGTACCGTTATCGGAAATCTCCGTCACGATCTGACGTTCGCAGTACGGATGCTCCTCAAGAATCCGATGTTCACTGCGGCAGCGGTTTTGACGCTGGCATTGGGAATCGGCCTCAACGCCGCGGTGTTCAGTGCCGTGCACGCCATGTTGTTCCGGCCTCTCCCCGAGGTCAGGAACGACGACGAGCTCGTGCAACTGTATAGAAGCTGGCCCGGTGACATGCTTTGGGGATCCAACTCCGTCCCCCACTACCAGGACCTTCGCGATAGGGTTGAGGCGTTCGACGGGCAAGTTGCGACCTGGACTTTCGTGCCCGTCAGCTTGAGCGCCGACGGGAGAAGTGAACGCCTCATGGCAAACATGGTGTCGGCGAACTACTTCGACGTATTGGGTGCACCTCCAGCACTGGGCAGGGGGTTCCTACCTGAGGAGGCAGTCGATCCCGGGGCGCACCGCGTGGTGGTGCTGGGACACTCTTTCTGGCAGACTCGCTTCGGCGCGGATCCTTCAGTGGTTGGCAAGACGGTGACACTGAACGGTCAGTCTTGGACGGTGGTTGGCGTCGCCCGAGAGGGTTTCAAGGGCACGATGCCCATTATCGACCCGCCGCTGTACGCCCCGCTCATGATGCAGCGAGAGCTGATCCCGGGTATTGATTTCATCGAGGCCCGTGGAAATAACTGGATGTCCGTAGTCGCACGGCGTGCGCCGGGCGTTAGTGTCGAGCAATGCAGGCAGAACCTCGATGCGTTCATCCTACAGCTTCGAGACGAGTATCCCGATCACTACGAGGAATCAGGTATTCACCTCGTGCCCCAGAATGAGGCCGGCCTTCACCCGATGCTGCGTAACGCGCAGGTAGGCATGTCGGCTCTGACAATGGCGGTAGTCGCCGTCCTCCTGATGATTGCATGCATAAACGTCGCGAATCTATTCCTCGCGCGCGCCGGTGAGAGACGCAAGGAAATGGGCATCCGCTTGAGCCTGGGTGCCAGGCGTGGTCGTTTGATCACTCAACTCCTCACGGAGAGTCTGTTGTTCTCGTTGATTGCCGGGGCGGCCGGGCTCGCGCTGGCCTATTGGGCTGTGGGAATTGCCAACTCCCTGACTCTCCCTCTCGACTTCACCACCGACTTTGACCTTGCGCTGAATGGGACGGTGCTCCTGTTCGCACTGGGTTTGTCAATTCTCACGGGGATTCTATTTGGCCTGGCGCCCGCCCTGCAGGCGTCCAGACCTGAAACCGTGACTGCACTCAAGGGTGAGGCATCGCGCGAACCCGGAGGCAAACACCGGTTGATCCGCACATTGGTCATCGCACAAACGGCGTTGTCCATTGTGTTGCTGATTAGCTCAGGCTTGTTCCTGCGAGGGCTGCAGAAGGCCACAAACGTCGACAAGGGTTTCGACGAGAACAACCTGCTGCTCGCGTCTGTCGACCCGGGCCTCCAGGGATATGACCGCGAGAGAGCCGAGGTCTTCTACCGGGAGCTGGAAACGGGCCTCTCCTCGCTGCCCGGTGTGGAAGCTGTCGGTTTCGCGCGCATGGTTCCGCTCACACTCAGCAGTTCAGACCGTGGTGTCAGGATACCAGGATATGAGCCAGGCCCCAACGAGAACATGAGTATCCGGTACAACGTGGTCACGCCGGGGTATTTCGATGCCATGGGAATACCTGTCCTTTCAGGCCGCCCCTTCTTGGAAATGGATGACCGCGACGGCGCGAAGGTCATGGTCGTCAACCAGCAGTTCGCCAATCGTTTCTGGCCCGGAGAGAACGCTATCGGCCGCACGGTGCACACCGCAGGAGAGGACAAGGAAGTCATTGGCGTGGTGCCGACGGGTAAGTACTGGAGCCTGGGTGAGGACCCCACTGCCTACATGTACTTTCCGCAGGCTCAGGAATGGAGCTTCCCGATGACGGCTCACATCAGAACCAGCGGTAAACCAAATGCGCTGGCCGCCTCTGTTCGAAGCGAAGTCCAGCGCCTCGACTCAGCCATGCCCGTTGCCGACCTCCGAACCATGACCAGCACTTTGGGGGTCGCCCTGTTCCCCGCCAGGCTCGGTGGAGCTGCTCTCGGTATCTTCGGAGTTCTCGGCATGATCCTGGCTGCCGTCGGCATATACAGCGTAATGGCGTATTCGGTCAGCCAACGCACTCATGAAATCGGAATCCGCGTAGCGCTCGGTGCGGGCTCGAACAATGTGGTGGGTATGGTTATCAGAAAGGGAATGACCATGGTCGGCATAGGTGTGGCCCTCGGCACGGGCATCGCGCTTGGCGCCAGCAGGTTGATGGAAAACCTGATCTACGGAGTGAACGCAATCGACCCGGTGACTTTCCTCGGTGTGCCGGGAATACTCTGCGCCGTGGCATTGCTCGCCACCTACTTGCCGGCGCGACGAGCAGCTTCCGTGGATCCCATGAAGGCTCTGAGATCGGAGTGATTCTGAGGCAAGAAACCCTATCGACCTGACGTGCAGCGGGCAGCGTCCACCTACGCTGCCTGGACCTCGTGCGATGTTTGCGAGCCTGCCCGGGTGCGTATCCTACCGTTCCTGCGTCATGTAGTCCACGACCAGGTGCGACAGGGCCCTCACACCCACCTCGATACCCGCCTCATCAAAGAAGAAGTGGGGCGAGTGATGTGGCGCCGCGTCCTCCGGGTCAACTCCTTCCGGTACCCCTCCGAGAAAGAAGAACATCCCGGGTATCGCCTGTTGGTAATATGAGAAATCCTCAGCGCCTGTCGACGGAGTGCGCACCGCGGCATCGCCATTTACAGCAACGCGCTCCAAGGTTGGCGTCATGCGCCTGGTGAGATCCGGATCGTTGTAAGTGATCGGTAGACCATCGGATATGTACACTTCCGCCGTTGCTCCCGCACTCTGCGCGATGCCCTGCACGGTCCTCCGAATTCTCTCCTCAATCTTCGTCTGCATTTCAGGATCCAGGGTACGGATCGTGCCCACCAACACAACGCTGTCGGGGATGATGTTGCTGCGCAATCCACCATGGATGCTCCCGATCGTGACCACGGCGGCGGCCGTGGAAATGTCCGACTGACGACTGATTATGGTCTGAAGACCCAAAACGATCTGGGAGGACACGACTATGGGGTCAATTCCTTCCCACGGTGAGGCTCCGTGAGTCTGGCTGCCCATCACCTTTATTCTCAGTGTCTGCGCGCTGGCGAGGATTCCTCCGGTACGATAGCGGATGGTGCCAACTGCGGTTCCGCCCGTGTGAAGCCCGAAGATCACCTCGGGGCGAGGATTGTCGAGGGCGCCCTCCTCGATCATAAGCGACGCGCCGCCTCTCTCACCGGCCGGCGCACCTTCTTCCGCCGGTTGGAATATGAACTTCACGGTTCCGGGCAGCCGATCGCGCATGCCGGCCAAAACCTCTGCGGCGCCCATCAACACGGCAGTATGCACGTCGTGCCCGCAGGCGTGCATCACCCCCACCTCTTGCCCGTTGTACTCGGTGGTCACTCTCGAAGCGAACGGCACGTCCGCAAGCTCGGTGACCGGAAGCGCATCCATGTCGGCGCGCAGTGCCACCACGGGGCCAGGCAGCCCACCACGCAGCAATCCCACGACTCCGGTGTGCGCCATTTCAGTCCGTACCTCAATGCCCAGACTGCGAAGATGATCGGCAACGATTCCTGCTGTCCGAAACTCGCGGTTACCCAGTTCGGGGTGTTGGTGGATATCTCTGCGCCATTCAATGACGTCGTTCTCGATTTCCGCGGCCCTCCGATCGATCTCGGCTCTGAGCTGCGTGACGTTCGACGTCTGTTGGGCGGTGGCTGGACCGACCGTCAAAAGCGCGATGAAAACAGAGGCTAGAGCGGTACACGTTTTGTTGTTCTTCATTGTTTCAGCGTCTCCTTTTCACTACTCGCTCGAGAACTTCACAGCGCACGATAGTACTCCGGTCTGAGCGGGATCTCTCCCCTGAGCGCGGAATCTATTGTTGCCACTATCCTGTCACCATCCCGAGGCAGTCGACCCTCGATCGGCAGGTAGTTGGACGCGTGATTAGTGCGAAAGATGGCCGCGGTGGGCTCCGACTCGGCGACTATTGTTCGGAGCTCGCGCAACAGGCCGGGGATACTAGGAAGCTCGAATCGGCCGTTCTCCATCATCCGCTGAATGGGCGTTCCGGGAATGACCGTGAGCGTCAGGGCCGACAAAAACTCAGGATCCATCTCGGTGATGAGCCGGGCTGATTCGTGCGCGTGCTGTTCCGTTCGCTCTACGCCTCCTGCACCCAACAGCATTATCACGCTCAGCTTCATTCCGGCGGCACGAGCCTTTCTTGCAGCCTCAGCGTGATCCTCGAACGTCCCGCCTTTGACGATTCTCTTAAGTGTCACGGGATCGCCGGACTCGGGACCGATGTAGAGCAGGGTCAGGCCCGCTTCCCGGAGTGCCACGAGATCTTCGCCACTCTTCTCGAGCACGTTCTCGGCTGTGGCGTATGCCGAAACGCGACGCAGCTCGCTGAAGCTCTCGCGCAGACTCCCGAGTATCTGAAGCCACAGACTCGTGTCCATAACCAGTGGATCGCCGTCCGCAACGAACACCTTCGTCACTGCCGGGTACAACCGCGCCGCTTCGGCAATATCCTCGGCCAATTCCTCGAAGTCCCTGACGCGGAACTCCCTGTCCCGATACATGTCGCAGTAGGTGCACAGGTTGTGCGAGCAACCAATAGTCGCTTGGAGGATGAATGACCGCGCCTCCGAGGGTGGTCGATAGAGAGTTCCTTCGTATCTCATTGTTCTCCCAGATGAAACTCCGCCTTTCAAACCCTGAAGGAAACGGCCCGTTCATGATAGTCATATGGCTGCAAAGGAGGGAGGGCGGGGCTAGCAATACCGCTTCGACAAAGATGATCTCCGGTCCACAAAACCACACACTTCATGCAGAACCATTCCGCACAACCAAGCCACACCACGCGTCGAATTGATGACGGCCATGTCCCCACGACGTGTTACAATGGCGAGTGTTCGATTCTTGCTTACATAGTCTCGCCGAGGCCACATTATGGGCATGGCCGTCCCTGTCTACTACTCCGCTGAAATGGTCCGTAACCTCCCCGACGACGGGAAGCGCTACGAGGCGGTGCACGGAGAGCTGCTGGTGACTCCGGCGCCGCGTAGATGGCACCAGCGCGTTGTAGTCCGCCTGGCGCGCCTATTGGGTGACTACGTTGACCGCGTTGCATTGGGTGAGGTGCTCGTATCCCCAGCCGACATCTCTTGGAGCCCCGACACGCTGGTCCAACCGGACTTGTTCGTCGCAAATCTCGCGGAAGCTCGAACCGACGAGTGGAGCGACATAACAGCCTTGCTTCTCGTCGTGGAGGTTCTGAGCCCCGGCACTGCTCGGCAAGACCGATTCTCTAAGCGCCGCCTGTACCAAGAGGTAGGCATACCGCTTTACTGGATTGTCGATCCCGACCAGAAAGTCGTCGAGGTATGGACTCCCGAGGCTCAATTCCCTTCGGTTGAACGAGAACGCCTCCTGTGGACCCCAGAAGGGGCCGTGGCGCGGTTCGAGCTAGAGCTGGAGGAGCTGTTCAGGCCGATCTGAGAAGAGTCAGCACCACAGCATTGGCGCTGACTCTCTCGATGAAAGACTGCGCTACCAACGCCCTACCTGACCAGCAGTATCCTCTCATTGATCGGATACAACCACTCAACGCCGCGTTCTGTTACGATTGCGTCATCTTCGAGTGGGATGCGCACCTTCGCCCCTCCGAACTCGGGTGCGGCGGTGTACGCGAACAGCTCGATCACAAACATGTTCGTAGGCTTGATCTCGAATGTGAGCCTGAGCGGGTTGAACCATGCAATTGACGGGCCGATCCCGTGGCCGGTGTTGCCAACCGAATGGCACCCGATCATGACCTCCGTCTTGTCCGTGTCCGACGTGACGTTGAACTCCTCCATCATGTGGAACCCGGCATCCGTGATCGCCTGCTCCAACCGCTCGAGCGTCTCCGCGGCGGTATAACCGGGCTCGATGGTCTGACGAATGACCTCTCGCACGCGACGTCCTTGATCGAAAGCGTGTTGGATGCCCGGCGGTACCGCTGTCTCCCCTTCTTTGAGGACGTATACGATCCGTTTCATGTCGGTGTACATGTTCAGGAAGCCGAGTCCCCAGTCGATCATTATCAGATCGCCGCGCTGGATGATGCGCTCATTCGAAACCGCTTCGATGCCCTCGGGGCCCGTGATGTAGATGGACGGCATGTCGAACGAATCGCCGAACCCGCGGGCCAACAATTGGTCTTTGATCCACCACGCCACATCTTCGAGCGCCGTCACACCCGGAGTTATCACCTCATTCGAAAACGCCCGTTCCGCGATCTCACGCGACATCTCCCCCGCCTCGGCAAAGGCCGCAATCTCCGTAGCAACACGGCGTGACCTGAAATCGGAAACCAGCTTTTCTGCCGAAACGAAACGCGAGGCATAGCGATTTCCGAGAGTCTCTCGAAGGTATTGATAGCTCGTGTGCGACAGACCGTCCGCAGCGCCTATACTGCTCGACATGTTCAGGCCTATCGTTTCGGGGTCGCGCTCGGCGACGAAGTCGGCCAGCTCTCCTGCGCCCGTTACGATGTCGTAGACTCCGCACTCCTCGAGCAGATACCCCCCCACGCCCAGTGCTGCTCGCTCTATCCGGTCGCCGCCGCGATCGGTAAAGACGTAGAACCCCAGGTCGCCCGGGTAGCCCCGGCCCATATCTTCGTAGAGGGGACCGTAGTCGCCTTCACGCACCGTAGTAATCCACATGTCGACCCCGTTCTCCCGCATCACCTCCGGAAGAATCAGATCGAACTTGTCCTTGCGAATCTGGCACATTCGCTCCCAACGACGTCGAGCTTCCTGCGCATCTGTTTCCGCGGGAAGCGCAGGAACCAACAAGAGTCCCAGCAAACCGACAGTCAGACACTGTACTACACAACGCATGAAAGCAGCCTCCTGAATTTTGATCTCGCCCGCCACCCCGGGCCTATGAACGCCTGCAAAAACCAGTGGGCGCCCGGCCTCCTCGCATGGAGGCCCGACACCCGCAAAGCCAACGAGATGTCTCCGCGGACCTCATTCGCCGCTGCAGAGACAATCAACCACCAAGCGTATATGAGTGTGAGCCGCCTTTCTCCGACACCGCCGTGACCTCGACCGTCGGCTGACGCCTTCCGGTCCTGCGGATCATCCACTCCACTTCCACTGGCGGGGCATGATCGCCCTCGAGGTGCCCTATGTCTCTCGTCCTGTCACCAAATACCAATTCCGCATCTTGGAGCGAGATCGAGACCCTGACCGGTTTGGCTGTCTCGTTGCGGATCGCCTGTTCCGTCACATTAGTGGGGAGATAGCCCTGGTTCTGCACTTTGGCGGTAACACGTATGTATCCGGACTCCTGGGGGGCCGCTATCACTTCAGTGACCCGCACGAGCGGCGACATCGAAGCCAGCCAGAGATTCCAGTCAGTGTGCTCTTTGAGAAACTCCTCGAAGATCGGGCCCGGTGTGCACATTACGTTGTTGTACTGCATGCGCCCTGAGTCGTATGTCTTGCGGAGGAAGCCACCGATCTCGACCTCGCCGAGCTGAGGGTGGTTGTAGGGGGTCCAGTCGACAAACACAGTACCGTTCATTTCGGTATCGTTCCAGCGGAGGCGCTCCAATTCTGTAGCCTCACCGTCGTCGTCGTAGTCGGCGAAGGGCACGAACGATCCCATCTCAGGCACCCAACTGAACACGCCGTAATGATCGTACGCCCAGCCAATCATGACTCCCCAAATGGCTCCGTACCGTGGAGGGCCGCTCCTGCCGAAGACCGGCCTCACTTCCTGATCGTTGATCAGCTCCGAGTACTTGTTGCCGAAGAACCGGAACACTGCCTCGTCCACCGGAGCCATGGGGATCTCTTCTCCCGTCACCGGATCGAAGTGCTTTGCCGTCGGCGGCCGGTACACGAAGTTGCCGGCCATGTGGTGGTTGATGACCCCAGTGACGTTGGGATGCGAGAACAAGAACTCGGCCACGGCACGCGTCTCGGGCTCGGACAGCGGATAAGGGCCGGCACCTCCCTGGATATGTTCCTGTTGCCACTGGGCGGGCCAGTTTCTATTGATGTCGAGGCCACCGACTCCATCTTCGTTGTAGCTGCCGTCATAGTCGTTGTCGATGCCTTCGCTGTAGACCCTCCACTCGCCGGGCTCGCCGGCCTCGACCTCCTCCATGAGCCGTGGATCGTCTGCCGATGTCTTCATCGGCCCGGTGGCATCTCGTACTCGCATCCGCGTGATGTTGCCGTCGCCGTCGAGATCTTCCGGTGGGTCTTCATCGAGGAAGCCGTCTCCGTCGCCGTCGTGAGGCCTAACGCTGCTGCGCATTCCGTCCGGGTGCGTCAGGTAGTAATCCGAGCCGTCCGGGTTCAGTTTGGGCATCAAATAGATGGTCCTCGTGTCAACCAGATTGGTGACGAACGGATCGATGTCGTACTGCTTGACCAGCACATCTATGTTCTTAAGAGTGACTTCAGCTCCCATGACCTCGCTCGCATGGAGGTTTCCGTCGATCCAAAAGCCCGGTTTGGAGAGCCCCTCGCCCGTGCTCTGACTGGTTACTTCCAGCACCAGCAGGTCTCTGTCGTCGTAGCTCTTCCCGATATTGTGAAGCGTAGCAATCTCCGGATAGGTCCTGACAACCTCGTTGAGGTAGTCGACTACCTCGGCGTACGTGTGGTTGTGATCGAACCTGAGGTCCGGGCCCTGAGCCCCCGCGGGCGCGGAAATCATGGAGAGAACTAGCGCGGTCACGAGCGAAACACCGAGTCGACTTCGGGTAGTCATGTGGTTCCCCCAAGCTGTGGGCACATATGCCCGTTGGTTGGTCCTCTAGCGCTGACGAAAAGGGAAGTTCGCGGTTCACGGATGAGCGCAACCTCAGGCACGTTGCTCAAGCGTACCTTGCTCGTCAAGGTTGAGGCAAGGAAATGGAGCGGATAGTTGGTACTACCCAGCCCGAGAAAGCCACGACAGTGTCAGTTCAATGCGGCAACGATCCGCTCGATCGCGTCGAGCAACCCCTGGATCGTATCCTCCGTTGTTTGAGGGCTCATCAGCGTGAGTCGGAGATGGCGCCGACCGCCGATCTCCGTCGAGGAAATATGATACTCTCCCTCGGCAAGAAGCCGATCGCGAATTGCTAGTTGAAGTCCATCGTCCCCTTCATAACGGAAACACACGATGTTCGCCTCCGGGACATAGGGACAAGAAAACCCATCTCGAGACTCTATTACCTGGTGGACGTGCCGCGCGAACGTGTATTGCTCTTCGACGTACCGCGCGATGCCCTTCTCACCTCGCCACGCGAGATTCAGGAAGACCTTCAGACCGAGGCCGGACTTCGTGCACTCGACAGTGCGGTGGATCACGTCGATTCCAGGGCCCTTCTCTTCGTAGAAGAGATACGAGGCGTCCTGTGTGAAGGCTCTATCGAGCGAGCGCGAATCGCGAAACAGAACGCCCGTGCAGAGCCCCGAGGTCCTGAGCATTTTATGTGCATCCCAGGTCAGGGAATCTGCAAGCTCCACTCCACTGAGCAGGTGTCTTTCCTTCTCCGACAACAGCGCCGAAGCTCCGTGAGCGCCGTCGACGTGGAGCCAGACATCCTCATCCTGGCAGATGCGTCCGACATCTTCCAGAGGATCGTGCAGGCCGGTGCCGGTGGCACAGGCGTTGCTCACCAGCGCAACGATCCGCTTGCCTTCGCGCTTCGTTCGCCGGATGGTCGACAAGAGAGCGCCGGGAAGAATCACCTCAGTCGAGCCGACTTCGAGCGGCACAACCGAACTGGCACCGAGCCCCATGATTGCAGCGGCGCGGCGCACCGAATAGTGACAACTCGGTGGCGCCAGGATCGCAAGATCGGCGCTTGCGCCGTTTTCCCAGACTTCAGGCGCAGTCCTCGCTCTTGCCGCGAGTAGAGCCGTCAGATTCGCCAACGATCCGCCATGAGTCAGCACACCGCCACCATCATCTCCCCACCCCACCTTCTTGAGCATCCAACTCGCCACGGCAAGCTCCAGCACCGCCGCCGAGGGTCCCATCTCGTAGATCGCCATGGGATTGTGGATCGTGCCGTGGACCAGGTCACCGAGCGCGGCCGGGAAATCCGGCACGGCCACCTGATGGGCCATGTATCCCGGATGATGCATGTGAGTAGAGTCGCTCAGGTACCTCTCGAGAAAGGAAGCGAAGCTATCCGGATCCATCGAGCCGTGCGCGATCCACTGTTCGAGTTCTCTGGTGCAGAAGATTCCGGCGGCGGGCTTCAGGTTGACCACCGCCCCCTCACCCTCCCGGCTTTGCTCCACGTATTCTTCCAGGAGGCGGAGCGCCTCGACAACCGCCTTTTCGAACTCGGCAAACGACCAATCCGGCATTCAATTTACTCGAACTGTGCCGAGCCGCCGTGGTGAATCACTCGCGACGGTCTAGTTGGTGCCGGTCGCACGCAACTCGATTTCCCTGCTATCACCACCGCCCTTCTCCGACTCGAGCACGATTCTGACCCGCGTGCCTTCCGCTGCAGTGACCTTCCAGGAGCCTCTGTAGAGACTCGTGTACGAGGACTCTCGAGTCCCTCTCATGAAAGGGAATTCCACTGTCAAGGGATCTTCTGTTTGCGCACTCCCCGGAAGCTCGATGGTCACCTCATCCGCCTTCGCCAATCGCGCGCGCCGGCCTTGCTCCATCGACGTGTCCAGGTAACCCTCGTTGGCGACGGTTGCGGTTATCGTCCAGTGTCGAGACCTCCCGTCTCGCCTGACCGCCACGTCTTGGATCTTGACCAACGGGGTCAGCAAGGCGCGAACGACGGCAAACCTGGCCTGGTCCTCCAGCACGGACTGCAGGAAGTGGCCGGGAGGAGGATTGCGCAGCCAATACCGCGTGAAACCGCCGATCTCGACTTCGCCCAGCGTCGCGTGCTCGAAGTCGTGCCATTCGATGAATCCCTCTCCCGAAAGCTCGGGCGCGCCACGACTTGCATCCAACCACCGGAGCACCACGGCCTGTACGTCAGGACGATTGTAACGACCGGGGATGGCGAATAGAGGTTTATCTCTCGGAATGTCACCCCACCCCATCTCGTTCACGAAAGGTTCCATGGTCCACAGTTCGGTTGTGACGGAAAAAATGCCCGCGTGCACATATGACCAGTCGATGAAGACGCCGTGCCTGACGCCGGGTTGTTGATCGAAGGGCACGCCAGGTTGGATGGTGGTGAAGTCGTTGTAAACGGAAGCCACCGGGTAGGTGGTGATAGCTGTCCCTTTGGCCAATATCGCGTTGTAATCCTGCAAGTCCTGCGGCGGGAAATCCGTGTCGGGCCTGGCGGCGTACGGACGGAGATGGATTCCACTGGTCGTATGCCACGACTCGATCTGGGCGATGTTGGGCTTCGAGACGATGAAATCCACGACCAAGCGCGAGTTGTGCTCCTGAAGCGGGTAGTCGCCTTGTCCGCGGAAGCGAGCGTCGTTGGATGCCCAGTACGCCGGATAATTGCGATTCGAGATGAACCCCGTGTTCGGCGGGTCTTCGTTCACTTCACCGTCGCCGTCATTGTCGATTCCTTCACTCAGCACACGGTAGAAAGTACCGTGCGATTCCCCCACCTCCCTGCGCACCATAATCCGGGGCTCGCGATCGTACGCCTTCCAATCTCCGTCAGCGTCCTCGATCCGCATCCTCAAGATCTGCCCGTCACCGTCAATGTCATCCGGACCATCTTCACCGAACCTGCCATCGCCATCCCGATCCATTGCCCCGGGTGCGGTCGCAGGATCCCAGTCTATTCTCCCCGTCATATACGCTTCAGCGCCGTCCGGGTCGGCCCGCTGCACGATGTAGACGACCCTTGTGTCCAAGAGCCGAGTGACGTCGGGATCGCTGCCATACCGGGTGAGCAGGTATTGCGCGAGGTACAGTGTGACCTCGCCACCGGTCACCTCCGACGCGTGTTGATTGCCGTCGAAGTAGGCCCCAGGTTTCGATTCGGCGGGCCCGGTGTCCTGGTTGCCGATCTCGATGCACCACAACTCTCTGTTGCCGATGACGCCCGTGCCGATCGAATACAGCTTCGCCAGCCTGGGATACCGATCAGCAAGGCTTCGGAGCAAAGCGGTCGATTCATCATAGTCGTGGTAGCGAAACTCGTATGGGGCCGTCTGAGCGTGACCGAGCGGCGTCAAGACAAATGAGAACAGGAACACCGAGAGGACGGAGCGGATTTTCACCGTGGACTCCTTTCGTTGGACAGGCTTTCAAGAAAACCGACTCACACTGACTTGTCGCGATCCTGTATCCTACACAAGAGGGACGGATTGTGGACAGTATGTAGTTCTGGCGTTATCAAACCCGTCCGATGCGCGTCACTCTACGGCGTGGTTGTCCCACAGTCCGAGCGCCCGCAGCGAGTGCCGACGTTCGTGGAAGAGTCGGCTCTCAGAGCGCCGTAGCCGTTCGGCGGTGAGGACGGATATGGGGCGGGGGGTGGAAAACGGTAGTGGCCCGGGCCGGCCCCGGGATGCCGGGGCCGGCCAAACAACAGTTCAGCGGTTCAACGAGAGCGGTGCGCTGAGGCGAACTCGGAGATTTCGCCCCGGAGACAGGGCATATCCCTTGTACGTGTCCAGGAAGCCCCGATAGGCCTCATCCAGGAGGTTCTCTACGAATAGGTTGACGGAAAGAGGCATGGTTCCCAACTCTATCACGGTGCGTGCCTGCAGGGCCATCAGGGTGTAGGCCTCGGTCGACGCGGTGCCGAAGGGAAGATTGTCGAACTGGGAGAACGGCTCGATACGCCCTCCGGAATCTTTGGCGAGGAAGTGGGTCACCTGCACCCGGAGCCGGGAGCCCCGAGCCGTGCCGAGTGTCGGCGCCCGGAACTCCACGAAGCCCCCGAATCGGTTTTCCGGCAGGAGCGGCAAGTCGCCGTCGGGATTGACGAAGGCCATGTCTTCCAGGTCGTCGCCAGTCCCCTCGATGAACGCGAAGCTCCCGCCCACCGCGACCCAATCCGTAATATCGGCCTCCACGTGCCCCTCTGCGCCCCGGAGAGTGGCGTCGGTCTGGTCGGCGCCCAGTATCGGGAGGCCCGTTTCGGTGCTCGCCCCAGTGTTCGCCAGGAAGATGTAGTCCTGGATCCTTTGGGCGTAGGCACTCAACTCACCCTGGAAACCGGCGTTCCGGAAGCGCAGCGCCACATCACCGTTGACGGAGCGTTCCGGATCCAGCTCGGGATCGCCCTGCTGGAAGGCCGCGACCCCGCCGTGGACGCCGTTGGCGAACATTTCGAAGATGGTAGGCGCCCGGAATCCGGTCCCTAGAGTCACCGCCAAGGTCAGGTTCTCCGTCAGAACCTGACTAAGCCCGGCCGAGCCCGAGAAGACTGCGTAGCTCTGCTCCAGGAGATCGGGGTCGGCAGTGAGTTCGTTGGACCCCGCCTCCTGCCGGCGGTAGTCGAGGCGGGCCCCCACGGAGAGGAGTGTCCGGCCCAGGGGGAACTCCTGCAGCCCGAAGATCGAGAGGTTGTCCACCTTGGAGGCGGGCTCCAACTCCACCGGGCCATTGCGACGGCCATCGACGAACTGGTACTCAGCACCAAGGGTGCCGTTGCCGCCCCGGTGTCCCACCTCCAGCCGAGTGGTCAGGACATCCTTCTCGAGGTCTACCGGGAAGTCGGTTACGTCTTCATAGGTGACGCCTTCGGCAGCCGCCTGCCGGGTGGTCCGTTGGAAGGCCACGACGGGGCGGATCACCGCGCCACCGGCGAGGATCGATCCCTTAGCCGAGAGATTGAGGTTGCCCAGTTCCAGGCCGAGACCCAGAGGCGGGTTGGTCGTGCTTTCCGAGGGACCACCCTGGGGCAGGAGGAAGTTCTGACGGCTGTCCCAGAAATTTCCAAAAACATCGATCCTGCCGAACGCTCCTCGGATACCGCTTTGGAGGTAGCCCGACCACTGCTCGTAGTTGGTGAAGGGCAGTTCCCCGGCGTACTTGGGATCGCCGTAGATCCCAGTTGCAGGATCGGGATCGAAGAAGGTAGGAGAGTCCGGGGTGTTGAGGTTCCCGGCCTCTCTTCGCTCGATACCGGCCCGGAAACCGAGCCCGCCGTGGGCAGCGTGGATGTCAACGAGCCCTGCAACCTCACCGTTCACCGAGGCGTACTCCGTCTCTACCTGCCCACCCAGGTGCGTCCGGCCCTCTGGGGCCGCCGGAAGGTCTCTGGTCAGGACGTTGATCGCGCCGCCCAGGGCATCCGAGCCGTACAGGAGGCTCGAAACTCCGCTTACGACCTCGACCCGTTCGGCTTCGCTGAGTGAGGTGGGGGCGTGGTGCCGGGCACCGTACTGGTAGTACTCCTGAGCAACCCCGTTCTGCATCAGGCGCACCCGGGTGCCGCTGAGGCCCCGGATCACCGGGATCCCGGCGACCGGACCGGTGGAGAGGTTCGCGATCGTGGGCACCTCGTTGGCCACGAGAGCCCCGAGAGAGGCGCTCCGATTGGCGTGAAGCGCCTGGTTCGACACCACGTTCACGCTCTGCGGGGTGGTAAGGGCATCCCGGGCTCCCGCCGTACCCGTCACCACCAGCTCCGAAAGCTGGTAGGGGGCGGTTTCCAACGGCACGTCCAAGCGACTCTCCCGGTTCGCACGGATGGTCACTGTCGTGGCCAAAGTCTGATATCCGAGGCGTTCGATGCGGATGTGGTGCGTGCCCTCAGGGATCCCGGTGAGCTTGAATCGCCCCGCTTCGTCAGTCTGGGTCTGTAGCCCCAACCGGACGAGGTGCAGATCGACGTGGGAGAGAGGAGTACCATCATCCGCCCGAACGACGCCGGTCAGGGTTCCTCGGGTCGGTGCAGAAGCCTGGGCCGCCGCAGTAGCGGGCTGGAAGATCGAAATGAGGAGAACCAACGAGACCAGGGCCGGGACCCACGTCCGCAGTCGCCTCCCGCACAGACTAACACTAAAAAACGTGTCGACTCCACGTTCGAGAATGTAGCAGGGAGTGGCTCGATGCCGCCCAGGAGGGCTACATGTCACAGCCGGTAAATGACGTGGCACCCGGCACCACGCCTGTTTCGACGTAATCATATGACAGACTAATTCCTCTCCACATGCGTCGATTGCACCACAAGCAGCACAATGATGCGTTGGCGCTGTCGCGCACGTGACTTCGCGCGCCCGAACTCATCTATGAGAAGGGCCGCCGTATGAATTGATGGCCGAGCAGCCGATGCTACTGTCCGCCGGCGCGTCTTGTCCGGTACTCGAGGATCAGCTGGAGGTTGGAGGGGCTCGGGGCCAGGTCTGGTGTGTTCGATACGGTTTGTAGAACACCGCGATTCGAGGCGGGGTGACGCGTACCTCTATCGCCGCGAAGACCGGTTGTACGTTGGCATCCGCCGGTACCTGCGTTAGCAGAAGGTAACGCAGCAGCACGCACAGCGAGTGATCGTGGCCGCGGTGTTCTTCTGAAGCCGGATCGTACCATCGCGCGACGGAATCAGCGTCGTGGATGTGAGCAATCGACTGGATCGTCACGACCGTGGGGAGCAGCAGCATCAACAACGCTGTTCCCAACCTGCAAACGATCCGGCTGTGACCCATGTTGGCGCTCACTTCGTAAAGGTCAAATGGTGGCAAGCCACACGCTAAGGTGTGATCAGGTTGTCGCTGTAGTCGGTCATGAGTCACCGCACATGGCACAAAGCCCTTCCAGTAGGAGGTCGTGACTGTCTAAGCGGAATCCGCGCGGCAGCAGTTTCTCCATGCCGCCCAAGCACCCACTGAGATTGTACACACGGTCGCACCCGGTGCACCGGAAGTGGTGGTGATGATCTTCACCGCTGCGCTCGTAGCGAGGCGCCTCCCCGGGTATGTCGATGACGTCGAGCCAGCCGCTTTCTGAAAGGGCCTTTATGTTTCGGTAAACCGTCGCCACACCGATTCCCGGCGCGTTTCGTGCCGCCAGCTCGTACACTTCCGAGACACAGAGAGGGCGGGTACTGTCGCAGAATACAGCCACGATGGCTTCACGTTGCTTGGTGTTGCGCTGCATCGCGCCCACCTCCCACGGACTCGAACCTGAATTGCTCACCGCCCCTTAATGATAATGCTCCCTCATTATCAAATCAACAGTGTTCGAGCATCTCGTGGCACGGAAGACGGAGAGGAACGAGCACGCCACTCTCCCGAGCGGTTGAAGAGTGGCATAGCAATCTGTCGTGGAGAATACCGGGCCCACTTCGTGAAACTGAAGGCCCGGCAACGGCCGTCTGACTACTTTGTCTGCTTACGGGCGCGACACGCCCCCCTGAGAGCAACCGGCTTCACCCCCCGATTCTGACTACCGCGGCATCCCGTCCAGCACGCTGCGACCAAACGGAAACGGTCAAATCGCCCGGCTCAGTCGCGTCGGCCAGACGCACGAGATAAGAGGTCGTATCGCTCGCGGACATCCCGTTGATGTGACCTAGATCGACTTCTGTCTCTCCCGTCAGGATCTCCATACCCGAACCAGGTGACACCTCCAGTCGAACCGGATCGACCACACCGAGCCATTCGCCCTGTTCGGTTGCCGTGCGCAATGCACCGAGATTCTCGACGCTGATATCGAACTGATAGAGTCCCGCGGCCTCGTCGACTGCCTCCACTTCACCAATGTCGAGGGCAACCCGCGGTGCGAGTGTGGCGAGGTACAGTGTGTACCGGTTGCCGGCTTCACATTCCCTCTCCACGAGCTCACCTTCGGGCGGACTGACCTTTGTGCGTTTCCAGCCACCGATCTCTACCTCTCCGAGCGTGGGATGGTCGAATGCGTGCCAGTCAACGAATATCTGCTCGTCCAGCTCTTCGTCGTTCCACCTGAGGCGCTCCAACTCGGTTACCATGCCGTCCCAATTGTAGTCCGGCTCTCGCCAGTGCTCGTCGGCCAGCGAGAAGATGCCGAAGATCAGATACATGGTCTCGAGCGAGCTCCCGTACGCGAAATACCCGCGGTCCCGCTGATCCCAGTTGACGGGATCCGAGAAGTCGAGCTGGTTTGACTCCGGAATCGGATACATGCCGAAGGGTGCGTTCCTGATATTGCCGTCTTTGTCCCGATAGGCTTGGGTACCCTTGCGGTTGGCGCCGGCCCTCCTAGCTTGGTCCCAGTCGTAAACTGAGGTCGCCAAATTCCACCCGGACTGTTCGAGGGCCCTTGCCGTCGCTACTTGGTACACCTCCAGGTCATTTCTGAATCTGAAGTCTGCATCCGGTCCCGTCGTTGGTGGCCGCAGAATGATCCGGCCGCAACAGTGATGTTGCAGATATATGGCGATGTGCGGGTTGGCCGCGACGAAATCCACTTCGGCTCGCGTTATGCTCTCCTCCATCGGGAAACTGCCGGCGCCCCGTTGCTGAACGTCCGGCCGCCAGTTCCAGGGGTAGTTCCTGTTCGACAGGAAACGGCTCGAGAAACTGTCCTCGTTGTACCTTCCGTCGCCGTCGTCATCGAGACCTTCGGTGTAGGTGGTGTAGAACGTCCCCTGAGTCTCATCGGCCATGCGCGGTGCCATTATGCGTGGGTCTTCGCTGGAGATCTTCCAATCCCCAATTGGATCCACTTTTCGCATCTGGACTATGAACCCGTCGCCGTCGATGTCTTGCGGCGGGTCCTCATCGAACAGGCCGTCGGAGTCACTGTCGACGGGATTGGGATCCTCTCCCGCCGGTTCACCGGTCAGGTACGCCTCCGCACCGTCAACATCCAGACGAGGCACGAGATACAGTGAAAGGTTGTCCACGATCCTAGTGGCCTCTTCGTCTTCACCGTAACGGCTCAGCAGGTACCAGATAGTGTACTGGCCGGAGGCTGCCGCGATGACCTCTCCGGCGTGGATCTGGTTCACGAAGAAACCCGGCTTCTCCTCGGGCGCGCCCGTAGCGGGATTGTTGATGATCAACATCCACACCTCCCTGCCCATTTGCGAAGTGGCCAGGCTGGTCAGTTCGGTCAGCTCGGGGTACGCGTTGTGAACGTCGGTCATGAACGCGGTCAACTCGTCGTACAGGTAGTAGTGCTGGAAGTCGTATTTACCGAGCGCTCTCTCCTGACCGCGGAGCGATGCGGTGAACAGTGGTGTCAGCAGGAACAGCATAGCCAACGCGAATCGTCCGTGACGCATGGTCCCTTCCTCAGGCTGGGGTTGCTTTTTACCGGGATTCAAAGAGACAATACCCCTCGAGTCAGCGGTCAGCAAGTTGATATTGAGAAGCGATCGATGCCAATAAACCGAAATCGAGGAGCATTGCCATGACACGCTACGTCTCTGTGGCCGTCCTTTCCATTGCAGCAACCGTCGTCCAAGCGACCAGCCCTGCTGTGGCACAGGAAACGAATCCCCTATTCATTCAACAGAAGGTGAAGAACTTCCTGCCGCACATGACCTGGCCCGAGGTAGAGGAAGCTTTGACCCGAACCGATGTCGCGCTAATACCTGTGGGATCGATCGAGCAACATGGCAGACACCTTCCTCTGGGAACGGACAGCTACGCCGCCACTGAGGCATGCAAGTTGGTTGCGCAACGAGCCGACGCACTGGTCGTGCCCGTTTTACTTGCCGGCCTCTCCGCACATCACATGGGATTCGCGGGTTCACTGACCGTATCCGCGGAGACTTTTGAGCAGGTGATCTTCGAGACGGCCGAGGCACTGATTCACCACGGAATCCGCAAGATAGCTCTGTACAACGGGCACGGGGGGAACAGCGCTTCGGTGGCGAACGTGATAACGCGGATCAACAACTCGACCGGCGCGACCGCCGTGGATCTCGGGCAGATCGATGTTCCCACTGCGCAGTCTCCCTACGACTCACCGGACTTCGACTGGCATGCCGGTGTTGGAGAAACGTCCTGGATGATGTTTCTCACGCCCCAGTTGGTTCAGATGTCCGCGGCTGAAAACCCGGTGCTGACCTTTCCGACGGAGGCGCAGGAGGCCCGCGAGACGATGTCGGGAGGAAACCTCGATTTGCTGTTGAGCGCGTACCTGTTCCGACCCGCCGATACCGGGAAGCATGCGGCCTCGCATGAGATTTCCAGCAACGGTGTGTTCACTACGGGAGACGTCCATACCGCAGCTGCGGCGCAAGGGAAGGCACGGGCCGACTCGTTCGTACCCGCAGCCGCGCGGTTCGTCAATGAATGGAACGGAAAACGGTGATTGCAGTAAGCCGGAGCGAGAAGCCACTCCCTCGCTCCGGTCGAAGTACACTACTTCGTCGCGACCTCCTCGTTGATCGCCTCATCCAACGTCTTCAGCAACACCTTAGCGTCTACCGGTTTCGGCACGAACTTGTGAACCAAGCCCGGCACGCCGGGCCATGAAACCCGCTCACGCATCGACTCGGACAGATAAATCACGCGTAGATCGGGAGTGTTTGCGGTGAGTTGATCGACCAGCGTGAAACCGCTCGAGCGCGGCATTGTCAGGCTTGTGACCAGAACGTCAAAAGGATCTTCCGATTCAGCCAGCAGTCGCGACGCTTCTTGCGCACTGCCGGTCTCCTGAGTGAGATAGCCCTGTTCCTGAAGGAGCTTTGTGAGTGATTGCCGCACCTCCGGTTCGGCGTCGACCACGAGTACTCGGTGTCGTTTGTGGGGTGCTGCAGCCCTGGGCGCCGACGGCCGCTCCGGAACCCAGGCGGCATCCGTTGCCATCTCGATTCTGTTCCGCCCTTTGTCCTTTGCTGCGTAGAGCGCACGGTCGGCGGCTGCCACCAGCACCTCGTGCGAACCCATTCCCTCGCGGTACAGTGCGATTCCGCCGCTGACACTCACCGGTCCCCAGGGTAGCTCCGTGTTCTTGATCGCTTCCCTCACGCGATCTGCAAAGATCTGGATGCCATCTCTGTCTACATCCGATACTACAGAAATGAACTCCTCGCCACCGTAGCGACCTGAGATGTTCTGTCGTCGTGTGTACCGCTGTAAGACGGAGCCAAAGGTGCGCAACACCTCATCGCCTATCGCGTGGCCGTAGCGATCGTTGAATTGCTTGAAGTGATCGATGTCGTACATGACGACACCCAGCTTGCGACCACGCAGTGCGGCACCGAATTCGCGGTCGAGCGCTAGTTCGACATAGCGGCGGTTCGGCAACCCCGTCAGTTCATCTGCCAGCGCCCATCCCTCTGCCCTGCGACGCTCCCGATGCAGTAGCTCAGCGAATATGGCTATGCCGACAGTGATGACGAGGAAGTTGGTCACGACCAGCAGCAGCCAGCTCCAGTTAGGGGCTGCAAGTCCGAAAAGCTGAAGGAGAACCTGGCTCACCGAAAGCGCCACCATTCCACCAGCCACAGCCAGCGCGGCGCCTTTCAGGCCCCTGTAGTATGTGAGCAGGAAGGCCGGAACCAGCACGAGCAGCCACACCAGTAATCCATATTCTTCCCCCGCCAGGGAGGGAAGAGCAAGAGCAGAGACGAAGGGAACGGCGAGAGCAACGAGTGAAAGAATCAGGGCCGACTTTGGTACCCTACGTGGCATGACATCCCGCGAATCTGCAATCGTAACTCCCATTTCTCCAAACCTCCTGCGGGGATCGCTGGCAGACATCGAATCTGTCGTGCTTGCAGTCCATCCGCTAGGGTCGCTGAGAGGATTTGTCATTTCGAGGCCGCAGATGGTTCGTCTGAGTCGCAGGGTCCGGAAGATGGTTGGCCTGAGTTTAGGATACCGATGAGTTGTCGGGATTTCCCGTCGGTCTGCACCATACGCTGCTGGCATAACGAGCTGACTGTACCAAGAAATGTCTGCCTGTACGCTTTCCCGGAATCTCCCGTCATAGGCACCCAACAGGCATCAGGAGGCTGGAGTATCTTCGGACCCGCTGCTAGGTTCAGCCCATGTTGCTGTCTCGGGGACAGCGAACCATGAGTTCCGCCCCCCGTTCTCTCGAAGCTGTTGAACGGCATCGTTGTCTCCGAACGTTCCGACTGAGAGGAGACTTACAATATGCCCCACATCAACTTCCTACGACGCTTTCTTGCCGGCCTCCTCCCCCTCTTCTTCGTCCTCATTACTTCAGGTGGCACGCATGCCCCATACTTACAGACGCAGGAGGGCGACGCCCCATGCACAGAGTGCTGCACAAGCCTGCTGGTCGGGAAAGAAGCGTCGGTGGACGGCTCAACGATGACCAGTCACTCTTGTGACTCGGGCACTGACCGGACCTGGATCAGCCTGGAACCACACGAGACGCACCCGCCGGGATCCTTGGCTACGATCTGGCTGCAGCCCAAGCGGACTTCCGGTCCCAACGATCCAGACCGCATTCCAGCGGGCGAGATCCCGCAAGCTTCCGAAACCTACAAGTTCTTCAACGCTGCTTATCCGATAATGAACGAGCATCAACTCGCAATTGGCGAGACCACCACGGGCGGCAAGGGTGAGTTGCGAAGCACGGAAGGTCTGATCGACGCACCGGAGTTGTACCGGTTGGTTCTGGAGCGGGCCAGGAATGCGCGAGAAGCCATCAGAATAGCAGATGAACTCACCAAGGAGTACGGGTACAACGACTGGGGCGAGTGTTTCACCTTCGCCGACCCCAACGAAGTCTGGTTCTTCGAGATCCTGGGACCCGGTCGCGGAAAGATGGGAGCAGTCTGGGCCGCGGTACGGATCCCGGACGATGAGATCGCGGTGAGCGCAAACTCTCACCGGATTCTCGAGCTGGACCTGAGCGACCCCGACCACTACTTGGCTTCCGACAACGTCCATTCACTTGCCGAAGAGATGGGCTGGTGGGATCCGGACAGTGGCGAGGAGTTCCGATTCGCCTACGCATATGCCAATCGAAACAGCATGTACTCGAGGCGCCGTGAATGGCGGGCCCTGAGTCTCCTTGCCCCTTCTCTTGGGCTCGACCCGAACGCCGAGAATTTCCCGCTCTCCGTGAAACCGGACCAGAAGGTTTCGGTACAGGACCTCCTGGCAATCTTTCGGGACTACTACGCGGGCACCCCGTATGACATGACCCGACGCCTCACGGTGGTGAACCGTGAGGGTGAAACGGTGAAAAGCCCGATTGCCAATCCGTTCATGAATGCCGACATGCGCGAGTTGCTGGGAATCGATCGCGAGCGGACGATTGCCTCGCCTTACGCCACTTATCTCAGCGTTACCCAGTCGCGCGACTGGCTTCCGGACCCTATCGGGGGTGTGGTTTGGCTGGGATACGACAATCCTGTCACTACTCCGCACCTGCCGTTTTACGTCGGCATTTCACAGATGCCGGAGTCTTACATGGTGGACGGACGCAGAGAGTTCAGTCGGGACTGCGCATGGTGGGCCTTCAGACGGGCAAGCAAGCTGTCGTACTTCCGCTACCAGGATATGGTCGATGTGATAAAGAGCGTCTGGGAGCCGATAGAAAGCGACGCGTTCGCCAGGCAAGCGTCGCTGGAAGAAGAAGCGTTGGCCCTCTACCGAAGAGACCCCGACCTGGCCGAAGATTTCCTGACGGAATACTCGGTGGGGCTGGCAAATCGGACCGTCGACAGATACTGGCAACTTGGTGACGAGCTCTGGGTGAGGTTCAACAACTCTTTCTGAACTGGTGACAAGCGTAAGCCCTTAACTCCGAGGATTGAAATAATGACCAACAGTCGCAGGGATTTCTGCAAGAGCGTCGCAGCGGCGGGAGCGGGGTTGAGCCTAGGCGGGCTACATCCCTTTGCCTTTGCACAAAGCGCCGGCCCGCAGGAAAGGCCGTTGCTGCCTCCCGACATCCTACCTGTCGTCTTCCTGAGCGGATCAGACTACGAGATGGGCTATCAATACGGACAGCAGGCCGCCGCTCACATCTTTCTCAACATAGAAGCATCCTGGGCGTCCGCATTGCAGCGTCTCAGTCACGACGAAGTCCGCAACGGACTCAGGGCCTGCCAGTACCACATCGAGCGACACACCCCTGAGATTATCGACATGGTGAAGGGCATGGCCGCCGGTGCCACTGCGGCCGGCTACGACGTCAACTACGAAGACGCACTCATGATGAACTGCGTGCTGCCCGACCCCGCGACCTCGAACTTCCCGGCCGGTGCAGAAGGAGCCGATCTGCCGCCCAGAAAGAGCTGTTCGGTATGCTCCGCGTGGGGAAGCGCCACCAAGGATGGAAGGCTCATGGGACTGGATACGGTTGACGGTGGCGGCGACGCGTTCCGTGCCGTTGTGATCGTCGCCTATCCTGACAACGGTCATAACTACATGTGCGGCGCCGTTGCCGGTGAGATGGGCGAGCATTTCTACATCAACAACAACGGCATGTTCATCGGCAACAGCGGAGGCGGCGCGTCGCCGAGAGATGCCGATTACGACTATGGACTGTGCTGGGCAAACGCGTTGCCGCACATCATCCGATTTGCGGACAGCGCCATCGAAGCGCGCGACATAATGACGTCGTTCCCGATCAATTTCCCCGAGAACTTCCACTTCGTCGATCAGCAGCACAACTCGTTCGTCGTAGAGAAGACAGCCGCCATTCAAGCGGTCCGCAGCTCGGGTGACTTCGGTGAGAACGATTTTCTGTTCTCGACCAACACCTACCTGCACGATGACATGGCGGTCACGAAGTTTGGAGAGTTCGTGAAGCAACACGGCGGCTACGACGCATACTCCTCCCCGCGCAACATTTTGTTCTGGGATATGCTGCACAACTACCATGGCGAAATCGACGTGGAGTTCTTGAAGATGGTCTTGCGATTCCCGGGCAATCCCCCACCCTATCCTCCCGAGGGCGGATGGGACGCCAAGATCTGTCGCCCCACCAACGGTTGGGTGTCAGTGAGCGTTCCGCATGCCGGCGATCAGGGTATCGCAAATGTCTGCACCGGCCCGGCGGGTCGTGTCATTCACTCATCGATGGCCTCAGATGGCAATCCGATGCGAACCAACTACCAGTTCATTGACGGCACGCATACCTTCTATCGATTGCGTCTCGCAGCCGCCCCCGAAGCAGTGGCGGACCAGGCGAGGGATGACGCCAAGAACGACATCGCCACCGCCTACAAGGAGTTGATGCAGCTCAATTTCCGGGACACCGGCTACGCAGCCCTCGACGATCTCTATTCTCTGGCAAATACCGAGTACTATCGAGGCAACATTGCGCTGGATCAGGCCCTGCTCAGTAGCGGCAATGAAGCACTGAGCCTCTTCGCCAAAGCTACAACTCAGTTCACGCGGTCTCAGGCCCACGCCCGACAAGCTTACGAGACGCTCGTCCCGCAGGCCACCAGTCCGTCCGATCTCGGTCTCAGGCCGTTCGGCGGTGACTGGGCCAGCTGGGAAACCAAGGTGAGATAGGCAGGGAACCGATGACGCGGACACGAACACTCGCAGTAGCCCTCGCACCCACACTCTGCTTCGGTACGGCCGCAGCACAGGACGATTTCTACTGGGGTGACGAGGTGCCTGCAGACTGGTACGGCGAATGCGGCATTCTACCTACTGGAGCCGCAGTCGAGGGACGGATTCGTGGGCTGGAGCGTGCTGGACGAGGCCTTGCGCGATCTTGGCGTCGAGGAGCGTCCTATCGTTTACCCGATTTTCAAGTACCGCAGGCGAGTAGAGGAGAATTGAATTCGCCAACGCACATCCGCGCTTCCCACTAACGGCGGATGGAAGGAGTACCGTTCAGTAGATTTTACAGAAGCAGCCAGATGCGAATGAGTCGCGGCACGTCACCGGACGCATTTGCGACTACATGCTTCATCACGCACAGCAATCGAGAGGATGGAACCAGATGACCGATATGGCCGCCACACCACTTACAGCACTCACCGAAGACGAAGCCATGTTCCGCGATATGGTGCGGGGTTTTGCCGAATCCGATGTGCGCCCGAGAGTCGAGGAGATGGAAGAAGAGGGCGAATACGACAAAGATCTCATACCGAAGTTCACCGAACTGGGACTGATGGGGATCGATGTCGACGAGGACCACGGTGGTTCCGGGGGAACCTCGTTCATGACAATGTTGGCCGTAGAAGAGCTCGCCACGGTCGACGCGTCGGCATCCGTCCTCGTGGATGTGCACAATACTCTCGTGAACACGCCCTTCATGGATTGGGCCAACGACGACTTGAAGCAGCGATTTCTACCGCGGCTATGTGCGGGCGAGGTGGGAGCATACGCACTGTCTGAGGCCGGCTCGGGTTCCGACGCGTTTGCACTTGCTTGCCGCGCGGAGCAGGACGGGGACGACTGGATCTTGAACGGAACAAAGCTCTGGGTGACCAACGGCGGCGAGGCCGAGATTTTCGTCATCTTCGCGACGGTCGATCCCTCAAAAGCTCACAAAGGTATCACTTGCTTCGTTGTCGAGCGCGGGTTTGAGGGCTTCACGGTGGGAAAGAAGGAGAACAAGCTGGGTATCCGCGCCTCGAGCACGACCGAGCTCATACTCGAAAACTGTCGCGTCCCCGGAAACAACGTTCTCGGTGAAGTCGGCAAGGGATACAAGGTCGCGATCGAGACGCTCAACGTGGGGCGTATCGGAATCGGAGCGCAGATGGTGGGCGTGGCCCGTGGGGCGCTCCAGGCGGCCCGCGGCTTCGTGCAGGAGCGCGAGCAGTTCGGCAAGCCTATTGCGGCATTTCAGGCGGTACAGTTCCAACTGGCGCAGGCGGCCACGGAACTCGAGGCCGGCAGATTGTTGGTTTACAACGCCGCGCGACTCCGTGACGCCAAGCAGCCGTACGTGCTCGAAGCCGCCATGGCCAAGCTCTACACCGCGCAGATGGCAGAACGGGTGACCAGTCTTTGCGTAGACCTGTTCGGCGGGTATGGATTCACCAAGGAATACCCGGTCGAAAAGTTCTACCGCGACGCAAAGATCGGCGGCATCTACGAAGGAACGAGCAACATGCAGCTTCAGACGATCGCAAAGATGTATCTCGAAGGGTGAACGTTTCGACCGTCATAAGTTGAGCATTGAGCCCCAGCCTCTCTGGGAGGTTGGGGTTCTGAATACACCCTTTGGAAGTTCGTCCATGAGACGCATCCTCCGCGGATCGCGAGCGAGCATTGCGGCAGTTGCTTTGCTTGCTGCCGCGTGCGGCACCGACAGTGCCGACATACTGTTTATCAATACCAACGTCTACACAATGTCATGGGGTAATCAAGATCCGGAGGGGAACCCGGCAGCCGACGCTCCGTGGGCAAAGGACCGTGTCGGCCCCGAGCCGATACTCGGGGCATACGCCTGGCGCACAATGAGGCGGAACGGCGTTACGCTCATTTTCAATTCAGACTCGAGCGGCAGCGACTTCGACATCTTCTATGGGCTTCACAGCGCGATCACTAGAACGAACAGAAACTTGGAGCCGGAAGGTGGCTGGTATCCCGAACAGTGCATGACACCCGAAGAAGCGCTCCGTGCCCACACGGTTCGACTCTGGGGAAGTCCTTGGAATCAGCAGCTTTTCACGCCACGTTCTTCTTCGTGCCATCGGGTCCACCCCATCTCTTCTCGAGTGCTAACTCGCCTCGCTGACAATAGCCTCGGCCAAAACCTGTGCGGCATCGAAAACCCGGTTGAGTCCGCTCAAGACCTCCGCGACAACAGAGAGTTCCGTGCAAGCGACCACCAACGCGCCGGCACCCTGCTCCTGGAGATCGCGCGCCGCAGCCAGGAGCGCGTCCTTCTGCGGCGGCCCGGTCTCTCCGGCCTTGACTTCCCGAATGGCCTTCATGATGTCGTCCTGAAGAACTCTCCGTGGATAGAGAATGCGCAGGCCAGCTCTCTGTAGCTCTTCTTTGTACCCGCCAGTATTGACTACCGCATCGGAGGCCAGGATCCCAACACTTCCCTCACCACCAAGACTGGCCGCCACGGCTTCAACGGTCAACCGAATCATGTGAAGCACAGGAATGGACACGGCCGATGCTATCTCATCGTAATAGACATGCGCCGTGTTGCACGGCATCGCCAGGAAATCGGCGCCGTGTGACTCGAGCCCACGGGCCATATCGCGGAGACAGGGTGCGGGACTTTCGCCGGTGCCTTCGATCAATGCGCGTATCCTCGAGGGCACCCGGGGATTGTTGTCCACGATCATGTGAACGTGGTCGTCATCGTCCTGCGCCGGAGTTGATCGTATAACCCGCTGCATGAGATCGACTGTGGCTTCAGGTCCCATGCCGCCGATGATACCGGCTGTTTTGCGGATCTCCATTGTCGTTCCCGGATTTGCTCCAGTGATGGGGCCGAGCCGCGGATCGCACCGCGGTAGTGATTCTACACAACCCTAATGTACAATCGAATTAGTAGTTCTCCCCGCCCGGGAAGACCGATTGGAATCTCCATAACCGATCCGTCTCGAACCGCTGCGGGTAAGCGAATGCGCAACACACGCTCACCGGATATCACACCGCCGCCTCCACATTCGAGGCAAGGTAACGCCCACCCCCCCGACCCACCGCACCAAGGACACTCGCTGGCACCTGAAACCACCAGAGGCAGTACGGCTCCAACCGCTGCTTCATGCGGCGTGAGATCCACCTGTAGTTCAGATACTCCCGAAACGAGGGGCTCGACTTCTGCCCCGAAACCCATTCCTTCACGCCGTGGACGGTGTGGTCTTGCCGGCCTTCCGCAACTGCGATCGTAGGTGCGTCTCTTGACCGGGTCAGAAAGGATCTCGTAGGCCTCTGTGATCTGCTGGAACAGCTCCGTACCCTCCGAACCAACTCGATCCGGATGGAGCTTTCGAACCAGGCCTAGATACGCCTCCCTTATGGCGCGAGTTGTTGCCGACGGGGAAACGCCGAGGATCCGGTAATAATCGATACCTGACATTGCTCGCCGACTTGGTTTTTGAGTGGAGTACGGCGCGCCGGTAGGCCGGCGCGCCGATGTATTTATCCGGACTTGATAGCGATTTGCCGCGGTTTGCTGGCCTCTGCCTTGGGCAGCACCAACCGCAACACTCCATCCGTCAGATTGGCCTCAATCTTGTCTCGATCGATCCTGTCCGAGACCGTGAACTGACGATAGAAGCGACCGACGTGGTACTCGCGAACCAATTCAGCCTCTCCTTCGGATTCAGGAGCGCTCGCGTCACCGGCCATCGTGAGCACGTTCTCCCGCAGGTCGATCGTTAGGTCTTCAGGCTTCACACCGGGCATGTCCGCCAACATGGTGATGTTGCCGTTTTCTTCGAAGATATCTACTGCCGGCACGAATACCGGACCGGGTCTGGTCTGCTCCAGAGCAGTGGAGTCTTCATCATGCTCTACCGTCTGGACCTCATGCGTTTTCTCTTTTGCCATTTTCATTACCTCCATTCATTCTTGGCGTCGCACGCCGGTTCAGCCGGCTTTCACGTTTATCTGCTTCGGCTTCGTTTCCTCGGCCATCGGCAGGGTGATCGACAATACGCCGTTCTCGAAATCCGCAGCGACCTTGTCGCGGTCGAACGGACACGGCAGCTCAATCGTGCGGCTGAAAGACCCGCCTTCCCTCTCCCGGCGGTGATAACTCACACCCTCGGACTCTGCGCCGAGATCTCGGTTTCCAGAGATGGTTAAGCTGCTGTCCTTGACCGAGACATCGAGATCTGATGACTTCACGCCAGGCAGCTCTGCTCGGACGAACAGATTGTCTTTGTCCTGCGACACGTTGAGCAATGGGAACATCCTGGGACCGCCTTCAGGGAAGAAGCCTCGCGTCATGGCGTCTTGCAGGCGCGCCATGTCCCGACGCATCCGGTCAAACTCTCCCTGGTTCCAGTCCCACGCCCTCCTGGGTCGAATTCGTGTGACTATCATGGCTTCGTGACCTCCACCTGTGGTTAATGAACTCATTTCGACTTCTTCTGTTCCGTTGAACCCTTGAGCAACCAGTGTGCCCAACCAAGGCTGCCAAAATGGCGGCTTTCTCAACGTTTTCGGGGCGTCCCGTGAAACAAAGGACATTATGGCGCCATTTTGGCAGTTGGGTAGAGACAAGTAATTGAAGTTCTGCTTTCTAAAATCGCCCAACCGGAACCAACTGGACTACTGCTCCGTGTTGTATCGCACAATACAACAACGGATCGCTCGAGGATCTCTTGGCGGCCGAGGCGGATAGGCTGCAGGCGCTCGCCCGAGCAGCCTTTGACCGGATCGAAGCAGGCAACCTCGCACGATGAACCGGCTCTCCTATCGCTTCTTGCTATGGCTACTCGCCGCGAGCTTCCGAGAGGCTACAGAGCTTCACGGCACCCGGGTTGAGCATCGACATGTGGATCCCCTACATGATGGATCTGGGGCTCCGGCTCTGCATTTCGTGATGAGTAAGTCACGATTCCGACGTTGACCTCATAGTCTATTTCGCCAAGCCCAATGGATTGGTTGTGCTCTTTCGCCTGGAACGACTTCTCGTAGAGATGTTTGGTGCGCCATAGACCTCGTAACCGAACCCGCGCTCGGTTCTCACAGCCGAAATTACTTCGTTGCTTCGGTCTGTTTCCTGCTCTGCCCCCAACTTAGTCCGAGATGCGATTTGCGATCGTGTGCAAGCGAAAGCGCGTGGTATGGTGACCGGATTTCCATGACCCTCAAAACCTCAGTTTGAAAATCCCAGGAGATCAAAACGCCGCGCGCGACCTAAAACCGGGCCGGCATGGACCCTCAACCTCTCTTGACATAATCTTGTTTTAGACACAGTATAAAAACTGTGATTGACGCAATCCAGATCTTGTCCCACAGCAGAGTTCGACCAACTCCGCAGCGAATCGCGGTGGTTGAATTCGTTCTCTCATCGGATGCTCACCCGACCGCCGACGACGTATTGGCAAACGTTCGAGCCACGTGCCCCACGATATCTCGCGCGACCGTATACAACACCCTGAACCTCCTGGCGAGCAGAGGGTTGCTGCGCACGCAGTTACTGCGCGAGGGAACCGTGGCGTTCGACCCGAACGTCGAGGCACATCATCACTTCATCGATGACGAAACCGGACGCATCTACGACATACCGTGGGATGCGATTTCCGTCACCGGTGAAGATCTGGTCGACGGCTTCAACGTGCGTGAGTATCAAGTCGTGATGAGAGGTAGTGTGGCTGGCAGACGGACGAGGAAAGAAAAGCGAACACGGCCAGAGTAGAGACAGTTGATTGCTAGTGATCTACGCAATGGTGCTGTTTCAAAACATGCGAGCTAAGGAAAGAACCCAACGCACGACAGGAGGAAACATGGACAGCGATAGCAAGGGCCCCGTAATGGGCAGCCCTACAGCCGGCAAAGGCACTACGAACGTGGACTGGTGGCCGAACCAGCTAAATTTCAAGATTCTCCATCAGCACTCTTCCAAGAGCAATCCGATGGGCGAAGACTTCAACTACGCCGAGGAATTCAAAAAGCTCGACCTCAAGGCCCTCAAACAGGATCTCTACGAGCTGATGACCGACTCGCAGGACTGGTGGCCTGCGGATTTCGGTCATTATGGAGGGCTCTTCATCCGTATGGCGTGGCACAGCGCGGGCACGTACCGCACGGGCGACGGCCGAGGGGGCGGGGGAACCGGCAACCAGCGCTTTGCGCCGCTCAACAGCTGGCCCGACAACATCAACCTCGACAAAGCGCGCCGGCTGCTTTGGCCGATCAAGCAGAAGTACGGCAACAAGATCTCCTGGGCCGACCTGATGATACTAGCCGGCAACTGCGCGCTGGAGTCGATGGGCTTCAAGGCCTTCGGCTTCGCCGGTGGGCGTGAGGACATTTGGGAGCCGGAAGAGGACGTCTACTGGGGTGCCGAAGAGGAATGGCTGGCTACGAGTGATGAACCCAAGAGCCGCTACAGCGGCGACCGGGATCTCGAAAACCCGCTGGCGGCGGTACAGATGGGCCTGATCTACGTGAATCCGGAAGGGCCGGACGGCAATCCCGATCCGGTAGCGTCCGGCCGAGATGTCCGAGAGACGTTCGCACGCATGGCCATGAACGATGAAGAGACCGTCGCGCTGGTCGCGGGCGGGCACACGTTCGGCAAGTGCCACGGCGCGGGTGATCCGGCGCATGTGGGCCCGGAACCGGAGGCCGCCCCAATCGAGGAACAGGGACTCGGTTGGAAGAGCAGCTTCGGCAGCGGTAAGGGCGGCGATACGATCAGCAGCGGCATCGAGGGCGCCTGGAAGCCGGAGCCGACAAAGTGGGACATGGGTTATCTGAAGGTCTTGTTCAAATACGAGTGGGAACTGGTCAAGAGCCCGGCAGGCGCAAATCAGTGGCTGGCCAAGAACGTGGACGAAGAGGACATGGTGGTCGATGCGCACGATCCGTCGAAGAAGCACCGTCCGATGATGACCACCGCAGATCTGTCGCTGCGTTTCGACCCGGTCTACGAGCCGATCGCACGGCGTTTCCTGGAGAAACCAAAGGAATTCGAGAAGGCGTTCGCCAAAGCATGGTTCAAGCTCACACACCGCGACATGGGCCCGCGCTCTCGATATCTCGGCCCGGAAGTCCCTGATGAGGATCTGATCTGGCAAGATCCGGTGCCGCCGGTAGATCACAAGCTGATCAGAGCGCGAGACATCGCAAACCTGAAGAAGAAGATACTCGATTCACGGCTCACGATCTCCGATTTGGTCTCGACAGCTTGGGCCTCGGCCTCCACGTTCCGCGGCTCCGACAATCGCGGCGGCGCGAACGGGGCGCGCATTCGCCTGGCACCGCAAAAGGATTGGGAAGTCAACCAGCCGGATCGACTGAAGAAAGCGCTCAACACCCTCAAGAGAATCCAAAAGGCGTTCAACGACGAGCAAACCGGCGGTAAGAAGGTTTCGCTTGCCGACCTTATCGTCCTCGGCGGTTGTGCCGCGGTCGAGAAGGCGGCGAAGGACGCTGGTGTCAAGGTGAAAGTTCCCTTCTCACCGGGACGCACGGATGCGTCGCAGAGGCAGACGGACGCGGACGCGTTGGCCGTGCTCGAGCCGGTAGCAGACGGGTTCCGGAATTACCTCAAAAAGAAGTACGCCGTGCCCGCGGAGGAGTTGCTGCTCGACAAGGCGCAACTGCTGACGCTGACCGCGCCCGAGATGACGGCTCTCGTTGGCGGCATGCGCGTTCTGAACGCCAACTTCGAGCAGTCGCAGCACGGGGTGTTCACGGACCAACCGGAGAAGCTCACCAATGACTTCTTTGTGAACCTGCTGGAGATGGGTACCGAATGGAAGTCGACCTCGGACGACAACTTGTTCGAGGGTCGCGATCGTGCAACGGGAGACTTGAAGTGGACCGGCACCCGTGTCGATCTGGTCTTCGGTTCGAACTCCCAACTCCGGGCGATCTCGGAGGTTTACGCGCAAGACGACTCGAAGGAGAAGTTCGTGAAAGACTTCGTGGCGGCCTGGGACAAGGTGATGAACGCCGACCGCTTCGACCTGGCCTGATCTGAGGAGACAGGTCTTCGATAGCTTCCACGGCACAGCCTTAGGCAAACTTGGCCTCAGGTAAAAGTCGTGGACAGACAAACAGGGTGGCGCAGCAATAGGATTTGCGGCGCCACCCTGGCGCGGGACCAAAGCCGCCGCCCTTGTTGCTCGATGCCAACGATCTAATCCCCAGTTGCCGGCTGTGATATTGGTGGTTCACCGCGCTCGCGTTCAACAGCTACATCACCGGCGGTATCGAGTTCAGCCGCCGCATGGTGGTGGCCGGCGCCTACATTGGAATCTGGGTCTTTCTTCTGGTGTATTGGGAGAAAGATCCTTTTTCGGAGTTGCGGTCGGGGAGCGTTTAGGGGTCCTATCGCCTCGATCGCGGCACATTTGCGCGAATAGGAAGTGCCTCGTCAGGGATCACGAACACAACGGTAACCGTGCCTGGGGTTACCCCACCGTTTAGGCTGCGCGTTTATGGCTCCCTGATAATTGACGTAGAATACCATCTCTTCGTTGAACTCCTCCGCCACCCAGTAGTAGATGGGCTCCAGGTCCGTTGCCCATAGCGGTGTTTCCTTGTCGGGTCTCATGTCGCAATCCGCCCGGGAATGGCGCTCGGTTGGAAAGTCGGGGCTCAAAGAACAGCCCGTGTTTTTTCCGCGTAGCATAAGCGACGAAACAAGCTCGTGAGCCGTAGGGAAGCTCCACATGGCGCTGGAGCAGCCCCTACCTCACCTCCCAATCAACCGAATCTCCTCCTGTCGAGGCACTACATATTCGAAACCGCTATCGGTGAGCACGACGTCCTCCTCGGTGTTGATGCTCACCACCTGACCTCCCCACTCGGGAACCGGCGTCAACGCATGTGATTCGAGAGCATACAAGGCACCCTCACGCAGAGGCAGCAGCGTCCTGGCCCCGTATCTGTCCGGCCAGGCGGGATTGATCCATGCGCCGATTCCGTGTCCACCGATCCCCACCGAATGTGAGTAGACGCTGGCATCCAGTCCCCACTCCTCGCACACCTCCTCCGACAGAGTCTTCACCTCGTGACCCGGTATACCCGCACGCGCTACCTCGAACACGGCGTCCTGCACTTGGAGCGCGTTCTCGAATGCCTGCTTGAGCCCCGCCGGTGCTTCCATCTCGCCCGGCTTCAACACGTAGCCCGTACCCTTGTAGTCGGTATGGAAGCCCATGTATATCACGCCGATGTCGTTGTTGATGATGTCTCCCGGCAGCACCACGTTAGAATCGGCGTTCAGACGTTCCGACCCTTCTCTGTGAATCCGCAGTCCGTGGAAATACCAGGTGTCGATATCGAGCTCGGCGAGCGTCTCGTAGATCCACCAGCGCATATCTCCCAGCGTGGTTACACCTGGCTCGATCATATCGAGCACTCCCCAGTGAATCCTCTTGCTGAGCTCGGCAGCCTCGCGGAAATAATCCATCTCCTCCGGAAGCCTGGTGTCCAGAAAATCGACAATCAGCGGCTCCGCCGACACGAGCCTGCTCGCGTATCGCGGCCCGATAGCGTCAACGAGGAAATCCTTCATTGCCACGGTCAATCCGTCTGCCATAGGGATGGTGCGCGACTCGTTTATGCCTATGCGCCGGGGATCTAGCTCTTGGATCGTTTCCCTGAGAAGAGGGGCGAGCGACGGGCCCTGATCGCCCTGGCCGCGGTGATAGGAGACCATCTCGTCCCACAGCCTCGACCCCCGCGGCAGGTGCGTGCCCAGCAGGATCTTGCGCGGCGTGTCGGAACCGTCGTCGAAGAAGATGTATGCGTTCCTGTGGCCACCTGGAGTGTTCTCGAGGTTGTCCTCGATGTACTCCATCACGAAGTCCTTGTTGAACTCCCGCGACATGATAATCCAGCAATCGATGTCGGCGGCGCGCATCGCGGGCAGGATCAGCCTGTCGACGCGCGTGAGATTGAGTTCCGATCGGATCTGCGCCCGTTCGCGCAAGGGGCGGCCCACGACCTCGTGTTCGCTAACGTCAGGGGCACAAGAGGAACATCCGAGCAAGAGTGTGGCAAGGATCAGGTGCGAACGTCTCATGGCAAACCTCATGCAGGTTCGAAAGTTGGTGTGAGAACAATCGGGTTTCCGTACTGGTGAGGCGGTACCCCTCGCCGGCTAAGATGACGTCAACGAGTGGCCTCCGCCAGTCCCGTGGCTTCGAATCCGGTCGTCAGCACCCACCGGCCGATTGACTGATAGATGAGTCTCAGCTTAGTATGGGCTCACAAGGTGTCAGCCGCAAAAGCGCGGTTCGCTACGTCACAAGAGCCGAAAAGATCCCCCCTCGGCTCTTTGTTTGTCTTTGAGGAATAGGCTTGGCTTCCAAACAGCGGTGGAGTGCAAAACGCAGAGCTCCATTGCTCTGCACGTAACGGCCTACGTCGGAGACTCCTGTAAGATCCAGCCCATCCAGCCCACCTACCGTTCACAAGAGAGATTTGGACCTAACAGCGCAGTCAAGTCTCGAGAACGGAGGTGCAGCGATGCGCGACAAGATGACGGTTTTGCCCCTGGTTGCTCTGGCAATGCTGGCGGGTTGCGGAGATGCGACCTTTCCCCAATCCACACAGCCGCGGACGGACCCCGACGGCAACCTCTTTATCATGGACCAAACCGGCAAGGAGTGGGACATCACCTACGCGGTCGAGGAACTGGGTTTCGAGCCCGAGCGCTTCAACTTCGGCCTCGGTCCCAACGCGATCCTCCCCATCCTGGAGCCCGAGTTCTTGTTCCCTGGGGACGACGGATACCCGTCGTTGACCTCGTCGCTCCGGGTGCTGGGTGCCGCGTTGGAAGGCGACAGCAAGGCTTACCCTGTGAATATTGTGGCGCGCCATGAGGTGGTAAACGACGTCCTCGCCTCCCGGCCAATCGCGGCGGGCTACTGACCACTCATGGACCTGGCTGTCGTGAACAGTCGCGTTATCGAAGGTGACACGCTGACTCTCGCCGCGAGCGGGTGGACCTACGGCTCGACATTCGTGCTCTACGATCATCAGACCGAAAGCCTCTGGTTTCCGAACCAGGAAGGCGATGACGGTCGCGGACTGCTGGCAATCTCCGGGTTTTACGCCGGGCGTATCCTCCCAGAATACCCGGTGGAGCTGACCGCCTGGCGTAATTGGGTGGAGAAACATCCGAGGAGTCCGATTCTGCGTTAGCACAGCGAAGGAGGCCGGCGAGCAGCTGACAGGTTGCTGAGAGCGGCGAACGGCCATGGCGCAGCTCCAACTGGTGTGTTGTCTTTGGCATTCGGGCGGTTGTGGCGGTAGTATCCAGTCGGAACTCGTCAGCATCGGAATGTCTCCGTGATCCAGAGTCAACAGGAAAACCGTATTCTTGGTCTGGACGTTGGAGCGGTATCCGTCTCGGCGGTGGAGGTAAGTGCAGACGGCGAGGTACTGCGCGCTTGCTACGAGCTGCACCACGGCGAGATTGAAGCCGCCTCGCGGGGAGGTCATTGAGAGGTTCATTCTGTCGCGGATCGGGGCAATTGCGGCTACTCCGTCGTGCGTTCGAGTCGATCGACGCTACGGCAACCAGATCTGTTTCATCACCGCGGCCAGGCGGTTCTACCCACTCGCCCGGTCTATCCTGGTGGTGGGCGGCGAGCGCTTAGGTCTGATCCGTTTCGACGAAGCCGGCCGCTACCTGAGCTACAGGTCCAATCCCGCCTGTGCCGCCGGCACCGGGAGCTTTCTGAACCAGCAAGTTCGCCGTTTCAACCTGAGAGACACTACTCAATCCCTGGCCGCCCTGGCTCTATCCAACAAGAAGGCGCCTCCCACGATCGCGTCTCGCTGCGCGTTATTCGCCAATACCGATCTGGTACTCCAGCTCGACGAGCACGATTCCCGACTCGGTTACGAGACGCGTATCGAGGCCGCTGTGCGGGCGTTCCGAAATCACAACGAATCCGCTGGCACCAGGGACACCCCCGCTGAAACACAGCAACCGCCGGCCGGCTCGGGCGCATCCGCACCATCCTGGAGAACCGCGGGGGAGGGTACGAGCGCTCAAAGATGTATGTGGGGGCGATTTCGCTCCAAGACATCTCGCCCACTCTACCGATGGACGTATACACGACTCACATGTTCGGCGGCTTTCTAGGGAGGATCGGATGCCGCATCAGGCCTTACGAGAAGCGCCGAGACGCTCGAAGTTCGCCGAGCGTAGTGTCACAGCAAACAGGCATCAACCTTGATCCCCCGACCGCACCATCGTAGTGTTGTGGATTCAAGGGGTGCAGATCATGTCGAATCGAGCGCACGACTGGATGGCGCAGGCGCAACGTGACCTGGAGCAGGCAGCGGCGTCGAAGCGGGATGAGAGACACGAGTGGGCTTGTTTTGCCGCACACCAAGCCGCGGAAAAGGCTCTGAAGGCTCTTCATCTTCACTCTTGCCAAGAGGTCTGGGGTCACGTTGTCGCGCGACTCATCCAGGAACTGACTGTCACATACGACCCTTCGTTGCTCGACAAAGCCAAGGTGCTCGACGCCTTTTATGTCCCGACCAGGTATCCCAACGGTCACCCGGCGGGCGCTCCGTTCGAGCACTACGGATCGTTGCAGAGCGAGGAGGCTATTCGTTATGCCCGTGAGATACTTGAATTCGCAAGTTCTCAAATGGCCTAGCCGAGCAGTCGTCGAGGAATCCATGCGCCGCTGGGCACAAAAGGAGCGGGAGCACCGTCCAAATCTGGTTCGACTGGGGTACTTCGGCTCCTATGCTCGCGGAGACAACGGAGTCGGCAGCGACCTCGACCTGGTAGCAGTGGTTCGCACTTCCGATACTCCATTCGAACGCCGCGCCGTCCATTGGGATCTGAGTCTGCTGCCCGTGCCGGCCGAGATCCTCATCTACACGCAAGCAGAGTGGCAAAGCCTCATAACTGCGGGCGGGCGGTTCGCGCGCATGTTGGAGCGAGAAGCTATCTGGGTGTAGGCACAGAGCATCGCCGACTACCGGCATTACCGGTAGCACTCTTTCCACGAAAGGTAGACCACCTACTGCCCGGCTTTGAGCGTCGGGTTGCCTGCGCGGGTTAGGTGCTTCCAACAGCACACAGGATTACCATAAGCCTTTGGGTACTCGAGTACGATTCTGACGAGTTGGTTGCGTCGAGGAGTGGAACACGCGCGGTTGCTTGGTCCGCCGAACTGGTATTATCCGCTTATGAAATGTAGAGCGCCACGGCCGCGCCACGCTCCGTCGTGGCCGCGTTGGCCAACGACATGCTCGGTCGGATACCCGATGAGAGTCCACAGCCGCTCCTCGATCTACTACCCGTCGCCGATCGAAACACCGGCTCGGAACGCCTCATCCGCGGTCCGGTCGCCCTGCAACCGTTCTTCACCTTTGGTGAGGGCAACATCCTACTGCTGGAGGGAAAGACGTTCGGCGTGTTGGCAGATTACGAGAAGCCGAACGGCGACCGGTGGACGCACCTGATCATTGTCTATCTCTCACTCGAAGCGGCAAGCGGTGCGCTGGACAATCTGCGATCCGGCCTCGACCCCTACCTGAGCGTCACCGAGACACGACGGGTTCGATTTTTTGGACTACCAGTCCAGAGGTAGCAGTGTCGACCGCTCCGGCGCGCGTCTGGAGATTCGCTTCAAAGTCGCCGAAGGGGGTAGGTTCGGGCACAGCAACCGGCCCAGCGGTTGACGGCTTGGACTCGGCGAATAGCGTTGTAGTTAGGCGCAGATCATGGTCGCGCGTTGGGTGTTGGCGGATGTACGTCCTGTAGTCGGTAAGCGCGGCCGCGTGTTTACCGGAACCTGAGGAGGACATGAGCTTGAAAAAGCCGAAACGTTGTATCGGCATTCTAACAGGCGGCGGCGACGTCCCGGGCCTGAACCCGGCCATTCGCTCGTTGACCATTCGAGCGAAACAGGAAGGCTACAAGGTCATAGGGATTCGTTCAGGGTGGTCGGGTTTGGTCGATATGGTGCGCGATCCTGAAGCCAACAACAGCGAGCACTACCAGACGCTCGACTATGACATCGTAAACCGCACCGGCCGTAAGGGCGGCACGATGCTATTCACCTCTAGGACCAGGCCGAGTCACCTGCCGAGACAGAAGGTTCCAGCGCACCTGGCTGACAAGTACACGGACGATATCAACGACGTCACGCCGGAGGTGCTGCGCAATCTCGAGTTCCTCGGAATCGACACCCTGATTCCAATCGGTGGCGATGACACGCTGAGCTACGCGGACCGCCTGCACAGAGAAGGCTTGAAGGTAGTGGCGATCCCAAAAACGATGGACAACGACGTTGCAGGAACCGACTACTGCATCGGCTTCAGCACTGCGGTTACCAGGACCATCGAGCTGGCGGATGCCCTCACGACCACAGCCGGATCGCACCAGCGGTTTCTGGTGCTCGAAGTCTTCGGCCGTTATTCCGGGTACACCGCTTTGCTGCCCGCAATGGCAGGCGCCGCAAATCGCTGTGTCATACCCGAACATCCCTTCGACATCGACCATCTCCTGGAGCTGATGATTCGCGACAGAGCCAGGAATCCATACCGTTACGCAGTGGTCCTGGTGTCAGAAGGCGCGACCATGCTAGGCGGTGAGATCAGTTATGAGGGCGCGGAGACGGACCAGTACGGACACCGCAAGCTCGGCGGAATAGGTGACCGGGTGGCCGAGGCCCTCAAGGCTCGCTCTCCCAAATATACCGGCGGTCGCACCGTGAACATCGTCAGCCAGAGACTGGGCTACATGGTCCGCTGCGGTCACCCCGACGCACTCGACTCCATCGTGCCGATGGCATTTGGAAACCTCGCGTTCGACCTGGTTGAATCAGGTACCGCCGGGCGTCTAATCAGTGTGCGCAATGGCGTCTACGACAGCGTGCCGATCGATATGGTGACCGGCCGAAGGAAGACTGTCGACGTACACAAGTACTATAACGAGGAGCGGCTGCGACCCAAGTACAAGACCTTCGTCAGTCATCCCCTGTTCATAATGACGAGTGATGTCTGATGCCAAAGTTGTTTAGATTCAACATGTCAGTCAGTTGGAGTTGTCGGCTCCTCATTTGCTAAACCATTGCCGGAGCATTTCTTGCGCTGCATAGGCCGCTCCCTCCGTACGCACTTCGCAGCCACCATCGAAGCTCTGTCGGAATCCGCGGTCCAGCACGGTGATTGATACCGGGGCCAAGGTTTGGGTCACCCTGCAGCCCCCCTGAATATCGTGTCGGCGAGGGGCCTCTTCAGGGAGAATGCCATCAGAACCGGCGTATTTCTGGAAGGACTGGCTCCTGCTCTCGCCGGTAGCAGCAAATCGAACTGAGGTCGTCGGGTTCGACGATCTGCGAGAAGCTCTGATAACTGCGCGAAGAGGCGAGTTCCCGGAAGACAACGCAACGGTGCGAATCCGGTCCTGAGAGCTGCACTTGCGCTACCATATACTGCGCGTTCTTCCATATTGAGGATGGGGTGAGGTAATGGGGGAGTGAGGAACGCTTGTCCCACGCACGTGTGCGGCGAAAGGCGGCGAGGCGCGATGGCAGAGAAACGGCCTTCCCAATCCTCCCCAGGATCCCCCGGTCAAGAGGTCGGTCATGAGTTTGCGGAACCTTCCCCAGAAAGGTTCCAAGCAGTGGTGCAGAGCATCTCGGATGGGGTCCTCACGGTCGATCGGCATTGGCGCATCACGTGCTTCAACCGCGCGGCCGAAGACATCACCGGCTATCGCCGCGCTGACGTGCTGGGGCGCCTTTGCTACGAGGTACTGCGGAGCGATCTGTGTCCTGACGCTTGCCCCGTCAGGAATACGCTCGAAACCGGGAAACCGGTGACCGGGCTGGTAGTGTACATAACGGATTCAGAGGATCGGAAGATTCCTGTGAGCGTCTCCACGGCTCTGTATCGAGACAGCCAAGGCCGGCTCAAAGGGGGAGTCGAGACATTTCGCGATCTGCGTCAGATCGAAGCACTCAAGAAGCAAGTTGAGAAGAGCTATTCGAAAGGCGACATAGTCACCAGGAATCCCGAGATGCGCCGGGTTCTGCACCTCCTGCCGGTAGTGTCTGAGAGCGATAGCACGATTCTGATCCGCGGAGAGACTGGTACCGGAAAAGAACTCATCGCTCGTGCGGTGCACGATCTGAGTGCGCGCAAAGACGGTCCCTTCGTGGCCGTCAACTGTGCATGCTTCCCCGATACCCTGGTTGAGTCTGAGCTCTTCGGCTACGAAAGAGGTGCGTTCACCGGGGCGAACCGTGCCAAACCTGGGCGCTTTGCTCGTGCGGAGAAAGGAACGCTGTTCCTCGACGAAATCGGCAACCTCCCTCTGCCGATCCAGGCCAAGCTCCTGCGCGTGTTGCAGGAAAAGACATATGAGCCGCTTGGCAGTACAAAGGTCCTCGAGACAGACGTCCGCGTGGTCGCCGCGACCAATCAGGATCTTGCCGCAATGTTGCAAGAGGGCACATTTCGCAGCGATCTGTACTATCGCATCAACGTCATCGAGCTGGATCTTCCATCACTTCGGGAACGCTCCGAAGACATGCTGCCCTTGGTGAAGCATTTCATCAGACACCTGGCTCTACTGCACGACAAACCCGTCGAGGGTGTTACTCCCCAGGCGCTGCGAGTTCTCATGGCGCACGACTATCCGGGGAATATCAGGGAGCTTCAGAACATCGTGGAACATGGATTCGTGCTGACCAACACTCCTCTGATAGACGTCGAACACTTGCCTGGATGGTTGGTGGATACGGATGAGGGTTCAGTGTTTGCCGAGAACCTCGAAGACTGCGAGAAGCGAGTTGTCCGCGCTGCGCTCCAGAGGCACGAGGGAAATCGGTTGGCCGCCGCCCAAGAACTGAACATCCACAAGTCCACTTTATACCGGAAAATGCGCAGATTGGGACTTGTCTCGCCCGACGCACCGTCGCATGCCGAGAGTGAACGTGCGGAGGATTAGTACCGGGTCGCCCGGACGACGACGAAAGAACCTTCACCGTGTCCTTCGCTCACCGGCTCCTGGCGACGAGTGTCAATCAGAGGTGCGAACAAGGTCTGTCGGAAACGAGGCTCATCGAAACCGGTGTCCGCCAAGTACCGAAGAACCTCCTCCACCGTGTAGAATCGCGCCGATCGATAGAACAGGCTTTCATTGTGGTGCGCGAAGTAGCTCTGCCCTAGCGGGCTGGCCCGATCCACGAATCCAAGTACGATGTTCCCTCCCCTTCTCAGGATCCGACGAGCTTCCCTAAAGGCTTGCTGCACGTCATCCAGAAAGCAGACCGTCGTGACCATGAGAACCAGATCGAACGAAGAGCCTGAAAACGGCAGGTCTTCAGCCACTCCCAAAATGGTCTCGATGCCACGGGTCCGGGCTATCGCAAGCATACCAGGGGAAGGATCCAAACCCAGAGGGATTCCGAGGGGCGCGGCAAAACGACCTGAGCCCACGCCGATTTCAATGGCGCTACCTGCAACCGCCGTCAACTCCCTCAAAGCCCGGAGTTCGGCCTGGTATACATTGCGGTGTTTCAAGAACCATGCTTCGTAACGGCCAGTAGCACGATCAAATGTCTCAATGCCAGCCATCAGAAGTACCTAGCCCTCCCAAACCACCAGGACCAACGCTCCATCCTGGCTAGAAAATGGTCCGTGATCGCTGTGTGCCGGAATGCATTGGTATGCGCCGGGCCCATACTCCCGCCCGCCCGCTTCATAACTGCCCTCCAGCACGTAGTGTTGTTCGCAGCAAGTGTGCGAATGAGCATCCAGTTGGAAACCCGGCGGCAGCTTCAATAGTATCGACCGCGCTTGACCTTCGTCCCGCAGCACCTTGATCTTGGTACCCTCAGGGTAACTGCTCGTATCCTCCCACTCCATCTGGCCGGTGTCCAAAGCTATCTCGGACATGGTTGCCTCCCCTTCTGTTGGCCGGGAGCCAGATCCACCATACCTATGCAGGTGTTCAGGCCAATCCCAGTTCTCCTGCTGCTTCCTCATGCAATCTCGAGACCAGACCAACAACCACCCTTATAGCCGCCGACGAGACCGTTCAAGGGATTGGTGATTGCAAAACTGCGACGGACGGGGGGCATTGGTCGCAGGATTGCACGCGCCCGCATCGAGTCAGACACAATACTCGGTGTCAGCATGACGGCACAGCGCCGTTTCCGCCACTACCTGCCTCCAGGTTATCTCTGGCATACATACTGCCACATAGGAAGATAGGGATTTCGAAGGAGGTGGACCATGAAATTCCGGAAGGAGATCATGCCAGAGTATTCCGATTACTACGAACCGGACTACTCAGGGCGGCCACTTGAGTTCGTCAAGGACGAGAATGGCAACGGTTGGTTGTGTGACAAGGGGACCGACAGGAGTCGCGACCTCAAGGACCAAGGATGCTGGCGTTGCGATGACGTCACCTTCCCCTACGGCGGTCACTGATCGATCTCGCCCGTTCGGACGAGTAAGTCGAGAAAACGCCTGGCAGGCGGGGGAATCCAATTCCCCCGCCGGAACGGCGAAGCGGAAACTGTCTCGATGAAGAATGTGGTCCACCATTTCGGCGGAATGTTGGCCGAAAGTTGAAGCCCGAAGATTAGCCAGGGGCTTAGTGAACGACGACTGGAGGACGAGTGTGAACAACAAGAAGATGTGGATCTTCTGTGGTTCGGACGATCCCAAGAAGGCATTTCCCCCCTTGATGCTGGCATCCGGAGCTCTCGCAATGGAGATGGACGTGAACCTGTTCTTCACAATGGACGGACTCCACATCGTAGAAAAGGGGGGAGCAGAGAAGATCAAACTCAATGGAGAGCCCGAAAGGCTTCCCAACCTCTTGAAGGCCGTGCGCGAAGGTGGCGCAAAGTTGATCGCCTGCTCGGCGCTTCTCGATGCCGAGGGGCTCCGAGAGGAAGACATAATTGAGGGAGTGGAGTTTGGTGGAGTCGCGACCTTCGTAAATGGGGCTGAGGAAGCGGATGTGGTGTTGACGTTCTGAGGTGGCGGCAGAACCCGCCCCTATGAAAGGAATACTGTAATGAGTCCCGAACAACTCACAGCTCTCGACCCCGAGAAGACGGTGGACGCAAGAGGCACGGCCTGCCCGGGTCCTCTGCTGGAGGCGAAGCGGGCAATGACCCAGGTCTCAAAAGGGGCAGTAATGGAAGTACTGTCCTCCGACCAAAGCACCAACCGGGACATTCCCGTATGGGCAGAAAAGGTGGGTCACGAGTTTTTGGGATCCATCGAAGGAGCCGGGTATTGGAAGCTCTACCTACGGCGAGGGAAATAATCCCTCATGGTCGATGCAACCAATGTCAGGGCAAAGACCAAAATCTTGGTTTTCTCCACGGAGACGATATCCGACCCGGGCATTGACTTCGCCGGCAGCGGCAACCTCCCGTACGCTTCATCGGTTTTGGTCGTCTCAGTGCCCTGTTCCAGCGGCGTCAAGCCGGAGTGGATTCTGCACGCTCTGGAACAGGGCTTCGACGGCGTGTTCATCGCTGCCGATGGGAGCGATTGCGCGTTTGTGCCGGATTGTACCAAACGCACCGGTGACCTCTTCGGCCGCGCACAGCAACTGGTTGAACAGCACGATTACGACCCACGACGTGTGAAAATGGCCGCCATCTGTTCGGTGTGCGCCGATTCCTTCGTCAAGCATATGAAGAATTTCGAAAATGAGCTTTCGCGCTTGAACGGGAAAGGAAATGACTGACTCGCCACGTTCCGAGATGCTCGTCGTTGGCGGCGGTATCGCCGGAATGGAAGCCGCCCTCACGCTGGGTGACATGGGGTATCAGGTGTTGTTGGTGGAAAAGGAGGCAACCATCGGCGGAAAGATGGTCCTGCTCAGCAAGGTCTTCCCCACTCTCGACTGTGCAAGCTGCATTTCCACCCCCAAGATGGCGGCCACGGCACATCACCCCAACATCAGAATCCTCACTAACAGTGAGGTGGATCAGATCGTGCCGAGAGATGGTCGAGGTTTTCTGGTCAAGATCTCGCGAAAAGCAAGGTTCGTCGATACAACCGCCTGCACGGGTTGTGGTGAGTGTGAATTGGCATGCACCGTGGCTATGCCTGATCCCTTCAATTTCAATCTCGCGTCGCGACGCTCCGCTCACATCCCACATGCGCAGTCCGTGCCGAAGAAGGCCTTGGTTCAGCGATACGGAACGTCCCCCTGTTCGGCCGCGTGCCCTGCTGGAGTAAAGGCCCACGGCTTCGTGTCGCTGGTCCGGGCTAGAAAGTACCGGGAAGCCTTCCATTTGCACATGGAGGATGCTCCCATCCCCGGATGCCTCAGCCGGGCTTGCTATGCGCCCTGCGAAGATGCCTGCACCCGGGGTAAAGTGGAGGGCCCCGTATCCATCCGGGCCATCAAACGCTTCATGGCCGACCGCTATTACGCCGAGCATCCAGACCCTGAATACGGCCCTCCCGAAACCCGGAGACCCGAGAAGGTTGCCGTTGTCGGATCCGGTCCCGCGGGGCTCACCGCGGCGTATTTCCTCGCTCGAGAAGGATACCGTGTCACAATCTTCGAGGCCGCCGCTGAGCCCGGCGGGATGCTCCGTCAAGGAATTCCCACCTACCGACTCCCGAGAAACGTGGTGGAACGCGATATCAAGAACGTCACGGCCCTGGGAGTCGAGATCCGTACCGGCGTAACCGTGGATTCCATAGAAGTCTTGAAGAAAGAGGGGTTCGAGGCCGTGTTCCTGGCGGTGGGAGCCATGGAACCGCGCTGTTTGAGCGCCCCCGGCGAAGACCTGGAAGGCATCACAAACTGTATGAGCTTTCTCAGAACCGTGAACTCGGGTGATCCTCCAGACCTGACAGGTGAAAGCGTACTGCTGGTCGGAGGCGGCAACGCCTGTCTCGATCCCTCACGAGTAGCCCTGCGGCTGGGAGCGGAGAAGGTCACCGTCCAATACCGCCGCAGCAGGGCCGAGATGCCTGCTCACAATTGGGAGGTAGACGCCGCCGCCCAAGAGGGAGTGGATTTTCAGTTTCTCAAGGTGCCTACCCGTTTCGTTGGTACTAATGGTAAGGTGATGGCAGCCGAGTCTATCTCGATGCGGCTAGGGGAGCCGGACGCAAGCGGGAGGCGACGGCCTATTCCCATTCCGGGATCCGAAGATCTGGTGCCGGCAGATCGAGTCATTATGTCCATTGGCTTTCAACCCGGAACCGCTCCGTTCACCAAGGAGCTCGCCGTACAACCCAACGGAACTCTGGAGGTGAACGAAGAGACACTCGAGACCTCGTGGCCATCGGTGTTCGCGGGGGGAGATGTCGCGACGGGACCCGCTTCCATTGTAGACGCCGTAGGCCAGGGCAAGCGCGCAGCCTTCTTCATCAACCGATTTCTAAAGGGTGAGGATCTGTCTGAAACAGTCTTCCCACGTGCGCTTCCGGTAGTGGACAAAGACGAAGTGCTTGGCCGCTTCTCCAACATCAGTCACCGCGAGCCTAAAGCCTCACCATCGGTGTCACCCGAGGACAGGAGGTGCGGTTTCGCCGAAGTGGAAGGGGCGCTGACCGAGCAGGAGGCTCGCTATAGTGCCGGTAGATGCCTGGACTGTGGGGGGTGCTCTGAATGCATGGAGTGCGTACACGCCTGTCCCGCAAATGCGATTCGCCTGGACATGCAGTCCAAAGACGAGATCGTCGAAGTAGAGTCGGTGATTGTGTCAACAGGATTCGAACTCTTCGACCCGCTGCGCAAGCCGAGCTACGGATACGGTCGATATCCCAATGTGATTACGGCCATGCAGTTGGATCGGATTCTATCACCGACCCGCCCCTACAACGGAGTAATTCGTCCTTCCGACGGTAAGCAACCCGAGCGGATCGCCTTCGTGCTCTGCACAGGGTCGCGGGATCGCACCGTGGAAAACCCGCTTTGCTCGAGAGTGTGCTGCATGTACTCGATCAAACAGGCCCAGCTCCTAATGGGAACCCTGCCCCTGGCGGACATCAGCATTCACTTCTTCGACATCCGGGCATTCGGAAAGGGATATGAGGAGTTTTACAAGCAGGCCCAAGCCATGGGAACGAACTTCGTCCAGGGGCGCGTCGCGAGGATTGAACCTGCCGAAAACGACAATCTCATTATTCACTACGAAGACGTGGCGGGATGCGGTTGTCTGCAGAAGGAGGAATATGATCTAGTGGTCCTTTCGGTTGGGCTCCTTCCCAATAAAGACTCACTGAGGTTCTTCAAAGATGATCGCTTGCTCGGTGATCCCTATGGCTACGTGGAGGAGATCGACGAGGACCTGAACCCCGGACGGACGTCGGTGGACGGCGTGTTCGTCGCCGGTTCGGCTTCGGCAGCTCGGGACATTCCCGACGCCATCCTGCATGCCGGGGCTGCGGCGGCACAAGCGGCAGCCACGGTGGAGAGACGTAGGAGGGTGACGCCGTGACCGAGAGAAGAGTTGCCGTCTTCATCTGTTACTGCGGTGGCAACATCTCCGACTATGTGGACGTGGAGGCTGTCAGGGAAAGCGTCCAGAACGAACCGGGAGTTGTGGTTGCCAAGACTCATATGTTCGCCTGTTCCGACGCCGCGCAACAGGAGATGATCGAGGACATACAGGAACACGATATCGATGGTCTCGTCGTGGCGTCGTGTTCGCCGAAACTACATCTCTTCACGTTCAGGGCTATGGCCAAGCGAGCCGGCCTCAACCCTTATCAGTATGTCCAGGTGAATGTACGAGAGCAGTGCTCTTGGGTTCACCAATCGAACATCGGCCAAGCTACAGAGAAAGCGATCAGACTGGTTCGGGCCGGCATCGCCCGCGCACGTCTTGCCCAGCCCCTCACACCGCAGCGCATCGAAACAGTGCCCCGCGTGTTGGTAATTGGAGCCGGTGTGGCTGGCTTGCGGGCGTCTCTCGGCCTGGCCGATCTGGGATTGTCGGTCTTCCTTGTGGAGAAGAACGACGAGCCCGGAGGGTGGACAGGAAAATGGGGCAAGATGTTCCTGCACGAGCAGGAGGGCTCCGCCATCGTACATGACTTGGTTGATCAGGTCAAAGACCACGATAACATCACGCTCTTCACCGGAACCGAGCTCGTCGAGAAGGCCGGCACCATCGGCAACTTCTCGGTAAAGCTTCGTGTTCCCAACGGGGAAACGCTGACCCTTCAGGTAGGTGCCATTATCGTGGCCACCGGCTTCGACGTGTACGAACCTGAAGAGGGCGAGTTCGGTTACGGCCTGGAGGGGGTAGTCCGGCTCCCGGAATTCAAGGAGGCGGTGGCCCAGGCTGATTCCGAGCTCACGTACAACGGCCGGGTTATTCAGGATATAGTCTATATCTACTGCGTAGGCAGTCGCCACGAAGGAGAAATCAACTCTTACTGCTCACGCTACTGCTGCAACGCCACTACCCACGAAGCGATCTGTGCCTACGAGAATGATCCCAGCATCCATCAGTTCCACCTTTTCCAGGACATGCGAACCTATGGGAAACACGAAACCCTCTACGAGAAGGCGAGCAAGGCACACTCCGTCTTCCTCAGGTACCAGGACGATGACCCTCCCAAGGTCGCGCAGGAGAACGGGAGACTGAAGGTCAAGGTAAAGGACCAGCTCCTGGAAGGTGAGGAGATAGAGATCGGAGCCGACCTGGTAGTCTTGGTGACGGCAATGGTGCCCCGGAAAAACCAGGGCATAGTGGATGTCTTGAAGCTGCCGTTGGGGCCTGACGGGTTCTTCAACGAAATCCATCCCAAGCTCAGACCGGTGGAAACGGTAGTGAACGGCGTCTTCATAGTGGGAGCCGCGCAGAGCCCAAAGACGATGGCAGAGAGCGTGGCATCGGCGTTGGCCGGCGTGTCAAAGAGCGCGGCCCTGTTAATGAAGGGTCATGTGGAGCTGGAACCCTTCGTGGCCGCGGTTGATCCGGAGCGATGCCTGTGGTGTGACGCCTGCCGGGAAGCATGCTCCTATGATGCAATCAAGAAGTTGTCAATGGATGGCAAGGAGGTGGCGGAAGTTGTCTCCTCCTTGTGCAATGGGGGAGGGTGCTGCGTCGCCGTGTGTCCGGAGAATGCGATAGAGCTGAAGGGCTACACCGATGCTCAGATTTTGGCCGCCATCGACGCTCTGGCTCAGGAGAGTCCGGCATGAACAACCTGATAGAGCGCAGTTTCGGAGAGATCATTAGGGACGAAATGGTCGTGAGAGACGAGATCGCAGCATTCGTAATTGACGAACCCAGGACCATTCCGGAAATAGCCGAGCACCTCGGTCATCCCAAACACGAAGTCATGATCTGGGTCATGGCGATGTGGAAATACGGAACGCTGAGGGACACGGGCGAGCCTGATGAGATGGGATACTATCGATACGAGTACAACGAGTGACACCATGGGCACTTCGACGGTAAACGCCAAATTCCTGGAGGAAGTCAGCTGCTCGGAGGATTTCAACGCCCACGCCTGCATGCACTGCGGCCTCTGCACCGCCCTCTGTCCGATGGGCTTCGATCTTCTTCCCCGCCGAATGTTTCGTTATGTGATGCTCGGTTTGGAAGACAAGGTCATTGAGAACAAAGAGACCATCTTTTCCTGTCTGCTCTGCAAGCTGTGTGAGGAAAACTGCCCAGGCGGAGTGCATATCGTCGAGAACATGAAGTGCCTGCGCTGCTACTTGAACCGAACAGTGTTCAACCTAGACGGGGGTGACCAATGACACTCCCAACCAAGCAGGTGCTGGGGATCCTGAGCGACAATCTCAATCGCCGGGCTAGCGTGCTACCTCTTTCTCGTAGTCGTTCGGAGGGCTGGGCGGAAGGTCTTGGTATCCCATCGGGCGGCAAGACTGTCCTGTACACTGGCCTCATGTACCAGCTCATGCCTTCCATGATCGCGTTGGAGAAGATGCTGTCGAGGTTCGAGAACTCTTCTCTCAATCGTTTGTTCGGACTGGGTCGTGGCATCAATCGGATGCTGAGCGTGTCTCGTTTCACCCCCCTTTTGATAAACCGGTCCGATCAAGACCAATTCAATGGGATCCTGCGAGACATCGTCTTTCTGCTCAGATCCGCCGGAGTTGAGTTCGGGTACCTGTATGAACAGGAACTGTACGCGGGCGCTCTGGCGCACGATGAGGGCATTTGCGGTGCATTCGAGAGACAAGCGCAGCGCGTCAATGAATTGTTCCGGCGCCACGACGTGAGACGAGTGATCACCGTAGATCCACACACCACCAACATTCTGAGGAGCGTGTACCCCAAGTTCATCCCTGACTATGGATTGGAGGTGAAGAGCTATCTGGAGATCCTGGCCGAAGCGGATAAGAAACCGCTCAAGGAGGTAGAAAAGGCCGTGGCAATACACGACTCGTGTGTGTATGCCCGCCACGAAAACATAGTCGAGGAACCGCGGCATCTTCTCGGAAATGCTGGAATCGAGACCGTAGAGCCCGACTGCTCTGGAAAGATGACGTTCTGCTGCGGGGGGCCCATAGAGTCACTATTCCCCAGCAAGGCCCGATCCATAGCCGAGACCAGAATAGCGCAACTGGCTGCTGCGAGTGAGCAAGTCATCACCGCGTGTCCCATATGCCTTGTGAACCTTGGGTGGGCTGCAGCGGGAAACGGTGTCACTGTGAACGATATATCTGGTCATCTAGCCGAGGCGTACCGTGAGTAGTCCAACGAGGTCAGTTAAGGAGGGGTATTGTACAGCAGCGTTTGAGGATCCCACGCCGCGTTGGTTTGCGGTTGGAGCGGCTCCAGCGCGCAAGGAGGGTTATGTCATGGACAACTTAAAGAGGCTGACGGCCGAAGGCATCGACAACGCCATGCGGAAAGCCGAACGCTACCGACTGCTCGGTGAGCCTTGTGAGGCGGAGAGCATCTGTGTGGACTTACTCGAAGTGGCGCCGCAGAACCATGACGCGAAGCTGCTGCTGATCCTATCGCTAACGGACCAGTTTCGGACGGATCTCAGCCGCACTGCTGAGGCGGCGCGGCTGGCTTCGGAACTGGAAACGGAGTACGAGCGTTTCTACTACTCCGGGATTGTGGCTGAGCGACTGGGCAAATCGCAGCTGGAACGAGGTGGGCCCTCTTCCGACGATTACGCCAATCGGGCCCTACACGAAGCAATGGTGTGGTATGAAAAGGCGGAGGCAATTCGACCAAGTGGGGAGGACGACGCCATCCTGCGCTGGAACACCTGTGCTCGCACGATATCACGTCGGGGCTTTGCCGATCCCGCAGACACGTCCAGGCCGGCTATTCTCATGACAGAGTGAGGCAGCGGGTCGACGCGTCCTGGAGTGGTCATCTACTGCCATCGAGCCGTTAAACCTACCGCCCCATCCCTATTCGGGTTGCAGCAAAGAGTCTGCATACGCTGCCGTTCTGGTAAATGCCCGGCGTGGAACACCGCGACAAATGCTGTGTTGACACTCTGCGAAGTTCATTCTCGTGCTGCCTTTCCCTAGACTCGCCGACTGCCCATCGTCATACTTGGTGTAGGGATCGAAACCCCGTTCGAAACTTCCATGGAGCAACACAACGCGACACGCGCCTCGGAAAGGCTGGTATGCAAGGATTCCTGCTGGACGACATTGATTTTGAAGTAGACACCGGCCGGCTGCTGAAAAAACTCCGTGTCGACCCGAAATCTTCGATCGCCTGCCATCTGGCCGACATGGTGAAACAAGCCAATGAGGTGGCCCGCCCCAGGGCCTATTACCTGATAGGTGCGATTCAGTCGCGCGACGAAGATCGCATTGTGATCGACGATGTCACCCTCAAGAGCAGAGTGTTGCAGATCAACACCCGGGAGCTCAACCGCGTCTTCCCGTTCGTGGCCACTTGCGGCAGTGAAATGGAAGCATGGGCAGGCACGTTCAGCGAAATGATCGACCGTTATCATGCCGACGAGTTGAGGCTGGCCGCCCTCAGGGAGGCGATAGCCGAGGTGGAAAGGGACATCACGAGGCGGTTCGGGTCGGTCAAGCTGGGCCAGATGCAGCCGGGATCGCTGAAGGACTGGCCCATCCACGAACAGGAACCTCTGTTTCGGATTCTGGGTGAAGGTGCAGCGAAAATCGGCGTCTCCCTGAAGGACAACATGTTGATGGTGCCGGGCAAGTCGGAATCGGGCATCTACTTCGAGGACCAGAAGGGCTTCAAGAGTTGCTGTCTGTGTCCGGTCAAACACTGCCCCAGCCGGCGGGAACCCTACGATCTCGAGCTGTACCTGCGGGAATACGCAGCAACGAAAGGCGAACGGCATGATTGAGTTCGCGTCCGGCAGAGTCCTTTCCCGCGGGACGATGACTCCAACTCACGCCGCGGACAGTACCCGCGAGGGTGCGGGTGGAGAGCGCCAAGTCGAATGATACTCGAGCAGAAAGAACTTCTGGCAGTATTCGGCGCGTCGCACGGCCTCGGACGCGCAGTAGCTCGAGATGCTGCGTCGAGGGGATTTCACGTCGCGTTGATGGCAAGGAGCATCGACCGTTTGAGAAACCTCGAGGAAGAGATCTCTTCGGCAAATGGTTCGGCTTCCTCGGTCGCAACCGATGTGACCGATCCCGTTTCGGTTGACGATGCCTTCCAGCTACTCAGAAAGATAAGGCAACCCTTGAGGGCGGTCATCAACTGTGCGGGAACGGTAGACCCGGTCGGGCCGCTTGCCGAGCTGGATCCCGGTGAGATAGCGAGATCTATCAATACCAACGTCACCGGCACCCTCTTCGTGACGCGCGCATCGATACGCGCGCTGAAATCAGTCAATTCCCCTTCCGGCACGATCCTGAATGTCTCCAGCGGCGCAGCGCGTCGTGCATACAGCGGCTGGTCGTGCTACTGCAGTGGAAAAGCGGCAGTGGATATGGCGACTGCGTGCGCTGCGCGCGAATGCGACGTGAGCAAGGTTCGAATATTCGCCGTGAGTCCCGGGCCGTTCGAGAGCAGGATGCAGGAGACGTTGCGAGCTACCGATCCGTCGGATTTCCCGGCGCACCCCAAATTCGTGAAGCTGCACGAGGACAATGCTCTGCCGCCGCCCGAGGAGCCGGGGCGCATCCTGATAGACATGGTGTTGTCCGATTGGCCGGAATTGCACGGCACCGTGATGGATCTGAGAGACCCGGAGTTTCAGAGGGAATGCGAAAGGCGCGGAATTCGTACTCTTTGAGCTGCATATAGAGCAAACAGAGGTCGCTGAGCCGGATAACCATGCTGACCCTGGCGTACTGGAAGAGCGGGCCGGCTCCGCATCACGGGTATCACTGGGACTCGATTCGGCCATTGCCGCATCAGGTCGCACCGCACATGTTCGCGCCGCCATCGGCGAGACAGCACTCGGAGTATTCCAAGTGACGGGACACGCAAGATGAGACGATTTGCTGCCATAGGCCTTCTGTTGATGCAGGCTGTTGGGCTTGCAGCCTGTATTGGCGAGTCGAGCAACGAACAACGCCCCAGCGACTCGACAATAGCGCGCTACTTCGACGCTGTGAGGGACGAGTATTCCGGCGATCGGGCCATGGATATCGTGGCCTTCATGGAAGGTAAATTTCGAGTACCCGGCAACTCCGGGTTCGATGCCAGCATCCACCGGGTCGTGGATGTCCTGACCGCCGCCGGATACGTTCCCGAGCAAAACGCCGCGCCGGACGAGGTGCTGACATACAGGGTGCGGCACCGAGAGATGGACGGCCCAACATGGGAGCCCATGTCCGGCTCGCTGGAACTGCTGGGCTCCGAGGGTGGACCTCTCCTGGATTACTCCACCAACATGAACATGATCGCCATCAACTCCTACTCCACACCGCCGGACGGAATCGAGGCGGAACTGGTATACGTGGAAGACGGTTCAGCCGATCAATTCGAGGATCTCGACCTACGCGACAAAACCGTGTTCGGCGAGACGAGCGCGCGCCGTCTCTTCAGCGAGGCGGCCCAAAACCGTGGCGCACTCGGCGTTCTCTCGTATAGCATGCCCGCGTACACGCAACCCGAATTGAACCAGAACTCGATCCAGTTCAGCGGTATTCCGCTGGATCGAGAGCGCCGGTCATGGGGCGTCAGACTATCGTACGCGGCGCGCGGCGAGGACGAGCACGAGTTGAGCCGCAAGGCGATCGCAGCGGGCGAAGACCGTGGCGAGCAGGTTATGATTCTCCGCGCGTGGCTGGATTGGTACAGAGACGCACTAGAATCAACTCACGATATCGAAGTCGGCGGAGCGTCTTCTGAGACCTTTGCCACGATCGAGTCGGCGGTAGCACGAGTAATGGCGGCGGGCGAAGATTGTTTGGGTCCACTGGAGGAGCATTCGGGTGCAAAGTGAGGCCCATACTCCTTTGCTCGACGCGCACAATCTCATGACAAAGACCCGAGGCAACGAATGAAGAGAACCATCTTGAGCCTGTTGACGCTGATAACTGCTGCATGTGCGTCTGACGAAGGTACGAAGGCCCCCACATTCAGCATTCAACTGAGCGAGTCCGCGGCATCGGAGATTGCGGCTATGGGGTTGGAGGTGCCGGTCATCGGACGGGCTTACGTAATCCTCACCAGTGACGGCGAGACGGAACCGAGAGAACAGGTAGGTGTGAGAGGCGTACCCTTCTGGGGCATGGAGGTGAGGGGCCTGGATGGAGGCGAAGAGGTGAGGCTGGTGCCTGGTGGTGATGGCGTAATAGGACATCCGCTCGCGGACTTCTCAACGGTGCCTCCCGGAGACTACACTGTCCAGGCATTCCTCAACGTCTTCACCACATTCAACCGTGCGGATGGACATGTGGTGGAGATGCATCTCAACTCCGGCGCAGGCCAGAGCCCCTGGAGGGCTCCCGGCAACGCCAAGAGCGAGCCTCGGCAAGTGCGAATAGGCGCCGGCGGCGGCACGATCCCCATCGAGATCAGTCAGGTAATCCCTCCCACACATCCGGTTCCCGACGGGGGTACGCTACAACAGGGTAACCCGCCGGACCGGGGCGATTTTGTCCGTTTCGTCAAGATTCGAAGCGACGCCCTGTCCACTTTCTGGGGCCAGGACATGTATATCGGCGCCAACGTGCTGCTTCCCACGGACTACATGAGGAATCCGAACCGTCGTTACCCGGTGCTCTATCTGACCGGACACTTTCCGGGCGACAGGGCTCCGTACGGCTACTCCGACGAGCCTGAGGAAGAACGTTCTCGATACGCCGGTTTCTCCGAGTTCTGGCGCTCCCGAAACAGTCCCAAGATGATTCTCGTCTCCGTGCGCGACGCGAACCCCTATTACGACACGGGGCATTCAGTGAACACCGCCAATGTGGGGCCATATGGTGACGCATTCACTCAGGAGTTGATCCCATTCCTGGAACAGGAGTTCCCGATCATTCCCGAGCCCTGGGCTCGTGTCCTGGCAGGCGGTTCCACGGGGGGATGGGAGGCGCTGGCGATACAGATCCTGAACTCTGAGTTCTTCGGCGGCACCTGGGGGTGGTGCCCGGATCCCGTGGACTTCCACTGGTACCAGATCGTAAACGTGTACGAGGACGACAACGCATACGAAGACCGGAACAAATGGACGTCGGTGGAGCGACCCAACAACCGCCGGCCAGACGGCAGGATAATCTCGACCATTCGACAGGAAATGGGCTATGAGCGAGCCATAGGGCCGAATGGCAGATCGGGTGGCCAGTGGGCGATCTGGGAAGCTCTGTTCAGCCCTGTCGGTCCCGACGGATACGCGGCTCCCATCTGGGACCGAGTAACCGGCGAGATCGACCATGAAGTGGCCGTGTATTGGCGCGAGCATTGGGATCTAACGCACCATCTAGTAAACAACTGGAGCAATTTAGGACGTCACCTCACCGGCAAGATCCACGTCGCGACCGGGGATATGGATTCATATTACCTGAACAACGCGGTTGAGCTGATGGAGGAGGCGCTGGCGAATCTGGCCGACCCTGCACCCAGGGCGAGCTTCGAGTACGGTCGCAAGAAACCCCACTGCTGGATCGGTTACAGTCCGTGGCGGCAGGGAGAAGATCTCTCCGCTACCGAGTTCATCAGGGTGGTCGACAGATACCTGCGGGCTCGAGGAGGCAGTTGGTAGACGAACAGAACAATAGACGGGGAGTCAGACCATGGTGGACTCGTTGCGCAGGATCGACTTGGGCTTCCAGATAGGACCATTGGGCGCCGTCCTCGCTGCAATCTCCATCGGAGTTGCCGGTTGCACCCAAGGTGAGGATGTGCACGACAATCCCGGTGCGGCTGAAGCAGGTGTGGCGGAAGTTGTCAGACAAGAGCCTCGAGCCGAGGACGTGGCCACCATCGACGGCATCATCGCCGCATACTACGAGGTTGTCTCAGGACCCGCAGGCGAACGGGCGGACGTCGAGCGCGATCGCTCGCTTCACCATCCCGATGCATGGGTTGCCATTGCCAACGTCGACCAGTCGGGAAACCCATTCGTGAACGTGATGAGCCTCGACGGATATCACGGTGACGACACGCCACGTGAAGAGGGATTCTGGGAGTGGGAAACCGACCGAGTCGTTCAGCGGTCGGGAAACATGGCTCATGTGTGGAGCAGCTACGCCACTGCACGTGAGGAGGGAGGCGAGCCCTACGAGAGCGGCGTGAACAGTATCACACTGTTCCACGACGGCGAGCGTTGGTGGATAATGGGCTGGATGTTCGACGGCTCGGCGGGCTAACTCGCCTTCCGTTTCCGTTTGAGGATTACCTGGAAAACTCCGCCGACTAACCCGGTTCACCAGCGGGTAGTGGCGTCCGGGCCGCCGATGTAGCGGATTTCGGCAATGTCGACTATTGGTATGTTCCGCAAAGCGTCGAGGTCACCGTACCTCATGCTGTCTACATACACCGTAGGAAACGTCCCGGCAGGTTCCCTCAGCAACGCAGCTCCCCTGGAGCGAAGCCACTATGCTATGCAGATGCAGGAGATCATCTCGAGATCGTGGACAGGCGAGATGGACTCAGGAGGCAGCATCTGCACGGGAGCTGGCATGAACTCTACCTCTATTGTACCGAAATACGTTCTATTGAAAGCGTGTCTGAGCACTTTGCGGGCCGAATCCAACGGGCGGAAGTAAGAGACATAGTCGAACAGCTCCAGACCGAACGACTGATGTTCGTCGAGGAAGGGCGCTGTCTGTCACTAGCCGTGGCAGTCCGACCGTGGATAGCTGCCGACCGCATCCGCAGGATATACGCGGAAGGAGACTCGACCGGGCTATCCAGCCCGCTGGATTAGCATTACCGCCTGCATATCACGCACGGCACCCTTCCTGTCATTCACACCAAGTTGTAGGCACACACCGCGATACTCGGCTTGCCTTGAATCCTCCGTTCCGTCATCAAGAACTGATAGTAGTGGCAGGAAGGCGTACCGGGGAAAATTCGACACGCATTCGGCCTGGCTTCGTACGCCTTGCACCGGCGGGTCTGCAGGTCCAGCAAGCGGCACGCTGTTCCGAAGACCGGATCGCGATAGTGCCGCATGACCCGTGTACCGGGGTCTTCGCCATCCATCGTGAGGCGACGCAAGGCAGTATCCGGATCCATACCCAAGTAGCCGGCGAGACGTTCAACGTCTTCCGGATTCACTTCAATCTGAGTGTAAGTGCAGCAGTACGACGGGCAGTTGTCACAATTGAAGAACACGGGACGCTGTCTCATGCACATCCTCCCATGTCCCAACGCAGGCGCGAACACTGCCGTCCAATCTTTGCGAAAAAAGGTGCCCCGTTGCGGGGGCGTTTCACTTCTTGGCTGGCTTCTTCTTCGCATCCATGTCAATGTCGGATTCGAGGTCCATTACCCCTCCTGAAATGCCGGCCAAGTCGCTGTCATTCAGTTCATCGGAAGTGAAATCGTAGCCATACTTGGCGGCCAACTCCGACAACTCCTGCTGAAGCTTGGGATCCTTTGCGATTCCCTCTATGAATTCCGTAACCGCTTCCTTCGACATGCTTGCCTCCTGGGTCAGGTGAGACTGGAATGGGAGAACCTCACAGGTGAATAATGGCGCTCATTTAAGACGGAGGGAAGGTCTATGATCCCACGTTACTCGTTTTCTGATTCCATGGATTCCTTCAGGTCGCCCTCGATGGGGAAATGACTCGAGACCTTCATTGTTGACGCGCAACAGCGCCCCCTTTCTCCTCAAACTGGCAATCGCCCAACTGCAACCCTCCAGCCTCCGCCGCTATCTAACCCATGAACAGCTCTCTTTACCCGGTCAAGGAATGGAAGAAGAACGATGATAGCTGGCTTCGGTTCAGAGCTTCGATACGCAGTCAGGGGCCTGCGGCGCAACCCCGAGTTCACCCTGGTGGCGATCCTCTGGTGGCCGTGCTCAGCCATTCCTTCTGGATGCGATCCTTCGGAGGTGATCCCGAGATACTGAGCAAGACGGTGAGGATCAACGGAGAACCGGCCGAGGTCGTGGGCGTCACCGCCGCTGGGTTCAAGGGACTCTCCATCGGGGGGTTCTTTCCTCAAACAGACATAACGTTGCCGCTCAGCTCCCAGCCCCGGTTGGCCGGCTGGAGGCGGCCGTGCGAGAGGTCGTGTACCGCGTCCACCCAGACCTTCCAGTGCCGGAGCTTCGGACCCAGAGCGGTATCCTGGCGGAATCCAGCGCGAAGGAAGGGCATCGCGGCTGGATGCCCTCCTGGCGCTGAGGATAGAATGATCGGAGGAAACACTGATGCCCCGCTTGGCAATTACTTCTCCGACGTCGCAGTAACTCAGCGAGAATCCGTGATTCGACCAGCGGGCGCGACTGGTTACCAATAACGGAAACCGCTAACCATTACAGGACTACGCATTCGTTCTCGTCCAGGGAGTCCGGTTGGCGGCAGTTCGAGTTGTCAATCACATCTCAGTTCTTCATTCCGCGGTTCAAATGCTCCCCGGATGTGGTGGAGAAGCCATTCCAATCAGTTCACAGCGGCCGACATAACCACGTATGACATCGGGAATTGACTCGTGTTCACCACTGCTCTGAGCACGCCTACGGGGTAGCTGATGGTCGATCCCGCTTCGAACGGGATCTCCTCCTCGTCCCAGATGAAGTGTCCCTCACCGTACAGGATGTAGCACGTTTCGCCGGTATCGTGATGGGTGTGCGGCCTGGTCGAGCGGCCCGGCGCGATGGTGATGACCTCCGCGTTGGTGAACAACTGGGGACGGCGCAGCCAAATGTCATGGATACGCAAGTGCAATCCCTCGGCTTTGGAGGGGTTCAGTCCTTCATCGAACACATCCGTGACGGCAACGCCTGACCCCAGCATCGGATTCTCCACGGTCACGCCACGCTGAGTAACGGCCGACCATGAAAGCTCGCCTTCCGGCACGACTCCACCCGTGACGAGAAACACGACGAACCTGAGCGGAGTCGGACCCAGGTTCAAGATCTCGTGTTCGACGCCCGGTGTCAGGTATACCGCCAGATCCTGGCGCAACTCGTAGACGTCCCCGGCCGGAGCTTCTTCATAGATACTCATTATCCCACGGCCGTCCAGAAAGTAATAGAGCCGCTCCTCAGGGAAGCCTTCGAGCGACAAATGCCCGCCCACGTCGAGCTCGACCTCGTCTATAGCCGTTCGCTTTGAACCCGACTCGTCGTATTCGAGAAGTCGCGTGACGTTGGCTGAAACAGCTTCTGCTTGAGCCGCGGCACTTCCGGTGGCCCCAAAGGCTACTGCGATCGCCATGATCACACTGCGGACCCTCATGCCGGCCTTCTCGTTATTCCTCATCATACTGAATCCTCCGATACGCCAGCCTCGTTTCGCTTCGCTCGATACGATTGTGTGCAGCAGTGACTTCTCCCACTCCTCCCGGGAGCCTTTAACCTACCGCACGAGCCAATGCAGCTCCACGTTTGCATGTAGCGAGAGCCTGCGCAGCTTACCGATCCATCGCCCTTTCGCGGGGTAGACTCGGCCGGTTTTTGGGCAGCATACTTCAACTAGATGACACGAGATCGTAGGCACGTCTTCTCTAGCCAGAGACGTGGAATCATGTCCCAGGATGCCTTCACTCAGTTCATGAACAGGCTCGAAGGCGACAAGGCCCTCCGCAGCGCCTTCGAGGAGCGGTTTGGAGATGCGAGCGCGAAGATTCCGGCAAAGGAGCTGATACAGTTCGCGGCCGACCAGGGCTACGAGTTCACAATTGAAGATGCTGCACGGGAGCTACCGGACGAGGCGTTGGAGGGTGTCGTAGGTGGGTCGACATACTATACCCTCGATAACGTCACGCTCAACTACGAGAAGATCGACTGGACCTATAACCAGACCGGTGATGACACAGAGGATTCGACGTCTCAAGATTCCTGGTCCACGGAAGAGCGCTCGGCGTAGCGCGCCGCGGTCTGAGCCGGGCAGGTTGGGCGCAGCGAGTGAAGCTCCACTGCGTCCGGTGCACACCTCCAAGATCGGCTAGCAGTTGTCAGTTGGGACTGACCCAGTAGCAGAATACCGATAAGATCAAGATGAAGGTGGCGGCGATGGGTCGAACGATGTAGTGCATTCTATTCAAGTTACCTTACCAGACAGACGGCACATCCCTTTTGGCACCTGTTCGTGACTCACAGCGGTATTCGCTCTACCGAGGCCAGAGTCTACTTACCGTTCCACGATGTGGCGACGCTACCAGAGGCCTTCCACCGCAACGCCGCCAGGCTCTCCTGGGCTTGTGGACACGCTCGGTTCGGCGCCGCATACTCTGTGGGAGCGAGACCAAATTGCTACTGACACATACAAAGCGAGAAAAGCGGTCTTTGCGGCGACCTCGTCCCGTCTCGGAGCACATAATGAATACCAAGCTGTCAATCACGGTAGCACCCGGTCTTCTGCTGCTTCTGTTGGTTCTGGCAGCAGGATGTGGAAGCGATGAACAAAGCGGCCCGAGCGGCCCGACGACGCCTGTCAAAGCCGATGTCAACGCGTACATGCAGACTCTGCCGACCTGGGACGTCTTTTCTCCACCGGTCGCCGATACGAACGGCCCGACCGGCGCGACGATTGAAGATCTCGACAGCGGGCTTTTCTGCCGCACCACCCCCTGTTCGATAACAGAGACTCCGGAACAGGTGGTCACCTATGGCACGTTTTCCAATATCCTCTGGCTGGGTGCGTTGATTCAGGGCGACAGCTACGCCGGCGGCCTGGGCTCGATGGAGGAACTGCCGATCCGTCAACGGGCGCCACTCAGAATCGGCGTAAACCTCCTCACAGGAGATAGTGTCGGCACGACGGTCGAGAATCCCGACCCCACCACGGTCGGGCAGGCTATCGGTACGCTGATCTCCAATGCCGTCCAGAGCGGCTACCAGGGTGGTTCCGCCGTCTATTTCAATCAGAAGCAGACATATTCCCTCGAGCAGGCTGCGCTGAGCCTTGGGCTTTCCGCCAGGTACATGGGGGCATCCGTCAAGAACAAGCTGGATCTGTCGTCAGTTCAGCAGCGAAACACCCTCATGGCCTACTTCAAGCAGTTGATGTTCGAGACCTATATGGTCCTGCCGCAGACGCCCTCGGAGATGTTCTCTGATGAGTTTACCGAGGATGTCCTTCAGCAGCAGGTCAACCTCGGGAATATCGGGCCGGACAATCTGCCGGTCTACGCGGCCCGTATCGAATGGGGCCGGGTGATGCTGTTGACCATGAGCTCCGACGCGTCGATCACCGATATGAGAAACGCCCTCAGGGCCACGTACTACAAGAACGAGGTCGACCTGACCGTCGAGTATCAGCAGATCCTGCAAAACTCGGAGATGGAAGTCGTTACGTTCGGCGGCGACGACGCCGATGCCCTGGCGCTCATCAGAAGCGGCGATATCACCAGCTACTTTGCGGATTCACCCGACCTCACTACCGCCTTTCCGATCGGCTATGTCCTGAACAATCTGGCCGACAACTCCACGGCCAAAGTCGGTGAAACCACCTCATACGACATGAAGGAATGTGTCCAGGTGAGCGCAGGCCTCTATAGCTCCTGGACCGACTGGAACGATGCGTTTTCGGTGATACCCGACAGCACCGTCAACATCTATTTCGAATCCAACGGCCCCAACCTCCAAAAGGCGACCGAACTCCAAGGATGGTGGGTTCCCGCGAGCAATGCCCACCTAGGAAATGCGACGATTACGTTCACACCTGAAAACACGGGCCATGAGTTTCAGTTTGCCCTGACCGCACTGGAGTCGAATTGCCAGTATCCGCTGACGTTCGATGACGATGAATTCAGCGGCGCCCCGTCCAACATCATCAGCATCGGTGACGTGGGAAATTGCGAGGACGATGACTTTGAAATTGTTGTCTCGGATTCCCGTGATAGCTCCTATATCTTCGCTATCGGCACCTACGTTGGGAACAACGACTTCACTTCCGATGAGAAGGTGGAAGTCTTCAACGGCGACCAGAAAATCGCGGAATTTACTCCTTCCAATGCGACCAATTTCTTTATGGGTGTGGTTTCGTCGGTGCCGATAACCAGGTTGAAGTTCAACGAAGATGCGGGCGGCAACGACATCTACATCAGAGATTTCACCTTCGGAGTGGGGTACAGGCGATAGGAGCTGTCATTCGGCAAACGAGGTTTGGCTACGGCCGGTGCGCTGGGATGCGCCGGCCTTCATTGTTTGTCACATGACCGTGCATGCGTGTAGTACGTCCGGGTACTCTGGTCCCGGGAATAGAAACACGACAAAGCACGGCCTATTGAGGATCCGATCCTCAATTGACATAATGTCTGCAATTCCATAATGAAGACCCCCGCGGATTCCTGCTCCTGAACCGATCTTCCCTGGGGGCGGATGCCGGCATCGACCAAACCACAGTATCGCGCTGGATCTCAATCCTCCGAGCCAGCTATCTGTTGGATCTCCTGAGTCCGCATTTCCTCAATTACTGGAAGGATCCTTCCATCCGAGCCACTAGGGCTCCCACGCCGGAAGACATGCCCTGGAAGTAGCGGATGAACTGCCCCGATTCCTGGGTATCGTATTCGTCCAGGTTCATGGCCCAGCGGAAGCCGATGGGTTGATACCAGAGTTCCGCCGTCACTTCAAAGGGGGCTTCGAACCCTGAGGTCCCGGCGGAGTACCGGACCACGTCCGTTCCACCCATGAAGTCGGCGTCGTCCTCGGCGGCCCCGTGAACGGCCACGTCGTAATGGGCCGTGGCCTTGTCGAAGCCCACCGGCAGAAGCCGGTTGTCCTTGATGTATCGTACGCCCCAGAGGAGGCCGGTGGTCACCTCGTCGGCGTAGTCTACCATGATGTCCTCGTAGATCTGTACCTGGTCCGATCCGGTGATCTCCGTGTAGTGCGGCTCGAACCGGCTGGCGTCCAGATCGTTGTCGTTTCCTTCGATGAAGCCATTGGGCTTGAAGGCACCCGACTCCAGGAGCACCCGCCCGTAGGTGTCGGTGATCTTCACGTGGAGCCACACCCGACGGGACGGATAGGCCGAGGGGAGCTTGTGCCCCGCCAGGTTGTTCACCGTCACGTCCACTGCCAGCCGACCGTCATCCTGCACAAAGCCGGCGAGGGTCAACTCCGCCGTCATGGTGGCCAGGTGGGTTTCCACCGAACGGGCCGTGGCCTCCAGGTCCTGGGGAAGGGCCTGGACGTTCAGTTCCGCCCCGTGCTTGTTCAGGATCCGGGGCATAAGGAAGTTGCCGCCCCGGAAGATGTGCTGGTTCACGTCCTCCCGGAGATTGGGCATGACGCCGGACACGCTGGTCTCTCCCTCCACCACCGGCATGTGGCAGTCCTGGCAGCTCTTCTCACCGGGATAGGAGGAGTGCTGCCATTCCAGGTAGGGTACCTGCTCCGGCAGCTCGCCCACCTCGTTGCCCTGGGGATCCAGTGGGTGGGTATAGAGGGTGTGGCAGTTGGCACAGAATTCGGAATTCTGGATGTGGGGAGCTTCCTTCGGCGTGAACTCCGACGCCGAGTGCATGATGCGGGTACGCCCATCGTCAACCTCGAAGGGCCCGAAGGCTTCCCGCTGACCCATGGGCGTGCCCAGGTCGATGACATAGCCACCGGTGAAGCCCTCCTCCGTCCCCAGGTTCTCGTCCCGGATCTGGTGACATACCGTGCAGGACACGCCGTCCTGGGCCCAGTCGGCGTTGGGACCCACTCCCAGGACCGGGAAATTCTGGAAGGCCCTGCCCTGCCCACCCGCCGCCACGTTGGCTGTCCGGACGATGGGGAGATGGCAGACGGTGCACTTGTCCTCCAGAGCGTCCCGGGCTGCCGGATGATCCAGGGTCTCCCTCCGGACCGACGCCATCCAGTATGGATCCCGGGCTGAGTTCCCCATCATGGAAGAGCTCCAGTTGAAGCCGATGGAGATGTCCTTGCCGGTGGGAGAAGTCAGCTTGTTGTGGCAGGCGACACACTGATCCGACATGTGGAAGATGGCCGCCGGATCGCTGGCGCCGGCCTGGGCCCGGAGGCTCTCCGGGGCCGAGAAGGCCAGCGCCATGACCAGAGTGGACAGAAGGGTGAGCACCGTCGGGTTGCTGCGCTTGGTAGTCTTCATTTCTCACCACCCCTCGAAAAGGCCGCCGTCGAACCAGTCCCAGAGGACAAGGAACATGATCTGGGGTTCCCTACCCTCCGTCTCCGTCATTGGAATCCGGACCCCCAAGTTGGCCATGACGTGCTGTCGCTGGTTCAACGTGAAGTGGACCTCGGGCATAATGTCCCAGGCCCAGGTGCCGTCGCCTTCCAGAGCCCCGGCTCCCAGGAACTCCACCATCGGCGAGACGGCCCGGCTCCATTCCCCGCCCACGGTGAAGGTCCTTCCCAGGGCCGCCCGGAAGAGCCCCTCGTTCTCATGGTCCGTATCCGTCGGGAGCTCCATCCCGGTCTGGACCTGGAGGAAGGCGTCCATGGGAAGGAACTGGCCCCAAGTGAGGAAGGGCTCGATGACGGTGTAGCCGTTTCCGAACCCCTCGGATTCATCACCGGTGGGCAGGATGGCCTCCAGGGTGAAGCTGGTGATGGTCCCCATGCCCAGGTTGTGGAAGAGGACCCGCTTATAGGCCAGGGCCGCGTCTCCCATCCCCCCGGCCCAATCCCCCGTTGGACCCAGATCGTCGGAGAGTTCCTGCCAGCCGAAGGGGATGACCACCTCGAACTGGTTCTGGGACCCGAACCGCTTCTCGTAGACGAACTTGTTCATCACCGAGCCGGCGTCATCGGTGCCCAAGGTGGTCCTCAGGTAGTACTCATCCTCCGGATAGGCCTTCCCGGTCACCAGCGCCAGGGGAAGGTTGAACTCTCCCCGGGGCCAACTCTTGTCCGTGTAGAGGGTCTGGACGTACTCCAGGATCAGATCGATCTCCTCCCGGGAAAGGGCGTCGCCGAAGGCGGGCATCAGACGGTCGAACCCACGGACCGGCCCGCCCAGGGTCACCACCCCGGCCCAGTCCGCAGCTGGTTCCCGGGAGGCGAAACGACTCTCGGTGAAGTCCGGCGGTTGAATTGGGAGGCCCACCACACCGGCGCTGGCGCCCGTTCCGTGGGTGCCGTGGCAGTTGGAGCAGGCCTCCAGGTAGAGATCTCGTCCGGTGGGAACGGGTTCGGCCCGGCTTCCATTGAGACCGGGTCCCGCATCTTGGGCCCGGCCCGGTGAGACAAATGGTCCGAATATAACTGAGAAGACCAGGAGCACCGTCGAGCCTGCGAAGGCAGATCTCATGGGTTTTCTCCTTACAGGGTTGCCCCGAAATGCAACCAGGGCCGGATTTCTTCTGATGTTGCCGTTCTTCCGTGTCAGCGCAACCTATGGACCACCCGGGCGTATGCGCAAGCGTCGTCGACTATGTATGCAATCAGAGGCGCCAATCTCCCTACCCCACCCCCACCAACCACATCCCGTACGCCGTCAGCACCGCCCACGCACCGTGGCATAGGGCGTACCAGGGAACCGATGCCGGATCGGTGTCGTTGTCCCATCGACGCCTGCCGACGTTCCAGATCACGTATGCCAGCGCGAAAACCGGAATCGCCGACCACGCGCGCCAGCGGATCATATTGTTCGGCTCTGCGACCCGACAAACCTTGGGGCCCGACAGCGATCTCGATGTGCTGGTGATCATGCCGGATGGAGTTCATCGAAGGAGAACGTCACACACGAGCTGGCGGAGTTGGTCACCGGCTTGATGAGGGAAGGGCTCTCAGTTCCGCCCGGGGTCGATGAAGCGATAGTGCTGACGGCATTCGCGTGGGAGGCACGATATCCTGGTTTGAGCGAGCCCGTAGCCGATGCCCGACAGTCAGGCCGAGGCTGAAGAGGTTCTGGACCAAACCGTGAACCGACAGAAATCGCTGCGCTACCACGCTGGGCAAACCTGCTGAGACGCATCGAAGTCGAGCCGCTCAGGGAACCGCCGGGTTGCTTGCCAGTGCCGATAGCCCTTCCTTGACCCCCAAAACGACTGAACCGTAACACGAAATCATTCCTCTTCCGATCCTTCGAGCGGCCAACCGGGGGTCGCAAAACTCAGTTGTGAGTCTGGACAGCCCCAATACCCCTGTGCATACTTGCGAGGGGTTAAACAAAATTCCTATCGTGCTAACCGGCGGGGCCCCGAAAGGCCCCGCCACCAACCAGCGTTTATGACGCGTTCTCCTCTTCCGCCGTCGACAGATAGATCCCGTTGAACACAAATTTGAAGGTCTTGTGTGGCTGGCCGCGGTACAGCACCTCCGGCGCGAACATATACAGCTTGCCGCCACCCACATCCGCCTCTATTGCCGCGAGGCCGTTCCTGATGTGCTCTTGGCCCCAGGCCCAGCCGCTCCTGAGCGGCGCATCTGAATCGTACCACGCCACTCGGCGCAGGCCCTGTGCCTCCGCCCCGGCTTCCAGCCTGAGCACCGGGCTGCGGTTGAACATCATGTCGACTCGCTCGCCGATACCGTGTGCGATCGGATTGGCACTGTCCACACGCGCCTCCAGAATCGAACCCGGAATGAAGTACTCTTCCATCGAGAGCGGAGCGCCACTCGCGTCAACCATATGATTGCCGACCGGTAGGCCGAGGTGCCTGGCCAGGTTGGTGGATGTACCGATCGTTATGATCGTGCCTCCGTCCTCCAGAAACTCACGCAGCTGCGGTACGGTGACGTCGGCCGTTACCGAGCCGATGCGGTCGCGATACTCCTCGGGTACATCCTCAGGATCGTTTCGCCGGCTGGAGTAGCGACTGCCGCCGCCCTCGTTGCTCACCCCGGGTATGGCTCCGGCCGGGAACACCAATACGTCGTAGTCACGATCCAGGTTGCCTTGGTCCAGCCTCGGCGGATAGACGACCTCGAACGGGAATTCGAATTGCTCGAACAGCCACCGCGTCCAACCCGACGGCATGGACCCGCCGTACTCGTCCCACAACCCGATTCGCACGTCATCCAGCTGTTTCGCTGCGGTGCGACTCATGGACGAGACGCCATCGAAGCTGACGCCCAGCTCGGTCGCCATCTGCTCCAGGCGTCCTTCGGTCCCGCGCCTCGAGCGGATGTAGAACGTACCTGCCGGATACTCGTTGCCGTCTACGGTCACCGACTCGGTGAGCCAGTACACATTTTCGCCGGTTTCCATCAGACGATTGATTACCACGAAGGCGTCAACATAATCGTGGCTCATTAAAAAACCGCGTGCGCCCTGCGCATTCGACACGGTACCCGCCAGCGGCTCGGCAAAGCCTTCGATCTTTTGGAACGGACCGTCGAACCCGTCGAGGATGCGGTCGAACTCAACACCCATCTGGTATGCCAGAGTCCATCCGGTAGCGTCATACGGGGCGATAGGAGGACCGCCGGGGTAAGCGAAGTCGTTGGGATGATCTTGCGGCTCGAACATGTCCATCACAAACGGCCTGAACGCCTGTGCGGCTTTTACCACGTAGGACCCACGCGGATAGGTCTTGCCTGCCACGGTGAAGTCCGCGGTCGCTAGGTGAATCGCAACACCGCTCTTGATGAGCGTGTTCACGAACTTGGTAGCCGTGGGGAAGTCAGCTTGATCCGCGGGCAGAATGAAGCCCCTTGGGTCACGGTGAGCGGGATCTCGCAGCACCTCGTCGTACAGATTGAGCGGCACACCTCTGCCCCCGTAGCCAGCGACGCTGGCAGTGGACACTTCTTCACCCGCATCGCCCGCTGCTTCTTCGACCGCAGCGATTCGCTCTGGATGGATGGTCCAGCTATCGGTGCTGCCGCGTTCGATCGAGTTCCTGCCCATGCGATAGATATTGTACAGCAGCTTGTCGCGATTCCTCGACGCATAGTCGACCACGGCGCGATCGATTGTGATCGAATAGTCGATAGCCTCCTGGAAAGAGAACGGTCCGGGCTCGACGGGAAGCGGTAGGTCGCTGTGGGGTAGCTGACGATCGGGAAGGAACGGAATCTCAATTGGTGTCGGGTGTCCGTTTATCTCCGTCAGCAGCCCGATCATGTTGTGCCAATAAGGAGTGGTCCTCTGGCCGCCGTTCCACCAGGTGGAGAATCCGGCGCCCGATCGCATGACCGAGCCACCCTTACCCTCGGCTATGAGCCGCATGTGCATCTCTGTGCCGACGCCCTCGATACCCATGATGACCAGAGGGTCGATGTTGTAGTTGAAGGGATCGCGGAACGGTGGTACGAACACGACGGTTCCCACCGGCCCAGTCTGATGCGGATTGTACATGATCTGCGGGAACCACTCGCGATACAGGACGCGACTCATGTTCTCCGTCTCGGGCAGGTTGTTCATATAGCCGTCGCGGTTGTTGTCGTGCCCGACGTACTTGTGGTAAAGCCTGGGCAGCCCACTCGTGGTACGATCTTCGGGGTTCTCGTGACGCATGTACCAGCTGGATACCAGCTCCATACCGTCGGGATTGGCATGCGGAGCAAGGAGAATCACGTCGTCTAGAAACCGCATGGTCTCCGGATCGTTCCGGCTCACCATCTCGTAGATCAACACCGGCAGCTGGTGTGTAGCGACGATCTCGGTACCGTGCAGCCCCCCGTCGATCCAGACGACCGCCTTACCCTCTTCGGCCAGTGCGCGGGCTTCGCTCTCCCTGAGCCCTTCTGCGAGAGCCAATCGGCGTGAGATCTCTTTGTACCGCGCGAGATTGCGGTGATTCTCGGGAGACGTGATGATCGCCATGAGTTGGGTGCGTCCCTCGGAGGTCTGGCCGATTTCCTCCAACACCAACCGGGGCGACTCATCCGCGAGCTTGCGCACGTACGACTCGAACTGCGTGTAGGTGACCAAATGATAGTCGTCGCCGATGTTGAAGCCGAGGTGCTCGAGAGGCGTCGTAATCTGGCCTTGGGTTGGAACTACCGCGGCAACAGCGAGGGCGACAACCCAGACAGCGACCTGGAGACGAGCCCACGCAGACGTTAGAACGGTACCGCGTTGAGAGTGAGAACGAGTGAGTCTTGACATTCCATTACCGCCTTTCAGATGATGCATGCTGTTCACATCCTAAAACGTGCAACGGCTGCCGTTGGGGCGCAATTGGCATACCAGAGCCAGCGTGGTTCGATACTGCTCCGTGGCCGGGGGTCAATAGCCCAGGCTCATTGCACCCGGAAACATCCAGTTCGTCTATGCTCTTTAGGGTGCCCTCCCTGATGCAAGGGAGCTACCACACTTCATCGCGGGAATCCAGGGTCGCTTCGAGCGGATGGCAGGTAGCCGGTGAGCAGTGGGTGGGGGCATATCAGTTGGACATCTTGATCGACATTGGTCAGCACCGCATCCGGCTAGAGAACAAATCGTCGGAGACCGTCGCCCGTCATTTCCCGAAGCGGCTGGGCCGGTACGTCGCTCCGACCATCCAGTATGGAGTCGGCAAACACTTGCTCGGAGCTCATGTAAGCCGGTGTGCCGACCGCGAAACCGGTCCCAGTGAGCTTCTCGCCTCCTGCTACAGTGACGCCTAACGAAGTAGAGATTCTTGCCGCGTGCAGCCGCGGCAAAATCTGGCGTTGAACTCGCTCCTGCTGCGATGGGGTCGAGGACACGCTGCTCTTGGAATTTCAATCGGTCTGTCTGTCTAGCGATGGTGGTCTCGGGCGAGTGTATCGAGGCGTGCAGCAGTTGCTAAGCGTGGAGTTGCGGAGTAGGTTGGGTGGATTGTCGGCGGTTGTTGTGAGTTCTGGGGTGGCAGGTGGCGCTTGCGGAGGCAGTTCCGCTGGACGGCCGGGGTTGGAGCGGCGGCCGTTGGCCAGACAATGGATATGTCCATGCAATGATTCAAGGCGTTCGGAGGTTACACTAATGATCAGGTTGGTTGCATCGATGGCTGCGCTAATAATTTCGCTCCTGGCAGTAGCGTGTGGTTCGGATCAAATAGCGATAAGTGTTTCTGCGAAAGTCGAGAATGCAATTACGGACGCTGTGCCCCCCGAGGATTACTCATTCTTCGTCTCAGCGGACTCTGCACCAAACGACCTCGCAGACCTTGCTGAACGTGACCTGTATATTTGCGGGATATTGGGAAAAATCGAGATGGTTAAGCTGATGACTGCTCGGGAAAGCCAAAATACGCTATTGTTTCGGTCAGCGAAACAAAGGTATATGGACCCCCGGCAGGATTCTGCCGAAACGCACGAATCAGAGGTATTAACTGTTGTGTTTCCAACTGGTGGGAAAGCGGAGTTCCCGGTAGAGAAGGTCGTGCTCGGCGGCAACGTCGCCGGAGATTCCCTGCTTGCGTCCTGTGTTGAGAACATGGAGGAGAGTGACGTTTTCCTCCTGGACAAAAACCTAGGAGCGATCAAAGCGGAGAGACTCGTGAGCCTCGTATTTCGCTGATGCTGGTGCGTTCCCGAACGTCTTCGTTCAACACGTGAGCCATGGAGTCTCCGAATTGGAAATCACCCCCCAGCCATCCCCGGGACCCACTGGGCTGGATTGCATCAACAGAAAGGAAACACGTCAAAAACTGTGGCGTTTGTTGCCGCAATTATCACCACAAAAAAGGCCGTCGAAGCAGCCCTCGGGGAGGATTCGGTTGAATCGCCCATACCCACCACCACACCCCAAATACTAGACAGACTGAACCGGCTGGGAGTTGGCCGCTGTGGACATGTACCCGATCCTCGGTCCGCACTAGCCTCAGAGGTTTTTCTTGGCCTTCGTCGGTGCCCCTCGAGTTTCCAAGTCTGGAGGACTGGCAGACGTATAATCCGCAAGGCTGTCCGCGTTACTGCGTCTTCGTCCCTCTCTTACCCTCTTTCTCCTCTCGCAGCTTCCAGAAGTAGAGTCCCAGCCCCAACAGCAGGCTTACGATCAACACCCTGACGGCGATCGAGAATGCGTGCGGCTCGTGCTCCCGCCACGACCCGATCGCAAACTCGAGCCACAAGAGGAGCCACAGCACCCACACGGCCCTGAGCACCCACACGTACCAAGGGCGCTTGCGAATTCGCAGCGTCAGGTAGCCGCTCTCCTTGTCCGCCCCTCCCACATCCACACGGCTCACCATGAGTCGATCCCGTGCTCGTTCAGATGCAGATGCCACCACGCGTCCGGATCCTTCATATTCCCATACCCGAAACTCTCGTCCATGTTGGCGAGGAGCCGGTCGAGCATGGGCATCTTGGCGCTGGACGCCTTCACGATCTCGTGCAGCACAGTCTTGTCCTTCTTGGCCCAGGGACACACCATGATGCAGGTGCTGCAGTAGCTGTTCGACTCCTCCCAAAACTCGAAGCACCGCACGCTGTCTTCGTACCAACTCTGGTGCCCCGGGTTATTCCACTCACCGCGCACCGCGAAGCCTGGTTCCTCATCGTACGACAACGCTTGGGACGGACACGTCTCGGCGCAGCGACCGCACGCCATGCAGAACTCCTTGAGTCCAAAGTCGATGGGCTTGTCTACAGCCATCGGCAGGTCCGTCAGCACCTTACCCAACTGCACCGCCGGTCCGAATATCGGCGAGATGAAACGGTTGGTGCGCCCCATCTCTCCCAGGCCGGCGTCGACGGCGAATGGAGGGCTCGAGCCCGTACCGTTGACGCTGGGTATCGCCGTGTAGCCAAGATTCCGAATGAACGCACCGAGATGACCGACGGTGAACTCCAGTCGACTGTAGCCGAGCGAGGTGGTGGCGTCGCACAACTGGGAAGGTGCCAGCGCAGCCATGTCGGGCGACATTCGCATCACTATTGCGATGGCGTATTTTACCTTTTCGGGGATCACGGCCTTCTCGTTTTCGATCTCGTACGGCTCGTCCACGTCCTCGAAGTAAATGTCCACGCCGTAGCTGCTGGAGAACACGTGCCGCCGATCCAACGGCGCTATCCCCACATCGCCGGCCCCAAAGAAGTAGGCGGCACGTTTGACGACATTCGCCGCATGTTCCGCTGAGGTCTCCCAAGGAGTGACCGGGCCGCGTCGCCGGCCCATATCGGTCCACGAACGCAGTCCCCGATTCATGTTACCGGTTCCGCGCAGCGTCCAACCAGCCGCCATCAGCGCGTTGTCCTCCCGCCTGTACCCCGGGAGCGATCCAGCCTCGACTTCCGCCCGCATTGCCTCCTTCTTCTCTTCTACCTCCCGGGCGCGATCTTCGCTCACATAGTCGCGGTATGCGTTCAAAACGTTCTTGTGCTGGTTGAACCTGGAGTAAACGTCGTCATCGATGGCGAGCACGGGGGCGTCTACCTGCTGGGCCCACCAGGGTCGAGCGGAGGCGACCTCGATGTCATCCATCGCCTGGAAGGCGACGCTCGATGACATGCCTCCCACCGCGAGGCCCCCCAAACCGGCGCAGGCCGCGAGAAAGTCCCTCCGCTTCACATCGTCATTCATACAGTTCCTCCGTAATTGCTCCTGAGTGGCGGGGTGTCCCGTGTTGGACACTCGTGAGCCGGCAAAAGGTCGGTGTGGTGAATGTAGGGAAGGAACTCTATCTGGGTAGTGGAACACTGACTCTTTGTGTTGCGCTAAACGGAGGTGGAGAGCCTGTTGACCTCAAAAGATGATAGCGTGAACGGATTCCATTGAGCGCTGGACACCCGCCATCTTATAGCAATCCACACCAGCCCGTGCAGGCTACTGAACTGCGCTCTCCCCGTCCCGCCTCTGCCGGCGACGCAAACGAGTATCGATGGTGCCGGAGTGTGCGCGGTTCCGGACCGCGTCGCATGATTTTGCTTATCACCCCAGCCGAGCGTACGTTTAAGTTGTTGCCGGCAATGAACGATGCGAGGTGAAATGCCGGTAGCGGTGAAGTTCTCAGAGAAGTTCTACGAGAAGTTCGGACACGAGCTGACGGACGAACTGGTGAGCTACCTGAATCAGATCGATACTGGCTACAGGTCAGAGCTCAGAGAGTTGAACGAACTCAACTACGCGCGGTTCGATGCCAAGCTTGAACAGCGTGTGGCCGAGCTGCGAGCTGAGTTGCGCACTGAATTCCGGACTGGGCTCGCAGCGCTCGAGACCATGCTGATCCGTTGGATGTTCGTATTTTGGGCGGGCAGCACACTCACTATTCTGGGGGCGATTCTGGCATTGTTGAAAGAGTGAGTCGTAACGTCACCAATTCTCCCCCCGCGTCCCGTACTCCCAACAGGGGAGTGTGCGATCTTCGTATTGAATTTCGCCTCTTCAACAGAAACTGTGGGTGAACTGCGGTTCAGGAAGACGGCCAAGTTCGTGGTATAGCGCCGTTCCCGCCACATCATAGCTCTCGAAACCACGCGCCTTTCTGACAGCCAGTTTCACGTTCGTGTTGAGTCCCTCTACAACGCCGCAGGAAATCTCCTTTTTGGCCCTGAACCAGTTGAGCAGTAGCTCGCGGTGGTTCCTGAGCGTCCCAACGAACTTCTTGATCGGCTCGAGACGCGAGCGCATCGCCCGGACGCACCACCTGTCCAGGTACCAACCGGCCCAGTAGGGCGAGCTGTAGCTCCAGAAACCGTCAAAGGATTCCTTGAGCAGGTAGGCCCGAACCTGAACGTGGATCTCCTCGCCGACGAAGCGCGCGACCCCATAGACGAACGGCCGTATCGAATGGCACTTATTCAGGATCACTTTGACTTCCATGAACGACAACGTACTCGAACCAACGAGGAGTCTCAAAATGCCGCCATCTGGATAACACCTGGTTAATCGGCGGTGAGATCATCCGCGAAGTCGCCCAAGAGCCCAACGATCGGCATACCCAACCGCGCCAACTCCTGCTCGACGCAATCGACCTCGGCGAAGCACTGCCCGGCCCGACGGTTGTCAACACCGGTTTGGAATTGCACAAAAACGACGGTGAAAATTGCACACTTTGAGTTGACGAGTCTCAGCTCGTCCCGGAGCCGAACCGTCGCTCCCAACCGAACTCAGTGAGACTGTCCGGCCAACCCGGCCCCAACCTACCCCGCAATGCCCACGAAGCCCAACACTTGACCCGGCAGCCACATCTATCCAACTTGGATATATCCATAATGGATAAATCACCGCTCAGGGAGAGAAGAGCCGTGGCGTCACACAATCAACAAACCCAGCTGCCTCTGAAAACGGCAGTCTTTCACATCCTGCTCGCCCTCTTCGAGAAGCCTCAACACGGGCTCGGCATAGCCGACAGTGTCGAGCGAACCACCGAGGGCACCATCAGGTTGGGCCCGGGTACCCTGTACCGATCGCTGAAGGAGATGGCGCGAGACGGCTTGGTGAGCGAAGTGCCCCCACCCGCCGAGGATGAAGATCCCCGCAGGAAGTTTCATTGCATTACGGATTGGGGCCGCTCCGTACTCGAGGCCGAAGCGGCCAGGTACGAGCATATCGTAGACCTTGCCAGAAATCGGCAAGTGCTGCCGGAGGCCCGCTGAGCTTGTCACAGCAAGATTCCGGAGAGACTGACTCGCCACCTCGGAACACCCGAAGGTGTAGCTTCGAGGAACGAGTGTTCAGTTGGCTGCTTCTGGCCTACCCGCGTGAATTCAGAGACTCGTACGGCCCCGGCATGTTGGATCTGTTTCGGATTCAACGTGAGCGGGCCAAGAGTCGCGGAACCCTCAACTCGGCCGTCGTTTTCTGGTTTCTTACGCTGCGAGACCTTCTGGCCACGGCATCGGCCGAGCGACTGGAATGCCGAGGTATCGAGAGGGCGCGCATGAGGCTGCGCTCCAAGGTTCCGGTCGGTCCGTCGCACGGCAAGGCCCAACGCACTTCCCCCAACCTGATCTCGAGAAAACGAGGCTCGCCGGCGGAATCGCTGTATCAAGACACAAAGCACGCCGTGCGCCGCCTGCTCAAGTCGCCGGCATTCACCGCAACCACGATGTTGATTGTTGCACTCGGAATCGGCGCCAACACTGCGATCTTCAGCATAGTCGACGCGTTTTTATTCCGCCCTCCCCCGTTCGAGCGTCCCGAGGAACTCGTCTGGATCTATCAAGACTCCGACGACGGCAGGCCCAGTTCCAACTCGTATCCCGCATACCTCGATATGGCTGCACATGAAAACCTGTTTTCCGGAGTGACGGCCATGATCAACGGCAGAGCTGCTCGGCACGTGACCGAGACGGGTGAGACGCGGTCGTTGACGGTGTCCTGGGTGACGTCGAGTTACTTCCCAGTGTTGGGACTGTCGCCCTCCAGGGGACGGTGGCTCGAGCCGGTGCACGACGTGCCCGGCGGCGAACCGGTGGCGGTTGTGAGCCACCGTGCCTGGCAGAACCGGTTCGGCGGAGAGGCGGGCATACTCGGTCGACAGGTGAGATTGAACGGAGCCACGGTGACGTTGATCGGTGTAGGGCCTGAGGGTTATGACGGAGCCCTGCCCGGTGTCGCCAACGACTTCTGGTTGTCGCTCTCCTCGGCGGGGCCGGTCGGCGGCGATTTCTACTGGAGGACGCTGGAGCGCCGTCAGGACCACTGGTTCCTGACGATAGCGCGACTTCGGCCCGGCGTGAGTGTGCGGCAGGCCCAGGCGGCAATGAACCTGCTTGCGCAGCGTCTGGCCGCTGATTATCCCGACCTGAACGAGGGCCGCGAGATCACGGTCATGCACACCAGCCGGGTACGCGTGCACCCTGACGAGGACGCCGGCCTGTATGCCGCCGGTGGGGTACTGCTGGCGGTGGCAATCCTGGTCCTGGTGATCGCCTGCGGGAACCTCGCCAACCTGCTCCTGGCACGGGCTTCCACTCGCGGTCGCGAGATCGCGGTACGGCTCGCCATAGGAGCCACCCGGGGACGCCTGATCCGCCATTTGCTCGTAGAGAGCCTCATCCTATCAATTACCGGCGGCGCGGTTGGTGTTCTCTTCGCCTTCGTCGTCGGTCGAGTACTACAGGCGCACCAGCCGCCGATGATGGGACCGCTGACAATGAACGTGAGCCTCGATTGGCGGGTGTTGGCATATGCCTTCGGCCTATCGGTTGTAACGGGCATCGTCTTTGGGCTGGCTCCGGCCATCCGCGCCTCCCGGCCGGATCTGGTGCCGAGTCTCAAAGACACCAACGAATCACTGGCCGCAGGGCAGCGGCATACGCACCGCCTGCGCTGGTTGGGACTGAGGAACATTTTGGTCATGGTGCAGGTTGCGGTTTCCATGGTGCTGCTGGTGGGCGCGGGTTTGCTGGTGCGGAGTCTGATGAAAGTACAGAATGTGGAGCTGGGCTATACGGCGGACCGGCTCGCCATGATCCGGGCGGACGCGAGAGAAGCCGGCTACGAGCCTGAAGAGGGGAGACAGTTCTTTTTGGAGCTGCGCACGCGTGTGGCCGCGCTTCCGGGGGTCCAGGCGGCGGGATTGACCACCAGATTGCCGACTTCCCCGTCAGGCGGCTCGAGTACGCTCGAGATCGAGGGGTACCAGCCCGCGACCGGAACCGGCCACGTGGAAGTGATCTTCAGTTACATCAGCCCGGAATACCTGGAAGCTCTGGGCGTGCCGATCCAGTTGGGTCGCGGGTTCACCGACAACGACCGTTTTGAAACCGAGCGTGTGGCCCTGGTGAATCGTGCATTCGCTGAGAGGTACTGGGGCACACAGGACGTCATCGGCAGGCGGTACCGGCACCAGGGACACCCGGACTCCTGGGTGCGAATTGTGGGGGTCGTTGCCGACTTCAAGGTGCGGACCCCTGACGAGCGGCCGACGCCGATATTCTTCCGGCCTCTCGCTCAGAGCTCCGAAATCTCGCGCCTGTATCTCGTTGCTCGTACCGCCGGCGATCCCAGCTCGACGGCGGGGATGATGCACCGCGAGTTACGCGCGCTGGACAGCGCCGTGCCGGTCCACGAGGCCGGTACCATGAGAGATCACGTTTCACGAGCCCTTGCGCTTCAACGCGCGGCGGCCGGAGGCTTGGCGGCATTCGGTGGTCTCGCGCTGTTGCTGGCGAGCATGGGGCTGTACGCCGTCGTGGCATTCGCCGTATCGCAGCGCAAGGCGGAGATGGGTATACGGGTGGCCTTGGGCGCGAGCGGTGGACGGGTCTTCGGGATGGTGGTGAAGGAGATGATGGTCGTGGTGGGAATCGGAGTCGCAGTGGGAATGGTACTGTCGTTGCTGGCCACGCCGGCCATCGAGAGTTTGCTATTCGATACCGTGCCCGGCGACCCCCTGACCCTGACATTCATCGCTCTACTTTTGGTTACCGTGGCACTGGCGGCGACTTGGCTCCCGGCCAGTCGGGCAGCCCGCGCCGACCCAATGTCGGCTTTGCGTGCCGAGTAACGAATAGGCTGGAACCGCCGTACCAGGCTCGCTTCGGGCGCAGAGCGCTGCGAAGAACGAATGCGTTAGGCATCATGAGGCATCCTCCGGGAACGAGTGAGCAGAGGTCCCGAAGCGCTCGGTAGGTCCACCTGAGTCTCATTCGGAATCGCTAAAACGCAGCAGTCGAGCCAAATCGTCTTCGAGATCCTCATCATCGACGACGCGCCCTGCTTCCACGTCAGCTAATCCATGCCGTACCGCTGCCATGAATCGGTCGCGCTCAGTGAGGCGGTCGAATTCTTCAGGTGACAGCAGCACGGCTGCCGGCTTTCCGTTTTGCGTAATCACGAGCGGTCGCTGAGATTCTCGTACACACCGGAATGCGAGGCGTCGCTCGCTGCTCAACCTCCCTTGCGATACCTCACCTCCCCGTTGGACATCGTGAGCAGAATTCTGTCTCTCATCTCGAACAGCAGATCCGGATCCTCCTCCAACATGCGGATGTCCTCCAAGTCCACTACCGTCAGGTCGGCCACCTTGCCCGGTTCCAGGCTCCCTCTCGAGTCTTCATCGTACGTGAGGTAAGCACCGTTGATCGTATAGGCGCGAAGTGTTTCCTCGATGTCGAGCGTCTCCTCGGAACCATACACCTGCCCGTCCGCCTGAGAGCGCCGAGTCATGAGAGCGTACATGCCGATCCAGGGATCGTGACTGGTAACCGGATAGTCCGAACCAGCGTTCAACGACACGCCGACTTCCACGTACGACCGGAACGGTTTGGTGCGCGCAAACCTCTCGGCTCCAAGGTTGGTGAGAAACGCCGCCCCCTCCTGCCAGTTGAACACCGGGTTCACCGAAGCGATGATGCCGTACTCGGCCATCTCCTCGAGTACGCGCGTTTCCGGCTCGATAGGCAGGTAGGCGTGGATGAGGCTCCATCTTAAATCGGCCTCGGGGCGCTGGGCGTGGATCTCGTCCATCAACTCCTTGTAGAGATCCACTGTCTGCCGCATTGCCATGTCACCGCAGGCGTGCGTATGAAGATCCCAGCCGTAGTCCAACGCCGCAACACGAAACTGAGCTTCTCTGGCATTGTTATTCGCCTCCACTGGAAAGCCCAGGTTCGGCGATCCTTCGTACTCCTCCCAATTGGAGAACGATTCCGACAGCCAGGCGCTGCGGGTACCCGCCCCACCGTCGGCGTAGAACTTGGCGCCCCTCCAGCGCAACCATGAGTCGCCCAGGTTGTTGATCTTGATGCCGTCGAAGTGCTGCCTCATATCGTCCGAGCTGTGGGTGTACCAAGTACCCTCGTATACCGCCGGGATCCTCAAGCCCGCCAGCAGTCCTCGATTGAGAGCTTCCTGATACACCCGCATGTTGTACCCCATCCGTGACGACGGATCGACGATGCTGGTCACACCGAGAGACAGCATTTCCAGAGCACCCAGATGCACGCTCTGGACATCGCTCTCAAACGCCTCCGCGGGATTTTCTTCACCAGGCCTAACAGTCACCAACCGCGAGGCTCGCGATCCCACGAAGGCGCCAGCAGGGATCTCATATTCGCGAGTGCGGCCGTTGATGGTAAGCGTGCGCGGCACGCGGAAGATGCGGTCCTCGAATGTGAAGTCCGCCGGATCTTCCAGCCACCAGGAGGGCCAGGTGGCGGGATTATCGTCATCGATACCCATCATCTCGAACACCCGCGTGTTGACGGCGACACCTCGATAAACGCGGTTGAGGAGAACAGGGTTGTCCGGAGCCACCTCATCGAGCTGCCAGCGCGTGACCATCTCGGGGTATTTGTACTGGTCCCAGCGGTTGCCTATCAGCCATTCACCTGGTTCTGGATCCATCCGCTCCTCGAGCTTCGCCATCTCGGCAACGATCTCCTCGGCCGTTTCGGCAAAGGTCAGCTCGGCCTCGTAGTTGACGTCGTGGCCGAGGCCCAGGAAATGGATGTGCGAGTCCTGAAGGCCGGGCAACAAAACCTTGCCAGACAGATCGAACACCTCGGTTCGCGGCCCGCGGAATGCGGCCACCTCACCGCTGGTCCCCACTGCGACTATTCTTCCATCCTTCACCGCCAACGCCTCGGCGAGCGAAAAAGGGCCGTCCACCGTTACGACTTGGCCTCCAGTGAAGATCCAGTCGGCCCGCGACTCATCCGGGAGAGCAGCGGTACAGGACGATATAACCGGCAGCAGGAGCCCCAGAGAAATGATCCGCCCAGGAGACACGATGGCGGGTCCCCGGCCCGATGTAGGCCGACAGGTCGCAGTTAACGCATTCCTCATTGTGAACTCCGATACCGTTGCGAGTGTTGGCGAGGGGTGATCGCTTGAAAACTAGGGGGATACGAGATGCTTGGTCAAAGCATCACCGGTGCAGCGCACTCGACCGTATGCTCGGACGAGCCTTGTACCCGCAGTATCCAAAAGGCGTGGAGCGGAATTGAAGAACCAAGCCGGTGCGGCCGAGACTATGAACGCAAACGCGGGTGTGAGGATGATTGGGGAGCTACGGATGGCAGAATGTTGTAGCGCGCTGAGCCCGGATTTCGCCATGCACAATTGCCAACGACAAAGCACCACAATGGAAGCCAAAGGCGCAGCGGTGGCCACAATACCGCTATTCGTCAAAGAAAAACTCGGCGTCCAGGCTTATCGGCAGTGGCTGGAAGTGCTGAGCCCAACGGCCCGGACCGTCTTGAGCGGATCCATCCTCCCGTCCGTGTGGTATCCGATGCGAGAGACGCTGGTCGAGCCGACGAGGGCTATATGCGACTTGTTCTATGGCGGGACTTTGAAGGGTGCCACGGAACAGGGAAGGTTCAGCGCATCTCACGGCCTGCGCGGAGTCTTCCGGCTGTTTGTGCGCATAGCTTCTCCGGAGTTCATCATAGCCAGGGCCAGTCAGATCCTTCCCTCCTACTACCGGCCCAGCACCATGAGCGTGGCCGAGAAGAGCCCAGGGCACACTGTGGTGCTGGTCACCGACTTCCCGGACCCGGACGAGAGCATCGAGCACCGCATGATGGGTTGGATGGAACAAGCATTGATAATGTGCGGGGTGAACAGCGTTGCGGCTCAGATCGGGGTTTCGATGACCGATGGTGCGCCCCACACCGCCTTTCACGTTTCTTGGAACTGAGAGGTTCAAGGCAAGCTTGACGCCACGGACGCCCGGTGCGTAGTGTTGCTCGTGTCTTTGCCATTCTCAACTCCGGCCCCAAAATGACCGAGTTCATGGAGTGCGGGCCATTCAGCGCACGCACCAGAGAGCGGGGTGTGCTGTTCGATGGAGTTTGCGTCTCTCTCCCGGAGAGCCGGTTCGTCTGCTTGGATGGTCCCTCGGGTAGCGGCAAAACAACGCTGCTCCGATTCTTGACCGCATTGACCTGGGCTCCGGATGCACAACGCCGCCTCCAAGGCGAGAGCTACGGTACGTCGGAGCTGCCGGCCTGGCGCGCCAAGGTCTGCCTGATTTCGCAGGACGCACCCATGGTATCCGGCACCGTGTACGAGAACCTCTCATTTCCATTCGAACAACGCTCCGCTCGAGGCAGGAAACTCGGGGAACATGACGCCAGGGGCTTGCTGGGCAGGATCGGGCTCGGTGACCTGCCGTTCGACCGCGATGTATCTCTGCTTTCGGGCGGCGAGAGACACCGGCTGGCGCTGGTGAGAGGCCTGCTCTGGGATCCGCCGGTGCTCGTGGCCGATGAGGTGCTCTCGGGCCTCGACCCCAAATCCGTCGAAGCCTGCCTGGAGCTGCTGCTGGGATTCGCGCGAAAGCCCGGGCGCCTCTTGATATGCGTCCTGCACGATCCGGCCCTTTGCGAGGCCGCCCACCGGCGGCTCCACCTGCGAGGTGGACGCCTGGAAGAAGACTGATGGCGGAGTTTATCGAACTAGGACCGCTGCAACTGGCAATAGCGGCACTGCTGGTGGTCGCGGCGGGCACGGTTTCCGTGGCGCTGCAGCTGGGCGTGGAGTGGCGCCTCGGACTTGCCGCAGTGCGTACGGTCATTCAACTGGGACTGCTGGGTCTGGTGCTCGAACGGGTGTTCGCGCTCCGCAGTCCGCTGTTGGTCGTGGCATTGCTGATACTCATGACCGTGTTCGCCGCACGCGAGGCCGTGAGTCGCACGTCGCGCCGTTACAAGGGCATAATGTGGGACGCCTGGCTCACCATGGCCGTTTCCTGCTTCGCCGTCGGCGGAGTAGTCACGAATCTGGTTGTCGGGGTGGAACCCTGGTACGAGCCGCAGTATGTGATCCCGCTACTCGGCATGATACTCGGCAACTCGCTGACGGGAATCTCGCTGGGCCTCGACCGGTTCCTGGATCATCTCGATTCGCGTTCGGCCGAGGTGGAGTTGCGGATCGCATTCGGAGCCACCCGCCGCGAGGCACTGCGGACTCCTCTCCGCGACGCGATCAGGACGGGTATGATCCCAATCATCAACTCGATGGCAGCGGCTGGCATCGTCTCGTTGCCGGGCATGATGACGGGCCAGATCCTTGCCGGCTCACCGCCCATGCAGGCTGTGGCGTACCAGATAGTGGTCATGTTCATGCTCGCCGCCGCAGTGGCGTTTGGCGCCATGCTGGTTGTCATGCTGGCGGGCAGGCACTTCATGGGCCCGGATGCTACGCTGCGGTTGGACAGGTTGGTGGCGCGCAAGCGGTAGCGGGATTACCGACCCGTCACGCGAAAGGGTTGACGACTCTGATAGACGGGAACCTGCTTCATTGGACAACGACGGTTCCGTACAGCATACTTGAGGAAGCGGAACGGAAGGACGGATCCGGAGAAGAAAGGGGACTCAGATGCTCTCAACTGTCAAAGAGGTCGAATACTACTACACGATCGTAGCAGACAAGCCGGGCGAGTCCAGGAAACTACTCGATTTCCTGAGCGAGAAGATGGTCAACCTCCTAGCTCTGACCGCTTTCCCTGTGGGCGAGGGCAAGAGTCAAATCGATCTCTTCCCCGACGATCCCGAGACGCTCAAGCAGGCGGCCGAGGACGCGCAGATCGATCTGGTGGGTCCCAAGAAAGCATTTCTCCTGCAAGGCGAGGACCGCATCGGAGCACTGTACGACTTCCACCTCAAGCTCGCGAACGCAGGAATCAACATCTACGCCTGCAACGGGGTGGTGGACGGCACGGGAAGATTCGGCTACATCATCTGGGTTAATCCCGACGACTACGAAGAGGCATCGAACGTTCTGCGGAGCAGCGACTGGAGAACGATCCGACCCAGCATCCGTAAGCCGGGGCCAACAGACCTCTGACCCTTCCCGACCTCGGGTAGGGCACTCACTGAGATCGCGTGCAGTTCGCTGCCGATTGAACGGCTGGGGAGGGTCGCGGTATTGCGTTGCTTGTCGACGAGCAGAGACCTCGAGCCAATTCCAGGCTGGCGCCCAAGTTGGCGGCAAACGGTCCAGTTGCGCCCCCAGCATCCCGCACATATGGTCATTCCATGCCCGTCACTACTCGAATCGACCTGGACTCGGGCCTCGTGATTCATGACGTAACCGGCCCAGTGTCCCTGATTGAAGTCGTTTCCGGTTTCGATACGGCCGGCGGCGATCCACGGTTTTGCACCGGGATGAATGTGTTGTGGGACTTCAGCGGAGCGCGGGTAACCGGAGTGGGCACTGCCGACGTGAAGCTCCTGATAGGGGCAATCGGCAAGCGGCTCGGCGTCGACGACAATCACAAGGTCGCCATTGCCGCGTCGGGTGACTTCGTATACGGACTCGCGAGGATGTACGAGGCCTTTGCCACTAGACTGCCGATACAATTGAAGGTGTTCCGTTCGGCCGAAGATGCGCTCGATTGGCTCACCGGAGATGAGCCAGCTCCACCCGACTCTCCCGACTCGAACACGTGAGTTGCAATCCTGATCCGCGATCGGATGCCCGAACCGCTACACCGGCAAGGCGGAGGTAGGAAGATGTCTCTACGCAGCATTTCGGGAATTGCCCGTCCGGTCGATCCCAGGTACGCGACCAATCGGGCGATCACGGTTGTGACGGTGGCGGTGATAGCTCTAGAGACCGTTCGGCAGATTGTAACGGGGTCTGGGGTCCTGGTAGGTGGACTGTCGGGCATCGTACTGGGGGTGGCCGTTTTCCTCGCATGGGCCCTATGCCGGGAGCTGGACCCGGATCACGACCTGTCGGCCTTTGTAGCCGCCGCGTTGGCGCTCGCGGGCACGTTCATCTTGGGACCGCCAGGGCTAATGGTACTTTTCTGGCTGCTCCTCACGGTGAGAATCGTGAATCGCACCACCGGACTCCCAGCGACTCTGCTCGACTCCCTCGGTATTCTCGCTCTTGGATTGTGGCTCACGTACCGCGACTCATGGACGTACGCAGCTCTCCTGACACTGGCCTTCCTCTTGGACGGGACTCTTCCCCGCCCCAACAGACGACACATTGCGTTTGGCCTGGTAGCCTTGACCGCGGCAACGCTTGCGGCCGTATTACAGGGAGGAATCTGGATCCAAATCCGAGCGACTTTTTGGAGTGCCGCGGCGGCTGCCGCATGCTGTGTTGGGTTCGCTCCCGTGCTGTTTTCAGCCGGCAGTCTCTCGAGCTTGGGCGACGACGACAGAGAGCCGCTTGGCAGCGCACGTGTGCGTTCGGGACAAGCATGGGCACTGCTTGCCGGTTTGGCGGCGGCTGTCTGGTTCGGGACCCAGGGCCTGGTGGATTTGCTTCCGTTTTGGGCCGCAGTGCTTGGCGCAGCGGTCAACTGGTTGATCATCTCGAGAGGACGTTAGTTGCCAGACAAACCACTTGTCCTGCTGACCGGCGCTACCGGTTACGTGGGCGGACGTTTGCTACCGGCCCTCGAGGAACAGGGACGTTCGGTCCGCTGCCTCGCTCGCCGGCCCGAATTCCTGGAGCAAAAGGTGGCTCAGAGCACTCAGGTAGTGAAAGGGGATTGCCTGGAACCTGACTCGCTCGAGCCGGCCATGCAAGGTGTAGATGCCGCCTACTACCTCGTCCACTCCATGGGATCCGGCGGCGACTTCGAGGACCTCGACAGGCAGGCGGCCGCGAACTTCGGGGCCGCCGCGAGGAGGGCCGGAGTGCGGCGCATCGTATACCTCGGCGGGCTCGGACAACGCGGGAAGGATCTCTCGCCTCACCTGCGAAGTCGCCAGGAGACGGGAGAGGTGCTGCGCGCCTGTGGCGTCGAAGTAGTGGAGCTGCGCGCATCAATCGTGCTCGGGTCCGGTAGTCTATCGTTCGAGCTCATCCGCGCCCTCATCGAGCGGCTGCCGGCGATGATCTGTCCCAGTTGGGTACACGTAAAGGCACAGCCGATCGCCATCGAGGATCTCGTCACCTATCTGGTCGGCGCACTCGACGTGCGAACTGACGGCTCCCGCGTGTTCGAGATCGGCGGAGCCGATCAAGTCTCCTACGCCGACATCATGCGCGAATACGCCAGCCAACGCGGCCTGCGCAGACTGCTGATTCCGGTTCCCGTGCTCAGCCCGCGATTGTCATCGCTATGGTTGGGTTTGACCACACCGGTCTACGCCCGGGTGGGCAGGAAACTCATAGAAGGAGTCCGCAATCCAACAGTAGTCTCCAACGATGACGCTTTGCGCGCCTTCGATGTGCGTCCGATGAACCTGACCGAGGCCATCGACCGCGCCATGCACAATGAAGACCGCAGCTTTGCTCAGACGCGCTGGTCTGATGCGATATCGTCGGCGGGATCGCCCAAAAGCTGGGGCGGCGTCAAATTCGGGTCTCGCGTTGTCGCATCCTATACGGCGTACACATCCGTGAGCCCGGAGAGGGCGTTTGCCCCGATCCAACGTATCGGCGGTCACCGCGGCTGGTATTTCGCCACCTTTTTGTGGCGCCTGCGCGGTTTTCTGGACCTTCTCGTCGGTGGCGCCGGCATGAGGCGCGGCCGCCGAGATCCTGAGGATCTCCGCGTCGGCGATGCCCTCGATTTCTGGCGGGTGGAAGCGTACGAGCCGGGCCGCAGGCTGCGACTGGCAGCAGAAATGAAGCTGCCCGGCCGCGCCTGGCTGGAATTCGAGGTGCAACCCAGGAACGGCGGCTCGGAGATCAGGCAAACTGCCGTGTTCGATCCGCTCGGCCTCAGCGGGCTGCTCTACTGGTACGGGATATATCCGCTACACAGCCTGGTCTTCTATGGAATGCTGAAGGGGTTGGTCAGGAATGCAGAGGCGTCCTGAAGGACTGGCAACTACGGTGCAGTTGTGTCCCCAACAAAGGACGATGGCCACCACTGGATGTGGAGCGGTCATCTACGTTCGACGTTCGATGTTCGACCCTCCCATCCTACCAAAACTCTGTCCCCGGCTCACCCTTGAACGGGCCTACGACGTCGGACGTGACCCACCCTCCGTAGAATCCTCCCGGTTGCGGTCGCACGACTTCGCCACCCACCGTGCATAGATCCATGGCTCCGGGATAGAACGCTACGTATCTGCGGATCGATTCGAAGCTGCCCGTAGGGGTAGGGTAAGACCAGGCTGCCGCGTTGGCAGATCTGTCACCGACCCGAACATCGAAGTAGCGTGCAGCTCCCTTCCACTCGCAGTTAGACGCTCGAGGGTTATCAATCAGGTAGTCCCAGTTTACATCTTCGGGCGGTATGTAGTAGGTCGGCGGATGGCTGGTTTCGAGCACCCTCCATGCCGCACGCGTGTCCGCGATTGTCACGCCGTTGAAGAATACCTCTATGTGGCGGTCGGTCGGCTCCAGCCGCGGCGGGCGCGGGTAGCTCCAGACCGATTCCTGGCCTAGACCGGGGTCTACACTTTCCGGTTCTTTCATTCCAGATCCCTCCTGAATGAACGCGCTTCTACTCGATTCCCACCGTGCTCGCTGATCTACGACTGCACATTTCACACCACGTTCTCGGTTTTCAGCTGGAGCATTCAACCGCACAAGAAAGGCCGGACACCGGAAGAGATCCAGTGCCCGGCCGGACTGCGAAGCGGTGAGGTTAGTTCGATTCAGGCAAGAGCACCGCATCGATGACGTGAATGACACCGTTCTTGGTGATGATATCGGCGGATGTAACATTCGCGTCGTTGATCATTACACCCTCAGTGAGATCGACCGTTACGGTCTGACCCTGAAGTGTCTCGGGCGTTGCGCCGTCGGTGAGATTACCAGAGAACACCTGACCATTCACAACGTGGTACAGCAAAATGTCCTGAAGCTGCGACTGGTTCTCGGGCAACAGCAGGTCGTCCAAGACGCCCTCTGCGAGCGCGCCAAAAGCGGCATCTGTGGGTGCGAACACCGTGAATGGACCTTCAGCCTGCAAGGCACTCACCAACTCGGCTGCTTGCAGCGCCGCGGCGAGGGTTGAAAAGCCGGCGGCAACCGCTGTCTCAACGATGTCGCCCTCGGGCGGAAGCAGGACGGCGTCGATGACGTGAATCACACCATTGCGAGTGAATATATCAGTTACGGTGATGTTCGACTCGTTGATCATCGCACCGTCCGAGAGATCGAACAGGACCGGATATTCGGCCAGCGTCTCCGCTGAAACCACACCGTCCAGGTCGGCGGCAAAAACGCTGCCCTCGACCACGTGGTACAGCAACACCTCGGTCAACGCATCCGTATCGGCCAAGAGAGCGCTCAGTGCGCCTTCCGGCAGTGCGTCAAAAGCGGCGTTAGTGGGTGCGAAGACCGTAAATGGACCGTCGCCGCGCAGCGTCTCTACCAGCCCGGCAGTCTCAACGGCGGTCACCAGTGTCGAGAAATCATCGTTCGAAAGCGCCTGCTGGACGATATCGAGAAGCAGTACCTCGTCGATCACGTGAATGACGCCGTTGGTGGCGAGGATGTCGGTACCTGAGATGTTCTTGCCGTTGATCTTAGCGCCGTCGGACAAGTCGAACAGAACCGGATAACCCGCCACCGTCTCGGTCGACACCACTCCATCCAGATCGCGAGCGTATACACGGCCGGACACGACATGGTAGGTCAACACCTCGGCGAGGGCGGTAGGGTCGGCGAGCAGATCGTCGAGCGTGCCGTCCGGCAATGCGGCGAAGGCTGCATCAGTCGGCGCGAACACGGTGAACGGCCCATCGCCCTGCAGCGTCTCGACCAGGCCCGCCGCCTCAACCGCGGTCGCCAAGGTGGAGAATGTTGCGGTCGCAGCAGCCGTCTCGACTATGTCGAGTTCCGGGGGAAGCAGTACATCGTCGATGACGTGAATGATGCCGTTTTCAGCCGAGACACTCTCGCTCACCGTGACACCGTTCAGCACCACGCTTCCCTGTGTTATGACTATTGGCTGTCCCTGCAACGTCTGTATCGAACTGAGCTGCTCCAGTTCCGACGCGGAGTATTCGCCTGAAACGACGTGGTAAGTCAGCACCGACTCCAACGCGTCAGTGTTTGCCAGAAGCGAGTCCAGCACGCCCGCCGGCAAGGCGTTGAACGCGGCGTCGGTCGGAGCGAATACGGTGTACTCTCCACCCTGGAGTGTGGAGGTCAGGTTGGCGGCGTCGAGCGCCGACAGTAGTGTCGTGAAGTCACCGGCGGAGGAGGCGGTGCCAACTATGCTGTTGTCCTCCTCGGGACCCGTTACGTCTTCATCGTCCCCGCACGCGGTCACGGTCAAAGCCAAACCGAGTGCGGCCAAGGGAAGTAGTTTCCTGCGTGGGTTGAAGGTCTTCATTGTTCTTTCCTCTCGGTTGCTGTTGTTGACTCACCAGCATTCTGGTCATGTGGTATTCATATCCCCGAAATCCTAATGGGCTAAATGTTAGCGTGTGGCGCGCAGTATGTCAAGCCGTTGTCTAGCTGTTCGTATCGACAAGCGCTCAACACGACGCACCCCCTCAAATTGGGGGCACCGAAAGAACCGAGGCCAGCCGCAGTAGCTAGGGCCCTATCTCGTTGCTGTTTATTGCTTTATAGGCAAAACTGGGAAGCCTGAAGAAATCGCGGCGGTGCGAACGGGTTGGGCTGACTCGAGGCGTGAATCCGGTCCGGCAAATGCCGGACCGGGCGGTTGGTTCGGCGTTTGTTGAGTTAGTTCGGCTCCTCGAAATGGCTTGAATACCAGTCCATTATCCTTCGCCAATGATCGTGGAAATCGTCCACGGTGCTGGAGCGCCCCGCACCGTGACCGGCGTTCACATAATGAACCCACACTACTTCCTTACCCAGTCTTCGCAACGCGTAGTACATCTCGCGCTGGTTCGTGGCCGGCACGTTCCAGTCACCTTCGCCGCTGAGCAGGAGCAGGGGCGTGTCTATCCTATCAGCAAACATCACGGCGCTGTGCGCGATGTACTTGTGGGGTTGTTCCCAGAGCGTCGCCCCGATTCGGTCCTGGCCTTCTTCCGCAGCTCGGTAGTTGCGCGTTGTGATCTTGGGGCTGTCTCCCAGGAAGCTGATGATGTTCACCTTGCCGGAGATGTTGATTGCAGCCGCGAATCTGTCGGTCTGTGTTATCAACAGGTTCGTGGCATAGCCGCCATAGCTCGTGCCATGAACGCCCAGCCTGTCCGGATCCACGATGCCACGGTCGATTAACTCGTTTATGCCGGTCGTCACGCCCTTTAGCCAGGCCTCGCCAGGGTAGCCCGTCTCGAATTTCACGGAAGGCCGGAAGCCAAAGAAGCCCGCATTGGCCAGCAGATTCATACGATGGTTGAAACCGTTGTCAAAGAAGTCCTCGTAGATCTCCGCCACCAGCGGGTACTTCCTACCCGGTTCGTAATCGACGGGATAGTACAGGATCCCGTAAAGGGTATTGCCGTCCACGTCCAGGTACTCGACCAGCTCGCTCCTGGTGAGTTTCTTGTTTTCCAACCAGGGGTTGAGATCGGTCAGTTGCTCGGGACTCGCCATTCGTACGTCGCTCACGAAGAGGTCGTAGGGCATATCTCCGTCGGACATCTGATAGAATACGCGGTCACCACCTTCTGAGAACCTCCATTGGGAGTAGAGGTTCTCGTCCTTGACCAGGTCCTCGATCCTATCGTCCTGGAGGTTCAATCGCATCAAACCCCGTTCCCAGCTATCCGTTGCTGAATAGCTCATATAGATGTAGTCCCCGTCCGGACTCCAGTGCAGGTCGTCGAGCTCCGGGGCCGCTTCTTCCTCCTCAGGCTCTTCATACACGAGTTCGATATCCCCAGACTCGGTATCGAGCACGTGGTAGCCCTGCTGGGAACTGAGCAGCAGTGCGGCACCGTCGTCTCTCCAACGTTCCACCGAGAACCGTATCTGCGTCGTGTCGCCTTCGCTCACCGGCCCCCGATGCTCCTCGGTGAGATTCACGGCACTGTCGGCGAGCACCGAACGCAACAACACGTCGCCGTCGTCGGAGTAAGCGAAAACGTCGCCGGTGTCGTTCCAGTTCGGGCGGATACGGTCTTCGGTTTTTCGGCTGAGATGCTTGACGGTGAGATCGTCCAGCGAGAGCATCAGGACCTGGTATTCGGTTCCTTTATTGCGTTCGTAAGAGGTCCTGACCGGCGTCACATATGTGTAGGCGACGAACTCACCGTCTTCGGATTGGTTGAAATCCGTCACTCGCCCTTCAGGCAGCAGCTCTCGCACCTCCCGCGAGTCAAAATCCACGGTTGCCGGTATCAACAGCGAGCTACGGTTCCTCACCGAATCCCAGGCAAGGAAGGAGTTGCGCGAGTCCTGCACGATGACGGGGCCTTCCGACACCTCCAGAAACATGCGCCTCGAGATCTCGGCCCACTCATCTCCCCTGAGACCGAGCAATACCCCGCTACCGTCGGGACGCCACAGCAGCGGCGAGTTGGAGGCTATAGCCTTGTCGGTCCTGAGACGAACCTCCCGCGCCCGATTCCTGGATACGTCCAATGTATAGAGGTGGAATCGATCTCCGCGTCTCAAGAAGAACGCCACGGTCGAACCGTCCGGCGAAAAAACCGCGGACCTCACCTGGACTCTCTCGTCGAACACTACAGACTCTTCTCCCGTGACCGCATCGATAACCAGCAGTTGGGACAACTGCGGGCGTATGTAGGTCGGGTCTCCAAACAGCATGTGGTCGATGTTCTTGCGATCACGCTGAGTGTAGCGCGACGCGACAACGTGACTGCCGTCGTCGGTTATGTCGAAGACCTGGAGGGACGCAACGTTGAGAGCATCCTCGGTCGTAAACGCCGTGAGTTCGGCGTCCTGTGCATCCAAAGGCCAACCGAGCGTGACGAGGAACAAGCCGAAGAGTTTCGGCCAATATTGTGGACGTACAACTGAGGTGCAGCGCATGCCGCCTCCCTTTGGTTCGATCAGAGGTGTCCCACGAACCTACATGTCTCGAGTATCAAAGTCAGCTTCGTATGAGGCACTTCGTCATACACCGCAGACTGCCGAGGTTCGAAACGAATGGATGGAAGTCGCCGAGCAAAAAGGCCTCGAAACCCATATCTCGCCAGATTTCTTCGTTGCGGCGATCCGTGGCCTCTAGCTCCCTCCAGCAGCCGTGGCCGTACGTTGGAAGCCACACGGCCCTCCGTCTTCCGTCTGTTTCGACGATGGCGTTGTTGGAAGAAGCGAAATACCAATGCCGCACCTTGGTAATGTGATTGTCGTGGTACACCAGGGGAAGCGGATTCCTGAGCACGACAAACCCGGCCCGCTCTAGTTGAGCGGCGTGCAACTGGTTTCCCCGATATACGGCCTCCTGCCACGGCTGCCCGTTCACCCTCGTCGCCCGCAGCTGCAGCTCTTCCTCGAAGCCGGGTACGGGGACGCTGGAACCAACCACGAACAGCTTCCTCGAGGGGTCGCGGATCTGACGCAATACGGAATCGTTTTCCCGGATCGCGGCTTCACCAGCCCAAACGCCCTCTTCCAATAGTGTGGCAGCCCGAGCAGAATCGGAGCCGGACAACTGATTTTCAGGTCGGCCTCTCGGCGGCCCATTTCTCCAGGAGTTGAGCCGTGATCTGGCGGTGTGACACGTGTTTCACCGCTTCGCCAGAGTGCACCAGGATGGCTTGTGGCGATTCATGGCGAACGCCCAGCTCTTCCGCAACGCGGCGAGACAGATCCCGGTTCTGGACTACGTTTAGTATGTAAACCGGAACATCCGGCCCTCCCGCCAAGAAGCGGTCGACTTCAGCTTTCGCGCCAAATGATATGGGGCACCTGGTGCTGTGCTTGTATAGGATGGCGAAATCGGCCTGGAGGGCCTCGTTCAGCTTGCCCTCATCCACTACCTCTCGCAGATCTTCGGACATCGTGTTCTCTTTGTTCATGGCTCATTACCAAGGCCGCTCCTGAGCAATACCTCGAAGGAGCAGCCGACAATAAGAATAGCTGCGAGGCTCAAGATCTCACACTCTCCCTCGAATCCATAGCACGAGGTAATTCGACCATGAAACGCTCCAGCCGTCTGGCTCTGTCAGCGATTCTCTGTGCCGTGTTGGCATTTCCGATTCTCGGCCAGGAGACACCGCGCTCGATGACGATCGTCGACCTCATCAACGTGCCGAGTCTCGGTGATCCGCAAATCTCCCCCGATGGAACACAAATAGTCTACGTGCGAAGCGATGCCGATTGGGACGAGAACGCCACCGTATCGCACATCTGGAGGGTCAACTCGGACGGATCGGCATCGGTGCAGCTCACCAATGGTGAGAACTCGGAGTCCAACCCGAGGTGGTCGCCTGACGGTTCCACGATTGCCTTCCTCACGCAGCGTGGAGACGACGAAGAGACCCAGATCTACCTGATTTCCAACCACGGCGGCGAGGCCCGGGCTCTAACCGAGCATCCAACGTCCACGTCGAGCATTCAATGGTCGCCGGACGGCAACTGGATCTATTTCACCGCACGGGAAGAGAAGACGGAAGCGGAGAAGGCACGCGAAGAGGTGAACGACAATGTCTTCCGCTTCGAGGAGGACAGGAAGAACTCTCACCTTTGGCGGGTCAATGTCGAAGCCGGAGACGTCGAGCGAGTTACCGAGGGCGTTTTCTCCCTGCGGGGCTACAGCCTGTCTCGGGACGGCAATTTGATTGCATTTCACCGGGCTCCCACGCCGCTCTACGACGACGTGCTGAGTTCGGAGGTGTGGGTGATGAGCGCCGACGGGTCGGGCGCCCGCCAACTCACCTCCAACACCGTCGGTGAGAGTGGCGCCTCGCTTTCGCCCGACAACTCTACAGTCCTGTTTCTGGCCGACGCAAACGAGGCCATGGACGACTACTACTACAACGAGCGTCTGTTTATAGTGTCTGCTGAAGGAGGGCGTCCGGAGCGAGTACTGTCAGGCAGCTCCTACGACGTGAACGGCGCATACTGGTCCGATGACGGCCGCTCCATCTATTTCAGGGCAAACACGGGGATTCGCCAGAACCTCTACCAGGTTCGCATGAACGACCGGGAAGTGGGTCCCCTCACAGAGGGAGATCACTCCATACGGAGCTGGACCTATCAGCCGGGCGCGAGGATTTTTGCGTTTACCGCGTCCAATCCCACGACCCCCGGGGACATACAATTACAACGTGTATCCAGAAACGGTCGGCCGAGCGGAGGGCCGACTCAGGTAACCCGCATCTTCGACTACCTCGCGGAGGATTACCGGCTGCCGCGCGTCGAGGCAGTCGAGTGGCAGGGCGAGGACGGCGTAACCGTCGAAGGATTGCTCTATTACCCGCTGGATTATCAGTCGGGTACCAGGCACCCGTTGGTGGTGCAGACTCACGGCGGCCCAGCTTCATCAGACAAGTTCTCATTCTTCAGTTCGGGCCGCTATGAGCCCGTGCTGGCGTCGATGGGTTACTTCGTGTTCAAGCCCAACTACCGCGGCTCGACCGGCTACGGGGACGAGTTTCTCCGCGACATGGTGGGCCACTACTTCAACCAGGCGCACAAGGATGTGATGGCCGGCGTGGACTACCTGATAGATCGCGGCATGGTGGACGGCGACCGCATGGCCAAGATGGGTTGGAGCGCGGGCGGCCACATGACGAACAAGATCATCACGTACACGGATCGTTTCAAAGCGGCCTCATCGGGTGCCGGCGCAGCCAACTGGATATCCATGTACGCACAGAGCGACGTGCGCATCTACCGGACACCGTGGTTCGGCGGGGCTCCGTGGGGTGAGGACGCGCCTCTGGACCAGTACAGGGCCGACTCGCCCCTGTTCGACGTACAGCGAGTTACCACGCCAACCATCGTTCTCGTGGGCGAAGACGACCCGAGGGTGCCGATGCCGCAGTCGGTGGAGCTGTATCGCGCACTCAAACACAACGGTGTACCCACGCACCTCTACGTGGCGCCTAATCAAGGACACGGCTGGCGCGAGCTGCAGCAGCGCCTGTTCAAGGCCAACGTGGAACTCGACTGGTTCGAGCGATGGGTCATGGAACGTGAATACGAGTGGGAGAAGTCCCTGATCCATCCGGAGGAGGACGGGGACAGCCACTGATCCTAAAGGTCTGGGCAGATCGGTCGATTCTAAGATTCAGGCACTCGATGTCATGCTAGAAGGGAAGATCGATCGCCATGGCCAACTTTCTGAGAGAGTTCCGTTACGTGCTGGCGAAGGGGGACGATTTGCCCTCGCTGCCATCAGTGGTCTTCGAGCTCTACTCGGTCCTCAACAACGATATGTCGAGTGGCGCGAGCATTGCCGAGATCATCGAGCGCGACCCAGCGATGGCCACGAAGCTCCTGCGCCTCGCGAATTCGGCGGCCTTCAACTGCGGGTCGCCGATAGGCGACGTGGCCGGCGCCATTCAGCTGCTCGGAATCCGCCAGGTGCGCGCCATGTGCGTGGCACTAAGCGTGACGAACATGTTCTCCAGCCGCGACGGCGGGTTGGTGGGCACCGCATTCTGGGAGCACAGCGCGGGCGTCGCCAACACGGCACGAAGCCTGGCGCGATGCCTGCAGTACACACACGTCTCGGCCGGTGAGCTCTACGTGGCCGGGCTGCTTCACGACGTCGGCCTGCTGGTAATGGACCAACGCTTCAGCGACGAGCTGCGGGGAGCATACGACGTGGCGAAGAGCTGCGATTCTCCTCTCTGGAAGGGTGAGAACATCACTCTGGCAACGGACCACGGCGAGATCGGAGGACTGCTGCTGGACCGATGGGATTTGCCGTCATCGATCGTCTCGATGGTCACCGCACACCACAACCCCAAGCTCGCGCCGGCGAAGTACCGCGACCCATGCTGGCTGATATATACCGCAGAGATCTTGCACGGCGGACTCGGCACTGAATTCGAGATCGAGTGCCACAGCAGGGAGCAGGCGCAGGAGTTTCTCGATCTCATCCGCAAGTCCGGGTTCGATATCGAGGAGCTGACGGAGGGGTTGGAGGCTCAGCCCTCGATCGTGGCTGACACTATTGCCGCATAGGCGACACGGAATCGCCGTAGCTCACCGACTGAGCGGGATTATCTAGAGCTCGCCGGCGCGGCGTTCTCGTCACTCACCCCGATCGACACGAAAGACGTTCAAACGAAACCGTTCGTCGAGCGTGTAACCCGCATCGGCTACGTATTCTCTCAACTGTGATTCCGTTCCCGGCCGGATCGCCGCGTGTTCCAGAAAGTCTTCGAAGGAGTCGTATTCCTCCGACACCCGATCGGTGAACTCTTCGATCTCCGAGAGTCTGTCCGAGCTCATCATCACGTAGACGGCATACGCGAGCTGCCTTCTTTCGTCCCCGCCACCACAGCCGAACCGCTTTCCCGCCTCGAAGTAGCTCCCCTCGGGCATCGGCTCGAGGAACAATACTCTGCCGTCCGGTCGCAGCACGCGCACCGCTTCATCAATCGCCGAGGGCATCACGTCGGGAGGCATGTGGTGCAGAGATAGCGTGAACACCACCACATCGAACGTCGATTCAGACCACACCAGCTTCTCCGCACTGCCCTCCAGGAACTCGACGTTCGGCAAAGAGATCCCTTCGACAGCCAGCCGAACAGATTCGGCATCCGGATCTATGCCGGTCCAGCTCCTGCTCTCCCGGGCCACTTCCACCATGCGAGAGCCATCGCCACAACCGATCTCCAGCACATCCTTTCCCCTGCAATACTCACCGATCCGTCGCAGCAAGGTTCTATCATTTCGTTTCACCGACAATTCTCCAACCAGCTCCGTCTCCTGTGCACCAGAAACGCTCCGATCGACATCGCAGCCTTATTCTGCATGGCTCAACGTGGAGTGATTCTAAGGGAATCTCCGGTACATGTGAAGCGAAAACCAGCAAACTGATAGCCTCGATAACATCGGTGGACGTACCGTCAAACAGAACACGGCAATCGCAATCCAAGGTCCGTCCTTGGCCGTTCGGACATGTCCTATTTTATTATATGGGAGTATGAATACTAATATCGTCAAAGGATTGCCTGGGCGAGCCTTCGGCAAACCGAAGTGAGGAGTTGAAAATCTGATGTCCGAACAGAAGCCACGAGAGGCCGCCGATAACATAGATCGAGCCGATGGTTCCTTCACCAACCACCTGGCTGGAGAGACCAGTCCGTACCTGAAACAGCACGCGTCCAATCCGGTAGACTGGTATCCGTGGGGCGACGAGGCGCTCGAGCGCGCCAGGCGCGAGAACAAGCCGATATTCCTGTCAATCGGGTACTCGGCATGCCATTGGTGCCACGTGATGGAGCGGGAATCGTTCACCGACCCTGCAGTGGCGGCGATCCTGAACGAGAACTTCATTTCCATCAAAGTCGACCGAGAGGAAAGGCCCGACGTAGACGAGATCTACATGACTGCCGTGCAGATTCTCACGCGGAGCGGGGGTTGGCCGTTGAACGTGTTTCTCACGCCAGACCTGCAACCGTTCTTCGGGGGCACCTACTTCCCGCCGGTCGACGGCTACGGGCGCCCGGGGTTCAGCACCCTGATCCGACAGATCGCTACCGTTTGGCGGGAACAGCCCGATCAGGTCCAGAGCAGTGCCGCCAACCTGACGAGCGCCATCAGGACCACGGTAGACCGGGTCGAGAGCGGCGATTCCGTTGTGGATCGAAACCTTCTCGAGAAGGCGACTACCGCCCTGCGCCGCAGCTTCGATCAACGGTGGGGTGGGTTCGGAGGAGCGCCAAAGTTCCCACCGACGGGATCAATCTCCGTGTTGCTTCGTCAATACCGGCACACCAGCTCCCCGGATTTGCTGGAAATGGCCACGCTCACGCTCGACCATATGGCTCAGGGAGGTATGCACGACCACGTGGGCGGCGGGTTTCACAGGTACTCGGTCGACGAGGAGTGGCTGGTACCGCACTTCGAGAAGATGCTCTACGACAACGCGCTGCTCGCGCGAGTGTATCTCGAAGCCACACTGGTGACCGGAAGGGATGCGTACCGGAGGGTGGCCCGTAACACTCTCGACTTCGTGCTCCGCGACATGGCCGATTCCGCAGGCGGGTTTCATTGCGCACTCGACGCCGACAGCGAAGGCGAAGAGGGCAGGTTCTACGTCTGGACGCCGCAGCAGATAGAGGCAGTCCTCGGCGCCCGGGAAGGAGCCATATTCTGCGAATACTTCGGCGTCACGGAAGCGGGCAACTTCGAAGTCGGCAACATACTGCACTACACCCAAGCCTCGGTGGAAAGAGCACAACAGCACTTCGATTCACCCGAAGAGCTCGAGCAGAATATCGAGCGCTGGTGCGAGTCGCTGAGGCGAGTGCGTGCCGAGCGTGTCTGGCCCGGCAAGGACGACAAGGTGTTGGCGTCGTGGAACGGGATGATGATATCCGCTTTGGCCCGAGGATACGCCGTTCTAAAGGACGACAGGTACCTCGAGGCCGCCATTCGCGCCGCCGGCTTCGTACTGACTCAGATGCACCGGGACGGCAAGCTTTTGCACTCATATTCTCCCGACAGCAACCATGGGAAGCGCGGCTCCGATGACGTTCCCGGGTTCCTGGACGACTACGCGGAAGTGGCAAACGGTCTGATCGACCTCTACGAGGTTTCCCTCGACATAGAGCACCTGGAATCCGCAACGCTGCTGGTGCGCCGCTTGATTGACGAATTTCACGACCCGGACGAAGGCGGGTTTTTCTTCACCTCTCAGTCGCACGACCACGTTCTGGTGAGGACCAAGCCGTACCATGACGGCGCGGTTCCATCGGGTAACTCGACCGCCGCATTCGCGGTGCTGCAGCTTTCGCGGCTACTCGATGACGAGAATATGCGCGAAAAGGCCGTGGGCATTCTCCGCAACGCCTGCGACTTCATGGCTACGCACCCCGAGGCATTCACCCACCTGCTGTGCGCGGTGGACTTCCACCTCGACGTTCCTTTGGAGATAGTGCTGGCCGGCGAACGCAACTCGCAGGATACCAATCGTTTGGCGGACCTTGTACACGAAGGCTTTCATCCCAACAAGACATTTGCGCTGGCCGATGCCGCCTCGGACTATGCCTCGGAAGTTCTCGGGCCCCTCCCACTTCTCGAAGGGAAGCAGACGATAGACGGAGCAGCGAGCGCATACGTGTGCAGGGGTAACTCCTGCGCCATGCCGGTAACCGGCGCGGAGGACCTGCGTCGACTACTCGCCAAAGGCGATTAGGAGCTAAATTATAGGATTCGAGCAGAATCTGTCAGAAGCAATCGGGTGGCGACCAACGCGAGGAGGTAAGACGTTCGGCGCGCGGGGCGCCATCGGCTGAAGAAACAATCAGGAGGCATTAGATGCCCTGGGAATACAGCGAAAAAACCAAGACACTCTTCATGGACGCCATCCACGGCAAGCCCGGAACACATCTCGGAGAGATCGAGGATCCGGACGGCATGGGCGAACACGGCTCCATCGCGTGCGGCGACGCAATGAGATTCACATTCCGCGTGGAGAAGCATGAAACGGATCCTACCAAGGACGTAATCTTGGAGGCCAGATATCTGACTTTCGGCTGTACGTCGGCCATCGCAGCGTCGGAGGCGCTCTGCTCGCTGATCGAGCAGGGCCGTTACACGCCCATTGATGCCCTGAAGATCACCAACAAGGATATCGTCAAGTACCTGGAAGGTCTTCCCGCTCAAAAGATCCATTGCTCCGTCATGGGAGCAGAGGCGCTCGAGGCCGCGGTGTTCGACTGGGCCAAGCGCAGAGGCGTGAACCTCTCCGAGCTCGGCGTCGAACTGCCGGCAATCGAAGAGCAGGAAGGACGAATCGTCTGTGAGTGCTTCTCCATCACCGAGCCGTACCTCAAGAGGAAGATCCAGGAGCTGGAACTCAAAACGATTCCGGCCATTACCGACGCCCTAAAAGCAGGCGGAGGGTGCTCCACGTGCCACCACGCGCCTGGCGGCCTGCAAGACATTTTGAACGAGGTTTGGGGTGCGGAGGAGGCAAGCGCCGCGGCCGCGACCGCCCCGGCAGCGGCGATTGCAGAGAATGGACCGACATCGCCATACCAGTTCGGCAAGTCGGTGGAAAAGGCCCTCGACGACTACGTGCGCCCGATGCTGCAGGCCGACGGTGGCGACGTCGAGCTGGTCGACATCAAGGACTATCTGGTCTACGTGCGTCTCAGGGGCGCATGCGCCAGTTGCGTTGGTGCGGAGGCAACACTCCGCTCGATGGTAGAGCTGAATCTCAAGAACCAGGTCGACCAGCGCATCAAGGCCATAGCGGTATAGAGGGAGGTGCGGCGAACATGAACACCGTTTACGTCGACAACAACGCCACAACCGCGGTAGCACCCGAGGTCTACGAGGCCATGGTGCCGTTCCTGACGGCCGAGTACTTCAACCCGAGCTCCATGTACGAGGCGAGCCGCAAGGCCGCCGCGACTATCGAGGAGGCCCGGAAGACCGTCTCCAAGCTGCTGCATGCGGGCAATCCCAAGCAGATTTTGTTCACCTCATGCGCCAGCGAGAGCAACAACACTGCGATCTTCGGCGTCGCCAAGGCGAACCCGCACAAGAAGCACATAGTCACCACCGCGGTCGAGCATCCCGCCGTGCTCGACGTGTGCAAGGACATGGCCCGGTCCGGTTACGAAGTGACCTTCCTTCCCGTGGACTCGAGCGGCAACCTCGACGTGGTGAACTTCGTTCGCGCCGTCAGGCCCGACACTCTGCTGGTCACGATAATGCACGCCAACAACGAGACCGGTGTCGTGTTCCCTGTCGAGAACCTCTCCCGGCTCGTGAAGGAAACGCACCCCGGCATCGTCTTTCACACCGATGCCACGCAATCGGTTGGCAAGCTGCCGATCGACCTGAGCGGCAACTTCAAGCACGTGGACCTGTTGTCGTTCTCAGGTCACAAGATGCACGCCCCCAAAGGAGTAGGCGCGCTGTTCATCCGGAAGGGAACTCCCTGCCGCCCACTGTTGATAGGTGGCCACCAGGAGGGGGGACGCCGGGCCGGCACGGAAAACGTGCCGTACATCGCCGGCCTCGCGAAGGCGTGCGAGCTGGCGAGAGACAACATGGCCGACGAAGAACGGGTGGCCAGGCTCAGAGACCGCCTTCAGGAGGCATTGCTCCGCGAAGTCCCCTACATCGAGGTGAACGGCGGCAACGCACCACGGCTGCCCAACACACTGAACATCGCCTGCCATTACATCGAAGGCGAAGGAATACTCCAGGAGTTGAGCGAGCACGGTATCTGTGCGTCGTCCGGCTCGGCCTGCACGTCCGGCTCCCTGGAGCCGTCGCACGTGTTGAAGGCCATGGCCGTCCCTTTCACGGCCATGCACGGATCGGTGCGCTTCAGCCTGAGCCGCTATACCACCGATGAGGAAGTGGACCACATAATCGAGGTATTTCCGCACATAGTGGAAGGACTACGCAAAGCGTCTCCTTACTGGGACAGCGTCAACAACAAGCCAAGAGAGGACGCCGTGATGGCGTGAGCGGCAACGCCGTCCGCCATCGCGTCCATCCGTCCAGCAAATAACGGGTATCGAGACACAATGACTGCTAATGAGCCACGCAGAATCTCGCAATCGGGATACGATATAACCCCTTTACCTCGAGGAATGGTTTCGGCCCTGGCCTCGGACCTCGATCCACAGGCACGCGCGATCGCCTGCGAGGCCGGCACTGAGCCGGCCTTCACCGGTGAGTATTGGGACAAGAAGGAAGAGGGGACCTATGTCTGCGTCGTGTGCGGGCTCCCTCTATTCACCTCGACCACCAAGTTCGAATCCGGGAGCGGTTGGCCCAGCTACTTCGAGCCCTTCGACCCCGGCCACACAGTCGAGGAAGTCGACACGAGCCACGGCATGATCCGGACCGAGGTGCACTGTGCCCGCTCGGCAACGCACCTGGGTCACGTATTCGACGACGGGCCGCCTCCCACCGGGAAACGCTATTGCATCAATTCCGCGTCGCTCGAGTTCGTGCCCGAGGGGGAGCCGATACCACCGCTGCCCAATCCTTCATCCGAGGAGGATGCATCGAGGCCGGGAGTCGCGACCTTCGGAGCCGGTTGCTTCTGGGGTGTCGAGTCGGCGTTCCGCAAGGTGCCGGGAGTGACGGACGCTCAGGTAGGATACACCGGGGGGAATGTGGAGAATCCCTCGTACGAGTTCGTATGCTCCGGCACGACGGGCCACGCCGAAGCCGTCGAGGTCAGGTTCGACCCGGAAAAGGTGAGCTACGCGCATCTGCTGGAGGTATTCTTCTCCTCCCACGACCCCACGCAGCTCAACCGCCAGGGTCCGGACGTCGGCTCGCAGTACAGGTCCGCGATCTTCTTCCACAACGAAGCGCAGCAGCACGCGGCGTTGAGCGCGATTGACGCGCTGCATCTGTCGGATCGGTACTCGCGTCCGATAGCGACCGAGGTCGTCGAGGCCGCGCCGTTCTACCGGGCCGAGGAGTACCACCAGCGGTATTTCGAGAAGAGGGGCGGTTTCGGGGCGTGCGGGTTTTAGGGCTGCGGCATAGCCACGCGACTGAGTCAAGCGGCGGCGAGTATAGGCGAGCGGGTCAACTTCGAAGACGCGTCTGAGGGGTTCCGCCCAGCATCGTTTGGCCTCATGAACAGCTTTCGGTTCAGACTCAACCGCAAGAGGGTGGTCCCTTCTCCGGTTGCCGAAACAACGACCCCCCGTCGTACGAAGACGGGGTTTCCAATGTCGTTGTGAGCGGCCGCGCGCTTGCGGTCGCTATCCAAACCGCGGTTCCTCTGGTCAGGGTCGTAGCGCCCTCCCCTTCAAGGTCGTCGCCCGGTTGATTGCGTTCAGCACCAGCTTGTATGTGCCGCGCGGCTGTCCTCGGAACTGAGGCCGGAACCCGAACAGCACGACACGACCACTGCCCAATTCAACACTCACCATCGCGGCTTCTCCGGCGAGGTAACGTTCCTCGCCCATCGCCCATCCGCTCATCAGCAGGTCGTCCCCGGCATATCTGGCGACCACCTCAACTGGCGCCGGCGGAGCCTCGGGGATGTCTTCATAACCCCCTTCTCCCGCGCGCGGCAGCCGGACGACCTCGAACGCGCGGCTCTGTGAATACGAAGCCGCCACCTGCGGTTGCATGCCGTACGCCAGCGGGTTGCCTGTGTCGATGTCGGCTCGGATCAACGATCCGGGTATGAAGAAGCGCTCGGGAGGAATACCGGCCACCGAGTTGCGAACCGGCAGGCCGAACTGGTCTATCGGGAAATCGGTCGACGCATCGAAGGCGATGAGAGTGCCTCCCGCTTCCACGAACCGTTTCAGTGCGGCGGCGCCTTCGGCGCCAAGCCCGCCGACGAATTCCTCGGGCATCGTTCCGGGCAGATAGCCCTGCAGGATCCATTCGCCTGAGACGTTGGGCAGGATTATGGCGTCGTAAGGCGAGAGATTTCCTTGGCGGATGTCCGCGTCGTGGAGCGTGTCGACCGGGAACTCGTATTGCTCCATCATCCAGAGGCTCCAGCCCTGGTCGTCGACCCGCGTGTGCCACGCTTTGTACACTCCTACCCGCGGCAGACTGAGTGCGTCCGCTCCTACACCCGGTGATGATCCCAGCCCGACGAAATCCAGGCCGAGCTCGCGAGCCAGCGACTGCACTGCATCGTCCACTCCTCTGCCGGCGTGCACGATGAAGCTACCCGCGGCAATCGATGCACCCTCCGCCTCGACGCTCTCATTGGTGACGTCGACACTGTGGCCCTGAGCGAGCAGCCGGTTCACCGCCCGGAACGCGGCATTCGAATTCGGACCGAGCACGTAGCCATATGTTCCCGGGCCACTCACCGACCCCGGTCCCGCAGACGCCAGGTCGACGACCTCTTCCCCGCGGGCGTCGAACGGCTCCTCGATTCTGTCGACCCGCACTCCCATTTGCATCGGAAGCGTCCAGCCTGCGAGGTCGTACGGAGTCTCCGGCGGCCCTCCGGGATACTGTTCCCGCTCCGGATACCGTTGCGGCTCCATGAGGTTCACAACAAGCGGCCGGAAAGCCTGCGCAGCGTATAGGATGTACGAACCGGCGGGATACCCGGTCCCGTCCGCCGTGAACTCTCGGGTTGCGCGGTACACTTCCGCTCCGCCGTATCGGAACACGTTGATCAGGTTCACCGCCTCGCTCGGGTCCCACTGGTCTGGCAGCACGACGTAGGCAAACGGTCTGCCTCGTTCGCCGGCTTCGATCGCATCGCGGCCCATACGGTAGACGTTGAACAGGAATCGTTCGCGGTACCGCGCGGCGAGGTCCAGAGTCGCAATTGATGACTCGACTATGTAATCGCACGCATCCCTGAGGTGTGAATCGGTGCCGAACCAGGGATCGGGATAGGAGATGCTGGTGCTGTCAGTTCTCGCGGGCAGTCCGCGTCGCACCGTGATGACCTCCGGGAAGTCCGCCAGGTCGTAGGTGCGCGGTGTGGGTGTGCTGTGCGATGTCTCGGACAGCAGGCCGATTTGATTGTGGTAATAAGGTGCGAGCCGCATCCCCCCTGTCGAGGTGGCGCATATTCTCTTCGCTCGAGATGAACAACAGAGGCATCGGCCGGCCCATTGCCGAGCGCCCAATCTCAACTAGCTGCACGCGGTCCGTCGCAGCCGCGAGCAAGCGGAAATACTCCATCAATTGCACGTCGTCGGCGAGCTGGTAGTCTGCGCACGGAGGCCAGCCGACAACCTCTTCGGGCGCCGGCACTTGGGCTTGCAGAGGCTGTACGGCAACGATCGAGAACGTTGCCAAGATAGTGGATTTGAGGCCTGACATTTGACTATCCTCGAACGTGGTAACGGTTGTTGATCCCGAATTCCCATGTCTGGCGAATGCAGATAGCGACTGCACGGCTGCACTTCTGAGAATACCGCGGAGTGCAATTCGGCACCACGCCGGAATGTCGTGCCGTTATGGAGAGTCTCGGCCGCGGCCTTCCACCCCCGTGTGTTAGGATGGTTGTCGCCTCTCCCGAGGGTCTCGCTGTTCGAGAAAGCCTCCATTGTACAGGCGTTTCAGGCATGGGATTACGAAACAGAAACAGCCCACAGTCCTAACCAGTTGATGTTGTTTGAGTAACGCTGGGACAGCAGTGAGGATGTTCCAATAACCCAATTGACACCCACTCGACATCGGCGATTCCATGGCAATTGAGGAGACAGCTTTGCAGCTAGGTAACGTCGAAAACCATCTGCACTCTTGGTTTCCCGTACTGGGCTCCGCCTGTGTACACCTTGAGGTTCGGCAGAATGTCGGCGGCCCCACCCCCATGGGTATGGCCGCAGAAGACTCTCAAGTTGCATTCCGGGTTAGCCTCCATCACCGATCTCAGCATGTCGCCCACGACCTTGGTTGCGAAAAAGGGTAGGAAGTCGTCAGCAGAGATCTTGCCTTCGTGCCAGCAGGCCTGTCGAAACGGTGGGACGTGAGTCAGAAGTATGACCGACCGGCTGCTGCCGAACGCTTCGGATAACACTTTCCCAAAATGCGCGGCGGCCTCGGCGGCCAGCCTCTCGAGAAGTTCGAGTCGTGCACGCTTTCCGAGCTGTTGGAACTCCTCGATCAAAAGAAAGTCATTGAGCACGACGCCGCTTCCCCAATAATCCCCGAGCCCGCCATCGGCCCAAGAGTCATGCCCCACTAGAGAAGCTTCTTGGCCGATCGGAACCACGCCGGCGTCATTCATCCAGAACAGATGCTCGGAATCTCGGGTCAGCTCAGAAATCGACTCTCGCACTGAGCGTATCGACCCCTTGTAGAAGTCGTGGTTCCCCAGCACGAAGTAGATCGGCCTCTGGATCCAATCTTCCAGCTCCTGCAAGTAGGAAACCACATTGTCCGCCTCGGCCAGGTCTCCACCCAAGAGCACTATGTCCGGCTCGTGCTTCAGCACGGATTCGGCAAAGGCATATCGGTGACGGCCGTCGACGAAATTCAGGTGTATGTCGGTTGCCCAGGCGCAGCGCATAAGTCTACAGTCTTCTGCTTTTTCGATGTCGAGTGGCTCGCGATCACATCGGCGTGCCGCACGTACGGCCCCGCAAGATGTGCTGCGGTTCGGGCTGCTGTCCAGGAGAGATAGCCAAGGGGATGTACGAGTCCCAGAACCACCTCAGTTCTCGAAAGTAGCGCACAAGAAGTGTAATTCAATGAGTTACGGTGCTTTCGTAGTTGGCATAGCGATTGCCCTTCACGAACGTTGCCGACCTGGGGCAATAATATCCCCAGACTGTGTTTGGCAAGCGTCCTTTGTGGGAGGTGGACTCATGAAAATCGTGCAACGCGAGAGAATCCTATCGGCCGTGCTACTGCTCGTCAGCTCGGTGGCACTGAATGCACAGATCGAGCAGGAGGTACCAACCATCGATCCTACGCTCACACGAATCTTCGGCAGTGACAGTATCGAGATCTACGGAGCGAGCCTGTCACCTGTGGAGACCCCGAGAACCTTTGGACTTTCGGGGAAGGAAAATGGGGAGGCTGGTTCGAGTTGAGCACTGACGGCCGGCGAATAGCGCTCACCACGTACACCCAGGAGCCCGAGATCTGGGTGATGGAGAATCTCAAGGAGGTGCTGGAGCGCCAAGGTTCATCCCGGTCTAACGAGCCCGGCCTTTAATCCGGGAACGCCCCGCATTACTTCGCCACTCCACGCGTTTGTTTGATGCAGGCCAACAAAGGGAACAGCCGTATCCTCGGACGTGCCTCACGCTTGCATACCCAATTCCGCCGAGGCGACATTATGGGCATGGCCGCGCCGTTGTATTACTCCGCAGATATGGTCCGGGCACTCCCGGACGACGGCAAACGCTACGAGACGGTTCACGGGGAACTGCTCGTGACGCCTGCCCCGCACGTTTGGCATCAGGAGGTTGCTCGTCGCTTGTTCAGCAGCCTGGACAGGTATCTAGAGAAACATCCGGTCGGATGTCTGTACTACTCGCCCGCAGACATATCATGGG